>NZ_JAERLX010000009.1:10237-127348 GCF_018256135.1 Gluconobacter sp. Dm-74 | reverse complement strand
CACATCAATCTAACCGGGGAATATCGCTGGCCCAAATCCTTAGCGTAGGATTCCGCCCCCTCCCGCAAACGCCCCCTGTGACGGCCTCCGAAGCCCCGCTGCCCATGCGGCTGGCCACCGTCTGCTGGTACTGACCCACCGTCCAGCCGCTCATATTGTTGGCCGCGAGCGTTTTGGCGGAGACATACTGGCTGAGCGGCGTGCTCGCATTTGATTCGGTTGCTATGGCCGCGCCGGCCTTGGTGCCGAACATGTAGGCGCCATAGACCTGCGTTCCGGTGGCCGGTGCGCCTGTCGAGCGACTCACGGCGGACGCGTAATCGCTGATGATGGCGCTCGCCACCTTGGCCTGGGCGACGAGATCGGCGCGGTCCGCGGCACTCAGACCGAGTTCTGAGGCATACTGGTTCCAGGTGCCATCCGTGACCTGCCAGACCCCCTGTGCACTTGAGGACGTATTCCCGACATTCTGGAAATGGCTTTCAATCTGCCCGAACGCCGCCAGAGTGTCCGGATTGATCCCGGCCGCCTGCGCCGCAGCCACCGCGTCTGCCCCATAGGTCTGTGCCATCAGCGTCCCATACGCATCCGCCGTGCCCCAGGCGCCCTGATACGAGGATGTGGCGGTGGTCCCGCCAGTCGTCGTCGCGGTCGAGGGCCGCGTAAAGACGGGCGAACCGGGTTCCGGGTTGGTCGGCACGATCTGCTCAGGCACTGCCCCGAACGCAGCAGTGACAGGACTGCTCACGCCGAGGGTCAGTAGCGTCAGAACCGGGAAGGCTTTCACTTGGCCGGATGCGTAAACAGGACCATCCCGGCCGCGTTCTCACCAGAGACAACACAGGCCCGGGACGCGCCGTCCACGAGCGGGCGATAGGCCACGACATCGGCCTCCGGGATCCAGGCAAACGTCGTCCCCGAGCGCAGAACCTGCCGCCAGCCCTGAAAGACCGTGTCCGTCACCGCGATCTGCGGAGCGGCTGTTCCAACATGGACCGCACCACGACGCGGCTCGGCAAAAAGCGGCTCGAAGTCGTGGGCGGGACTGCGACAGGTCACGGGAACCGGCGTGGCATGCAGCGTCTGCGGGGCCTGCGTGACTGTCGGGGGCGGACCCCAGTTGCGGGAACCGATCTCCGACTGACGCTCCTGCGACAGCCTGTCCAGCTGCTCCGGCGCCAGATGCTGTGCTGTGGCCTGGGAGACCGGAAGAGCCGCCAGCGAGACACAGACGGCGAGCCAGAAGCGAAGGCGCATGGTGCAGAATCCTTTAGAAAGTACCTCCCCATAGTCTGACCGATCCGAATGTGAGTGCGAACACGAGTCTGATTGACACGCTCGGATCGCACTCACATGTGCGCCCGTTATGATGTCCGCAGGAGGATCAAACCCATGCGCTCTTTCATCCCGATGCTGATGCTCGGGCTCCCGGCTGTTGCCCTCGGAGCCTCGACCTGCCCTGCCGCCGAGCCAATCCATGCTACCGGTGGCTCCCCCCCGTCACGGCCTGTACCTGTTATGCCGGAGATGGGGCCAACGCTGCCCGCCGCCGATATTGCCGCCTCACCTGCTTTGACCCGCCTTGCGAGCCAGGGCGCACAACTCTATCGGCTCAAATCCGAACATGGTCTTGAGGCGGTCTTCGCCCGGAGCGGCACGCAGTTCCGTGTCTTTTACCTGACGCCCGATCATCTGGCCGAAATCGGAGGGGTCATGTGGGATGCGACCGGCCATAACATCACGCGCGATCAGGTCTCATCGATCCCGGGTGCGATCCCGACCGTGCAATGGACTCCCTCTGGCTCAGGTCAGGGCTCAAGGCCGGGCGCGCCCTCAGCGACGTCTGCACCTCCTGCAGTGGATCCTGTTGAGCGCGTGAAGGCGGTTGCCTTCGGGCTTGAGGGGCAGGACACGGCACCCCGCGTCTATATGTTCATCGATCCGCTCTGCCCGTTCTCGACCCGTGCCTACGCGGCCCTCAAGCCCGCTGTTGCTTCCGGCCGGCTACAGCTTGCGATCGTACCGGTCTCGATCAACGATCATGAGAACAAGGGCGCCAGTACGCCGGCTGCGCAGCAGATGCTCTCTGCAAAGCAGCATGACATGGCTGCACTCTGGAACCAGATCGATGACCTTGGCCATGCTGTTCCAGGCCACACAACATCCGACACGGCGGGCGCCAGCCTGATGCTAAATCTCTCTGCCGCTCATGCGATCGGTCTGAGAGGAACGCCAACCTTCGTGTGGAAGGATCGCACCGGCACCCCGCATGTTGAGGCGGGACTGCCAGACGATCTCGATGCGTTTCTCGCGAGCCTTCACGCGTGAGCGGTCGTCCGACCGTGAAGCAGCGGGCCGGACGAGCCGCATTATGGCTCGTCTTTCCGTTTATCTTTGCGCTGAGGCCGGGTCTGCGCACGGCGCAGCAGGGTCTTCGGATCCTTCAGGACGTTCCTGTGATCCAGCCCGTGGATCAGACGACGTTAGAGGACCAGTCTGTCCGGTCGCCGCAAATGGCTGCAATCCGTAAGCGCACCCGCACCCTGGGGCAACTGTATGGCACGCTCTGTCTGCTAGCGAGCCTCTGGTGGGTGATGCTCCTCATGTGGAGCGGGGGGGCTGCGCTCAGTGCGTCCTGTGTGGAAGCGCTCGCCTGTGCGATTGTTCTGGGAAGCCAGTTTATTATCCAGGGCTTCTCAAACTGGCAGGCCCGGACAGGGCGTGCCGGAAAACTCTCGGAGTATCTTTCGGACGGGCGGCTGCTCTGGCCTCGATAAGGCCAGTCTCCGGGACGTCTCAGAACGTCCCGGACTGGGCGGCTTTGCGGTCAATCGACCAGGCGGCCTTTTCATAATTAGGGCGATCACCCTGATCGACCGGATCATTAGGTTTGACAATGGTGCCGGCGCGGGTCGCCAGCGCAGGACGCCAGGTTACGGGCGCAGACCCGTAGGGCGCGTAAGGATCGTAAAGCGGCTGCTTCACCTTGGGTGGTGGTGGCACATTGTAAGACGAGAGCGAACGGATGTTGCCGTGAGCGCAGGCTGACAGGCTACAGAGTAAAGCCATGCCCGCAACACCTTGCCTCAACGTAATGACCGTCAAGACCTGTTACCCTTTGCCTTTAGCTCGGCTTCGAGTGCGACAACACGCGCTTCAGCTTTCTCAGCTCGGCCTCGCCACAGGTCGCGTGTTTCGCGCCCCCAAGTCTGCCACTCATTTCGGTTCTGCTCCATCTCATCAAGGCCACGATTAGCCACCGCGTATTTTTCTGCGAGGGCGTCGTATCGCTGCACAAGATCGTTGTGAAGATCTACAACCTGATTATAGGCGGCCAGGGGAACCGACTGACCGGCAGCCTTCGCCATTCTTTCGGTAGCCTGCGTGATGCGGCAGAGCTTATCATAGTCTAGAATGTCTCCCATCATCGTTCTCCCTAATCTTCGGCGCGACCAGAGATCTGCATGAGAGCTCTGGTGGTAGAGTCTACTGGCTCGGCATCGTTGTTGTCGACGGTATTCTGCCCGTTCCCGCTTGCACTCACATTCGAAACCGTATCGCGAGCCAGTTTTGCCGCTTTATCTGTGGGAGCGGCGATCCCCCGGCCGGTCGACTTGTCATTGAAGTCGTCACTGTCCACACGACCAATACTCGTCATGCCCGCCATCGCAGGGATATGGTGGGGTAGAGTTGAGATCAGCCTGAAGCACATGACGGCGATGCTCATCTCCATTGTGACGAACATGCAGAGCAGGACAATCAGACCAATGAAATTGTCCAGAAGCCAGCCACGCTCGAAAACAAAGCCTGTTGCGATCGAAAAAGCCTTCATGACCAGCCAGGAGATCGAGGCAAAAATCGTGTAACTGAGCACAAGACCCGAAATCATCATCACCGGGCGAAAGACAATTGTGAACAGCACTTCGTAGCCACGGTTTCCGCGGCCATGGAGGCCCTCTCCCTGAAAGACTAGATGCGCCAGCATCCACAGCGGAACGCCTACCACGGCTTCGACCACGACGATGTACCATCCCGCGACGCCTGCCATCCAATACGCAAACGGTGTCATCGGGAGGACGTATGCAAGCGTAATGCCGGGCGCGAGCAGGGAGAACGCCGCCGCAAAGACGGGCGTGAGCAGGGCGTTGATCAGACCGCTCAGTGCAAAGCTGCCGGCAGAAGCGATGGCAGCAGGGACATCCCCCGACGCAAGATTGGCCGCTGTTGCGAGCCCCGCGCCTGTCTTGCTACTGAGTACCGCCGCGCCGCCAATAATTGCCAGTGCCGTGTGGATCAGAAGATGGCCAAGCCCGATCATTGCCCCGAGAGGGTCGGTCCAGTCGCTCCCGGATGTTGGCGAGAGGAGATGATTGACGATCAGCGTCATCACCCCGTTCGTGATGCCGAGCGCCTGAAGTATATGGTCCAGAGCGGATTGCCCGGAGCTGGGCAAAGCCGCACTACTGAAGAGCCTTGTCGCCCCGTTCGGCGCACTGGGACTATCTGACGTGGAGAGCTTCTGCTCCTCGGCAGCCTGATACTGTTCGATTGCCGTGATTGGACCCGCAAGATCTTTGGAGAGAAAGGACCCCAATCCCTGCCAGCTTGGCTGCGTGACCGAGGGGACAATGGAGGACATGGACAGCACTTCTGCATTAAGGCGGGAGATCTCAAGGTAGTAAGCTCCCAGGCCGCTCCATCCGAGGTTTTTCATCGCCACGTATCCGGCATCATTCGAGCCGTTGCCATCTGAAGAATACTGCGCGCGGATCTTGCTGATCATGGCAGTGGCCGCTTCACTCAGCGCACTCGAATAGGACGTATTTTGCGCAGTCAGTACGCCATCCATAGAGCGCAGGGCAGTCACGTCCCGGGTCTGCCATATCGTATCCGCGAGAGAGGACATGGGCGTGCGCACCGCGCTGATCAGATTCTGCAGCGCCTGGACCTGCTTAGTTGCGACATCCGACAAATCGAGATTTGAACCGAGCATCTGCTGTTCGAGCTGCTGTGGGATCATGACCGAAATACTGCCGCACGTTACCGCAGCCGTCGCTTCGCCGACCGCAAGGCTGTAATCGACGGTCACGGGCGAACCGTTCCCGGGATTGGAAATCTTGGGTTCGGGCATGAGGTCAGGATTGTTTGAGGCCTTATTGACCAGAGCGCGGCACAGTTCGCTTTCCATCACCGCCATAACGACCGGTCGGGTCCCCGGTATAATTGGTTCGGCAAGGGGCAAAGCATCCGGGCCGATGGATTTGGCCACAACATCCGTCAGGTTGCGAGCCATCCCGATTGCCGTTTTCGCACCCTGCACGACGAGCGCCTGCCCGACCGAGAAGCCTCCATTTGCAGGGATCGGCACCATCAGGCCGAGTGCTACAACAACGCGCAGCGGCACCCACCCCGAGAAACTTGCAGAGAAAATCTTCCCGCTCTCTGCTGTCTTATGAACCTGCAGGATGGAGGCATAGCTGATCCAGAACGCTGCAATCAGCATCGCATAAGCCGAAATATACTGCAGCATTGTGCCTGTGGCTGTCTCTGTACCCCCTGACATCGGAAAGAGACTGTCGAGCACGCGGGCGGACCAGTCGTCGCCCGCACTCAGGTTGCTCCAGCTCACGCTGTCTGCCGTGGTTCCGGCATAGGCGGATCCCATAGTTCCCCCAAGGGAAACGACTGTCATGATGACCGCCCGGAAGGGCCGTGACGCTCTAAGGAGCCGCATGAACTGGTGCATTGTTTTTAGACCTCGGGGCTCGGGCTGTTATCGCGACTTTGCTCCTGGCCCTGCTTTCGATCTTTGGTAAAAAAATCATGGAAACGGTCCACCAGACGCTGCAGAGCCGCGCCAACTTCCTTCAGGAAGTCCTTGCCCGGTTCCTGGCCCGGAAGAGATTCCAGCTTCTTTGCGACACTTGCGGCGGTTTCTTCTGTGCTCTGAACAGTGGGATCGCTTGAGGCGTCCCGCTTAGAGGCTTCTTCGCCTAAAACTTCGACCTCTTTGCCCAATCGCTGGGACGACTTGCGAAGCTTTTCCCAGGACTCTGCGAAGCCGGGCGTCTTCTCCAGAGACGCAGTGAGCTGTGCGCGAAGCGCCTTATGACTCCCATCGTCGGTCATGCCCGCAATGACAGAACTTTCTGATTGTCCAGGCTCTGACGCGGCTTTGGCAAAGGCTTCAAAAAACTCTCGGCCGACGCGTTTGAGAGCGCCTAGATCTTCTTCGACTTGACGGGCCGCTTCCTTGACCTTTCGCGTTCGGTTCTGGATCTGGCGGTCGTCGCTCTTACCCACCAGATCACTCATAAAGTCGGCCAAGCCGCGTCGATTGGCCGCCGTGGCAGCGGTTGCCGCAACTTTTTCGTCAGGCTGATTTAGCTTACTCTCTGCCTTCGGCTTGTGTTCCACGGCTGCCTGATCCGCATCGGGTTGGGACGTCCTATTGCTTGCATTAGCGCTTGGGGCTGGCTTCTTGGTCTCCTGAGGCTCTTCTTTTTCCGCCTGATCGGCCTTACTCTGATCGTCACGATGTACCGTACGATCTTCCTCTGCAGCACCTTGTGACCGTGGCGCTTCCATTTCTCCCTGCGACCCAGAAGGGGAACGGTCGCCCTCGAATTCATCATTTTCCCGAAAAGGACCGGCCTCTTCCTCAAGAGACTGTAGATATCCTTCGTCCTCAAACGGGTCATTCGGAGGAAGGCCAGGCTCTAGGATCTCGCGCTGCCTCTGGGGCGCTTGCTGAGGCTCTTGTGACTCGCTCTCGCTTTGGGCACCAGGAGGCTCAGGCTCCGTCACAGTCGGCTGTGGCAGTTCAGCGGAAGCCGGTGGCTGAACTTCAGGAGAAACTGTCCCCTCCGGCGCGGGCTCCGGCGCCAATGTCCCTGCTGGCTCGGACGGCTGCGCATCCAGGCGAGGTGACGGCTCTGGCTCGATCTGTTGCGCACGGGCGGGAGTGCCCGACAGTGACATGGTGATGCGATAGTCCAGAACGGCAGCCAGCCGTGCAGCCGCAACGGAAGCCTGTTCTTCCGGAGACATTTCGGACATCTCAAGCGCTGTTTTACGGAGATCACGGACGAGATCTCGATCTTCAAGCGAGCCAGCCTGCGCCAGAAGGGCTTTGATTTCTTCGTTCTCCAGCCCCGGCAGATCTGTGCCATGGGCCTTCAGGCCAGCCGCGAGAATGGGCGGGATCTGCGGCTCTGCACCGGTTCCGCTCAGAGCCTTCCAGTCCTGGACAAGCCAGGCCACCTGAACCGTGAACTTTGGATCGCTTTCCAATGCAGGGTTTTCCTGCAGTCGTGCCGTCAGGTCAGACAGATCTTTCGCAAGCCCGCGCTCAGCTGCGGGGATGGTGGACTGATGAGTATCAAGGGCCTGCAGGACGTAGCCTAACGGCCCTTGCTGAGTAAGAGTACCCGACATGGTCATTCCTATTCGAGACATTCAGGGGAGTGTTGTGGTGGGAACTGGCAGAGGCGAAACCGCCCGAAGCCTTTGCTCAGCGGAGGTCGCGAGCCTGTTGGCCTCCATCAGCGCCCGGGTCTGGTCCAGTTTGAACTGCTGCCAGGCAATCCAGTTACGCTGCGCGTCCAGCAGCGCGATCTGGACCAGGACCGATTTGTCGGAGGGCATCGCCTGCAGATCTGCCTGCCAGTCAGTGCCACTGTATTTCCGGTTGATTTCCAGTTCAGTGGCTTCGCTTTCGGAGCCAACCGACGTGTTGGTGTAACCCTCACGGACTGCCTCTGCCTTTTGGGCAGCACTCAGCGTCACGGTGTTCGCGTGCCACCCGATAATGTCGTCTCCGACGTGATGGGCGAGCGAAATGGCGGCATTATAGGCACGGCGACCCGGAAGGGCGGACTGCCCATCCACAGAGGTCAGGGCGCTTCCGCGCAGCGCGGCAGGCGCAACCGGCTGGATCAGTGTCGTAACATAATCATTGGCGCGGTCGATCGAGGCCTGATCCTGATAAGCCGGGGGCGTTAACAGGCTGGTGGCGTCCTGATCTGCATTCTGCTGGTCTGCGGATGCGAGCGAACAAACACCCGCGTCCGCTTCTGCATCCGAGCAGTAAAGCGTGAAATGGCGGTTATTATTGGCCTGTGCGCCCTGCCCTGCACCTTCCCAGGACGGCGTTCCTTTACCGGCCTGTGTCCGCTTGTCCTTGCCGCTATCAAGAGCCGTCGCGACGGCCGCACCATTTCGCGCCGCGACAACGGCAGCCTGCCCTCCCTCCAGATTGAGGCAATCCTGTCTGTTGGTCTCATGGTTATCGCGTTGCTGAGCTGCCCGAACGTCTCGGGCAAGTTCGGCCTGAACCATGTTGTTGGCGTCAGCTATCTGTTCCTGCGCGCCAACCTGCGCCTTCATGTAGTTGCTTAGCTGCGTAAAGCCGTCTCCGAGACTGCCGTTAATGAGGCCGAGCGTGCTGTTCAGGACTTTCTGGGCCGTTGTTATGACGCTGTTCATCGCGCCCTGGAGCGTGCTGATTGCGCCCACGATCGCAGCTGAATCAAAAAAGGCGTAAGCCGGTTTCGGGGCAGCAACGGTGGCGAGCGTGAAAACAAGAAGGCTCACACCCCCCAAGCGTCCGGCTCTTTCAAGGAGGCGCGTCATTGGGTCACCTGGGAGATGCCAGTGCTCGAACCAATCGCTTCAAAACTGTATCCAGACGGAAGCTGGCTCTGCCCGGTGACGTCCCAGCTCTGGTTACCGGTCGTATTCGTCCCGGCATTAATCAGGCTGTCGCCGCCGCCGCCAAAATTCAGGTTCGGGCAAAAGCTCCCGGCCCCAAGACCAAGATTGAAGTTCGTATCCAGCCCCGTCACAGAAAGACCGCAATGGGCGGAACTCTGGAGGCTGTCCCATTCTGATGAAAGCTGCGAGCAGATCTTGCCCATTGCCGCCTCAGCAAGAGATGCGACGTTCAATCTGTTCGTCACAACATCCAGCCCAACGCCGTTGAAGAAGTTCCCAAGGCAGGTGAACTTCGTTACGGATTTGGGCTGATGGATCGTTGCATCGTCTGCTTTCAGGTCTGCAGCAAGGCCGGTTGCCCCTGCTTGCACCAGTGTCTGGCAGCCTGTGGAAGAGTCCGCCCCGAATGCCGGAGCAATCAGACGGAAGCCCAAAGCTGCGAACAGCGGTACATAAGTTAGACGTCCACGCTCTCGACCGGCTTTCATTGCGGCGCAATCCGAGGTGTTCCTAAGGGACGCTTGTTCAACTGCGGGGCAGGCTTGACGATCGGTGCAAGAATTTGCCTTGCGGTATCTGCTGTCAGCCACCCTTTTTTGGGATTTTTCGGCTCTTTCGTCTCACCAGGCACTTTGACCCTCCAAAGCGGTTTCCATGTGAGCGACTTTAATGATGCGAGATGTGAGTGCGCGCCGCACCGTGGCGTCCACAGGTGACTGGTCTGGCAGTGGAAAACATAGTCGCGAGACGTTCCGTTTGCGTCACAATCGAGGCCAAAAACTGAAACGTGAGCTATGCAAAATGGGAACGGGGGTATTCCCAGAACGCGGACGCGGCCATTTTCGGTACTCCGCTGCCCGTTCCACGCACTGTTGCAAAAATACACAGTTCCCAAAAAACGCCGCTCTTGCGGTAACATTTTGAGACGCATCCGGTTAGGCTGAATGACGATAAATTAACGATCTACCGGATGTATAGAATACCATGCAGGCAAGGAATAACGAAGTGACGTTCCATCATAGCATGGTTCTTCCATGGGCTAATGTGCCTACCGAAAGAGTATCTCGCCTACTGACAGGTACAAAAGTATTAATAGAACGTAAAAAAACTTCGTTAAAGCGCTCGAACACCAGAAGGTTATGGTCTCAGGATGAGACGAACGCGCTCGTAAAATGCTATCCGACCGACACGGCGATCACAGTCATTGCCGAAAGGATCGGAAGAACTCCGCAGGCTGTCACGAACAAGGCAAAGCGCCTCGGGCTCCGGCGTCCGCTGACGCTCAAGCGCCAACGTGCGGCAGAAGCACGAAAAAACCAGCTTATTGCTCCCAAGCTCGATCAGGGTCTCGCATCTGCAACATTAGGGGTCTTCCCGAAAACCGCGTCTGGGAGAGCCATCTGGAACACCCATTCTCTGCATCTTCTGGCCGATCTCTGGAAGCGGCTCTACTCACCAGCCTTTATCTCTGAATACTTCGGCCTGAAGTATAATACTGTCTGCATGGCTGCGAAGAGAGCAGGCCTTCCAAGCCGGGCCGGTTTCACTTTGTTACGGAAATCTCCCACCGAAAATCCATTTTCTGTTGCCGAAAATGCAACACTCGCCAGTCAGATGATCGCGCGGACCTGTGGCATCACGAACACAGTTTTCTTCCAACACCCGAAAGACCGTCGCCAGCAGCATTACAGCTACCTTGGCAGTCGCCTCGTCGAAAAACGCGCATCCGGATGCTTTCACTGATGCGTAATGCGTCTGCTGCTATCAGCCGAAGACTTCTTGATCCCGAGTTTCTTCAGCGCGTCATCAAACGTGGACTCATCGCGTTTTCAGGAAGTCTCGTGCTGAACGTCATTCTTGGATTGGCGCTCACGGTGTTGGTAATGAAAACACCGCATGTTCGCTACATTTACCATGACTCACTTGGGAAACCCCGCGAGCTAATCGTCACGGATCAACCTTATTTTTCGGATTCCGAGGTGATCAATTGGGCCGCCAGGAAAGTCACCAATCTCTATACGATGGATTTCGTGAATTATGCGAAGCATCTGGACAACTCTGCCAAAGACTTCGACCTTCCCGCATGGAATGCCTGGGGCCAGTCCTTCTCCGGGCCGGGTAATATCGAGTTTATTAAGTCCAAACGTGTTTTCCTGACTGCCACACCGAAGAGTGCGCCATCGATACGTTCCGAAGGAAAAACAAGAACGGGCGACTATGAGTGGCATGTTTCATTTCCGATGCTGCTCAAATGGGAAAATGCGTCGGGCTCGACCACCAATCTTCTGGCGGTTGACGTAACCATCAGGCGCACCAACAGTCCCGAGCATCCTGATGGGCTTGTCATCACCGAACTCAATGCGCCTCGCGCCGCCGATAACGGGGGCTGAATGCACGTCGCAATCAAAATGGTTCTCGGGATTCTGCTACTAGCGGTTCCCGACACGGTGGTCTGCGCACAGACCACGCGGGACAGCAATGGAGCGCCACGGGTTGATCCCATTTATGAGGGTTTGCCGCCACCGCCGAGTGCGATGCAAAACCTCTATGACCGGTTCGATCAGGGCCAAAGAAACCTTGATGCGCAAGACGACCCGCATCGGCTCGCCACTCCGGCATCCCGTTCGGTTCGTGTGTCCCTCGCTCCCGGCGCTCAAACCAACATTATCAGAATTGCGCAGGATTATCCCGCAGCGATCACGTTTCTTGATGAAACAGGCCAAGCATGGCCAATTGCGTGGAATATTGCCACCAACAAAAGCGGTGGCTGCGATGCACAGGGACAGGGGCAAAACTCGGCCGTGCGGAGTGTGGGTATCAACGCCTGCGTACCGGAAGCGGGGTCTAATGTTCTGCAGCTCACGCCCATTTCGCGATATGCCCACGGTGGTCTCCTGGTCAACCTCAAGGGAGCCCCAAAGCCAATATCATTTATGGTTATCAGTGGCACGGGAACCTACGACGCGGACCTGACTGTGCGGGTTGCTGCACGCGGACCAAACGCAAAAGACGCCCCGAACCTTGAACCCGACGCGCCCGCCACAGGTGATCGCAATCTGGACGCGATGCTCGATGGCGCACCGCCCGCTGATGCTGTTCCATTAGTCGTTTCTGGCGTGAGTCCGGATCGGATCAGAGCGTGGAAGCTGGGGGACAAAATGTACCTCCGCACGGATTACACGCCGATTTCTCCAGCTCCAACCGCTCATGAATCTGAATACGACGTCGGAATCTATGAGATCCCGCAGACATCAAAGGTGCTGTTGTCCTCAGGTGCCCGGATTGTCTCAGCTACACTTTCGGAGGATGGCCCGTGACCGACGCCCCATCAGGACCGAGCTCGGCCGCTCGCGGCTTTGCAACCAGTATCAAGTCCTCCCGCCGCCCCGCCTTTGCGGCTGCGGGCCTCCTGCTTTTCGCCGCGGGCGGGTGGTACATCATGAGCCACGGATCTGCGCCGAAACCGAAATCGGCAGCGTTGCAGACCCCGAACCTTGCGCCACCTGCGGGAGGCAATAATCATTCCGACAAGCTGGACAGCGCGACGCTCCAAAAAGAAAAGGCCGATGCCGATGCTGCTAAGGCCCATGGAAAATCTTTTGCGAGTGCGCTGACAACAAACAGGCCTCTTGGGGACGATAAGGCGCCACTTTTGAATGGGATGCCCGGTACGGGTTCGGCAACACAAGCTGGCGTCACCCCGCCTGGTACAGCCCACACGTCGCCACCGCCCGCAGTGAACCAGTTCACGCGCGCTCCAGCAGGAACAAAGGCCGCCCCAGCACCACCGGCCAGCCGTGTGCGGCGACCGGGAGAACTTTCCGAAGCGCAGGAGGTCGAGCTTTTGGCAGCATGGAGCGGACGGGCGGGCTCATTGGACATGGAACTTCCGGCCGAATCTGTCGCAGCGAGCGCCCATAAGCAGGCGAACGCCTCTTTTACCCAAGAGCCGCAGTCCTCTCCATCAAGCGCAAGTGCTGCACAACAAAATGCGGCGACGGTAAAACCGGCAACCCACAGGCTCCTTGCCGCAGGACGAGGCGTCTATGGTCATTCCGTACTCGGCATCAATAGCGACTATCCCGGCACGCCCGTACTCGTCGAAGTTGATTCAGGACCACTGGCCCACGACAGGCTGTCTGGCTCCTTTGAACGCAAAGACGAACGGCTGGTTATCAAGTTCGATAAACTTATGATCGGGGACAGCGATCCTTTGCCGGTCTCGGCTTATGCTGTGGCACCCGACACCATGGAAACGGGCCTCGCTTCGGAAGTTCAGGAGCATCTCGCGACGCGCATCTTTCTTCCGGCCGCTGCTGCTTTTGTCGAAGGTCTTGGCAACGCCATGCAGAACTCAAACACAAACAGCGTCACAAGCGGGCTTGGCGTAAGTTCGTTTACGCATCTGACGTTGCCTCAACAGCTTGCCGTCGGTGCCGGACGGGCCGGACAGGAGATGGGCCAGCTCCTGCAAAAACAAACGCCGCAGAACCCCACGGTCCTTTTGCACAAGGACGATCCTATCGGAGTGATTTTCACGGACCCCGTCGACGTCCCCTGACTGCACTCACAACGGCCTCTGGCATCCTGCAATCACGATACAGGAGGGACCATTAGCATGCGAGGAAACGCAATGCGCCGTGAGGACACAGGAGGGGTCGTTGAGATGCTGCGGCCCCAGAAGCGCTCCCCAGACCAGCCCGGCACACAGGCCGAAGACGCCCCGATACCACAGGAGACGGAGCTGCCGGGTACCCGGGCGCATGCGCCAGAGGCAGCGGCAGAGAACGGCCGCAAGCCTCGGAATGCGCAAAGTAACGAGGAACATCACGTCACGCGCGCGCCACGAACTCGGCTACTTGTCGGAACGGCGCTGGCGTTGCTCGGGACAGGAGGTCTTCTTGGCGGTGCTGTGGCCGTCGGTGCGCATTTCGGCGTTCCAATCCCTTTCGTAAATGACACGGCACGCGTATCGGTACCCTCCAGATCGAACGTGCCTGCCGTGGCTTCTGCTCGGAAGGAACCCTTGGCGCTGACGCCACCAGCGCTCGGCACGCCCGATGTGTCAGAGAAACAGGCCCAGGAGCCATCGGTAGCTCAAAGCGACGACCCTTTCGCAGGCGAGGGCATGTCAGCCCCTATCGACCCCCCTGCCGCCCCGAAGCCTGCGGCAGTCAAAGCGGCTCCGACCATCTCCACGACGCCCGCTGTCGCGGACCAAACGCCGAACGCCCCAGCGGTTCCCACGAGCCAGGCGGCACCTGCGCCTCAGACACAGCCAATCGTGTCAGTAGCTTCGGCCACAGCACCCGTGCCTTCTGTCGCGTCACCTGCATCCTCGTCTCCGGACGCAGCTCTCGAGCTCGAGATGGCCAAGCAGCTGAAGGCGTTGGACGATCATGTCGCGGCCTTGCAGAAAACCGTCGATGCCATGCAGGACAATCTGACGGGGGCGCTAAACCGCGGTCTTGGCGAGTTCAAGGGACGTCTTGACGAGCTTCAGCATCACGAAGACCAGACAGATCGCGCACTCCAGGCGAGCCAGTCCGCGCTCCTCCATCCTGCTCATGACCACAGCAACGCCGCACCCATTGCGTCTCGGGTCGTAAATGTCGCGCTGCCTCACCCTTCCGCCGAACCCAGCGCGCCGAAACCCGCCCCTGTTCATCTGCCCCAGTACACAGTGCAGGCAGGAGCGCCAGGAATTGCCATTCTTCAAGATGAACAGGGCAATGCCAGTCGCGTCGAGGCCGGCTCCGTTATTCCCGGTTGGGGACCCGTCATCACGATCACGTCTTCAGGCTCACGATGGGTCGTGCGCACTCCAAAAGGCCTGATCCACTAAAATGGAAGGGCTCTTCGACTTCGCTCAGGATCTTGGTGCCGCGCTGTCCTGGCTGCTCCCGTTTCTCTGCTACGTCGGCGGAGGCTGCTTTCTTCTGAGCGGCGTTATGGGCATTTTTCAGCGCTCATCCATCAGTAACGGATTACTCTCCAAGGGCGTGGTTCCGGAGATGATGATCCTTGTCGGTGCGACTTTCCTGTCGTTTCCCGAGTTCCTCAATATGGGAAACCGAACCCTCGGTTTCGAGGGCAATGCGGGCATCGGCACACCGACCAAGATGAGCTTCTCTTCAGATACCCTGATGACGGCGGCCCAAGGCGGCCCGCTGGCTGCCCTGACGGCCATCCTCAATGTCTTTCATGTCTATTTCGCAGCCTATGGCGCGCTGATCGTCTATTTCGCGATCGTGCGTCAGATGGGCCGGGCGAAAGGCGCGAACAACAGTTCCACCGGCCTGAACATGGTCATGGGAATAGCGGGATTCCTCGTGATGAACGCAGACGTCCTTGGTCCTGCACTCCTCAAAGAACTGAAGCTTGTGCAGTGACCCCACACCTTCACCCTACAGTTGACGCCGAGAGCGTCTATTCCGGAGTCATTATGACACAGACCTCCCACACACACCTGAAGCGTTCCCTGATGGTCGCGGCCCCTTCGCTTGCCGCATTGTCATCTCTTGCTTTCGCTTCCGCAGCCCATGCTCAGGCTATTGACGACATCACGCGTGATGCAACCCAGAAGGGGATGAACGCCTTTGGCATGGCGCTGAACGCCTTCTGCTTTATTGGCGGTGGCATTCTGCTTGCGATGGCGGTTTTCGGCTGGTGGCAGCATCAGCGGAATCCGAACGCAGGATCAAAGCCGGGCATGATCATGGCTGGCTTTATCTGCGGTGGCATCCTGCTGGCTTTTCCGTTCCTCGCCAAGACTGCGTCCTTCACGATGTTTGGTACCGCACCGAGCGTCACAGGCGAGCAGCAGCAGATGAAGTTCGACAAGTAAGATGCCGTCGTCCCGTCCACTCGTCTCAACCGGCAAAAACAAGCTGATGGTCGAGGACCTGAAGGCACCATCTAGCGGGCACTGCACCTGCTGCGAGCACATGCTCGCGGTAGTCAGCGTGGCAGGCAGACCCCTCTGCCTGACCTGTGCTCCGGCCTTTGCCCTTGATGAGCCAGGTATAGACGATGTTGCGACCCTGATATGGCTTCCCCACCTGGATCAAGGTGCTCTGGGGCGTTGCGTCACAGCGCTTCATGTAGCGGCAAGAGCAACTGACCATACCGTACACGACCAGTCGCTTACTGGTCAGGCGCTCAGCGCAAAGCGTGCCTTCGAGGCGCTTCTCTCCTGCCGCCTCGGGGCCGTGGAGAAAATCGGAACGGACCGCCCGTCTCTGTATCGATCCGCTCTGAAGAGCCTCTCTCGTAACCCTCTTCCGGAAGCCCATGAAACAGGACTGCGGATCCTCATGAAGGGCACGTGGTTTCCAGATAATCCGCGCCGCTATCTCGACGCGGCTCAAGAATGGGCAGTGGCACGCTGATGTTACGTAAAAAACCTGCGCACTCAGACGAGCAGGAAAGCCCCCGTCTTCCCCGGTCCAGAGCCTCCTTCCTTGATGGTGTCCTGCGCTGGATTGCCGCCGCCTCTACCTATCTGCACCGGGACGTGACATCGTTCTGCGATCTGGCAACCTGCGATCAACGCGGCCTGATCACGTTCCAGGGCGATTACGCCACCGTCATCAGCCTGCGAGGAATGCGGCGGATTGCCAACGGCGCTGAAATCGCCGCGGCATCCTCGCGACTTCGTCTGGCTCTAGGTAGTCAGTTCAGCCGACCCGGGCATGCGTTGCAGTTCTGCTATGTCGCCGATCCTGAGGGTGTCGGTGAGAGCATCCGGCGAAACCTCGATGAACGACGGACCGTTGCAGGTGCGCTGAACGCCGATTTCGAAGATATCTTCACGGAACGACAGAAGGTGCTTCCGCCCTTCATGCGTCAGGAGCGCACGTATCTTGTGCTCTGGACAAGACCTGCATGCCTGTCATCGCAGGAGGTGTCACAGGCGAAGCGCGAGCGGGCCAACCGCCTCAAGGGTCTGCCGCCGCTTGGTGATGCACAGAACCCACTTTTGGGAAGCCTCGAACTCGGCACCATCCATCAGACCTTCGTTCAGGGCACTTGCGATGCTCTGAGTGCTGAGGCTGTGCAGGTCGATATTCTCAGCCCCGAAGAGGGTCTTCAGGCCATTCGCCACGAACTCTACCCCGATACGATAGGCTCTTCGTGGACCCCCTCCACGCCGCTTCGCAGCCCGGGTGAAACCATTCCGGAGACTGAAGCGCCCCCTGATGCGTCGGCGGCCTTATGGCCCCCGTTGCGCGAACAGCTCTTTCGTGACGATGCTGCCACTCCTGATTTTTCGACCGCCCGAATAGGTGTGTTCGACTGGAGCCCCATCGAGCTGACGCGTGTACCCGAAATGCCGGTGCCGGGCGTCAGCAACAAGCCGGTTCCGACTTTTACCGAGCTTGCGGCACGTCTGTCGGGTCGTCGCATACCATGGCGCGCGACAGCTTTGATCGAAGGCGTGCGACCGGGTTACATGATGTGGAAGGATACGATCGCTCAGTTCCTGAAATTCGGCTCCAACACCCCCATCAATTCCGGGTTCGAAGAGCTGAAGGCCATGCGTAACAGCCAGAGTGACAGCATCGTCAAGCTGCGCATGGCCTTCGCCACCCGCTCGAACGCCGGTGACACCGAGACACTCCGCACCCGCGCCTCAAGGCTGGAGCAGGCCATCCAGTCCTGGGACAGTGCTCAGGCCAGCCGCGTGTGTGGAGATCCGCTTGCGGGTGTGCTGTCTTCCGTCCTCGGGATCGCCCTTGCCTCGACCGCACCTCCGACCCCTGGCCCGATGTCCCAGATTCTGACGATGATGCCATGGGCCAGGCCAGGGATGCCCTGGGCCGACGGCGCAATGCTGTTTCGTGCGAACGACGGCACCGTGGTTCCTTATGACCCTGCTGGCTCAGGGCGCGAGGCGGTACTTGACCTGTTCGTAGCGCCTTCTCGTCGCGGCAAATCCATGCTGGCCAATGCCCTCCTGCTGGCCACGGTTCTGAGCCCTGCTGCAATGACAGCTCAAGGCGCCAAACTGCCCCTGATCGGCAAGATGGACGTTGGAGATTCGTCTTCAGGGTTTATCGATATGGTCAAGGCCGGCTTGCGACAGGAAGACCGGCACCTTGCAATCCATATTCCGTTTCAGCTGATTGACGAACACGCTTACAATATTTTCGATACCGAAACATGCTGCCGGGCACCGCTGCCCTATCACCGCACGTTTCTGACCAATTTCATCGCGCAGATCTGCAAGCCGCTGGATGGCTCAGACTTCGAGGGCATGAACCAGCTGATCGACGCGCTCATTACGGCCGCGTATGAATACTTCTCTGACACGGGACCCTCTGTGCGGCCAAAGATGTACCGTGAGGGCGTTGATCGCTCGGGCATCGACGCGGCTCTTGCGCACCATCGTCTTGTGGCGACGCGGAATACGTCCTGGTGGGAAGTTGCAGACCTGCTGGCAAACGCCGGCGACATGCGCATGGCGCACCGCGCAACACAGTTTGCCGTTCCGGTTATCGGCGATCTCGTCGAGGTCGTGCGTGAAGAGCGCATCCGCATGGAGTTCGACAAGACGAACCCGACAGGCGGCGCAGAGTCCTCCATTGACGTCTTCCGACGATACCTCAATCACTTCGTCGCAAAATTTCCAAGTCTGACAAAGCCCACACGTCTGGATCTTGGAGATGCGCGGATTGTGGTCATCGACATTGACCGGGTCGCGCCGGAGGGTCAGGGAGAGGCACAGCGCCAGACAGATCTTATGTATCTTCTGGGGTTTCAGATCGCTTCGCGCAACTTCTTCCTACATCCAGAGGATGCCCAATACGTCCCTCTCCATGTGCGTCCGTATCATCGCAAGCGTTTCGAGGAGTTTCGGGAAAGCTTCAAGCGGATTGAGTGCGACGAGTTCCAGAGAACCGCAGGTGCCCCGTTCGTGCAAAAGCAGTTCGAAGAGGCGGCACGGCGCGGCGCGAAGCTCAACGTAAAAATCGGCCTTGCCAGCCAGAAGCTCGCCGACTTTGGGGACTATCTCATCTCTCACTCGACCGGTCGCTTCATCCTGGGGGCAGGCGACGAAGACGAAGCCAATGAGATCTGCACACGGTTCCGCCTGAGTTCAGCTGCGCAGGCCATCGTACGCAATGGACTGAACGGCCCTCGCGCCGATGGAAGCGGTGCCCCACTCATCTGGCAGACGCGCGTAAATCACGAGCTCTACGAGTTGTTCGTTCTCAATCTCATGGGGCCGATTGAACTCTGGGCTCTCTCCACCAGTCCAAAGGACACGGCGCTGCGCCGCCGCCTTTATGACGCGTTAGGAACGACGGAAGCACGTCGACGCCTCGCAAGGGTTTTCCCACGGGGGTCGGCCGAGCAGGAAATCGAGCGTCGCGAAGACGTCCGGATGAAAGCCGGTCAGGATTCAAGCACCGCCCTCGGCGGCGTGATCGAGGACATTGCCAGAGAACTCAGGGATGGTGTTGGGCTGGGTACGGTCATCCGGATGCCTTCTGAAGACGAACTGTCCGCACTCACAAAGGAGTCCGCCACACTAACAGCATGAAGAACGCTCTTTTCATGCTTCCGCTCGTCGGTCTTGCAGCGCTCAGCGGGTGTGCGGGTGAGAATACCGAGACCCCGGTGACAGTCGATGTTCCGGGGATGCCGTCACCCGAGCTGGCCCTGCAAAAAAGCCTTGATCGTATCAACGGCTTTTTGGGGAGCCTGAATCAGAGGATCGATACGCCGGTTCGACAAACAACCGCGCTTGCTGTCACGCCCTCCCACCCGATCAATCTCGCGCCACAAGCCCAGGCATCTTCGCCGCCGGTAACATCCCCACCGGCTGCATCGCATGAAGCCAGCCCGCTTGCTGGCAAAGCGGGCCTGACGTGGTTCGCTTACGGCGATGGCTATGCACGGGTGCGCTGCGCGCCAAGTGCCCTCTGCATTCTTCGCCTTCAGCCGGGTGAGACAGTCGCAAGTGAGGCCCTTGCTGTAGAGCCAAAAGCCGGATGGCGGACAGATCTTGTGCGTGGAACACACGGCATTCACGCTGCATGGGCCGTCGCACTCACGCCTGACCCGGCCGCCAGGCAGTCCATCCTGCGCTTCTCGACCAGTCGACGCTCTTATATCGTCATTCTTGATCCCGTCGGCCCTTCAATGCGCAGCATTGCCTACAGCTATGCTTCGGGCGATCCGCAGACGCAGCCCGAGCCGCCGCCGTCGCCAGAGGCGCTGGCCAGGCGGAATACGCCAGATTTTGACTTCCACATGACGGGCAGCAGCCCGGGATGGAAGCCTCTGCGGATCTACCGCGAGGGCGATCATACCTACATTCAGTTTCCGCCCGGTGGGATCAACCGCGCCCCTCGTCTGGTTGTGCTGTCACCCTCCACCACCGCAACCCAGCCGTACCGAACGGTCGGTGACTCTTACGTCGTCGATCTACCCGTCACTGACGCCCTGTTGATCGGTAACGACCCCGGCTCTCCTACAATTCGCATCTCTCATGGAGGAAAGGCATGACGCGCCGTCCTTATGCTCTCACAGTGGCGTCGCTGCTCGCTTTCTTGAGCGCTTGCACCGAAGTTCCGCCGTCACAAACGTCCCACATCAGCGGAGCGGGCTTTCGAGACACGTCCGCCCTCACCGTCTTCATTGCGGACATCCTTGCACATAGTCTGGATGCAGGGCGAACAGTCCTGCGCCTCGCACCCTATATCGGCCCGGATGACGCTCACGCCCAGACCCTGCTGACGGACACCCTGCGCGAGCGGGGCTTCGCTCTCTCACCACAGGGCATGCCATATCCGGGGGCGCAGACCGTGCGCTATGCCGTCTCTCCCCTAGGGGCGGATCTTCTGGTGGAACTGGATGTCGAAGATGCTGTTGCCACCTGTCTTTACGGACATGACAACGCCGGAGCTTTGAGGCGCAAGGGCAGCTGCAGCCTTCGGAGCGGTGCGTCCCTGACGCTCCAGATCCCTGAACAGGACGTTCTGGTTTCGGGGCCGCCTGCCCCTGAAAAACCTCAGCAGACGCCACTACCCGGTCCAGTCCAGCTGGCCCCACAAAACCCCGTCATTCAACCCCATCCGGATGAGGTCGAAGCCAAGCCACTCCCTGTCCGGGCACCCGTGGATCCGGAGCATCCGGCGCTGGTGAAGCTTCAGCCCCCTGCGGAAGTCTGGACGCTTGTGGAAGGGCAACCCATCCGGGACCAGATGATGGCCTGGGCTGACCGCGCTGGCTGGAAGATCAGCTGGCCAGCCTCCCTGAACTGGATGGTGCCGGCCATGACGACCTTCAACGGTGATTTCAAAACCGTCATGTCGTCCGTCATCCAGACAGTATCGGACGAAGGGAAGTCCATTCGGGCGGAGTTCCACACCCCTAACAGATACCTCGTTGTAACTTCGCCAGGAGGCGGCCGATGAAACTACGCACCACATTCCTGGCAACACTGGCAGCCGGCACACTTCTCTCCGGATGCCAGGACTTCCAGGACGCCCAGCATCGCGAAGCCGATGTCATGAACACGGCCGAGCGTCAGCACGTCCCGAACATCCCGGTCATTTCAGAGAGCGACAAGCCCTGGCTTCTTGGTGACGCGATTAAGGATGTCGATCCCATTCCAGACCTCCTGAAACATCCCGCCGCCATAACGATCGCGCGCCCCACGTCGCTTCGGGACGCGGCCATTCTGGCCAGCCGCCTGACAAGCGTTCCTGTCAGAATCATGCCGGATGCGGAGGATGCTGACGATGGTAGCGAGATCGGTACGGCGACACCACAATCCGTCAGTTTCAATGGAACCAATCTTCCCCCTCCCCCGGTGATGTCTGCCATGTCAGCCGCTTTGGGAAACAAGGGAAAGAGTGCCAGGCAGAGCTGGAACGGTAGCGGCGACTGGCTGAAGTATGACGGCACACGGGAAGGCGTATTCCAGGCTCTCGCCACGCGCTTTGGGGTGTGGCAGCGCTTCGTCGACGGTCATGTCGAGTTTTACCGCACGCTTACCAAGACCTTCACCGTGCCTGCCTTTGCGGGCGACACACAGGCAAACACGTCCATCATAGCTTACACGGGTGGTGGCTCGGGATCGTCAGGGTCATCGTCGGGAAGCTCGGGTGGCGGCGGGGCATCTACCGGCTCGGGAAGCTCGTCGGGTCAGTCTTCAGGACAGTCTTCTGGTATCGCCTCGGTATCGAGTACCAGTAAGACCAACCGCTGGAAGACCATCGAACACACCGCGCAGATCGTGTCAGGAGGAGCAAGCGTGGTCGCGGATGAAGGCCTGGGCACGCTGTCCGCCACTGGCACGCCCGACCAGATCGCGCGTGTCGACGACTGGATGAAGAACCTGAACGATGGCCTGATGAAGCAGGTCGCCGTCGAGGTCCATGTCTACACTGTCAAAGTGTCGCATGAGAGCAACTACGGCTGGAGTCCGCAGCTTGCCCTCAAGAATTACGGCAAGGCGTTCGGAATGGCGGCGATGCCTGCTGCAATTCCGGCCCTGCAGAGTGCGGACACACCATTCAGCTTTGGTGCGTCCATTCTCGATACGGCGACCGGAGCAACAGGACAGTTCTCAGGGACCAAGTTTGTCGTCCAGGCGCTTCAGCAGCTCGGAAACGTCACCGAACAGTATGATCGGGGCGTGGTGACGACCAACGGCGTTACAGCTCCGTTCCAGAACGGTATCAACACGACATATCTTGCGAATACGACGACGACACTCGCGACCAATGCCGGATCTGCCAACTCGCTGTCTCCTGGGGTCATCATGTCCGGCTTCATGGGGTCGGTGACGCCAAAGATCGTCGATAACCGCATTCTTCTGAGGGTGAATTTCCTCCTCCAGACGCTTCTGTCGATTCAGACCATTACGTCCAATGGTTCCAGCCTTCAGGCGCCCAAGAGCTCGAACACGTCGCTTGATGACACAGTGGCTCTACAGAACGGCTCAACCCTCGTCCTGAGCGGCTATGTCGACGATGCAACATCCCGTACGCGCAACGGTGTCGGTTCAGCCCTGAACTGGGTCACAGGTGGCGGAGGCGACGCCCAGGTTTCCAAAACACATGTTGTCGTCACAGTCGAGGCTCGCACCCTATGAAACACCTCATCGCAGCAGCGGTCGCTTTTACTCTGCCCGGCCTGGCGCAGGCGGCGACACTGGATTGCGCAAAGCACCTCAATGAGCCGGCCGCTGGTGAGGTTCTGAGTATGGCTCAGATTGATCAGAACAATGCCTGTCTGACGTATCTTCAACAGGCAAAGGCAGCGTCTGACCTGACAACGGCTATCGCTGCGAACGAGCGCAAGCAGAATGAGAAACAGGTGCAGGGACAAGCACCCCGGGCGGCGCTTGATACGCAGCTGGCACCGCCCCTCTCGCCACCTCCGCGTGAAGGATCGAACGACGACCATCCTCTCCCAAAGAGCCTGCCCAAGCCTCCCACCTATGACGCCCTGCTGGTTGATCCTTACAATCACACGGCGTCTGCCATTCTCAGGTTTGCAGACGGAAGCACCTCCGAGGTGTCAAAGGGGGTTACACTTCCGGACGGAAGCGTCGTGCTCGCGGTGACATCTTCGGGCGTCCAGATCTCTTCCAACGGGTCCAGAAGCCGCCTGAACGCAACCGGAAGTCAGCCGAGCGGCACGCAGATCATTGCCATTCCGGGCGGGTCGAACACGCTCCCTCCACCGACGTACTCGCGCTGAGGGTCCGATGGCATTCTTTATTCGCAACGAGAGACGGGTCTGGGTCGGCGATCTGAGATGGCGCAGCTTCGAGCGCGCCCCGTCCCTGCTGACTGTCCACAAGGTGGCTGCCGAATTCAGCAGCAATTACTATGTGCAAAGCCGGACTTACCCTCAGCACGTTGGGTTCCTGTCCGCTGAGACCGTCGATACCAAAGAGCCATTTCACAGCCTCGCGCTGGCCATCAGCGAGAAATTCGGGGGGAGATACTACGGCGAATACGAGGTCGGGATTGACCAGTTCTGGATCATTGCCACCGACGAAGAAGGGCTACCTCTGCCGGGGTCAGACGGCGTCTATCGTGAAGAGGCGATCGAAGCTGTTCGCTCGACCTTCTCCGGCTATCCGTTCGACCAGAGAGATCTTCTCTCGTCCCGCGAATTTGAAGCGCTTTTAGAAGATCTGCCAGACGCTCCTCTCAAGGTCCGGTCAACCTCGCTCGCCCCCATTTATACGTCTGCGGCCGTTGTCATCGGCCTTCTCTTTCTTACCGGCGTAGCATCGTATTTCTACCATCTGCACGTTCTGGACCAACGTCGGGAACTCGCCCGCAAGGCTTTGATAGAGAGCGCGAAACGGCTTCCCAAAGTCGTCGCGAAGCGTGAGCCCCCTCCATCGGAATGGATCGACGGATGCGTGTCGATGATCCCCGCCTCTCCGTATGCGTCCGGCTGGACCCTGGACCATGCGTCCTGCAAAGGCGACGTGATCGATCTGCACTGGTACCGAACTGGCGGCAGTATGGCTGATGCCCCAGAGGGTGAGCTTATGGACAACGGAAACGCCATCGTGACGCACCGTCCCCTGTCCTACAGCTTCAAAAAACGGCAGGACACGATAGCGGGCTATAATGAACGAACGCTTATCGGCATCCTGCAGCGCAGCGGGGTCATTCCGGCGCTTAACTCGTCAAAGCTCAATCTTCTGGTGAACGGAAGACAGGTGCCAACAGAGACCACCCGAATGTCCTTCAGCCTTCAGACTGATCCGCGGGACATTCCTTGGGACGCCTTTGAGAACCTTAGGGTCACATCACTTTCACGGACTGTCTTGCCCGCCCAGTCGGCGTCGCAGACGGGTTCCTGGCAGATGCAGGTTTCTTTTACGCACACGCTTGCGCCTGTCACTGCCACGCCAAAGCCATCCCTCCGGACCTCGAACTAGGTCACAGGAGCGGGGCCGACTATCGCCCGGCCCGCACCTAGCGCAGCGCCAGACCTGAAAGACCATTGAAATGCTCGCTTTTCTGAAAAAGACAAAGCCAAAGAAAGTCGGGACATCGTCGAATGTTCTGACAATTCCAACAGGGTTGCGAAGCCAGATCCATCTCGATCCGGTGAATCAGGCTGTCTATGTCAACCAGAGATTGCAGCGTTCAGCCGACGCTCTCGACTGGATTGCCAATACGCGCAGGCATCCCCAGCTGGATTGCCTGAAGGTTATCTGGGAGCCGATCAGTGACGTGACGGCCCGCATTCAGAACGCCCATGAAACAGGAAGCCTTTCGGACACAGAAGAAAGTGAAGACGCCGAAGTTCGGGATGAGGCGCTGGCTCTTCTTCGCGAAGGAGCCGAAAGCGGTGTGTCTGATATCCACCTCCACCGCAAAGAGCGCCACACCGAAGTCCAGTTTCGAATCAACGGTTCACTCGTGGTTGCCCATGAGCTGACGAACGAGCATGCGGATCGTCTTTTGCGGGCGATGTACACGATGGCGACCTCCCGTGACAGCGCATACAGCGACCTGTCGTTTCAGGACGCGGCCATTGCTGGCGATATTCTCAAGGGAACAGGGCTCGCCAACGTCCGTATTGTCAAAGGCCCGTGCCTTCCGGTTTCGGAAGGTGGAAAGTTCATGGTCATCCGCCTTCAATACGTGAAATCCGGAGGCAATCGCCGTAGTCAGCCGCAGCAGCAGACTACCTTCCGAACTCCGCGCAGACCTGAAGGTAAGCTCAAACTGCTCGAATACGGCTTCACGCAAAGCCAGGTCGACCGCATCCTGAACATCGCCGTCTCGCCTTCAGGCGTCCTCATTTGTACCGGCCCCACCGGATCCGGGAAGACGACCCTGCTCTACGAGATCGCATTGCACAAAGCCCGGACCCAGCCGGAGCGGCGCCTGGTCGAGATCGCCCAGCCTGCTGAGTATCCCATGCACTGGGGTATCCAGCTTGATATTTCGAATGCCCTGACGTCCGAAGAAGCGGGTCGTGAGTTCCGTGCACGCCTACGGACCGCGCTACGTATGGATCCGGATGACCTGTCCATCGCAGAAATGCGCGATAGCGAAGTCGCGCTGACCACGTTTGATTCCGCGCAGACAGGCCATTTCGTGATGAGTACGCTCCATGTGGACGATCCGTTCGATTACCCTCTGCGGTTTCAGAACATGGATTTCGAACGCCTGAGTTTCCGCACGACCTGCAATGCCTCCATCGTCCGGGGCGTCGTCGCGCAACGTCTGCTTCCTGTCCTCTGCAAACACTGTTCGCTTCCATGGACCGTCGCTGACGAGAGACTGCCACGCAGGACCTGCGAAGCTGTCCCGACATGGGGCGAGGATCTCAGCGCGGTCCGCAGAAAAGGGCCAGGATGCCCTCATTGCTTCGGTACTGGCATCTCCGGTCGAACCACGGTTGCCGAGGTTGTCGAAACGGACGAGCAGTTGATGTCTGACTTCGTCAATCATGGCGTAGCCATCGCCCGGCATCGGTTCAGAGCCCGGCCCGATGCCGATCCGTCGATGGTCGAGACAGCAATGGGCCGTGTCTTCCAGGGGCTTGTCGATCCATTTGCCGTGACGGCAACCGTTGATCGGATCCGAACGCGTGACGCCGTCATGAGCGAACGACTGTCAGGGGCAAAACTGCCATGAGCCTTCGGATTGTCTACACGTCTGCGGCGGCTGAAAAGCCGCGGCTCACCCAGGACCTTGCACAGTGGATGGATATTCACGTCGCCTTTACATGGCGGACACGGGCGCGACTGTATCGGATGATTGCCATCAGGCTCAGGCAGGGATCGGAGCTGGAACGCATTATGCTCCTGTATATCCGTCAGCAGGAGCGCAGGAAAAAGACCTCCGTGCCACGGATCCTGAACAAGGTGCTACATAGAATGGCCGCTCAGGGTATGAGCTTCGCCGAGGCGCTAAGGCCTTACGTCCCTCATGACGAATACATGATGATCCTCTCCGGCGAGAAAGGAGACGACATCGCCTCTGCAATGGACCTCCTGTGCGATATCAAAACCCGGGTGGGACGCATCATGCGGGCGGCGAGGAGTGCGATTGGCCAGCCCCTGATGTATGTCGGGATCATCTTCGCGTTCCTTTATACGATCGCGAAAATGGTCATTCCCTCGCTACTCATGAACGGCGGCATGAAGATGAAAGCGAGTACGTCACAGGATATGCTTGTTTTCGCCAGTAGTCTCGCGACCGGCCTGAATGGTGTCCTGATCCTCAGTGGGCTGGTTGGGGCATTGATACTGCTCTGGCTTAGTCTCACAAAGCTGACAGGGCCTCTTCGGGTGTTCCTTGAGCGCACAGCGCCTTGGTCCATCTATCGCAATATTCAGGGTTACATCTGGATCTCGAGTTTTATTGCCCTGGTTCGGGCCGGGATGACAGATACCGAAGCCCTCACCCATCAGATGCAGGTTGCCACACCCTGGCTTCGTGAACGTCTCGAAGCCATTCTTGACCGTCTGGGTCCACGGGGCATGTCCCTGCCCGAGGCTATGGAAGATTCCGGGTTCGCCTTCCCGTCCCCGGAAGTCATTGACGACATCGAGGCAAGCTGGGGCGGCACCGGAGCTTATGACCGTCTTCTGCAGTCAAGTCGCGCCTGGGCTGATGAGATCGAGTTCACGACCCTGGAGCAGGCGGCAGCAGCGAAAGGCTTTGCGAACGCAATGATGATGCTGATTGCCGGTGCGTTGATCGTAGCGTCCAACAACATCGGTTCAGGCATGAGCGATATCGGCCCGATGTAAATGATATCCCGATTGCGTCCGCACTCACAAAGACCCGTTCGATAATGCTCCCAGGACTATATCAGGGGAATTATCATGGATCAGATTGTATCACTCCTCATCAAAGCCGGCGCTGTCCTACTTGCGCTAATTGCTGTTCTGGTGGGTGGTTATGCCGTCTTCGCCAAAAACAATGGCAGCACGGCCGCCGCGGAGCAAAGTCAGCTTGCTACCAACATCAGTGGTTACATCAATGGCGGGATGACCACCCGCAACTACACAGGGCTGGACAATTCCGTCGCCATCAAGGCGGGCCTGGTTCCGAAATCCATGCAGAATGGTGATGGAACGACCATTCTTGGCCCGTGGGGCAATTCCCAGGTGACGATTGCCCCATGGAACCAAGGGCATTCCGAAGCCTGGACGAATGTTGACGGAGACGCTTGCGCCACGTTCGCCCGGAGCCAGAATGCGTACGGCGTCACTATCAATGGTACCGAAGTCATTATGTCGGACTCTAATGCCGCAGTGAATATCGCGAATGACTGCGATGCGTCATCCGGGACCACACAAGTCAATGTCACCTTCGAATACTCGAACTGAAGGCGTATGGCCTACGTCATTCTGGCATTGGCTCTGGTGATCATGGCCGCAAGTTCAATGGATGGCCTTAGGGTCATCCAACGACAGAATCTGCCGTCCCCCCTGGTGTCAACGACCGAGACTGCGCAGGCCTGGCTTGCCTACAAAGCGGCCCTGCTTCTCTACCTCGAAAACCATCCGGCAACCCGATCCTCTGTACCTCTCAGCGCGTTGACCCTTGGGAACAACGCGGCCCTGGTCACAGCCGCGCAAAACAGCATCACGGGCACGGGCCAATCGGTCTCGGTCATTGCCTGGATGCCTATGGAAGCCGCCGACATTTCGCGGGCAATCCTGCTCGCGAATGGCGATCTTTCCCTTGGAACAGCGCGAAGCGGGCACTGGTTCACCCCAGCGTCAGGTGACATGGGAGCCCTTCCGGTCGCAGTGCCAGATGGCGACGCCGTTTCCTACATCAGCCTGAGCGGCACGGGATATCAATGAACACAATCGTCGCACTGATGATCGCCACGGTCATCGGAATCATGATCCTGCCGCGCTATTACTCCATGGTCGAGAATGGCACGCGTCAGGGAAGCCTTGCGGTGACCGCTGGCCAGTTTCAGGACCTGATCCGGGCGGCCGGACAATATGAAAACGCGCACACCAGCGAACTGACGGCTGCTATTCCGGTCGGCGGGACCACGCAGATTGCGCTGTCAACGCTCATCAGTGAGCACGACCTCCCGCCTGCATTTACGGCGACAAATCCGGATGGACAGGCCTGGAGCGTCTATATTCAGCAACCCACCTCCGGTGTGCTGAGTGCTGTCATCGAGAGCAGCGGCGGTACATCCTACATCCCAAAGGACGAAGTCTCTGTCGCGGCCATGACTGGCCATCAGGGTGGCTTTGTTCCCTATGACGGCATGCTTGGTGGACTGACGGCTGACACGGCATACGGCGCGAGCGGAACCTGGCGTTTCAATATGGCGGGCCTCCCCAACCCTGGCCCCGGGCATCTTGTCGGTCTGGTCTCTGCCAGTGCGGGGTCATCGGACGCTGGCGTGACGACGAACGACTATCTGTATCGGACCGCTGTGGCCGGCCACCCCGAGCTGAACACGATGCGGGCGCCTCTCGATATGGGGGGCAATAACCTAAATAACGCCAATGATGTCAACGCAACGCGAGGCGTCTTCGCTGGTGGGAACCCGAACGGTGGCTATGGCGGCGTAAAGGTGGCGAGTGCGTATCTGTATGGCGATGACACCAATGCCGCCGTGCGAACTCCAGGTGCTGTCTATCTGCAGCACTATGACGGCTCAGCAGCCAATCTGATGGCAGGTGAAGGGCATTTCAGCTCCAACATTGGCACTTACGGCCTAGATCCGTATGTGGGTCTGCCAAGCGGCTGGGGCGGCGGCGTTCATAGCTGGGATGGTTACTACGAAGGAAGCTTGGGCGTCGGTACAGGTGGAGGTGTTCGTACCTACATTAACAATCAGGGGTACGTGAGCATTGGCGACCGCCTTGATGTTCAGAACTCGGTTCGCGTGGCGCAACTGGGATGTGCCTTCAACGTCGGCAACGCGTGTTTTTATGGAGACAATGACAACGTAGCGATCCGAGCGCCCGGAACGACATACATTCAGCATGCCGACGGCAGTGCGGCCGATCTTGGCGCGGGAAATGTTTCAGCTACCACTGTCAGGCTGGGGACCGATAATGGCAATGCGTGGCCAGGAAACGGGTGCAGTCCGAACGGCGCGTTAGCGACCAAAAATGACAACTCGGGACTGCTTCTGGTGTGTCAAAGCGGTGTCTGGCGTGCACCACAGGCCCAGATCTCAGGTTATGTGCCGACCACAACAAACGGCTTTTCCGGTTACAACCGGACAAACAGCATCACGGGCGGCTACAGCTGCCCAGCCGGCACAGCAGACCTCGGGATCGAGACCATCTGGTACGGCAATTATGGATACTCAACCCTTCATCTGTGCAGCGCCCAATGAGCAACGCCCTCACGCTGCCTGAGACCGTGAACACGCCTGTGGTTTCAGGCGTGAAGAGCGGAACGTATGACTTTACGCCGGAACTCTTCATGTCCTTGCGCACAACCCTGCGTCGATACAAGCATCGACGTTCTTCCAAGATGCCGAATTACGGTGTCAGAACGATTGGGGGGCATCGAGTCAAGCATGTGATTCCTCTTGGAACACACTGTCTGCCAGCAACCATTCTCCGGAACGCCGACCTGCGCACGGGCGCGCTGCCCTTCGACTGGGTCCACGCAACCCCCGGGATGATCCGGCACTGTCTTGAAACCGATTTCGCAGATTTTCTTCCAAAACCGGGCGAAAACGGTCACGCTGCGTTCCGTGATCGCTTCGGGGTGAAGGACATGTTCCCCCATAAGGATCCGCAGGCCCCGGAAGATCGCAGATACTATACGCGGTGCATCGACCGGCACCGGCGTTTGATGAGGTCAAGAAACGGAAAACTGTTTGTGATGATCTCCCGGCCTTCCAATCCCATTGGCTGGCATTTCAGGGAGCTGGTTGACCTGATCAGCCGTCTCACGCCCAACGCCGAGCTTCTGGCGATTCAGCTTCTCCCGCAGCGCGGCAACGGTGAAAGCGTGGGCCTTGAACTGTCTCAGGAACAGAATGGATCACGCCTGTATGACTTCAGGCCCGTGTCCGACGAGAGCGCTCTTGGCTATTTCCCTGACGTTCTCGACGAACTCATGATCCTGCGGCTGATCTATCAGTATCACCTGCATCCGATCGCTCTCCCGTGACAGCGCTTCCGCCCTGTGCCGGACTGGCCGCACACGCCTATAGCGTGCCTATCGCCTCCATTGAGCGTGTCGTAGATCATGCGTCGGGACCCGGCCTTGGTGTCATGAAAATTGACCCTCGCTGGTTGCCGATTCTTCAGCGCGCCGGATTTGATCCCGAAGAGGTCCGATCCAAGGCCTGCATGAATATTGCGGCCGGAGCATGGATCCTGGCATGGGCCGGCACAGCCCGTTCGTCGCCTGAGGTTCGGGAACGGGACCAGTCGGCGTCACCCCCTGCCACGGGCTTTACGGGGTCTCTCGGGGCATGCATCACCCATGCAGCCAAACAGTATCATCTGCCCGAACTCCTCTACCGAGCCATTTTACTTACTGAGGGCGGTCGGGTCGGACATATCAGCCGAAACACGAACGGCACCTATGACATGGGCCCTGCCCAGGTGAACTCGATGCACCTGCCAGAACTCGACCGCATGGGGATCACACGCGATCAGATCATTAATGATGGCTGTCTGAACATCCACATCGGTGCCTGGGTTCTGGCAGGTGCACTGGGAGGCCACACCCCGGACAATGCCGCAGAGTTCTGGCGTCGGGTCGGCAACTACAACTCCAGCACTCCCCGATACAACGTCGCGTACCAGCGCAAGGTCTGGAAAAATGTGCAGCTCGCTGCGCACTCACAAACGTCTCCGCCATCATAGGCAGCATGTGGCAAAACCCTCTCTGCCGACCTTTCGGCCTTACCCTCCTGCTACTGTCAGGCCTCTGTGCCTGCAGCGAGCAGCCTCGGCCGCCTGTGCGCCCCTTCGATCAAGACATGAATCATATTCTGTCCGCCTTAGACCAAATTGGCGCCCTCCGTTTTCCTCTCGTCCGGGCGGGTTCGGTTCTTCCAGCCGAGATGAACCGGCCTGTCAGCTGGCACTGGCAGGGTCCGCTCGATGAGGGCATCAGGCTAATTGCCAGGCGGGTTGGCTATGAGACCGAGATTCCGCCATGCCCTGCACCACCGATCATAGCTGTGGATCAGCAGGCGACCACGTTCGGTCGCTTGCTGGACGAGATGGCCTCCGCGTCATCCGGCCATGCCGACATCTGGGTTGATATCCCTCACCACGTCATAAGGATTACCTGGAATGCATAAGCCTCGGCACTCCGCCTGTCGGGTTGCCCTTCTTGCGGCCTCACTCTGTGCGTTCAACGCCTATGCGCACGCCGAGCCACCTCAGGATCTTCCTGTTCCGGAAATACCCGAAGGAAACCCGGAGGCAGGTGACGCCATAAATACGCCCGTCACCGGGGCTGTCGAAGCCCCTGATATCCCAGACGTGGACAGGCCATCATCACTCGAAGCGATGATGGCCGTGCGTCCCGGCTACTCCCCCAAACAGGAAAGCGGGAATGGGCGCGACAGTGCTGTCCGTAGTGCGGCGTGGGCCTATGGCGCCCAAGGCGGGCGGGCCGCAGAGTCCTACGCAATCAATGAACTCCTGCGCCGATATTCCCATATTCTGGACCAGAAAGTGGATTTCCGCACTCTGGTGCTCCCAGCTGGGAACGGTCAGACCCTTATCCGACCACCCGTGGTCACAGAAGCGCAAATGGCAGTCGCTCTCGATCCAAGTGGCCAGACTGCCCGGGAGACAGGCACGATTTACCAGATTACACGCCGCGCTCAGCTTGTGACGGCCGTACCGCAATGGCGCACATGGCTTGTACGCACTGTTTCACCCCCTTCTCCGCCCGCCGACGCGGTCCGGCCGCGCACCCCGCATGAAGTTGAGGTCTGGCGATCTGGCGTTGCTTATGGCTGGGCAGCAGGACAAAGGCAGGCCGTCGAGATCTTTCTTGATGACCTGTCGCGCATGGAGCGCGATGTCATGGGCATGGGTCGTTACAGGGTACTGCTGCGGGCCGGAAAAGTGGCAGCCCCGGAGGTCTCCCAGCTGCACCGCGACGTTCAGGGTGGAGCTGATCTGATGCGCCTTGATGACAGAGAGCTTCGCATCCGCAGTCAACCTGGCCTCGATGCCAATCGGGCTCACTGGCACGTTTCCGAAGGAGATCAGTGATGCCAATTAACCCTGCTCCCAACACGAGATCTCACGACCCAGAGCGTATTGCCAGCCTTCTCATTGGCGCATGCGTCGGCATTGCTCTGTGTTTGTTCCTGCTCTGGTTGAAGTTCCACACCCAGATCGTCGAAGCCGTCTTGTTCGTGCAGGGCTATGAGCTACGGCTGATTGGACTTTGCACACCGCGTTATGATGCAGTCCTTGCTAATCTCGGAGAGGCCATCCCCGAACGTGTCTCTGCATCGACACTTTGGGAACTCTGCACGCTGACCGGGTCGGTTCTCCGATGGCCGGCTCTTGCTCTCATTATCATCCTCGCAGCCCTTTGCCTGACCCGCGCTCCGTTGGAACGTCACCGCAGGCGGTTCGGTCTCGAAGGTATGCAAAAAGCACTTGCTGAGATTCATCCCCTGGGCGCGGCGTGGCTCGGCAAAGGATTGAAGCTAATACGCCCCGCGCCTCCTGAAGCGCCGTTGGCGCCTCTCGATCCGGCGTTGAACCTTGAGGAGTGGAGGGCACGGTACGTTCGTGGAACATCATTCGCCGAACGGCGCGAGACCACCTTCCAGGCACTTCAAGCGCAGCTTGGTAGCCCGTGGCGTGGCCCTCTGGAGGCGACAGTGGCGGAGAAATGTCTATTTCTCTGCTTCTCGCTCTATATCCAGAGACGAAAAGTAGAAGCACAAAGCGTTCTGGAGCGCCTCTCAGTGCAGCTACAGGGTTCATTGAAAAATGGGGCGCCGTCCAGCTTCGCGAACCTGTCGAAATCCTTCGTCTCTACCATTGATAAGCAACTGAAGAAGGAAGGCTTTCGCTCGACCTTAAAGATCACAGAGCAGCACGCTTTCACACGACCGGCGCTCCTCTCTCTTCTGCAGGAAGCGCGCCTCAAGGCAGGGGTCGTCAACCCGGGCCTTTTCGCAGCCATTCAGTTCCTTGACCGCGACCTCTGGCTCGTTCTGTCAGCAGCGTCCTACCCGCGCGACGGACTCCCACCTTACGTGATGGCCATCGCCGCCTGTCCGGAAGCCGCAGCAGCACTGGCACACTGGAAAGCAGAATGTCTTGCCGGACGCCCACTGACGCCCCCCCAAATTTCCAGCCTTCTCGAGACCTTCTGCAGACCATGACTGATTCCGTAATTTTCGCTCTCATGCCCGATTTTATCCGCGCCCGCATTGCGGCTTACACGCTGCGGGACTGGGTGGCAGAGCACTATGCCGTGCCAGCCCTTCAGCTCGATCGGGCGATGACCCTGACGCTTGTTCAGCTCGACCATGTGGCGTCTTGCAAAACCTATTACGGGTATGACGTAAGCCGCGCGCCGTCTTCTCTTTTAGAGCCGATCTCGGGGTACATGGAGGCACTGCATCAGAAGCACGGTCCACAAGAGCAAAGCGACAACTTCCCAAAGACTCTCGTAAGGACCCATCAACAGGTCATCCACGAATTCGAGACACTGAATCGTCTGGGAAACAAAGCACGGTGAGCATGTTCTGGCCGCATGACGGAGAAGCTTTGCGGGGCAATACGCTGGATCAGTTCCTGATCTGGTGTTCCGAAACCGAGTGCTCCCGTGTCGAAATCCAGTCTGACATGCCCGTCATGGTGCGTCTGCATGGTGAAAACCATCAGGTAACGCGAGATGTCAGTCTGCCGGGTGAAGTCGAGGATGCGGTTAACTACATCTTTCGCTCGGCGACGGGGGTGACGAACCTCAAGAACGGGGATCCGATCGATGTCGGCCATACAATCTGGCCAGATCGCAAAAAGAGGCGATACCCGTTCCGCCTGAATGCCGTCAGCTCGCAGGTTGGTGCCGACGCAGGCATTTCGATGACGTTTCGACCCCTCGTTGACATCCCCCGACCGCTGGAGGACCAGCAGGTCGAGCCCCAACTGATGGACGCGCTTCATGGAGAACAGGGCATTTTCCTGATCTGCGGCGCCACGGGCTCGGGGAAATCAACGCTGATTGGCGGCATCAACCGGGCCCGGCTTGAAGACCCGGATATTCACTGCAACCTGATCGAAGCCTCAGCCCCCCTTGAGATCCTTTATGATCGCGTTTTGCGCCGTAACTCAACGGTCACGCAGCTCGAAATTCCGCGTAACCTCAGGAGTTTTGCCGAATTCGTCCGCGCGTCCATGCGCCGAGAACCAACCGACATCGTCGTGGGCGAGTGCCGCGATCCCGAGACCATGGAAGCGTCAATCCAGGCCGGGATCTCTGGCCATCGCCTCCTGAGCTCTCTTCACACGAACAGCTGCTCTTCAACGGTCCGACGTGTTCAGGCACTCTGCCCCGCTGATCAGCGGGACAGCCTGACAATATCGTTCGTCGAGAACCTCCGTCTTCTGGTGAACCAGAGGCTTCTCAAATCAACCGATGGCAAGAGGACACCCGTTCGGGAGTTCCTGCCTGTGACCCGGGCCATTCGAAGCCGTCTGCTGGATGCACCCCGGGATCGCTGGCCGAACATCACACAGGCCGCCGTCGAAGAACACGGACAGACTTTCGCTCAATCCATCGCGGCGGCCGTGAAACAGGGCAGAATCTCACCAGCCGTCGCCGCAGATGCCATGAAAGAAGAAAACTGATGTGGCGCTTTACCGCGGATCCTGTCCGCCTTCTCATTATCGACGCCCGTGCGCTTGCACCATTCGCCCTGTGGATCGCCCACATGCGGGAATGGACATTCATCTTTGCCGTTATCGGAGTGCTTTTCTTCAGTGTGCTGGCATGGCTCGGCCTCACGCTTCCTGTAGCCGTGCGGATGTTCCGGGTCATTCTGTGTGGCCCCGTTCGCCCTCGTCTTCCCTCCTGGAAAAAGCGTGATTACGCATGAGCGATCTTGATGACCTGGTGCGATGCTGCACCGCTCTTATTGAAACACAGGGATACCGTTTCGAGACTGGCATTCCAGGCGTTGGCGCTCTACCGGCATGGCGTGTGAGCCAGACAAACGTGTTTCTTCCGGTACTGCTCAGGCTCGCAGAAGAGTTCTGGCGATCAGAGACAAAAGGGGCGGGCTTCGGGCTCAAGCTCGAGCCCGATACTCTGAGTATGACGGGCTACACGCTGACAGGGCTTTACCATGTCCCGCTGTCGATCGCTCTGCTCGCGCTCAATGCGGTGCTCAGAAGAACTGCCGATCCTGAAGGCTGCATCACCATAGAAGCTCTGACGACCTACGCCCAGACGGCCACGACCTGATCTGCACTCACAAACGCCTGTCGGATACTGCACAGGCGTCTAATTGTTGAGGTCCGCAATGATCATATCTGTTCCACCTGACACACAGTCCGTTTCTATTCGTCGTGAAGGGGAACGGACCATTATCGTTCTTGACCAGGACATTCTCTCAGAGTTATCCGCCAGTGCCTGCCCTGTAGAGGCGGCCCCCATCACCAGCGTAAGACAACCGCGCAGAGCTAGACGCTTCCGCCTTCCTGTCCTCGTCGGCGTCTGTGTGATTGTCATAGGGGCAGCCGCAGGCCACCGGCTATGGGCTTCCGCCAAAAATAGCCAAGCGCATCCTGTTGCTGCACTGCAAGTCCCTCAACTGGTGGGCCCTGCTCCCGCGACCCGACGTTCCATTCCGGCCGCGTCGCAAGCCGCGCCCGTGCCAAACAACGCGTTCGGGTTGGAATAATCATGGCGATGATCAGACGCCGTATTGACGGGCCTCAGGACTTTCACGAGCAAAAGGGGGGGCTGGCATTCCGCGATACCCGCGGCGTGCCACATCAGGTCGCAGAAATCCTGCGAACCGGGTTCTCGTCCATCGGGCTCGTTGCAATGGCTGGCGTATCCGTCGCTGTCCCAGCACTGACAACCGCCATTGTGCCGCTGGCCATCGCCTATGCAGGCTATGTTCTGACACGGCCGGTGACGTTGCCTCTGCGCTTGCCGGCAAACGCGAAGGGGAAGGACTACGGTAATCCGCAGCCAGACCCCAAACGACCTGGCGTCGAAATCCCGGGCAAGCCTTCGGGAGACTGGCTGCTCGGCTGGGATGAAGTCACCGCCCAACAGGTGTGGCTATCGGGCAATGATATGACGATGCACGCCATCCTGCCTGGATCCACAGGATCCGGCAAAACGCAGTTCATCTACAGTCTTCTGTGCAATGCGCTGGCACAGGGGGGCGGGTTCACGATTGTCGACGGCAAAGCCTCGAACAACCTTGCCTTCTCCGTCGCGGCCATGGCGAGACGGTGGGGTCGGGAAGCCGATCTGCGCTTTATCAACATGATGGTCTCGGCTGGTGACAGAAAGACCAACACCTGGAATCCCTTTTCCTCCGTCAACGCTGAAGGCATGACGGAGCTTCTGCTCACGCTTTTTCTTCCGGAGGACAAGAAAGGCGGCGGCGGTAACTCCGCGCATTTCCGGGACAGGGCCGAGGCGCTTATTCGTGGCATGTCCTATGTCTTTGTCTGGGTCCGGGACAACCTTGGCATTCCTATCATGTCCGAGACGATCCGGACGATGTTCTCTGATATCGTCAAACTGCGCGATCTCTACCAGGATAAGATCTTCACCTACTATGATGCGGACTCAGGCGAGGCGCGCAAAGTCGAACTGCCTGCAGAGTTTGACGGTACTCTACTGAACCCTGTCCGCGACTACGTGACGGAAACAGGCGGCTTCTCGAACACCAAGAGCGTGGGAGACCAGGACAAAGTTCGCGAGCAGCATTCCTATGTTGTGGGTGGTTTCGGCAAAACGTTCACCCAGATGAGTTCCACACTGGGACATATCTTCCGGTGCAACATCGGCGACGTGGACTTCCGGGACGTCATTTTCAATCGACGCATCCTCGTCGTGCTTCTCCCCTCGCTCGAAAATCACCCGGACACGAACGCCGCACTCGGCAAGGCGGTCATCACGGCGCTGCGTTACGCACTGGCGGCAGCACTCGGAACCTCCATCGAGGGTGACTATGAGGATCGCGTCGTAAATCGTGCGTCGTCCTCTGCTGTGCCCTATCCTTTAGTCTTGGACGAGGTCGGTCAATTCGCGACACGCGGGATCGACGCAATGATGGCGTTGGGGCGTGAACTGAATATTTCCCTGCTTCTGGCTTTTCAGGAAGTAGGCACTCTCGAAGCAACGCTCGGGAAAGACCTAACCGTTCCGCTTCTCGGCAACCCAAAGCTCAAAATCTTTGAAAATGTAGAGGACGCTGGTCCTACCCGGGAGTGGATCGAAAAGTCAGGCGGAACGATGCCCGTCAGCGTCCTTCCCGGCTTCGACAGTTCCAACCCTCTCGGCGTCTATGCAGACCAGCAACGCGCAGACATTCGGGACGTCAAGCGGATCTCCTGGAGCGATGTACAGAACCTCCGCCCCGGGCAAGCCATCATTCTCTTCCGAGGCAAGCGAATTTACACACGATTATTCCACGCAGGAATCAAACCAGAAGGCGTGAACAGGGTGTTCCCCACAGTTTCAGCGGCTCCAGCCCTTCCGGCACCCGTATCACAGGAGCCGACTACAGAAGCTGCCGAGGTGGCTCACCGGCTTCAGGAAGGGCGCGACCGGATCGAAAAGGCTGATCTCCGGCCATTAACCGGAGTTCTGGGAGATCTGTATCAGCGCCTCGGCGTCGTTCTCAAGACGGAAGGTACGCCCTTGCAGGACGCACAGGAGCTCCTGACCCTGCTTTTCCCTGATGAGACCCCGGCAGACGACAAGCCTTTCGCAAAGCTGTTTGAGACCCTCGTCCCTCCGTCCGCTCAGTTGCCCCGAACAACGGAACCGCTTCATCCGCATCTGGACAAAGCATTGCTGGCAGAACTGGTTGCGTTCGAGACAACTCTCGGACAGGACGAGCGTGCGGCTGTTGAGACCGTCACGCACGCCCTGAATCTTTACGCGCGTGGTCAGGAACTCGCCTGATATCTGAGGCGGCATGTCCCCAGCCGCCTCTGTTTTCCAAACTACATACCGCGTCCTGCACCACGAACCCGCGTGCGATCGCGCTCCCGCTCTTGTTCCTGTGCAGCAGCGCGAGCCTGCCGCAGCCGGTCTTCGGCCTGCTGCGCTCTCCGACGCTCCTGCAGATCTTCAACCCGCCGCGCTGCATTCAGGGCGTCCTGCGCGGCATAGCCGGCCTTACGCAGCTTGCGACTGACATCATCCCATTGCGCGCGCGGCACATCCCGGATCGGGGCTTCCTCAACCTGACGACGCACCTGACCGCCCGGTGACTGCCCCTTCTGGCGCGCGCGCTCATTGACGTGGTTCTGTCGGATCCAGCGCGTATTGGCTTCCTCATGCACGAGACGGGCTTTCGCAAGATCGACGGCCAGGGATTTGTAGGGATGACGGCCCATGTCAGACGCCAAGCGGTCATACAGATCGGTGACCGTCACCGGCCGGATGTCGCCAAGAGCCCGCGAGAACGTCTCGGCCTCCCGGAGAGAGCCCTCCGATACGGCCGTCCAGCAGCGATGAACATGCCGGCTTTCGGCAACATAGGACGTAAAGCCTGTCATGGCCGAGGATCCACGCGGCATGGCGTTGATATGCTCGTCGGACGTCACACCCTGCGCCGCATCAACTGTCATAGCGTGACCAAAGCCCAGACGGATGCGTCCGGTCTTCGGGTCGGCCAGCCGGGTCCAGGGCACGAGCCCTTCCCGTCCCTTTGCGTTCTGTAGAACCAGTCCCTCATCAGACCAGCCCCTGACGGTCGTGAAGTCACCATTCGAGCCAAGATCACGCCAGCGGCGCCCATGGGGGGTGTCCACCCGGACGCTGGTTTTTGCAAACAGCCGAACCCTGTCACCGACTGCGAGAGGCAGCTCATAGGTGACGCCACGCTGATCGATGGCGGCCTTGACGATCTCCGCCTGACCGATCTCGCCACGCTTGCGCAGCCGGTCGCGGACGGCACGGCTAAGATCCATAACGTCTTCGTTCGTCGGCGCAGACATGGTGATGCCCCGTTGCGATCCGGCCTGGGCCAGCATGTCGCGGCGTCGAAGATACAGGTCAGCGATCTGCTCGACGACCTGATCATGATCGCCGCCCACAAGTCGGATGGTGCCGTCCTTGCGCTTCATGTCGATTGCTTCACGCGCCCGCGCAATATCGGCTTTCTTCTGCTCGTCCTCAGTCTGGCTCAGATCGCGGCCGGGACTACGGAACATGCTGGCGATCTGCCGACCGCGCGCGGACTTCTGGCGGATTGTGCTCAACAGCTCCGGACGCGCTTCTTTGGGCATGACACGCAAAAGCAGTTCAACAGCATCACCGGCCTCGATCGCCTGGGCCTGTTCGCGGTCGCCCACCACCCGGAGGGCAAAGCCCTTCTCCTGCTGAAGCTGGAGGATCTCGAGCAGCTGACGCGGGGAGACCTGACTGACTTCATCAAGAACCAGAACGGACTGCCGATCGAGGACGATCTTTCCCTGCGCAAGGCCGTCCAACAGAGGTGTCATCGCGTAGGTCTGGGAAATGCCCGCATCCTTCAGCGCATCGGCCTGACGCCAGGCAATGGCCGCGCCAATGACGGTGCGGCCATCCTCCTGCCAGGCATCGACCAGAGGCTTGAGAAGCGTCGTTTTGCCGGAGCCGGCGACACCAATCAGGAAGCCCAGTCCGCCCGCCTGACCAAGCGCATTGATGGCTGCAAGCTGCGCAGCGCCGTGTGCCGGTTCGCGTGTGAAGTCGAGACCCGACCGGGCAACGGCAGCGGAAATCTGCTCGTCACTGAGCGCGCCGTCCCGCGTCCGCGCAGACAGGCCGGCAAGACGGGCCATGTCCTTTTCAAGGGCGATCTGGGCACTTGTCGCGACCCGGAGGCGGCCATCCTGCTCGCGCTCAAGGAAGCGGACCTGTTGGCCGTCGATCTCAATGCCGCGCTCCTGGATCAGATCGGCAATCCGCTCGATGTCCCGCATGTCTTCAATGCCAGCCGCAATGAGACCCCGTGCGGCATGGGTCCGGAACGTGTCCCGGTCGAGAACAGCAGCTGTCCGAAACTCCTCAGCCAATTTCTTAGCCGCAATCGCATAGGCCTGCTCGTAGCGCTCAGCGCGCCCTAATGGCTGGACCTTCTCATTGGTCAGGACAGTATCGTGATACCACCCGATTTCGTGAGCCTGCTCAAGCCAGAACTCCCTGTCGTTGCTGCCACTGTACTTCTTTGAGCGGTAAGCGAGATTTGCGTTGTGAAGGATTGAAAACTTCCGCTCGGCCGACAAATCGTTCCAGTCCAGGCCCTGCCGTTTGGCATAGGCTTTTCCCATTTTCTCCGCCTGGGAATGCCGCTTTGAAAAAAGCTCACAGGCTTCTCGCGGCACACTATCAATCGCGATTGCGCGGCCACTCTCGTCGACGTGTACCGCGATACCGAGCTTGCGAAGTTCGCTTGCAAGTTCCGCCTGAAAATACGCCCCGAACATGAAAGACGTCGCACTGGTAATGCGAGCACTGTCCAGCGAACCCAAATGGCCGCTTTCGGTCGCTACGGCATTCAAAAGCAGATTGTGAATATGCGCCTGTGGGTCCCCCGGCACCGGAACTTCCACCGCCGCCGTGGGGCCTTTTGCGCCATCCTGAATCTTCATGACCGGTCGTGCCGTGTAGTGCCGGAACGATACCCACGCGACTTCCCCCCGTTCCAGCGTGGCTGTCTTTCCTGACCCTCTGCGCGCCACGCCAACCTCTTTGGCAATAAACGCCATAGCCTTGTCGTTGGCCTTGTGAATTGCGCTCCAGATGAGCGCCCGCTCGGCATCCGTCGACGCAAATTCAGCGGCAAGCGTCACTGATTTATCGGGTGACGCTGTGAAGTCGATGGCCGAGTGCTCACGCTTCCGGCCTGTGTTGGCCCATTTTTCACCTGTGTCAGCGCGCTTCGCTTCGAACAGATTGGCCAGCGCCTGGTCTGTCGGCACCTTCATGACGTCAATGCCTAGCGCATCAGCGATCCGGGGGCCCATATCTGGCGACCACATTCCCCGCCCATCACGTCCGGTATAGTAGGTTGTCAGCCGGTCACCGTTTTCACGGGTCGGATCACTCCGTTCCCGTTCAAAGCGAGCATCCTTCTCCGGCTCGGACTGATTCTCTCTCAGATAAGCGACGATCAGCTTACCGGCACCTGCCGCAGAAATCTTCCGGTAAGTGATCATCTTCCAGCCGGTGCAGAGAAGGTGGAAGCTTCAAGCCGGCCAAGCTGCGCCGAGATTGTCTCAAGGGCGGCACCCTGCTGTTCCATGGCCTGAGCCATGCGCGCGACGACCTCGACCAGGCCCTCGCCTTCTTCTGCTTTCTCTGGAGGGCTGACCATCTGGTGGATTTGGGCGAGCGTCTCCCCGATCTGATCCAGCCGTTGCAAAACGAGGAGTTGAAACGGCGCTTCGCGATCTACCGGTTGCGGGAGGTCAAATACGTTTTCGTCTGGCATGCATCGTCTCCGTGGGCAAAGGAGACATTTTGCTCGAGGTGGTTGTGAGTGCTCGCCGACAAAAACTGTCGCTCCGAGCCCACATCGTCTCAGAGCCTGACTCAAAAAGCGGTCTGAGTGATTTTTCGCAGCAATCTGCGGATATGAGCAACGATGAGCCATGCTTGTGAGGCTTGGAGTGTTGCCTCGACATCTCGGTTGAGACGGCGGCATCTTCCGAGCCATGCGAATGTCCGTTCCACGATCCATCGCTTTGGCAGCAGGACAAAACCCTGAGCACGGTCTGAACGCTTTACAATGTCCAGCACCCAGTCTCCCATTCGTGCCAGAACCTTTTGCAGTTTCTCCCCTGCGTATCCTCCGTCTGCGATGAGACGACGAAGCCAGGGAAAGAGTGGCCTGATTTTTTCTGCGACCAGAGGGGCTCCGTCGCGATCCTGAATATTTGCGGCATGCACAACCGAGACGATTAGATGCCCCAGGGTATCTGTCGCAATATGCCGTTTTCTGCCTTTGATTTTCTTGCCTGCGTCATAACCTCTGGGGCCGCCATTTTCCGCAGTTTTCACGGATTGGCTGTCAAGAATGCCGACGGAAGGCGTGGCCTCACGGCCTTCCTGTTCGCGTGAAAGCATCACAAGAACATGATTGATGGCCTCCCAGCGCCCTTCGCGCAGCCATGCGTAGAAATACCCCTGAACGGTCGTATAGGGTGGGAAGTCATGTGGCAGGGCACGCCACTGGCATCCCGTCGAGACGATGTACAGCACCGCCTCAACAACCCGCCGGAGTTCCGTTCTTCTGGGACGGCCATACCGCTTTTGGGGTGGCATTAACGGTGCCAGAAGCGCCCATTCCCGATCACGTAGATCACTTGCATATGTCAGATCATCGCGACGATACTGACGACGGGTGATTTCAGTCCAGGCCACAATTCACTCCTTCTCTTCGCAAAGACGGAGGAATCACAAACCACTGAAATCACTCAATTCATTTTCGGTCAGGCTCTCAGAGACTATCTGCCTAGCCGTCGCATCCCACCAGGAGCGCAATCTGACGTCTGATGGCAGCAAGCTGATCAGATCTCACTTTGCTGCCTGTCACGGTGACACGTTGCTTGGATGTGGTGGTGAGCAGAGCACTGACCGCCCAACAGGGTTTAGAACAACCGTTCTCGGATGTTGGGTCGATCCGTACTGCCAGATCCGGAATGACGAGGTTCTCATCGTCGGTCAGCGGCACAAGCATCACGTTCGGCCACTCAGGCGGAAAGAGGTCGTCTTCGACAACAACAGCCGGCCGACGCTTGTTGGGCTCCTTCGGCAGCGCATCGCCGCGCCAGTCTGCCAGCACAATTTCTCCAGGCGAGAAGATCGCTGCCATGGCGACCGGCCGATCAGGAGCCATGGGTTCCGCCAGCCTCTTCAAAAAGCGCCTGGGCGGAAGGCGTCGCAGCGACGTAGCGGGCAACACGCGCACTGTCCCTGCGGATACGGTCTCGGCGCGCACTCTTTGCCCCTGTCTCCAGAAGATCACGGATGAGTTGGCTCAGAGGAATACCGCGTGCTGTTGCTTCCTGCTCCAGGTCGGTGCGCAACCGCTCGTCCAGACGGATCGAAAGGGGGGATGCCATGACACACTCCATACATTCAGAACGTCATTAATGTAGCGCACTGTCGTAGTGCAGAACAACATATTTGGCAGAGCAGAATGCGATGAGAGGTCTTCAGCCCGGGTCAAACCCTGCCCCGCCGGATGCAACACCCGCAGGGTGGCGCGAAGCGCAAACTGAAAGTTTGCATTTGTGTATGGAAAAAGAAAAAACCTGCAACGATCTTGCCTCGATCTTAGGACGATAGCGCAGCGGTAACGGCACGATCTTTGACACGATGTGCCGCTGGTGCTAGGCGTAGCTCAACGAGGAAGGACGTAGACATGAGTGCAGCGATGGCGATGGGGGGAACCGACGGCGCAATGTTCACCGCATTGCTGGGCTGTCAGCGCGGAACGTGGGCACACTCGCCGCTGTACCAGTGGATGACGAACAATTACGAGGCGATGTCGAAGGCCATCACAGGTAAGAAAGTCCGCTGGCAGAAGATGAGCGAAGCAGCGGAATCCGCTGGCCTGATGAACGTGAATGGGGAGCCGCCGAAGCCTGCCACGGTCCGCAGTACGTGGTATCGTGTTCGCAAAGCTGTCAGTGCCATGCACAGCGCACAAGAAGACGCCCGCAACAAGGCTTCTGCGGCTCGTGCCGTGGCCCGCGCTGCCTCTCAGGCACACAAATCAGATGATGCGGATGGACGGGAGACACTGAACCGTCGCATGGCAGAAGCTGACGCGGATCTGCGGGAAAAGCAGTTACAGGACGCCCGCGATCGTAGCCGCTCAGTCCTCTATCCCGAAACGACCTCAGACGTACGGAGTGACGCCGCCCCGTCAGAAGAACGTGAGGCCGCACCTGCCGTGAAAATCGGGAGGGTGGCCGAGTTCATTGTCATGAGAAAACAGGCGCCACGCTATGGCAGGGATCAGGATATTCCTCTGCCACCGCCCTATGTTGGTCCACGTCCCGCAGGAATGCCGAAGGATTTGCCACTTGAAGCCCTCATGCCGCTTGATGCTTCTGGGCGAACTCCCGAGGGCAAACTCGACTTCGAGCAGATGCCGGGTCTGCCGCGCCGATCCTTCTTTGACAGAGACCGGGAATGGGCACTTGCCTGCCTACCCATGATTGAGGTCATCCCCCCGCGCGAACGGAGTAAACCTCTCAAAGCGATGTTCTGTCTTTTAAAAATGAAGATCGGACGCTAGTCCGCGTCCACCTGCGCTGTCTGCACTCACAACGGGATCTGGGAAAATGATCGAGCCGTCTCTGGCGGATCATTCAATGTCAGGAATCCAATGTGACCGAAAAACCAAAACGCCTTTCAGCGCCTGAGCTGCATGAAGCGATTACGAAGTCTCTCGAACTACGCTCCCTGATCAAGGCCGGACGTGGAAATCTCGGTGGAACGACTTGCCTCGCTCCGCTTGCGGAGCGGGCCATTTTTCAGGGGCGACCTCTTCTTTTGGGGGACGGAGATGTTCGTAACCCCGGCATTTCCCTGTTCAAGGAGATTTATAAAACTCACGGGCTTCCTTGCCCTTCGAATGAAGAAGCCGGCCACCTGAAAGAGTGGTTTGCCAACAGTTTCAACGAAGCGGCGATGCGCCAATCATCCTTGCTAATCGACATTGGGGGTGGTGACAGAACATTGGAGGAATGGGCGGCCGAAGATGACATCATCGGTGCAGCGGATGCCGTCGGTGTTCCGGTAACAGGCCTGTTCATGTGTGGCTCCCAGCCCGGTGACATCGCCTATCTTGAAAAGCTGTGGGCCAGCGGTCAGTTCCGGCCCCGCCGTGGCATCATCGTCCTCAACGAATGGACCGTTCCAGCCGGACATAAGCCGGACACTATTTTCAATCCGATCATGAACGATGAGCGCCTTATGAACGTGGCGGGGATGGAAACAGAATTTCTGCGGATTCCAAAGCTATCCTGCATGAAAGAAGTGCTGGCGAGTGGCCTAACCTTTCATGACGCCGCCGCGGGTAAGCCGGGACAGGACGGAACGCCCCTCGGCCCGATGCGCCAGTGGCTTGTCAAAAACTGGCTGGAGAAAATCGAGGAAAACATTTCGGATGCGGGCATTGAAGACTGGCTGCCATGAGAAGGAGCCGCAAATCCGAGCCGGATCTGCTCGACCGGCTAAAAACAGGCGCCAATCCCTTTGGAGGGATTGGCAACCGGAGATTTCTCGACCTCCTCGCTGACGGAGAGCAACACTTCGTCTGTTACAATGCGGTGGGGGAAGCTGAGCATCTTGATGTGACCGATCTCGGCGTCACCATCCGCTCCCTCTCAACCATCCGGTTTCCGGTGGGGGTATCGTTCTGGGAGTGGGAACCCAACGGAACGGAGCGGCTTCCGCCGCTTCGAAAAAACAGAGTGCCGACCCGGTGTGGATTTCTGGTGATTGCGGATCAGTCGGGGCAACGCGGGATACTGCACTACGCGGACTATCGTCCGCGCATGAAACTACACGGCAGACCCATGGCCATAGTCTATCCTGTCTCGTTGACGTTCGATCTTCGGGACGACTGCGCTGCACCGGACACGCCACTCTTTTTTGGCGATGAAAGTCACTACGCCCATCAGCCCGATCTTCCTCCCGAGGCCCTCACGGCTTTCGATGTTGAGGCAAGCCCGAAGGATGCGGCGGCTCTGATGAGCCATTTCGGGGCGATGCCCTCCCCGCTCTACAAAAATAATCCTGAGCAGGCCTTCCCTCAGGATGTGTCTCTGTTCTCGTCAAAAGACTGGGAGCTTTTCCAATCCTTGGCCAATGACCTGATCCATGAGGCCACGCCGTTCATGTGCATGCAGCTGCTTATTCGTGCATCGCATGTCCGGAGCTGGACCACTGAACAAGGCACGGGGATGGGGCTTCGGAAGATTACGCTGTACGATACTGAGGTCCTGACGACATGAGTGAGTTCACAGACAAGGCAACTTTTGACGGACTGGCCGAGGCGGGTCGGTTGATGGAAGAAGCGGCCCGGCTTGATGGCATTGATGAACATTCTCCCCTTGGGCGGTGGATCCGAGCCCAACGCAAGGGCATGGATGCTTTTGCGCGGGTTGTGCTGTCATGCGCCTCTGAAATGCAGGATTTCAGGGGAGAGGCCCGCGGCATTATCGAGATGGCCAAGCAGGAACAAAGCACTCTGCGGGACCAGTACATCGAAAGCCGCAGGCAGGTTGAAAAGATGGGGGAAGTCGCGGAGCGGAATATCGAGAAACAGGAACTGTTTCGAGACCGCGAATTACAGGCCACTCTCGGGCGGATTGTCTCTGGCGTGACGTCGGAACTTCGCGACAAGGTTTTCGATCAGTTACGGACAGAGATTCCGACGCATGAGCGCCAGTTTTACAAGGAAGCGCGATGGCGCGCCTATGTACGGATGGCGCTGGCCGGTGCGGTCCTTATCGGTCTCGGCTTTGCCTCTGGTTACACGTATGACGGTTATGCAGCGCAGGTCGGACGTTATTGCGAGGAGCATCAGGCGTTCGACACGAAGGGCGCATCATGGTGTCAGATCGTCCCGCCGCCGATCCTGCCGAAGTCCTGAGCAGGCTCTTGCGTACCCGCTCCAGGGCGAAGCCCTGACGCAACATACGTCACAGCCGCGCCTGCGCGGTTGTGTCCATTTTGGCGCGGTCTGACCGGACAACAAAAAAGGCGGCTCCCCAGGGAGCCGCCTTTTGCGTGTGTGGACCTGGCCGAGGCCGATCAGGCGAGGCCGTTCGACGCGGCCCGGATCTCGTCAGGGGTGGCACCAGCGGCGCGCGCCTCTTCTGCGGCCTTCTCGATGCTGGAATCGAAGCGGGTATTTTCCAGAAACGTCATGAGGGCGTCCGCGATGGCGAAGCCCCGCGCAAGGTGCTCCAGCCGTCTCAGGGGGAAGCTCTTGGCGCTGGCGTCGGGGACATAGGGGGCGAGTGCGTGAGACATGGGACAGGCTCCACGACCGGGCGGGGCCGGTCGCTCTTCGATGTGCAGAGGGACAGGAAGAGGCCGCGCCCTGTGGGCGCGGCGGGCTTGACTTAGAAGCCCATGGCGTCCGCCTGAACGGCGGCGACGTCACGGGAGAGGCTGCGGCCATTGTCGCGGGTGTAAGGCTTCCAAGCCTGACCCATGAGTTCTTCATAGGCAGCGCATGCGCCAGAAGCGACGCAGGCCAGCGCGTATGCCTTCGCGCCGTTCTCGGCGGCAATACGGCGCAGGCCGTCCACGCGGTTTTCTCCACCGTCCACGCCCAAGCGGTCTTCGTCGCGGTCGGCGTTCTTGAAACTGTCAGCCGCGTCAATGGCAATCATACGGCGGTTTTCGTAGAAGTTCGCGGCGCCATAGGCGGAACGGATGAGGCCATCCACCACGCGGTCAAGGTGCATCCGCAGACCGTTGAAATTCTGCTCGCCCCGAATGTGGGTCACGAGGATGGGAAACATCAGTTCGTATTGCTCGCGCACCATGTTGGACCCTGCCCCGGTCAGCTCGTCAACGTCACCCGCTTCGACACCGAACGCGGGCACGATTTTTGACATCTGGTCGTCAGAGGGAACAAGACGGAGAATGTCGGCCAGAGACGGCGCGGCAAGAGCCTTGGTGCGGCGTTGTGCTTCACTGAAGCGGCGAACAGCGGCGGGGGAATAGTTGCCCTGAGAAGCGTTCTGGGACATTGTGTTGGATGCGTCGGACATGAAAATTGCCTTTCTAGTCTAGCGAAGTCCCGTTCGGTGGTAGGACACCGTTCGGGGCGCTTTGTCTTGAGGGCCAATCCCTCTCGACAAGTAAAAGATAGCCTTTCCAGCCTTCTATGACAAGATAAAAAGCGCATAAAACCGCCATAAAACGCGGTTAATTTTCGCATGACAAGTAAAAAGATTACTTGATTACTTTATGAAGACCTGTCGTTTTCCTAGACCCATCCTGCCCGTGCGGCGAGCACATTGACGGCGACGAGAGTGGAACGACAGTGGCGTTTTCCTGAGCCCATCCTGCCACCGGCCAAGACGGGCGACGGGACAGGCCGTCAAGCCCGGAGCGTCCTGAGCAAGGGTGGCTGGCCTGCGGCTGATGCGGGGTCGCGTGCGGCCCTGCAGCAGACGCGGGCCTGACACCTGAAGCCGAGGGTCGCGCAGAGGCTTTACGGACTGGCACGGCGACTGTCAGACTGAACGCTGGATGCGAGGACGCTGTCGTGGAACGTCCCTCCCGGGCGGTCCTTCAGGACCGTTCGGGAGGGACGAGGAGCCGTCTCACGGTCGAACGTGCCAGACCAGAACCGTCCGTTCATGGAAAAGGATGCGGGTGAACCGTTACCCGGACGGGCCGAGACGCGGGGTCCAGACGCCCGGTTGAGGGCGGCTGGACGCTGTGGCTCGGTCGAACTTGGCGACGCAGGAGCCTAGTGAGATAGGGTGAACGAACCCTTCAGGGCCGCCCCGACCCTTCCTTTGCTTTTTCTACCTACGGCCCTGATTTGCGCCGGAAGAGTCCCGCGTCAGGAAGAACACACCCCCACCCACGGCAAGTACCAGCAGGCCTCCCCGGATTGGATGCAGAAAGCCCTGCCAGATCAGGAGAAGAATGGCGACCTGAATGATCAGCGCACTGATGCGAATGACGGTTTGTCGAGACATGGAGCCAGTCTAGTCTTTTTTGCTGTCCTGGCGCAGCCCCCCTGTGGGGGGCGAGCACTGGGGGCATCAAAGCTCGCGCCGTCGAGGCGCGCCCGCCTGACTAAACCGGGCGAGCGGACAAAAAAAAGCGGCCCGGAGGCCGCCTGTCGGTGTCACTGATGGGACGTTCGCAACTTTGCGAGCCGGGTGGCAATCGGTCCGATCGCAAGGCCCAGACCGATGGTGAAAACAGCGGCAGGAAGAAGAATAAACAGGATACTCTGGGTCACGTTATCCATTGATTTTCGCCTCCGTCTTCTCCTCAGGATAGGGGATATAGGCCAGAAAAGTCAAAGAAATTGCCTCAAGCGCGGCTCCCAGAAAAAAGCAGGTGACGGCACGCATGGGGGTCAACGGTCCTGTCCCGGAGATGAGTGGGGTCACGATGCCGAGCCCCCACGCGCTGAGGGCGAATGTCTGAAGGACGCTGGCAATCGCCTTGTAGCGGTCTTCCTTGTGTTTGGAGCGCTGCGGCGGGGGCAGCAGCGCCATGAGGCGGTCTTTGTTCATCTTACGCTATGCCCCTTCCCCCCGGCCCTCAAAATGGAATTTCGTCATCGAGGTCGTTCCCGCCCGGTGCGTCCCAGCCCGCATTGCGGTTTCCGTTGCCAGACGATCCCCCAGACCGGCCGCCACCGTTTCCACCACCAAAGCCGGCATCGCCCTCATCGCCATTGCCTCGGTTGCTGTCGATCAGCACCAGCTCACCCCGGAAACGGTCAATGACAACCTCTGTAGTGTAGTGCTCCTGACCGCCCTGATCTGTCCATTTACGGGTGCGGAGTTCGCCTTCGATATAGACCTTGCGGCCTTTGCGAAGGAACCGCTCCGCCACGTCACCAGACCGCTCATTGAAGATGACGACACGGTGCCATTCGGTGCGCTCACGGCGCTCGCCGCTCTGGCGATCGTTCCATGTGTCGGACGTCGCCAGAGGAAAACTCACGATCTTGGAACCGGACTGCGTATGACGGACTTCGGGGTCTTTACCAAGGTTGCCAACGAGAATGACTTTGTTAACGGAACCAGCCATAAGAGCCTCCAAGAAATAGGGAACGTATCAACTGGACTGTTTCGGCGTTATTGCCTCCGTCCATGAATAGATATTAGGTTTTTACTTGCTCACGGTCAACGAAAAACCGCAGGAAACCGCCGTTTTCGAGGAAATAAACTCTCCAAAATTGAAGGTTTACTTATTGAATACTTAATAGACATTTGATGTTTTCCTAGACCCATCCTGCCCGTGCGGCGAGCACGCCGACGACGACGAGAGTGAAAGGGAGGTGGCGTTTTCCTGAGCCCATCCTGCCACGGGCCAAGACGGGCGACGGGACAGGCCGTCAAGCCCGGAGCGTCCTGAGCAAGGGGGGCTGGTTTGCGTCTGATGCGGGACCGCGTGCGGCCCTGCAGCAGATGCGGGCCTGACACCTGAAGCCGAGGGTCGCGCAGTGGCTTTACGGACTGGCACGGCGACTGTCAGACTGAACGCTGGATGCGAGGCCACCTCCATGGAACATGCCTCCGCGGACGGTCCGAAGGACTGGCCGGGGAGGTTGAGGAGCCGTCTCACGAACAGATCCCTCAGACCAGGACCGCCCGTTCATGGAAAAGGATGCGGGTAAGCCGTACCCGAAAGGGCCAGACCCGAGGTTCAGACGCCCGACTGAGGGCGGCTGGACGTCGGGGCTACGCGGAGCTTGGCGACGAAGGAGCCTAGCGCAGTAGGGCGAACGAACCCGTCAGGGCCGCCCCGATCCTCTCTTCGCCTCCCCTTCACATCACCCACGGGTCAGTCTCGAAGAAAGAAAACACTCTATCCCCTCTCTCCCCCTCTGCTTTCTTCATCTTCCTTCTCAAAACTCTGCGCTCCTGGCGCGCTTTCCTCCTTTTCTTTTCGCTTGCCTTCCACCAGCCCCGCAGGACATCACGCAGTTCCGGGCACTGTGCGCTGATCTGCCCATAGGACTGACGCCGGAACCGGGCGACGCCACCGAAGCGGTCGATCCCGGTCAGCAGGGTGCTCCTGCCGATCTCCGGATAGAAGATCACGCCAACGCCATCCTGCGCATCTGGTGTTGAGGGCAATCGAAGGAAAAGGGTAGCGAAGGCGTCCGTTGTCTCAACCCATCGCGGCACCGGTCCTGCCAGTTGGCGCAAAGGCATCAGGTCAAAGTGGGGACAGTTCTCGGCTATGGCAGTCGCGAGAGGCGGAGACCTGTGCCAGAAGCTGGCGCTACATCCCGGCCAGTCTTTTGTGGCGTCAGTCGGAAAGAGGATTCCGAAGACTGTGATGAGATCCGCTTCATAGACAAGCTCGCCGCCCTGCCATTTGGCAAAGGCCGGATCATCGAAGCAGTCGAAATACTCCATTCCCCGGATGCTGACGTCTGGATATTCGTCAGACAACCCCAGCCCATGACCAAGAAATGAGGTCCCGATCCCGCTTTCGAGGGTCATCACGAGTGTTGTTTCATCCTCCCACGTCATGTGTTCGGGTGCGCAGGTCCGGTAGGCGCGCTCTCTGGCGATCTGGCGCAAACGGTCCTGTGGGCCGGTGAGCGTGAAGACTGTTATGACGGGAGTAGCCATGGAGAACATCCTTTTTCATTTTCTGGATGCTTTCCTGCCGGCGCAGACGGCTGGCCGGGACAATGGCGCGCCCTCCAGGGCGCGGGCCGCGTGCGGCCGGACCATTGTGGCGGCCAGACGGCCTGTGGCTGGCCCCGTTTCTCTTCTGACCCTCCCGGCCTCGCGCTGGCGGGGATCTCATTTTGCCTTGAGCACTGGCCCATGGGGCTCAGAGCGCCCCGACTGCCGTTCGACAACCATATTCCATCCCGGAGTGCCTCAGTTCAGAGACGAGGAGGCTCATGACTGTGAAGGCGTTGCCCGCTCAGGGCAGGAAACTCTAGAAATCATACAGTCATATGCCGGAGACATCAGTGCGATGTTTAAAGGGACACTTGCCAGATAGAAGGAGCTCCAGCACCAAATGACGACGTTGTCCAGAATTGTCCTCGACACCACGAACATGATGCTCAAGATCCATGCAGCCTACCGACATGATGACATCTGACTGACGCCCTCCAGAAGGACGTCAGTTATCCAACCTCGTATTTCAGACCGGTTGAGCGCCTCAAATCGGTCCTCGACCCTACGGCAGCTGGCGCCCGGACAATGCTACATCCGCCTGAACATAGAGTGCCTCAATCACGCACAGACCCTCCTCTTTCCGCTTTTCTGTAAAGAGGCGGTCGGCAACGTCAGCGAGAAGCTTCAGGCGCTCCGTGCAAGACGGGGCGGTGTTAGCTGCGGGCGGAAGAGTAAGAGGCATCATGGTGTCTCGTTTCGAATTTTGAGGCTACGAGATGTTACGGGGGACTGGCCGGGGACGGGCTGATACCCGTGAACGGGCTGCGCAACCCCACGACGGATGGTTAGCAAATCATCAAAGAAGGTAAGCGCATGCCCCACCAGATCGGGATCAAACGCGCCGCCCGCATGCTCCTGAAGAAAGGCCTTCACCTGACGCGGCGACCATCCTGCCTTGTAGGATCGGGTAGAAAGCAGGGAATCAATTACATCGGCGAGGCCGATGATGCGCGCAGCCAGAGGGATGGATTTTCCCTTCATTCCGAACGGATAGCCGTCACCGTCGTAACGCTCATGATGCAGGAGGACAGCCTCATGAACGACAGTCGGAATATCTTCGGACAGATGAAACAGCGCTCCGAGACCAAGGGATGGATGCTGTCGCATCACCAGCGTCTGACGGGCATTGAACACGCCCTGATGATGTAAAAGGCTGTCCGGCAGGAGCAGTTTGCCCGCATCGTGCAGTCGGCCTGCCAGTTCAAGGGAGCTGGACGAAAGTCCACTCCCTGCCAGATGGCCGAGCAGACCAGCGAGGCGCCCGACCCTCTGCCCATGTCCGTCGTCACCCTGAGCAATCTGTGCCAGGAGCGAAGTAAGAGGCGGACCCTGCCGCTGATAGGACGCAGGCAGTCTCACGACCTCTTTCAAAAGTGTCTGCAGTTCAGGCATTTTCCCTCTGCCGGTTGTGTAGGATCACTTTAGGAGCGGCCAATGTGAGTCCGATTATCCCGGATGGATCATGCTGCGGACGAGGCCGCCAAGTGCCATGGCAATGCACGCAACGAAGAGTTTGATCCGCGCCTTGGGGCCATAACCATGACCGGACACCATCCCTGCGGTTCTTTCAGCGACTTTCGTAAGACCGACAGTGCCAAAGGCCAGAGCCATCCACTGCCAGAACGAAAGCGTCAGAACGGGCTGACCCAGCCCGGACATGCGCCAGGCCCCCTGCCCTGCAAACTGGTCCAGACCGAAAAATCCATCGGCCGCATTCACCAGAAGGAAGAGACTGACCCCTGCTAGGAACCTGACACCCGACGCGCGACGAAGAACTGTTTCAGCAGGGCGGGCCTGCCCCACCGTCGACCGGTATCGGACACGGGCAATCAGGGTCGGGGTCCAGTCCGCCGAAAAAAGGGGCATAGTCAGAACCCCACCGGCAAAAGACGAAACACAGAGAGCACCAGGCCAAGTCCGGCAAACATTATGCCGCGCCTGCGCTCAAACCCGTAGTCGCGGCCATTGTCCCCGATCTCGGGAGCTCCCGGCCCTATCATCGTTGCCAGGCAACCGGCGACGATGAAGACCGGCCCCATGACGGCACCAAGCCGGGGGATGACGAAAGCGAAGAGGAGAAGTCCCACACTTGGCCAGCAAACAAGGATATCCCCGGCTGTCTCTGCGAGACGATGGCGCAGCGGCGTATCCTGCATCGTGTCAGAACCCCAGCGCACGGCGGTAAATGTCCAAAAGAGTTTCCTGTTCCTCGACCTCTGAAGGATCCTGCTTGCGCAACCGGATGATCATCCGAATAACCTTGACATCGAAGCCGGCTGATTTGGCTTCGGAGTAGATGTCCTTGATGTCACCACTCAGCGCCTTGCGCTCTTCTTCGAGGCGTTCGACCCGCTCGATGATGGATCGCAGTCGATCGGCTGCGATGCCGCCTGCGACAGCACCCTGATTGTCCTGAGAGCCATCGGGGAAGGATACGCGTTGCAACATGATTAACCTTTCAGAAATCGGGTGAGAAGCAGATGGGAGGCAAGGGGCGGAGCAACTCGCGATGACCATCCGCCAGGGCTTCGAGCCAGCGGGACTGCCGCTCCGGGAGATATCCCTGTTCCTCAAGGACGCGACGAAGGGCGGTTCGGTGTTCACCGAGGCGCTCTGCAAGTGTGCGTTCAGACCAGCCAATGGTCAGAAGGGCGCTGGTCATCGCGTAACCATTCAGGGGAGGCCTGTTGCCTACGGGCGGAACGGCCCGTGCCAGCGGATGGCTCAGACGGCGATGCAGCATCCCAAGAGCCGCGAGCCACTTGAGAAACTCCGGGTCAGGAATACCCTGCCCCGATTGCCAGCGCAGGATCCGGTCCTTTGAGACGCCGGAGCGACGGGACGCCTGACGCACCCCCCATCCGATTGCCGAGAGCTCACCGGAGATCGACAGCGCTGCACGCCTGTGCCCCGGACGAACGGACCGTGAATCCACATGTCCTGCCCGTGGTTGCCCACAGCGCTGTCCACTGGTTTGGGGGATAACCCGCAAACGCAAGGCCTCGGTCATGCGTCAGCCATGCCGAGCGATGTCGGTGAACGTCCTGTCCTGCGCACCCTGCCGGATGTGTTTGGCCATATGTGGCGAAACGATCCGATAGCGGTTAGGTCGGCGCGGATCCAGTCGTTCTTCGATCAATCCCGCCTTTTCCAGGGCTGCAAGGGACTCCCGGACCTGACCAATGGCAAGGCCGAGCCATGTCGCAATTTCACCGGCTGTTTCGTGTTCGGTCAGAGAAGCAAAAACAAGATCCTCGATCGGCGACGTCTTGACGGTTCGTGTCGCCGGCATCCAGGGCACCCGGGCATAGACACTATGACCGAGGGCCGCGATTTCACCGGCCTGGGCCAGCGTCGTCAACGCCATCGGCAATGCGCCAGCCTGCTCCGGAGTCAGGTTCGCGCGAAGTTCGAGCACATTATATGGCCCCCGGTTGAGGCAGGTCCGGACGTGTTGAAGCACGGACTGATAGACTTCACGCTGCGTCTCCGCCTTGAGCTTGCGAAAGACCCGCGCCTTAGGTTGATGACCTCCAAATTTCACTGTGATGCCCCGTCGTCCATAGCCACGCGGTCACTATGCGTAAGGCTGTTGTGAGTGTGGTCAGGCGACGTCACCATTGGCCTGCCGCTCGCGTGCAGTCATAGGCTTTCTGGAGATTGACCAGTCCGATAGCGATCCAGAGCGGCACGAAGACAAAGACATACCAGCGCGGAATGAAAGCCTTCGTCTTCCACAGGCGCATGATGTCGACGAACAGCACGGTGATGCCCAGGGAGAACAGGATCGCCTGCGCAAGCATGGTCCAGACCATCTGGATGTCGAAAGGAAAAACAAGCCAGCCAAAGCCGAGGAGCATGGTCGCGAGGACGCCCACGCCCCCAAGCAGCCAGGGGGACGATAGAGAGAGAGAAAGGGACGATTTGGGCAGATCTGACTGCCCGATGGAAAGTGTGTGCTCGGTCATACCGCGCAGTATGACGACAGCGTTTGTGAGTGCAGTTCAGAGGATGAACCGGAGGAGCTTGAAACGACAGACCCGACTTGACGTCTACAGACCATCAGCCCGAGATCTGACAGCTTGTAACGCCGCGTCGGAACGCGCCTCACTACAGCATTACCCTCAACATCCGACGGAGATAGCAGGCCCTCTGATGTGGATCCCTCGGGACGGCAGTCCGCATCCAGATCGACGTGAAACCTTTCGATCGGGCTCACGGCATAGACACGGTTGTCTTGCAGGAAAACGAAAGGGGGGTCTCTACCTTAATCGGTCAGCGTTTTAAGCGTGCCTTGAACAATACCAGCACATCCGTTCATGAAACGCACGACTGCCTGAATCTGCTTCTACGTCGGATCTTCATAGCGCAAAGGCCGAGCCTGCCTGCTCTATTATGACGTCTCTTATTCCCGCACGCGACTCACTCAGTCTTCGCCGTGGCTGATCAAATCCTCCCGGATGTGACTCTAACCCACTCCCGTCCGCCAGAATAAAGGTTATGCGCCGCAGAAGGACTTGCGTGCGTGTTTGCCCGTTTTTAGTGTCCTATAATGTGCCATTCTCTTCCCCTAATCCGACACTTTTCTGACCGTAGAGGTCACAAGAAAGCTCAGGTAGCTACGCCCCGCTTACTAGCTAACCTTGGGCATCATCCCTTCAAGGTAGACACCAGCCGCGATCCGCAGGAAGAGAAGGCCTACCACCGCTTGCGGCGCATGGTCCGTTTTGGCCGATCCTTCGACAGTGTCCCTCCCCATCGTGCCTGCAACAAGCTGCTCACAGCGCCTTTTCATAAGAAGGGCCCCTATCACGCGAAAATCGACACCCCGTCCGTCACAGCCATCAAGGCGTGGTGCGGTAAGCCTGTTTCCAACCTTGATAGTATCCCCGAAACCATGCGTTTGAGAGGTCACTACCGTTTTTGGCGCAGTTCCGGGCGCCAAGTAAAGGAAGTTCGATGAGACAGACACCACACCAAAAAGAGGTTGCGCTTCTTCGCGAGGTTATCCTTGGTATAAGAATATTGCCGCCAATACAGCCTGATCATCTTACACAAGAATTTCTTCAGGTTGAGGAGATCGGCATAGCTCAGCCTGAGATAGATCGGCTAATAGTTGTCCTAAAGCAGTCGTCGAGCGCTTTTTTTGATTTTCTAGAAAACGTAGCCAGCCGTTTTCCTGCGATGGCGCGCGGCACGATTGTGTATGATATTCGCACAGCACTGCTAAAGGCTTTAGCGGACTATGTTAACAGAGATGCGGCGTCGATTGGGCCACGCGACGTAGAGGCCATAGAGGCTCAACTTGTGACTTGGTTTGACCGGTTATCGACGCCACGGCGTGTATTTGTCCCTTGCATAATTTCACCTTGGCGTGCGCCACGGTTTTCAATCGGGCCAGCCGACTTCGTCTTTATCGATGACATTCAGCGCAGTGATTTCTATCCGAGAGAAGATGACTGGTTGGGACGTTCACATTTCGATAAGATGATTGGAGTGATGAAGAAGGGCCGCGCCAACTGGCTTGCTCGCATTTCTGTCGAGGGATGTGAGCGTTCCAAGGCAGAAGAGATCGGCAATGTGTCAGCGGCGTTGGCCGTTGTTGCCATTCAACTCACTGTTTCCCCGTCTTTTGGAACGAGGAACATGGGTACGCTGGACACACACAGAGGTTTAACAGTCCGCACGACTATTTCGGAAGCGGACGGGTATTATTTCGCAAAACGTTCCAACGTAGAACCTGGCATGCCGATTGGAGATGGGACACTGGCCGTCTTTCTACGAAATGCGAAACCCGCGATTAAGGCTGTCGGCCGTCTCGTGAATTCATTCGCAACTGGCAATTATCAGCTCCCAAAGCTCGAACGAGCATGGTGTGATGCGGCTTACTGGCTGCACGAGGCGCTCGCCGAGAACACTGATACTGTTGCTATTGTAAAACTTGAGACGGCGCTAGAGGTATTAACGAAAGCAGAAAGTACCAGCGGGAGCCAAGCTCGTGTTGAGGCAATTCTTTTGACTTTTTACAGCCTGAAACCAAACGATCCCGTCACAAGCGATTCAGTAGTAACGGCCAGGCAGTTCGCAAAGCAGATCGTCCGTGATCGTTCTCAAATTCTCCATGGTACATATTCAACGCTCCATTCAAATATGGAGATGAGCCGAAGCGGCGCTGAGACGTTCGTTATAGGGGTAATTCGCCGCGCTGCCGAGGAGCTGGAGCTTTACGCGAACTCGCTGTCACCAAGTGATGATATATCCGGGTTTCTTGCATGGGTAAGAGCGAAACAGGAGTCTTGATTGAGCCAAGGCTGACCTTCCTGTTGTCAGCCTTGGCAGTCGGCATTACCGGTACGATCTGCTCTCAGTCAAAACCCCATCGCCTCTCTCTGAGCCTGCCGATTGAAAACCGTTCCCCGTTGGAACGCGGGACGGCGCTTGAGATCCCGTCCCCAGCCATCCCGCCGCGCCTGAAGCGGGATCTCGTCAATAAAACAGCTCGGATTGGCCTGCTCTCCTCGACGAAACTCGCACCAGGACACACTGACGCGCTGGCGGCCGCGGGTCAGTGCGACATAGGCCAGTCGGCGTTCTTCAGCCGGGTCAATGTTCGTGCGTGACGGAAATAGCGTGTCTTCCCATCCGATCAGAAAGACATGCCCGAACTCAAGGCCCTTTGAGCCATGAATCGTCATCAGCTTCACCCGACCGACACTGTCATCATCCCGGCTTTCCGACCCGAGGGCCGCATGATCGAACAGCTCTTCCACCGAGGTGAACTCGTTGGCGAGCGACAGAAGCTCGTGCAGATTTTCCAGCGCCGTGCGTCCATCCTCCCCGGCCGCCTGATGCATCGCGAGATATCCACTTTCTTCAACCAGAACCCTCAGACGTTCACCCAGACTTGGTTCGTCGCTACGTGCCCCTTTCAGAATGACGTCCAGGAAGCCGCGCAGCTTGTCAGCAGCCTTGCCCGTGCGTCCCTGCACCGTGCGCTCCGCTGCATCATAAAGCGAGATTGCCTCATCGTCCGCGACCTGCTCGAATTTTGCCATGGCTTTGGCCCCGATCCCCCGGGCGGGCTGATTGACAATCCGTCGGAAGGCCTCGTCTGACTGCCGCTCATACGGAAAACACGTCAGACGCAGGAAGGCCAGCGCGTCTTTCACCACCGCGCGCTGCCAGAAAGCGGTGTCATTGACCAGCTCATACGGGATCTTCGCACGTAGCAGAGACTCTTCCAGCAACCGGGAGAGATGGTTGAACCGATACAGCACCGCCATGTCCTCATAAGGCACGCCTTCCAGGGCACGACGTCCGATCTCGGCCGCAATCCCGGAGGCCTCATCCTGACTGCCGGTATGCCGCAGAATATCCACTGGCGCGCCATCTCCAGACGCGGTATAAAGCGTCTTCTCCAGACGGCTCGTGTCATGAGAGATGACCGCATTGGCTGCGGACAGGATATGACCGGTCGAGCGGAAGTTCTGCTCTAGGGCAATCAGACGTCCGGTCGGAAATTCCTTGAGAAAGCTTCGGATAATCCGGACATTGGCCCCACGCCAGCCGTAAATTGACTGCGCATCGTCACCCACAACGAAGAGCTCGTTGTGGTCTTTGGACAGGCATTTCAGCCAGAGAAACTGGAGCCGGTTCACGTCCTGGAACTCATCGGCCAGCACGCAGTCAAACCGGCCCGCCCAGTCGCGCCTGTAGCGTTCATCGCGCAGCATGGTCACGGTAGGCCATAGCAGCAGGTCTGCAAAATCCGCGCGATTGCTTTCGCGCAGCATCGCCTGATACGCAGGATAGAGCACGGCCGCATCCCGCCAGACCATGATGTCATCACCCTCAGTAATGGCATCCGTCGCAATCCGTCCCTCGACCCAGGTGACGGCGTCCGGGGGAAGCACCATGTTTTCCTTGAGCATGGCAATGCGCGAGCTGACGGACTTCACACGCTTGCGGAATGTCTCTCCATCGTCAGCATTCATGACGCCAGCTTCAATCGCCTTTTCCAGAAGGCGGCGCACGATCTTGGTACTGTCTTCGCTGTCACAGACGTCGAAGCCCGGACGCAGCCCGGCAATATCCGGATCGGTGCGCAGCTGGCGGCGCCCGTGCGCATGGAAGGTCCCCACCCAGTACGGCGCCTGCGCGATGTTCAGCGCCGCCGCGATCCGCGTCTTCATCTCCCCGGCCGCCTTGTTGGTGAACGTCACGGCCAGAATGCGATCCGGGGCCATGCGACGCTTGACGACACGATCGACGATCCCAGCCACCAGCGTCTTGGTCTTGCCAGTCCCGGCACCTGCAAGAACAACAACAGGCCCCGTCTGACGTGCGGCCTCTGCCTGGGAGAAAGTCAGTCCGGAGAGATGCTTATCCACGACCACGTCCCTGCTCCCGGGTGCCATGAAGAACTTCGCACCGGCTCGCACGGCGGCCATCGAGGCTCAGGACCATGTCCGGCTCCACCATCAGATCAAACTCACGCCCGAAGTCCCACGTTCCGTCTGCCAGAACCGTTCCCCCGACGATGAGGCCGCGCAACACGTCGCCGCCGAATGCGACCTCGGCGTAGGTCTGCGGAAAGGGCGGCTGATTGTGCAGCAGGGCCCAGGTATGCCAGACGCGGGTCGTCTCGGCGTCGGCATGCCAGGCGGCGGTCAGTTCTGCGACATGTCCCAAGAGTGTTACGGCATCCGGACGGTCAGGATGACGCGTGCTTCCGGGAACGGTGCCGATCAGAACAAGCTGCTGCTCTCCCGCCTGACAGGTCAGGAACCTGCTGCTTCCGGTCGGAGACTGAACGAACAGGACGATGCGTCCGGAGAGATCCCAGCCTGCGGCACTCCAGCGTCCGCCAACAACGAGACCCTGGCTCCGTTCCCCCTCAGGACCGTATTCCACCAGAGCCCAGGGGATGCGACATCCCAGGTCTGGCATCAGGCGCAGATAATGGTCCGCATCCGGGTGCGCCAGAAAAGCCGCTCTCAGGGCGTCATTTTTTTCGTGGCCGGGAAACAGAGCCTCCATTTCCCGTCGTGCCTTGTCATTCGTCATCAGTCTCTCCTCAGGCAGCGCGGGCGGCGGCCACAACAGTCTTAAGGGCGTCGTTGAAATCTTTGCAGCCCCCGTGGGGAATACGGCGGATCACACGGACACCGGCTTCACGGCCCAGCTCTGCAAGGCGCGCGGCGTAGCGGTTGCCGGCCTCATCATTATCGGTTGCGGCCACCAGAACGGCTGCCGGATCTTTTGCCATCTCAGTCAGTTCGGCCGTGAGGGCTTCGACCGTCTCCGGTCCCATGCCGCCTGCGGTCGAGCAATAAAGAGTTTCGCGCGTGCGCTCACTGTCGAGGGCGGCATAGGACAGGGCATCAATGGCGGATTCACTCACCACCAGACGGCGGACCGTGCGCGCGAGGCCGGGCTGAAACCGGAACAGCGTTTTGACCGTACCCGACAGACACATGCCCTTGGTGTCCGGACCACGTAGTTCCGCACCACAGATGGTCCCCCTGGCATCGCGGTGGCAGAACCAGGCGGCGTGGTAACCATCCCGAACGCATCCGGTCATGATGGCACGACGCAACACCCATTCCGGGAGGCAGCGCTCCTCTGTGAGATATGCCCACACCTTCGTGCCGGACGTCAGTTCCTTCTTGCCATGCCAGCGCTCAGCCGGGGCAGCATCTGGCGTTTTGGCCTGGCGTTCACGGACATATTCTGCCCCCTTCGGCGCAATACCCACCAGCTGACCCAGCTCACGGCAGGCCTCATGAAACTTCAGACCGGGTGTCAGGCGCTGGATCAGGGCGAATACATCCCCTTTTTCGTCCGATCCCGTATCCCACCAGCCGCGGCCTTCATGGTTGACAATGATGGTCTCACCCTTGCCCGCCCGGTACTTCAGAGCGTTGCGCGTGCTTTCGGGCTTGTCGAGAAGATAGCCATGGCGCTCAAGCAGCAGAGCACAGGAGACACCTTTGACGATGTCGGTCCGGTCACTATCAGACAGTCTGAACGGCTCAAAGCGTGCCATGATCGTCATCCTTTTCGTTTCGGGACGGCGCAACGGTCAGAACCGGCCTCAACGCCCCTGTCATCTGGGTTTAATTTAGGAAAAATCCGCAAATATTGCAAGTAAAAACGGCTGTTTTCTGCGGGTTTATAGGGTTTTATTTGCCGTGACCTTGCGCCACACAAACATCATCTCCACAAACTTAACGAATACTTAAACAAGCCTTTCGTTCGACCCGTGCCGGAGGCAAAAGGGGCGAAAGCAAGCGCAGCGACGCCTTTCGTCCCGACACTTTCAGGTCCGTCACAAACGCAGCGCAGGACAGGATGCCTTCTCAGGGGACCCGGCTGCACGGAGCAACCGAAGGGCGCGGAGGAAGCTGGGGTGGAAGGTCGTCTTGTCCGGAGTGAGGCTTGTGGCACTCCAGACCTTTCCCGTAAGGAGCCCCCAAGCCGTCAGGCACAGTTCCGATCCGTGAAGGGACTGGGCATCACGCTCATCTGCTGTGCGCTCCGCACCCGCTCGGGGAGATGCGCCGATCCCTCTAGCTCGTGCGCAATGGCGTCGATCTGAGCCTTCAGCGCCTGAATATCCTGCAGGCCAATCCGGTCCCTGCGAATTTCAAGGCGCCCGTACACGGCAATGCGTTCCGCCCCGTTCTCGATCGTCAGATCATCGATCTGAACGCTTTCGCCTGCATCCAGGAAAGGAATAAAGCTCATGGTGTGGTCTCCAGCAAAGGACCGCCAGAGGCGGGCCGGATACGGACAGCGTAGGGACTTTTCAGAGGGCGGGGCAGCGACATGGCCGTCTGGCGGATCTCATCTGGGAGCGACGGGAATGGATCCACACCGGTCGCTTTGGCCAACGCGCCAATGCTGATGATCGTACAGGTGGGCTGGCTGGTGTTTTGACAGAAATACGCGCCCGCTCCGTCTTCGGCGGGGTCGTAAACAGCCTTCCACGTCGCCACCGGCACAAAGACCTGATGTGCACCAATGGTATTTACCGAAGCTCCGAAAGCCGGTCCCGTGACGACATAAAGTTCTCCATCTCGTCGTGCGAGACGACGCACAGCCATTTCCACGCCTGTCCAGATGCCTTCGTTCAACTCAGGCGTCTGGGGGACAACATTGGCGAGCGAAAAACTCTGCTCCTGCGCCTGCAGAGTGGGCTCGTCAGCAGAGCACACCATATGGCCCCGGTCGTAGTCCGATCTACGGTAATCACTCAGCTCGGCCCGGTCTTCAAAAGACAGACGCGGATCGGCATGAAAAAACCGGACGACCCGCCCAATCTGCATGCTGCGCTCCAGATCTTCCTCGGTCAGGTGTTCGGCCGTCCATAACGGGCCATGACTGATGCCCGAATGCAGCACAGCAAAAGCGTCATTGCACAACAGCACGGTCTTCTGCCCAAGCGCCGCGTTAGTCAGAACCGGGAGCTGATTATCTCCTCCAAAAGCGGAGCACTCTGCAGCCGCTGCGTGGGTTATGCCTGCCCATAGCAGGCTCGCCAGGGTCAGCCCTGTCATCGGCAGTCGCATGGCCCATCCTTTTCTTCCCGAAGGCTTCTGTCTCACGGCGCAGGATGGCACGGCCTGTTGTGAGTGCAGGATCGCGCCCGTCAATGGGAGACACTCATAAGTGTGCGCTGCGCTGAACGATGGGCAGCGCTGGCATCACGGCGCAGTGCGGCGCGTAACGCCGCTCCAAGACGATCATCATTCGCGTCGTCAGCGAGATGATCTGCTTCCGCGTAAAAGCGCCGTGCGCGGCCAATGGTCTGGCCTGTTGAAACCGCCCTGTGAAAGACAGGCGCTTCAAGTACGGGAAGAAAACTGGACGCGGGCGTATCGCTCTGGACCTGCATGGTGCGGTTCCTTTCTATTTGTTTGCCGGATGCGGGCCGCACTGCGGCCCAGATATTCGTGGAGGAAGGAGGAGATCGGGAGGCCTGGTCTCAGTCCCCGGTCCGAGGCAGGGGAGCGCGCTTCACGGCCATCCCATCACTTGCAAAACAGAGCATTCCGTTGTGCCGGTAATGATTGCGTCGCACCTTGCGGTACACGCCTGACAACTCCGCACCGCCTATGCAAAACGTCTCGTCAATCTGGAGGTCTGCGAACAGAACCGTGTCCGGTCCGAAGACTTCTGCCTTTTTTCGGGCTGCTGTCAGATCCGTTTTCCTGCGCTTGGACATACTCTGCCTCTCTCGGATTATTTCGTTCCCGATCGGCAGCCTCGTGGGGCGGACGGCGTGGCAAGGGCGGCGCTATGCGCCGGGAGCGGAGCGACGCACCCTTGCTGCGACGCCTGCCCCATGAGAGCCCCTTCCCTCCCTCCTCTTTCTCCTTCCCGCGCGTCTCCTTTCAGCCCCCAAGAGGTTTTCGCGAGGGCCTAATAAGGCCAGTATCTCATTGTTTTTGTTGACTTTTATTTATGGTGCGCTTTACGCTTGCACCACAACAAAAGGAGGACGCCGATGAGTGCACAGACAGATCAGACCGCCACGGTGATCCGCTTTCCACAGGAGCGGCGTCGCGCGCCAACCCTGGACGCGCTGACCGACGCAATCCTGCCCGAGACGCAGTTGCGGTCGCTTGCAGAAATCCGCGGCGTGACACCGCCCCGACAGGTTGAGCGCCTCCACGCGTTCGGACGTGAGAGAGCGCGACAGATTTTTGGAGCCACGGCGTTGCCCGAAACCCGCGAGGCCCGTCAGCACATGGCGTCTGACTGGCTGACCCTTCTGGTCAGTCGGGCCCTGGCCCGGGTTGCCGACGCACGATCTCTCACGGAACAGGCGGAGCGCCGCGAGATCGAAGATCCGCAACGCGACGGCATCTATGACGATCTTGCGCAGTCACTGCGCGCCGAGATCGTCGCCTGGGAGACGGCCCAGAATATTCTCGGCGGATGGGAGGTCGTCCAGGCACTGATTGACGATCCGGACTCCTGCGCCGTCACAGACAGCGCAGCGTGTCAGAGCAGACCCATCTGAACAGGCTGCTGCCGGGACAGAGGTGCAGATAGCGCCGGAGCCAGTGAAATGCGGCCTGCATGATCGGCCGGCACGCCGTGACGGTCGAGCAATCTGCGCAACAGCGCCTGTTCGCCCCGGAGCGTTTCCTGCCGCAGTTCAGCGCGATACAGGTCAAGCACCTGATGCTCGACCAGAAGTGCCGCGATCCGGCTTTCCACGTCTGACCAGGTCCAGGCGGGAAAGCCGATCCCGCCGCGCGCGACGATCTGATCGAGGAAGGCGAGACGCCCCTGCGTCGAGCAGAAATACCGTCCCGCAAAGCCGTCCCGGTTAAAGCAGGCGATAAACCCCCACATCTGGCTGACGCGCTGGTACAGCGCCTTGCTGAACCCCTCCTCCGGCAATCCTTTCGCAACAAAGGCGAGGATTGCATTGGCCAGTTTGGCTTTCTCCTGCGGTGAACTCCACTGAGTGGCCGTCAGGCCCTCGGCCTCAATGCGGACGCGCCGCAGGTGTGGCAACAGCAGGCTCATACGTGAGCCTCCTGTGCGAGCGCGGAGAGCGCCTCCGCGACCGCGCCTGCCAGTTCGGGTCGGCGCGCGATCAGCCAGCCCGTCAGGGCGGTACGATCCGCCGCGTCGACAAGGGAGACGACGCGATCGACATCGCAGCGCCGCAGCTGCTCCACGCTGTCAGCAGCCACGGCAACGGCCGAGGCCCAGATCTGATCGCGGGACCACGGACCCGCAGACACCGTTTCAGGCGTAGCATCGGACATTCTTCTTCTCCTGAAAGATTTCGAGGACCCTTGGTCAGGCCAGGAATTCGAGTGTTTCCGGAGTGATGTTCATGCGCAGTGTGTCGCCTGACGCCTGCTTGAGAGCCTGCCGCACAAGCGCTGCGTCCAGGAACTCGCATCCGTCATCCCCGCCAAAAGCCTGGCGTTTCACGTCATGAGCCCTGCCCGCGTTCTGTTCCGGGTCCGCTTCGCGCGCATACGCGCACAGATTGGGCTTCTGACCGTCATCGGACGGCAGAAGGGGAAGCCCGTTCGACATCATGTAGATCCCGTGATCGCCAACCAGCCACAGACCCGCAGAGATCTTTGTGGGATCGACGTCTTCCTGAAGGCCCCATTCACGCGCGCCATGCCCGGGCTTGCGCAGGCTTTTGTCAAAGAGCTGGGTCAGCGTGGCGCGGCGCTCGGACGCGGTCTCGGCATGGGCAAGAAGGCGCTCGATCAGCGCGCGGTCGAAAGTCACGATCATGGGTCATTTTCCTTTGATCAGAAATGAAAAAACCCCGCTCGATGGCGGGGCGCTGGGACGTTCGGAGGTGAAAAAGCTCAGCCCTGACTGTGGCTGCGATGGGCGGCGGAGGCGAGGTAATGATGGGGCACCGGGCCAGCCAGAAAGCTCGGCAGGCACGTAAAGGCGAAGACCAGGGCGAGAAAACCGAAGAACCCACCGGCCAGTCCGGCAACGTCCTTGATGTCCTGAAGGGTCTGTTGGGAAATCTGCATGAAAGGTCACTCCTGTTGCCGTCATCTCTTTTCTCTGATGACCTCTCCGGCACAGGCACAGGATGGCTGTGATGGCACAGGCGCCGCGCAGCGGCGGGATCTCCACGACCCGGAGCCCGTCAGGGCGAGGACGCGTGGAGACCCACCCTTTGCCAGCGCAGACAGCCTGTGCTGCCCCTCTCTCCTTCTGCTTCTTTTCCTCTTTCTTCTTCCTGCTCTCCCTCCACGCGGGTGACGATACGCGGTTCAGATGTGTCCATTTTGGCGCGCGGATTTCTCCTGCCCGGCCTCATCCACCAGCTGATAGGCCGTCAGGGTCATGTGGCCTGTCCAGCGATGCCTCAGGACGATCATGGGAACACCCTCGACCGTGCCATGCTCCCCGCGGCGACTGGCCTCGACGATCTGGGCGCGCGTGACGCGCGGCGGCTGCGTCCGGGTTCGGAAATCCGTCTCGGCCGCCTGTCGATCCGAATAGGGGCCGTGCCAGAGCTGGGCGGCTTCTTTCGGCCAGAACGACGTCACGCGCAGATAGACGCGCCCATCCGGTGCCACGCCAAGATGGACCCTGCGACGATCCAGAAGACAGGTCTCGATCTGGAGAAGGTTTTCATCGACCATGGAAAACTCGCTCGTCTTTTGAACTGTTGGATCTGGCAGGGGAGACATCATTCGCTCCCCTGCATTGGCCTCAGGCGGCCAGCTGATCCGCGAGCGAAGCTGCGATCAGGACGGCGGCGGCCAGGGCAGGATGCTGGTGGGCGCGATAGCGCGACACCAGAGTGTCCCGGGTCTCGTTGCCCAAAGCAGCCGCAGGCGCGCCAATGGTCTCGAGACTGGCGGCGACTTCCGCGGCCCACCCCTTGAAGCCGAGATGGCCGTCCTCAGACAGGCGTTCGGCCTCGGTGAGCGAGACCTCGCGCGGCTCTGCAGCGTCCATGAGGAATGGCGTGTAGCGTGCTCCCCATGAGGCCACACCTGGCGTGCCCTCGTGAGGTACCGGATCTGCAATCGTGGTCTCGAGCCATTCGGAGGTGCCAAGCTCCTCTGAATCATAAGCCGCGTCGAAGCCGCGCGGCTTGCGGCTGCCACGATTGACCGTGATCATGATCTTGAAGGACTTGCCGGGATGCTGAAGCGCTGTGTCGCGGCCGAAGCTCAGAATGAGTGGCTTGAGGCCATCCACCGACTTCGCCTCGACGGTGCGGCGTTCACCCAGATGGGACATGAGCGCCATCGTGGTGCTGGTGAAATAGCCCTCACGCTTTGCGGTGGCGGGCGTAGCACTGAGCGTAAAGAAAGCCATGTCGATCTCCTGATATGACAAAGGCCGCCTCGCGGCGGCCTGAAGAACTGTGAAGGGGTGAGGTAGGGTCAGAAGACGTATTCGGCGCTGCCAAAGACGTCCTGCCAGGGGCTCCGGCTTTTCGAGTGGCAATCCGACGCCGCATCATAGAACCCCGATCTGAACCGCTTTCTGATGTCGTCAACAGTCTTCTGCGCCGCATCGTCCAGCGGGGCATCGCAGCCGATCAAGACGGACCCGTAGGAGGATTTGCGCACCCGGAATTTGTGTTTTGGCAGGGCGGCTTTCAGCAGACGGCGGATGTTCTTTCCTGCCAGCACGCCGCTCTGGTCCGATCCCTGCTCCAGATGGGCGTATTCAGGAGCGGTGCGCAGACGCTCGATTTCGGCCGCATGCGCCGCCTCAGCCTGATCTTTCTGTGCCTGCTTTTCAGCGCGGCACGCTTCGGCATGAGCGTGCAGCTGCGCAATTTCCTCAGGGCTGGCCTTGGGCTCGTCGTGGAAGATCGTCCACTGCACACCGTGCAGAATGCTCTCGGGCAGCTTCTTGCTGATACTCCCGCAGGCAAAGACGATATCAAAGCTGGCATTGCCTCCCGCGGCGATGAAGCCGCCAGCAAGGCGTCTGATTGTCTCGGGACGAGGCGTGCCATGGACCGCAGACACGACGCCCCGGCCTCTGTTGTACAGGATGGTGCTGACGCGGGTGCCTACGGTGACAGTCGGGTGTTCGGACATGCTGATCTCCTTCTCTTCATGTCTCTTCAACTGTCCTCTCCGGGGTCAGGGCCTGACTGGCGGGGCAAGGGCGACGCGTCAGCGGCGGTCCCGCAGGCGTTAGCCGAGGACACCACCCCTTGCGGCGACAGACAGGCTCTGGCACCCCGCCCTTCTCTCCTCTTTCTGTCTCTTTTCTCGTCTTGTTTCCTTGCGCGGGCTGTCCTGCCCTGTGGAACAAGGCTGCGTCTCACCGCATGAAAAAGGGCGGAGCCATGCTGACTCCGCCCTTGAAAATCGCAACCGGTTCGTCCAAGTTCAGAGGTGAGCCGTGAGGGGCTTCGCAAAAAACACCTCACGGCCCGGTTTACCTTAAGTGATTTACTCGGAGAGGCTCTTCAGTGCGGTGGCAACCGCCTGAAGGGTCTTCTTCGTTTTACGAAGGATCTTCGTAAACCACTTACGGTCCACCACGATCACGAAGATCATGGCTTCCCCTTTCACTCTGACGACTGTGGGCAAGCGACCCCCGACCCACATCCGGTTACGATTTTCGGGGGCCGCGACGTCTGAACCGTAACCTGAACAGACGTTTCGTCGCGCGGACTCATCAGGCGACCCCAATCTCCTGTTGTGCCAGATCAGGCGTTACGCGCAAGTCTGGCCCGGAACGTGGCCGCAATCGCGTTGCCTCAGACCCGAAGGATCTCCAGCCGCCCTCCCATGGCAGCCTGCATGGCCACCAGTTCCTGCGGCACCACGAGGTCCGGGGCTTCTGTCGGCTCATCCTCCGTGACGTGCGGATCGCCAGCGTCTTCTCCGCCCTCGTCCATCACGTTTTCCAGATCCTCCGGATCAGCGCACTCCAGACCGTCTTCATCCTCGTCTTCCAGATCGTCTTTCAGGGCGGCCCATTTCGCGCGGCGGGCCTGCCTGTTTCGAACCTCCTCGGTCCAGACGCCAGTCGCCTGCGCAAAACCTGCGGCCTCCGGGACCCAGTGTCCGTCTCCCACGGCATTCAGTAGGGCAGCGCGCATCTCCTTGCCCGTGTTGAGTGGCGCGAGCCCATGCGCCTGAACCGCCTTGGTGATGCCGGGCTTGCTGTAGGTCTTCAAGAACGCCTCATCAGCCATGGTCGGCATGTGGGCGTCCGCGTTGAACAGACAGCCCAGCAGTTCGGCTGCCATGCCGGAGCCGGAGTGCATACTGACCTCGCAGTTCATGAAGCCCGCGAGGCTATCCAGCGCGTGCCGACGGATCAGCGCTTCATCACGCACCAGCTCGCCCTCCGGAAACAGCGCTTCCATGGCGGTCTTCACCGCGTTCTCCTGAGGCGAGCTGCTCTCGCAGCCGTAAAGATGGACGTTGTTCGCATTCAGCGCGAGCAACAGCCCGGCCACCAGATCCCACGGATCCGCGTCTTCGTTCTTCGCCTGCAGGGCCTTCTTCAGTGCGAGGGTCCGTACAGAGCCGATCATCTTCAGACCCGTGCCGGAGATGTCCGCGCGCTCTTTCTTTGGGGGTGGCGTCTGCTCCACCACGCGCGGTTCGGAGCGGACGGTTTCTTCACCCGTGTAGCGGAACGTCCGCTCTGCGATCTTCAGGGTACTCCGATTGAGCCAGTAGCCAACAACATCGGTCTCCTGCTCGCCCATCCAGTTCGTGACGAAGTTATAGCCCTGAGGGCGGAGGGGAGACCCATACTCGTCCGTCTCGATCGCGAGCGTTCCTTCGGGGCGATGCTCGGCAATCCAGTCTTCCTGCGCCGCCCGAAACGCCGAGGCATCCGTGACGTAGCGATTGTCCTCATCGCCCTGCCCGAACAGATCTTCGATCCAGATGATGCCATGTTTTTGCGCCAGCGCATCGTCAAACCGGGCATCCCGCGCGTACCACTCGTCCTGCTGCAGGTGCCAGGTAAAGTCGCGCCAGTTCACGATGTCTTCTGGATCGTCGGCATTGAGACGATATCCGGCCGGGTCCTCTTCCTCCTCGACGCTCTCGGCGAACATTTCAGCCCAGGCGGCGGCCTGATCCTCCAGCGACGACAGGGCCAGAGTCCGACGCTCTTTCAGGTCCGGGCCACGGCCAATCTCGATGGCGTGCAGGATCGGCGGATGCAGTCTGGCCAGAAGAGAGAGGCCCTTGAGATAGGCAGGCGTGATCATCAGCGCCATGCACAGCTGCTGATCCGTATAGCCAAGCTCTTCGCGCATCCGGGTCACGGCACGCCACTGGTCCGGCTCGGTCATGCCCTCGCGGATCATGTTCTCACTGGCCGCCGCCAGATCCTCCAGACCATTGTCGATCTTTGTGACATGGACCTGAATTTCTGTCAGACCGGCATAGATCGCCGCTTCCGTCCTTCGGTGGCCCGCGATGATCATCAGGCTGCCGTCCCCCAGCTCACGCACGCGCGGCGGATGGACAAGCCCGACTGCGCGGATATTCAGCGCCAGCTGACGAATGCTCGCCTGACCGGGCTTCGTCTGACGGGGATTGTTCGGGTTCGCGATCAGGGTGTTGGGATCGACAAGGCGCAGTTCGTCCATGATGGGCTCCAGTGATGTCGTAAGGGTGTCGTGGTGGGAAATCAGGCGATCAGGCTGTGCGCGAGGTGGGAGACCACACGCTCGATGTGCTCGACCTCCAGCTGTCGCGTTGCCAGCGTCAGCGTGGCCGTGCCGTAAGACCCGTCTTCGTCGGTGTCGTAATCGGCCTGCACGCGCCGGATAACAGTTTCGACGCAGTGCCAGACCACAAGGTCAAAGCTGTTCGGAAACAGAGGGGCAATCGTCTGGTCAGGTCCAAGCGCTGCAACGGCCTTCTCCAGGGACAGGTCTTCGAACAGATCCGGGCTGTCGTCCGCCGTCACATGAAGTGTTGTCCACCAGCCTTCTTTGGCTTCGTACTCAACTTTGACCGTCTTCACGCCATGCGTCCGCATCGCCTCAAAGATCAGCGCCAGATTTGCTCTTAGAGCCACTTCGGCCGCGGGTTGTCCTGCCGGGTCTGACACGCCGCTCTCCTTTTTTCTGTTGTGATGTTCTCGGCGCGGGCACAGGGCGTGGCTTCGCGCAAGGCCGCGCGTCAGCGCGCCCGGCCTGAGCCTTGCGCGGAGCCGCGACCTGTGGCGGCTCCCTCTCTCATTTTTCGTTTCTTTTCCCGTCGCCTTCTCTCTGTCCTGAGACAGGCACGGCGGTGGCGGTTCAGTCGTAAAAAGGCAGCGTCTCGTCGATCGGGCCGTCTCGATCGAAGTGGATGTAGTAGCAGTCCTGCTCCCGGGCCTGAGCCATCAGGGCGGCCAGTTCCGGAGACACGTCATGAGGGACGTCCTCCGCCTCGGTGGGAACATGAATCATCCAGCCATACGGCCCGCCAAGACAGCTTCGCCCTGCGGTGCCTCCGCTTCTGAGATAAAGCTCGCACGCGTCGCGCTCTGCAACCGGAAGATGCCCGGTACTGAGATCCAGGTGCCGGCAGACGGGGCCTGCGGACGTCAGAAGGACTTCGCTCATGCCCCGCTCTCCTGCCGGACAATGAACGGTGTCAGACAGGACGCCCCTGTCCAACGATGAAAGGCCAGAATCATCTCGCCATGCTCACGCGTCTTCGAAAGTGTCCCATTCTGACGCTTGCGTCTGACATCCTCGGGCGTCAGTACCGGCAGCGCATGGCGGTCCACGAAATCGGCTTCGGCCTGAGCGGCATCGCGATACGGGCCGTGCCAGTCATTCCGGTTGACGGGATAAGCGTCCACGGTGCGCAGAAGCACCTCACCGCTCGGATACGTGAAAATTTCCACGCGCAGGCCACACAGGACTTTGGAGACGGTGGTCTGGTCCATCTGGCTCATGCCGCGCACTCCACGAATGGGGTCAGACCTTTCATGATGGAGTGGCGCTCGTGACACGGTCCATGAACTGTCGCCCGATTATAGACAGGCGCATCGTCCAGATTGGAATATGCCAGAAAAATGGCCGCATCCCTCGGGTCACGCAGCAGGTTCAGCCAGGACCACACCGGAGTTTCGCCTGTCCTCTCCGGAGCCTTGATCGTCGAGAGCTCGTCCACACGCTTCTGGAGCCACGCGGAGACCGGCCCCTTGCGAAGCGCGAAATGTCCCGTGCAGGTCATGCCCCGATCCAGAAGCGCCTGCGCGCCCACAGCGTCCCGCAACACAGTCCGGCACTTGCGGATATAGGTTTCTGCCTGCGTCTCGCTGGCACCGGAGAAGCGCATCCCGCCCCCTTCACAGGAGGCGGCATATTGCACGACTTCGCGCATGATCTCCCAGCTCTGTCCCGCGCCAATCAGGGACCAGCTTCTCGCGCGGAGCGACCCCCGCCCCTCATAGACATTGTTATCGCCACCCAACTCCATCAGCAGATACTGATCGGCATAAAAGCTGCTATCCGCGACATGAGGGCGCAGGGTTTCTGCTGGAAGTCGCACGGCGGCGAGGTCATAGACGATACGATAGGACATGCTCTCTTCCTCTGATGTCTCTTTCAACCTCTTCGCGGATGCAGGGGCTGCCCGGTGCGGCAAGGCCGCGCGTCAGCGCGCCCGGCCTGAGCCTTGCCGCACCGGGCGGGCCATGCCCGCCCCTTCCCCCTCTCCTTATGCTGCCGCTTCTTCTTCCTCTCCTCCTCCCCCATTGTCGTTGATGCTCAGGCTTTCCATCGCGGCCAGCGCTTCGGCGGCCTCCGCCTCCCGACGCGCTGTATCCTCGGCCAGATCCGCCTCCAGAGACGCCATCTCTTCTTCCTTCTCCTCCAGAAGTGCGGCCTCGCGGAACGGCATCCCGTCGCGGGCACGGTAGCCGGGCAGCTTGCGCTCCGTCTCGGCAAGCAGCCGCTGCGCATCCGCAAGCTCGCTGTCGAAGCGCAGCAGGGTGTTCTCGATGCGGGCGATAAAGCCAAGCGGGGCGGTGTCGTGATCAAAATCGATCCCGATCATCCGGTCCTCGGCCACGATTGCGATGGTCGCCTCCCATTCGGTCTGGTCCATGAAGGTCGAACTCCAGGTCTCGCACACCAGCTCGAAGCCGCCGATCTCGCCGAGTGTCCACCGGCCCTTCGTTTCTGCGCGTTTGGCCGTGCGCGCCTGACCCATCAGCCACTTGCCGGCATCCTGACGTTCGGTCATCACATCCGACTTGCGCACAAGCTGGAACGCTTCGCCCCGTGTCGACTGGCGTTTCGCGATATCTGCCCGGATCTTCGGGATAAACGTCTCCGCAGTCCTCTGATCGCGCTCGGCCCGCTCGATCGCACGACGCACGTTGAACTGGTCGTCGTAATGGGCGGCCTTGAGACGACGCAGTCGGGCCAGTTCTGCTTCCAGTCCTGCCTTCTTCATCAGGCGCTCGTCGCCCGAAGCGAGTGCCTTCGCCATGGCAAACTGGTTCGCACTCTCGCCGATATCCTCCAGACGGCGGATTGACCGGTCTCCGGACATGGCCAGACACAGGAAACGCTGCTTGCGCTCCAGAAGCTGCCAGTTTGTGGCATCCACCGAACCCTTCAGGGCATAGGCGTAAATCTGGATCACAGGGTTCTGGTTGCCCTGGCGTTCGATCCGTCCCTCACGCTGGATGATGTCGGCCACCAGCCAGGGCACATCGAGATGGTGCAGGGCAATCAGACGCTGCTGTGCATTCACGCCCGTGCCCATTGTCGCACTTGAGCCGATCAGGATGCGTTTGCGCCCGGAATTGAGATCCCGGAACAGCCCCTGCTTGGCCGCACTCTTTTTGTAGTGCTGCATGAACGCGATCTCGTCGCGCGGCACGCCCATCCGCATCAGCTCGTCGCGGATCCACAGATAGGCCGAGAAGCCCCGTTTCTCCAGCGCCGCTTCCGTGCCCAGATCCGAGAAGATCATCTGCACGGCCCCGGGCAGGTCATACGGCTTGCCGGTATCGGGATCGGTGTAGCGGTTTTCGCGCGTCGCCTTCCAGATGTCGAAGACCTTCGCGATCATGACGTTCAGCTTGTTGCTGGCGTCGTTGTCTTCCGAAGGTCGGACAAAGCGCAGATCAATCGCCGCGTGACGCGCATCGTTGATCACGGACAGGATGATATCCTCACCCTTCTGCGGCTTGCCCTTACGCTCCTCGATCAGCTTGATCCGCGCTTCCAGTTCCTTCTGGTAATCGCGGAAAGCGGGTCCGCTGTCAGCGACGATGATCTGGCGGCTTCCCGTGGCGATTTCAGGCAGCTTTACGTACTGGCGCAGATCGTCCTGCTGCACAACGTCCGCGAAATGCCGGTACATGGCCATCAGATCGGCCACGTTCACGAACTCCGCAAACCGCGTCACAGGCTTGTACAGCCCGCTTGGCTGAAGCTCGAGCTCCGTGCGGGTCTCCCCGAAATTGGCGGCCCAGGCGTCGAACTCGTGCAGGCCGCGCTCGATCAGGGCGTCGATCTGCTGGAAGCGCTGCACATTGTACATCTCGCCCAGAGTGTTCGTAATCGGCGAACCCGAGGCCATGACAAGCTCGCGACCGGGATTGATGCGACTGAGATAGCGGGCCTTGACGTACAGGTCCCAGGCCCGCCCGCTGCCGTTCGGATCGACGCCCTTGAGGCTGGACTGGTTCGTACCGAAGCTCAGTTTCCGGAACTGCTGCGCCTCATCCACGAGGATCTGGTCGATCCCGATCTCGCCAAGATGCACCAGATCGTCCTTGCGGCTGGCCAGCCCGTCCAGCTTGGCTTTCATCCCCTCCTTCATGCGCTCGATGCGCTTGCGGGAGATGCGGTCGTCGGCGTCGATCTCGCACAGCAGGCTCTCGTAAGACGCGATCTGCGCCTCGATCATCGCCTGCTCAAACGCGGTTTCGACCGGAATGAACTTGAAGGCGTCATGCGTGATGATGATCGCATCCCACTGTCCCGTGGCTGCACGGGCGAGGAAGCGCTGACGCTTCGCCTTCACGAAGTTCGTCTCATCCGCGACCAGGATTTTCGCGGTCGGGTAGAGCATCAGGAACTCGCGGGCCATCTGCGCCAGACAGTGTCCCGGCACCACCACCATGGCCTTCGAGATCAGGCCGAGACGTCGCTGCTCCATGATGGCCGCGCACATCGAGAAGGTCTTTCCCGATCCAACCGCGTGGGCCATGTAAGTGTTGCCCGTGGCGATGATGCGCCAGACCACCCGCTTCTGGTGGGCGCGCAGCTGGATCGTGGTGCTGGCCCCCGGCAACTGCAGATGCGCGCCGTCAAAGGCGCGGGGGACGAGGTTGTTGTAGGTGTCGTTATACAGCCGCACCAGACGCTCGGCGCGCTCCGGGTCCTGCCACACCCAGGCCTGGAAGGCCGTCTTGATGGCGGCGAGCTTTTCCTTGGCGGCCTCGGTCTCCTGCGCATTCAGGGTCCGGTGCTCGCCGCTCTCGTCGCGCCAGGTGTCCCAGATCTGCGGGATGGCCTGATTGAGCGCATCCTCGATCAGTTCCCCTGCGGGACGCCGCTCGGTGCCCCAGACGGACGTCGCCTCCGCCTTGCCCCGGAACGGTCCCTTGTCCAGGGTCCAGGACGCCACCTCCTTTGTGTGCCACACCCCGGCATCGACCCCGATGACCTCGGCGATGAAGCCCTCAATGTCGGCGGTCGGGATCCACGGTGCCCCCAGACGGGCCGTGATGTCGCTCGGCCGCAGATCCTCGGGCTGGGCCTCTTCCAGCGCAGCCACGGCCCGGGCAAAGCGGGGGTCAGTCTCGGCCGCCTTGCGGGCCTGCGCCAGTTTCGTGCGCACCGCGCCTGACAGCGCCTCGTCGGCTGGCACCCAGACATCGCGCCCGGGCTGGCTGCGTCCGGCATCGAGATAGATGGCACTGCCCAGCTCGGCGATGACCTCATCTTCGGACCGCCCCAGCAGCTCGGCAATGCGCGGGATCTCCACCACACCCGTCTCATGCAGGCAGACCGCAAGCGCGTCATGGGCGCTGTGGACCTCCGGCTCCAGCGTCGCCTGGATCACACGCTCGGAGAACAGCGGCCCCTGTGTGCCGACCTGCCGGTCCTCGTCGTACTCCTCAATCGAGCTGACCAGCCAGACATCCGGATCGTCATAGAAGGGCTGGAGGTTCGGACGCCGCTGCGTCGTGCTCTCGTCTCCGGTTTTCGGATCAACACGCGTGCTGGTGATTGTCAGGTTGATCGGACCGAACTGTCGCACGAACGTCTGATAGGCGCGCCTGAGGTCCGCCTGGAGCGCACTGTAAGGCAGGTTCTCCACCTGGGCGCGCAGGACCGCACGGGCGGCATCGCGGACGGGAATAAGGCCTTCGATGATACGCGCGTGCTTCTGGAAAATACCGTCCTTCTGCTCGCCTTTCTTGACCTTCACCGGCACCGACTGGCCGTCAATGATCTGGTGCAGCGCGCCCTTTTCGATCAGGTAGCTGCCTTCCTTGAGGCTCGCCCCCTCCCCTGCCGTGCCGACATCCGCACGTCGGCTGTCCCGCAGCGCCTCGACGTCAAGCGTCTGCGGCACCGGGAAGCGTGCCAGTCCGGCCAGACGGGAGAGTGCGCTCGGAAGCGCATCCTCAAGCATCAGCATCGGGTTTGCAGTGCAGGTGTATTCCGGCCCGTACTGCCCGCTTGTCCAGCCGTGGCGACCAAGCACCTGCTGTCCGTTCTCCGCAAAATAGCGGTTGATGCTGAGCGGTCCCTCCCCCTCGTCCGTGTCGGACAGGTCCGTGACCTCCAGCCAGGCGGTCTCGCCCGGGCTGTCCCCGACCTCGCGACGGCGCAGGACCAGCACGTCCACGACCACGTCAGTTCCGGCATCATCCCGCATCGCGCCAGCCGGCAGGCGTACCGCCCCGACCAGATCCGCCGTTTCGAACAGGTGCCGGCGCGCAGTGGCGTCGCGCTTGTCCATCGTCCAGCGTGACGTCACGAACAGACCCATGGCACCGGGACGCAGGCGGGAGACGGACCGTGCGATGAAGTAGTCGTGCAGGGATAGTGCGAGGCGTCCCAGCTCGTCGGTCCCGCGTACCGTACGATTGCTGAACGGCGGATTGCCGATCACCAGATCGAACTGCTCGGCAAGCTTGGCTTTGGTGAAATCCTCGCTGCGCACCCACTGGTTCGGAAACAGCTTGCGGGCGATGCGGGCGGTCAGCGGATCGTTCTCGATCGCCGTCCAGGCCGTCTTCGGGGCCAGTTTCTCAGGGATCGCGCCCATGAACAGACCCGTGCCACAGCCCGGCTCCAGCGCGCGTCCGCCGCGGAACCCCATCTGTGCGACGAGGTCCCACAGCGCATGCACGATCAATTCCGGCGTGTAATGGGCGTACTGCGTGGCCCGCGCCAGTCCGGCCCGCTCCTGCTGGCTCGTCAGCGTCTCAAGCTGCACCCCGATCTCTTCCCAGCCCTGGCGGAACGCTTCGCCCGGACGGGGGAAGAGGCTGTTGGCCAGCTCGCCGGCACCAAATCCCGTGAACTTCGCCAGCACCGCCTGTTCCTGAGGCGTTGCATTGCGACCTTCGGCCTCAAGTTCGGACAGCAGTCGGATCGCCGTCAGGTTGTCCCGCGCCCGTGCCTTCCATCCCTGGGCGAGCCCACGCGTCCCGCGGAGGCAGAAGTCGACCTTCGGTGCGATAACCGGAGTGCTGACAGCCTGCGCAACGACCTTGGCTGCCTCTTCAAGAGCCTTGTCGCCAGGCAGCTCACCCCAGAAAAGATTGGCGTTCGCGCCCCCAAGGGCGGATGTGTCGAAGAAGCTCAGCTGTGCCTTGCTCATGGGAAAACTCCGGACAAGCGGCCGCGCCCGGTGCTGCGCGCGGCAGACCGGGGGGCCAGAAAAACGGGATGATGGAATTGCGGGACGAGCCGCGCCCGGCTCAGGCGCGCGGCATCAGGGGATCAGAGCGGTCCGAACCGAAGGCTGATCTGCTGGCGTTCACTGTCGGAAAGGCGCGCCAGGGCCTCGCGATGGTATTCGGAGCCGCAGCGCGCCTTCTGTGATACCCGCCACCAGGCGTGCTGGTCCGAACAGGTGACGCCTCGGATCTGGGTGTCCATGTTTTCGGGACCGCAGCCTTCGAGGATGGTCCAGCCCTCCTGATGGGCCTGAACCAGACTGAACTGCGATTGTGTGTCCGGGGACGTAAGGGCCAAGCTCGGCATCGTCATCTTTCTCCTTTCCTGACCCTTTCCGGCAACCGCGGCGTCGTGCTGGGGGGCAAGGGCGACGCGTCAGCGTCGGGACCGCCCGGCCCGCAGCGCCAGCGAGGACACGGACGGACCCACCCCTTGCCGCACAGGGCGATCCCGTGGTGCCCCCCCCTTTCTTCCCTTCCCTCTTTTTCTTTTTTCTTTTGCTTTCGGCTCTTCTGCAGGTCTGAAAAAACTGTGCTGCAAGTGTGAAGACGCTGTTAACCGGAGTAATGTATTGTCGTGGCTGACTTGCAGTCACCGTTCACAGAAACGATTTACAGCTCACCATCATTACACTTGAGGGATTTCATGACTGACCTGACACCCGCCACAGAGCCCCCTCACTCTGACCTGCGTTCCCTGACGGCCGAAATCGTGGCCGCCTATCTTTCAAGAAACGATGTCGCACCCGACATGCTCCCGGGCCTGATCCGTTCCGTTCATACGGCCCTGACCGGTCCGGCGGTCTCAGAGGCCGCGGTCGAAGAGGCTCCGGTTCCCGTGGTCAACCCGAAGAAATCGGTTTTCCCGGACTACATCATCTGCCTGGAGGACGGGAAAAAGCTGAAGATGCTGCGCCGTCATCTCAAAACGGCGTACAACATGACGCCTGATGAATACCGGGCCCGCTGGGGCCTGCCCCCCGAGTATCCGATGGTGGCTCCCGGCTATTCCGCGCAGCGCGCGGCTCTTGCCCGGGAAATCGGTCTGGGCTCCAGAACCCGCGCCTCTGCGCCTCAGGAAGAAGACCTCCCTCCGGTAAAGAAGCTCCCCGAAAAACGGCGGGGCCGTCCGGCCCGCGCCTGAAACTAGAGGGGCCCTCCTCCGTTACCGAAGGCACCGGCCGGGAGAGACCAGTTTTCTGTCAGAACCGTCTGTAACGGGCGGTCTGACAGGCAGGCTGCGAGCAGATCGGGCCGCGACCGGGCCGCTTGATAAACCGTCCCTTCGGACGACAGCTGCTCGAGCCCCCTGTCACGTTTGATCGTGCAGCCGAATTCCTTTTCATATCCGTTCAATTTCGCAAACCGGTTCGCATCCATCCATTTCAGGGTGGCGAACTGGTCTGCATTGCCGAAGATGCAGAACGCGCAGGACAGGCGCGAAAATCCGACCTGATACGGATAGGCCGGCATCACGCGCCAGCGCCTCAGGATCGCCCAGACCTCTGCTTCGGACCACTGATGTACCGGCCTCCAGTGGTCGACATGCCGACGCCGCCGCGTCCCGTTTCTCGTGTCGGTACGGTGAGGCTCAAAGGCCGCATATCGAGCCCGTGCGGGACTTTCTTCGGCACGCTCGCCTGTCACGACCAGGGTACGGCGGTTTAGGAACCTGTCCTGTCCGCGAAGGGCACGATCGGCCACGTCGACCTTGAGGCTTGCCGAACACCAACGCACGGACAGGCTGGCCGAGATCTGGGGAAAGCGCAGCCGGGTTCCGTTATGGCCCTGCCCGCCGGCGACGACGCGTCCCTGCGGGGTCTCGAAGACCACGGGCGCGGTCGGCATCTCGTGGCGGAGCATCTCGCGCTCGAAGACGCCCTCGCGCCAGGACCGATAGAGTGGCAGTCCGAAGTCGCGGGCCAGAGCTTCGACATACGGAGCGGTGGAGGGCCAGTCCATGAAGGATCCCCCCTCCCCGTCCACATCGTGGTGCCACAGTTCGATGCGTTCGGCCGGAGCATTGGCTTCCAGCAGGGCGAGCAGACAGGCCGTGCCATCCTTGCCCCCGACACTGCGACAATGATGCTGTCATAAGACGCGAGATCCGGGCTCATGATGTCCACCGACTGACCGGGGCGCCTGTCCGCACCGAGCGGCACATCAGGGCGTGGGCGATCGGGCGTTCCCGCAGTAGCAGCGGCTTTTCATGGCGGCCATCCCAGGTCAGGCCGTCGCACCGTTTGAGCAGCCCCATCTGCACGGCGGCCTTGTCACGACAGGCGCACACGCGTTCATTGCCACCAGAGCGGCGGCGACACGGTTCATCCGCAGGAGCGCCGCACCCCGCGCAGGCAATCGTGAGCGCGGGATCGCCGTCCTCCCAGTGCATGTTACAGCGGCGGCAGGTTGTAGGCTCCTGCGTGTCGGTCCAGCGCATCGGAGGCCGGCCACGGGGGGTTGGAACATAGGGAAACTGGTAGCGTCGCATGATGCTCGATCCATCTCTGGTTCTTCAAACATCCTTGCGACGGCCTGTCGGGCGACCGGGGTGCAACAGTGCCGCGCAGCGGCAGGATTGGCGTCAACCGCACCCACGCGCAGGCGGCGCAGCCGACGAGCATGGGGAGGACGGACGGCGACCCACCTGTTCCAGCACGGGCGGCTGACAGGCAGCGGTTCTCTCTTTCGATCCTCCTTTATCTATTCAGGCAATTTCGCATCTCCTTAGTTGACAGCTGTCAACTGGTTTCGTTAAATGCGGTTATATCACATCACTGCGCACCGGACCGCACCCAACGCAATATTGCGCATCCAAAAGAAAGCCAACGAATGTCCTCTCAAGCTAATATCGACCCAAACCTGGCCAGCGGCGTAGACGAATTACTTTCGCAGCAAGCACAAGCTCTCTCTGAGCGTCTTCAGGCGCACCGGCTCGAACTTTTCCCCCCAAATGCCTCAAAGACACTTCGGTCGTTCCAAATCGGGGAAGTCGCCAAACTGTTGGGCTTAGCGCCTGGATATTTGCGGAACTTGGCACTTGAGGGAAAGGGCCCGCTTCCTGCCATCGGCAACGGTGGCCGGCGTCACTATACAGCCGAGCAGATATCCGACTTGCGTCGCTATCTCGATCAGAACTCACGCAGCCAGAAGCGATATGTTCCTTGCCGTAGCGGAAGCGAGAGCCTGCAGGTTATCTCGGTTGTTAACTTCAAAGGTGGAAGCGGAAAGACCACATCCGCAGCTCACTTAGCACAGGGTCTCGCGTTGGACGGCTTGAGAGTTTTGGCGATTGACCTTGACCCTCAGGCTAGCCTTTCGGCGCTACATGGCTTTCAGCCAGAGTTCGATGTCCATGCGAATGAAACATTATATGGAGCCATTCGCTATGATGACGAACGGCGTCCACTGTCGGATCTCGTACGCAATACGAACTTTCCGGGATTAGATATCGTACCAGGAAACATTGAGCTCATGGAGTTCGAGTATGAGACGCCTCGGCTATTGGCGTCTTCTGACCAAGCTGGTGCAATCTTTTTCTCACGCGTCGACGAAGCCCTGCAGGATGTCGAGGATAACTACGACGTAATAGTCATCGATTGCCCGCCTCAGCTTGGCTATCTCACCATGTCCGCTGTGTGCGCAGCGACAGGGCTTCTCGTAACTGTGCACCCTCAAATGCTAGACGTAATGTCGATGTGTCAGTTTCTGCTCATGATGGGCGACGTAATGACACATCTGCGCGACGCTGGTGCAAACGTGTCTTATGACTGGGTCCGATATCTTCTTACGCGTTACGAACCTTCTGACGGCCCCCAAACGCAGATGTCGGGATTCATGCGGACGGTGTTTGGGGACCACGTCCTCACCAATCCGATGTTGAAAAGCACCGCTGTCTCTGACGCAGCAATCACCAAGCAGACGCTGTTCGAGATCGAGCGTAAGCAATTTACCGGCTCAACCTACGATCGTGCGCTCGAATCTGTAAACGCAGTTAACGGCGAGATTAGGGACCTGATTTTTAGGGCGTGGGGTCGCAAAAGCTGACCTCCATGGCAGGGGGACGCCAAAGTTGACAGCTGTCAACTTTGGCTGGTCGCGTCAAAAGTTGGCAGCTGTCAACCAAAGTGCGCACCAATTCAGATTTCGCAGAACTTCTGCACGAAAACGCAAATAGGGAACGAGAACAATGGCAAGAAAGCATAATCTGGGTGGTCTGGTCTCCGCGCAATCGTCGGTTCCGAGCAAAACGCAAGCGGCCTCACCGACATCGCTATCAGGTTCCTACCGCAGTAGCGGAGCACTTGGGTCGGTAGCAAAGAGCCTTGGGTCTCTTCGCCAAAAGGCAGACGAAGCCGTTGAGCTAGAAATTCTCCTAAAGACAGGAGCGACCATCATCGAGCTCTCGCCAGACCTCGTCGAGACGTCCTTTGTCTCAGATCGTATGCCTGGAAATGAGGAGGCATACCTTCAGCTACGAGACGCGATTAAAAGCACAGGACAGCTCTCACCAATTCTGGTCCGCCCGCACCCCACTAAAGCGGGTCATTATCAAACCGCTTATGGCCACCGTCGTCTGCGCGCTTGCCGTGAGTTGGGCTTGAGTGTCAAAGCCGCAGTGAAGGAGTTATCGGACCACGACCTCATTATCGCTCAGGGGCAGGAAAATAGCGCGAGGGCAGATCTCTCCTTCATTGAGAGAGCGACATTTGCCCGCAGCCTCCTTGAACGAGGATATGAACGCTCTACAATTATGACTGCTCTCAGCACCGACAAAACAACGCTATCGCGTATGCTTTCGGTGTCCGGAGCTATTCCGCATATCTTAATTGAGTGGCTTGGACCTTGTCCGACCATTGGCCGCCCACGCTGGCAAGAACTGGCCGAAAGTCTCAAGGCGTCGCCAAACCAGACATCGTGGGAGACGTTTATCGATGCTTCCGAAAAAACGGAGGATGTAGATAAATTCGCCGAGCTACTTGATCAGGTTCAGGATCGAGCAAGACAAGCGCGCCAGTTGGAAAAGCAGAGCATTAAGCCGGTGAATAAAGCTGCTCCAGCGGCGAGTTGGGTGTCGACCGACAAAGTCCTCACGATCGATCTTGAGGCAAAAAAGCGGGCCACAAATCTTGTATTCAAATCGGCTGACGCTTCAGAATTTGCAAGCTTTGTCATGACTGCAGTTCCTGATCTTTATGAGCGGTTTAAAGCACAGACGACCGAAAAGGATAAAGCCAAGAACTAGGAGGAAACGGGAGGCGGGGAGGGCGATAATACGAGCCCTCGCTCGGTCACAGCGACCTTTGCAGAACGATAAGCGGCGAGGGCAAGCCCCAAAGGTTCCTTGAACTCAGCCTTAAATGATTTGAGAGTTTTAAATTCGGTACCGAACTGCTTCCACAGCGAGCCCCAGCCTACAGGGGTATCCCCTTGCAGGGCATGTAATCGGAAAGCTAACCACAGATACGCATCAATAGCTCTTGGCGAATTCTGTATGTCACGAATGGCCGCGCGGTCGATAAGAATGGGATGCCTTCGCAGCTCCCGATAGAAGGCCTCCGACAACACGACTGTTTCAATCATGCGAGTATTTCTTTTCGTTCTAGGGTCTACCTCCCCGACGTAACGAAACGACTCAACGAGACGTTCATTGACGACAACGCCTTCGCGGTCGTTTCCAAATTTAAAGTCAACGGTGCAGGTCGCCAGCCTTTCGATTTGCTCGACCAATTTTTTGCTAATAGGACCTCCGCGACTAAGCCCCATCCTTTTGAGTAAAGACGCAGGAGATTTTGCTAGCGAGATTTCCCGTGACCCCGTTTCAAGAGCCTCGGACTGCCAGTCGATTAAGAGCAATCTAGCGATTGTCCCGCACGGAACTGACAGTTTTTCAGTTGAATCGTCATCTCGCAGTCGAACACCTGGTCGGACTAGCAACTGAGCAAAGTCCGTTTTTATTAGCCAGTCTTCACCTGGTTTTCGTTCTCGGTGGGGAAGTCCGGCAAGACACCATGCGCTATAACTATAACCTATTGAACTGCCACCCTCGATTTCGCGAACCAAAGATGACGCGGCAGCATCGACAATCTTACGCCCGGATCTGCCTGCAACGACGTCAAGTATCGGGTCAGTCAGAGCTGACGCTTCGCTATCTTTTTCTAGCGAATGGCTCTGAGCGATTTTGATAGCGTCTTGAGGGCCATGTGCCTCCACCAGCTCGTGGATTGATCTGAACAGATCGTGCTGTGACTTAGCGTTAGAGTGCATAATGCGATTTCCAGCAGATCCTCAATAAGCTCAGAAACACACATCATCAGGGCCTTGTCGATGTGTTCGTTGCTTTCCCTCCTAGATGTGTTCGGTGCCTACCTGCTACACATAGCGTGGTTGTGTTTCTTGCCGACGAAACAATAAAAAAATTATATTGTTATTATATTGTTTCGTCGGCAGAGAACACGTGGGTAACTCCGTAACCAACTGAAAAAACGTCTTGTTTTTTTTCCCCAAATTAGCGCCGTAGGCAGAAAACACTTCACCGATCTTGGCTTTTAACGTCACCTCCTGAAGAAAACCGTGCCGGTAGGCAACGAACACAGGGAAAACCCTGCCGCCTGCGGGAAGCATTAAACACAACTTTTGGCGGTTTTTCATGGTCGGGAACGAACACATCGACAGGGGCGCACGATTCGATGGTAGGCAGTGAACACATCTAACGGTGTGAAACAGATAGCCGCCTTCAGGTAGCATGACGTCAAAACCGACTGCGCCCTGGATGCTTGGTCATGGCGTCCTCGACCTCGATATATTTCTCCACCACACCGAAGGTCTGGTGCCGCGAGAAACGCTTGAGCGAGACCAGGTCCGTGCCGTCACGAGCTCCTGTGGTGATCGCTCCGCGTCGCAGGCTGTGCCCGCTGAAATCGCCTGTCAGTCCCGCATCGAGGCAGCGCTTCTGAATGATGCGGGCCACAGACCGGTCAGACAGCGCCTCTGAACCCATGGCGGGCAGGGCAGGGGGCTGACCCGCCTCGGCAGCAGGCGGGAGCCACACGCGCCGGAAAACCGGTCCCTTGGCCTCGTTCAGTTTCGCCTTCCGAAGCCAGGCTTCATAGGCCCGAACCGGGCACAGGGCAGTAATTCCGCGTGGGATGGCGACTTCGACACCCTGACTGGTCCGATCGCCTTTGGAGCGGTCCAGCCGGATCCGCATCCCGTCATCATCGAGCGCCACGTTGTCCAGGCACAGCGCCGCCACTTCGGACCGTCGGAGGGCGCCGGCAAAGCCGAGCAGAAGAATGGCCTTGTCGCGGAGGCCCACCAGCTCATCCGTATCGATCTGCTCGATGACCTCGCTCAGCAGATCCCAGGTCAGCCCCTTGACCTGACGGGACGCACTTTCCGTTGACGTCCTGCGGATGCCCGCAACCGTTTCGGACACAAGAGCATGGGAGGTCGGGACGGGAACCTGGGCAACATGGTGCAGATAGCGCAGTGCAGCACGGTGCAGATCCACCGTCGCGGGTCGCTTCTTCTGCAGCGCAAGATCAGCCAGATAGGCGGCGACATCCTCGCTGCGGGCGGGCAGGGCAGGGAGCCCATGTCCTGCCGCCCATGCGCACCAGGAGCGCACGGCCGATCGATAGGTGCGACGTGTGTTTACTGCCTTCGCGGCGCGGGAATAGGTCTTTGAGGCGCGCTCCGCCGTCACCAGCGTCCCGTCATAGTCGGGCAGGGCCTCGTCAGTCAGGGCATCGAACCACTGCAGGACCGCGCCAGACTGCTGACCCAGAGGAGAGGCCAGCGGCGCCAGCGTGGCCGCCTGCGATCCCGCCTTGCGCCGTCTGGCGGCCTTCGGCCTGAGCCATGCGACGAACACCGGTTCGGGTTCGAGATCCAGAGCGATCGCCAGCTCGTGCCCGGAGGGCAGGGCGGTCAGATGGGCACTGGCGATGGCCAGTGCCTCCTCGGCCGTCTCGACTTCGGTGGACAGGACCGTGTCTTCGGCAAATTCGTTGTCGCGGTATTCGATGCCGCGAATGACCAGAGAGAGACGAGGGGAGAAGCGACCGGTCGAGAGCAGGGCCACCGCTTCTGTCAGATCGCCGGCAGGAAGCTGCTGCCGGGTCTTCTGGTCCAGCCGGTCCAGGAGGGCCTCACGGGCAGCCTTTGCCGAGCCTGCGATGTGAAGATGGCTGAGCATGTACGCCTCCGCGAAACCAGAACCTGGCTTCTGATAGCACGAAGCCGGGGTAGGGCAGAGAGGAGAACAAACACTGTCCAACGCAGGCCGGAAATGTGTTAACGAAGACTGAATGCCGATCCGACCGGAACTGAAAGCGCTTTACCCTCCCAACTGGCCCGAGCTGAGCCGACAGGTGCGGTTCGAGCGGGCAGGGGGTCTCTGTCAGCGCTGCGGCCGGCCGCATGGACATCACCTTCAGGTGCTGCCGGGTGGCCGGTGGAAGCATCCGGAGACGGGGCACTGGTTCAATGGCCGGGGCAGGCGGATCTCGCCTCCGGACCTGATCGAGCATCTGCAAATGCGACAGACGAAGGTGGTTCTGGCAGCGGCCCATTTGAATCATGATCCCACCAGCAACCGGCTGCGCAATCTGCGCGCGCTGTGTCAGCGCTGCCATCTGCTGCACGACCGGATGTATCATCTGGCTCAACGACGCCTGACCTTGCGACGGCGCCTGGCGCTCGGGGATCTGTTCGAAGGTCTGTATCGGGCCGGGGTCCCGCCTCTGGGCCTGTAACGGGTCAGATCAGGCAGCCGTCTGGAATGCGACGGGCCTTCAGCCGGCGGGGGAAGGGGGCTGTTTCCTATCGCTCACCGATCAGATGTTCAATGTGCGTAACGTGCCCGGCCCTGATGCCAACGCGCGTCTGCGCCTGCCGCACGAATTTCCGGTTCAGCTCGCGGGCCAGCGTTTCGCCGTCCCTGATCGGCACAACACTGTAGGTTCTGATTGCCCAGGAAATGTCGCACTGCCAGTCGGTATGGCGGCTGCGCGTATGCCATTGCTTCATGGCCTGGTCTCCGCACCGCGCCGCTTCGGTGTGGCTCCAGCCATTCACCTCTGCCATCCAGGCCAAAGCAGCATCCTGCCTGCCCTCGGTCATGGTCTTTCCCCAGTGACGCACGCCATGACAGTCAGGGCAGAGGGAAATCACCCCTTTGAGGGTCTGGATCCGCCGCTCGTCGTCATACGCCCACCCTTCGTCAGCCTCGACCGGCCATTGGGGACCCCGTCCTCCGCACACCCGGCAACGGGACCCGGAGCGCGCATAGGCATCCTTCCGGATCCGGTTCCAGTCTTCGGGCGCCAGGAAGGCGCGCAGATTAAAGCCCCACAGAGCCTGCGGCACCATCCACGGACGGATGTAGGGAGGCTTGCGGTCCGGCCGATACCGGTAAGGGACGAAAGGCAGGAGAGCGTCGAGCTTGTCCCGCTGCGCCATCCAGCACTTCTGCTCCCCGTTGAACGTGGCACCGCCCCGGGCTGCTTCCTTACGGCGCTCAAACGGGACGCAAAGAGGAATGAGTGTCGTCAAGGCAATCACCACAAAAGGGACGGCCGGACGTGGCCGTCGTGGAAGGAGGGAATGTCGAGGCGCTCGGGATATATCCCGTCATTGCTGACGGGCCGACCCCGGATCACCCTCTCGCTATAATGGCTACAGTACTAACTCTGCCACTCACCGCAATCGGCAGTTACTCGCCCACTTAAATCGTTATTGTTGTTTAGGGTAAGCAAATAAGAACAAAAATAACTGATCCAAAAAGTATTCTAATTGATATCTTCTTATCTTTTTCGTTATTAGATATATATGAGAGTATCACATACAACATAGACACACCGAGGGCTATTAAAGATAGAACTAAGGAGTATCTATTATATGTTTTGTGGCCAACGTGGAAAAACGTATACAAAATATAACATATTAACAACGTAATAGTACTCGCAATATCGATCCTAGCTAAGAGCCTCGTGTAATTGGAGAGTGAAAGGCGGGACTTCAGACGCATTGGCTTAACCTCTTACTTGGACGACGGACCTGCGCCGTCGCGACATCTCTGAACATATCCGCGAGCGTTGTGAGTGCAGAACAACCTCGTAAACGCGCACTTGTACGTGGGGTACACGCCTCGAAAAGACCCTTTCGGATCCTGTTTTTGTGCCCCTTACCCTATGTCCGATAATAAGAAAAAAAATGGACATAGATTTTATGGCGGAAAACTGCGGATTTCTGGCATTTCTTGAGGTTTTTGGACGGTTGTTTGTCTAAATGCCCATCACGCCCTTCATTTCTCCGAACTATACGTCATTGACCTATCCGCCAATGACGTATAGTTCATTGTGAATGTCAAAGCTGCAGACTGTTGTCGAACTGCCTGAATTCATAAAGCGGGCAAAAGCCCTAATGTCAGACGACGACCGGACGGCTCTGATCGACATGCTCGCTGCGATGCCAGATACTGGCATTTCTTTAGGTGGCGGTCTGCGAAAGGTCCGCTTTTCACGCGAGGGTGGTGGGAAGAGGGGAGGGTATAGAACTCTCTATGTTTTTGGTGGAAGACAGATGCCTCTGTTCCTGCTGACCGTATTTGCCAAAAACGAGAAAGACAATCTGACGCGATCTGAACAGGCCGCCCTGGTAGAGTTGAGCAAGACGCTTGTTGCGAAATACGGAGAACCATCATGAGCGCTTATGACAGCATTCTGCAGGGGCTGAATGAGGCCCTCGCCTATGCGGAAGCTCCGACCGAAAACAGCCTGACCCATCAAGTGTGTGTTCCGTCGGTTGACGTGGCGGCCATCAGAACGCGGACCGGGCTCTCTCAGGCACAGTTTGCCAGAAGCATCGGGGTCGCCAAGGGGACCCTTCTGAACTGGGAGCATGGTCGTCGTCAGCCAACCGGACCAGCCCAGGTTTTGCTGGCGATGTTGGATAAGCGACCTTCGTTAGTGAGTGAGCTACTTTCTGCGGCTCGCTGAGGAAACACAGGCCCGATACGCTCATTCAAATGACCACTATGGGGGGGTAAGCTGACGGTCCGACTACGGTTCATCTGAATGTGCAACTGGACACGCCAGGACAGCCGTCATGCCGTCGGAGCAATATAGAGAACCATTATCGCGTGGGTCAGTCCGAGAGGGCAATGACGATTTTCCCGACATGGCTACCAGTCATGAGATGGTCAAATGCCTCCCTTGCCCGAGCAAAGGGAAACACACTGTCGATCACAGGCCTCAGGCCGGACGCGGTCCATGCGCGCGCAAGGTCTTCCAGCATCGGTCTGTGACCCACAGGGGGCGTTACATAGAACGGGCACAGATATCCGCTAAAGCCCGGAATCCCCGAACGAGACGGTCTGATGGAAGCCGAATGACAGCTGTGCGGCGAGGATAAGCCGGAGTTGCCTTGCCGTCTTATCAGTCGACCACCCGAACAATTACCTTGCCAGTGACGGCCCCTTGTTCGAGAGCGGTGTGTGAGTCTGCTGTGCGGTGGAGGGGCACGATCAGGCCAATCACAGGCTTGTAGGCTTTTGCTTCGAGACAGGCGGTGATGTCGATGATAGCAGCCTGCTTGGCCGACAACGGCACGGTGTAGATATAGACGAACCGGAAGACGGCACCGGCGATCATCGCGCGCAGCAGCGGGATCGAACTTTCATCCGCCGCGTCGCGCATCGCGTAGGAGCTGATGACTCCACCGTTCGCCAGACAGGCGAGATCCAGGTCGAGGTTCTCGACGAGATTGACTTCGACAATCCGATCAATGCCTTTGCCCGCCGTGGCGTCCCGTATCCTGGCCGGGACGTCTTCGCCGCGCAGGTTGAGGACTAAATCAGCTCCAGCTTCACGTGCGATTGCCTCGTGCTGCGGTTTACGGACCGTCGTCGCAACCCACGCTCCCGCCCATTTGGCGAGATGGATCGCGGCCGATCCGACCACCCCGGCACCGCCATGAACCAGAACCCGCCGGCCCTTGAGGTCTCCGTCGGCAAAGAGGCAGCGATGCGCGGTCAACGCCGGAATGCCAAGAGATGCGCCGATTTCATACGACGTCGTGGCCGGCAGCGGCACCGCATTGGCGGAAGGAACGACGACATAATCAGCCGCTGTTCCCTCGGCACGACCTGCCTGCGCTTCAAAGATCCACACACGTTCCCCAATCCTCGATGCCGGGACGCCCATACCCACAGCTTCGATCATACCAGCACCATCCTGGTGAGGAATGATGCGTTCATAGGGCATAGCAGACGAGAACCCGGTCCGTGCCTTCATATCGGTCGGATTGACGCCCGACATGTGTACGCGCACGAGAACGTCGCCCGCCTGGGGCGAGGGCGTCGGGAGATTGCCGAGGATCAGGACATCGTCCGCCGCACCCTGGCGGTCGTAGTAAATGGCACGCATGATCAATTCCTACTGTTGGAGGACGCCACAAAGCGGACGCTACAGAGCAGAAAATCTTCACATGCAGGCATTTATGCAAGAAGGCACTTATTTGATATATAGGGATAAAGAGTATACTGCTGGCCTTATGACATCAGATCCGAAGCCTTTTCGCTGTGCCGTCGAGGTCACAGTCGAAGTTGCCGGCGGCAAATGGAAGCCGCTGATCCTTCATTATCTCCTCGGCGGGACGAAGCGGTTCGGTGAACTACGCCGCCTGATTGGTGGGGTGACGCAACGCTCGCTCACGCTCCAACTCCGGCAGTTGGAAGAACATGGCGTGATCCGTCGTGAGGTGTTCGCGGAAGTGCCTCCCCGGGTTGAATACTCGCTCACGGAGCGGGGCAGGACGCTTGCGCCGGTCTTGGAAGCGATGAAGCTGTGGGGCGAAAATCACGCGGCTCAACAGCTATAGGCGACCGCGCGGGTCTGACAGAGCCCAATCCTCGCGCGCCATGTAGCCATGTCCGCGTCGGGGAAACTCAGGGCTGCGCTCGGCGTCCGAAACGAGGTGTGGGCCGTCTGTCTGTTCAACATGGACGGAGCAGGCAGGTGGAGGGTTCGAAAAACTCTCTGGTTATGAGGCCCTGTGTGTGATTCCATCGTTCATCTTACGATGAGGGATGGATGATGATGCAGCCCGGTTTTTTTGATGTTGAAGATCGCCTGGCTCGTCTGAGTGGGCTTGGTGACCAGCTCGAAGCGTTTTCCCGGACTGTGGATTTTGAAGTATTCCGTCCTGACCTGGAGAAGGCTCTGGCCTATGCGGACGGGAGCAAAGGCGGCCGTCCGCCGTTTGATCCGGTGCTGATGTTCAAAATCCTGGTGATCCAGACGCTGAATAATCTGTCCGATGAACGGACGGAATATCTGATCAATGACCGCCTGTCCTTCATGCGTTTTCTTGGTCTGGGGCTGTCAGATCGCGTGCCCGATGCCAAAACGGTCTGGCTGTTTCGCGAGCGTCTGACCCAGGCTGGTGCGATTGAAAGGCTGTTTGAGCGGTTTGACGCGATCCTGCGGAATGCGGGTTATTTGCCAATGTCAGGGCAGATCCTGGATGCAACGCTGGTCGCGGCTCCCAGGCAGCGCAACACAAATGCTGAGAAAGCGGATCTGCGTGAAGGGCGGATCCCACAGGACTGGCAGGACAAGCCGTCAAAGCTGTCCCACAAGGACAGGCATGCGCGGTGGACGCTGAAGTTCACGAAAGCAAAGCGGCAGGAGGATGGGACGATCCCCGCAACAGATCTTGCCATCCCATTCTTTGGCTACAAATCCCATGTCTCCATCGACCGAAAATTTCGGTTGATCCGGAAATGGAAAACAACCGATGCCGCCGCCAGTGATGGTGCGCGATTGAGAGAGGGCTTGCTGGATAAAACCAATACGGCCTCAATAGTCTGGGCAGACACAGCCTATCGCTCAAAAGCCAACGAAGACTTCATGGAGAAGCAGGGCTTTGTCTCGAAGGTCCACAGGAAAAAGCCGCATCTCAAGCCTATGCCTCGGCACATCCAGAAATCCAACGCCGGAAAGTCCGTTATCCGGTCACGTGTCGAGCATGTCTTTGCTGATCAGAAGTCACAGACCGGACTGTTCATCCGGACAGTGGGTATCACTCGTGCAACCATGAGGATCGGGCTGGCCAATATCGTCTATAATATGCGCCGCCTTCTCTTCCTCGAGAGGATTAACGCCCACGCGTAGCAGTCCAGCGGATGATCGTTCCCGATCTGCTCAAAACGCAGAGCGAAAGCCACCCCAGGAGCCATCAATCAGCACGCCAAAACTCTGAAATCAGGAGCCAGACGCATCAATCAACGGTTCTTCGATCTCTCCATTTCCCGCTTGACGCCCATACGCCACGAGGCAGGCTCCCCGAATCATCAAACGAATTTCGCCTGATAATATGAACCACTGCTCGATTACGTCGAAGAGGACAGAATTTCAGAGAGCGCTGTCCAACCATCCTGGACTGAAGAAAGAACCGCTTCAAAGGTCACGTCATCAAGAGGAGCATTTTCTCGAATCATGGCGTTTGAAAGGGTGATCGCAGGCATTGGAAAAACCGGCCTCATTTTGAGCCCGTCGGCGACCTGACATAGTTGTGCTGCGCACTTCCCGCCCCCATGACCGCCATAGGTGACGATCATCAAGGGTTTTCCTTTCCACTCGAGATAGCAGTGGTCGATTGCATTTTTTAAAGCAGCCGGATATCCCCAGTTATATTGGGGCGTCACAAAAACGAAGCCGTCCGCTTGCGCTACCTTCTCGCTCCAGGCTTTTGAATGAGGTTGCTCGTAGAGACCGAGGGCCGGAATACCGGGTTCATCGTCCATGGGCAGTGGCCATTCCGCGAGATCGACGATCTCGATGGCGAGATTGGTCTTTTTCTTTCCGACTTTGGAAACCCATCGTGCGATGGCGGGGCAATGACGCCCGGCTCGCACACTTCCCATAATCACCAGAACCCGTTTCGTCATTTTTCGGCCAAACCTCCAGATATGTTCGCGTAATTGGCGTTCACCCTACTTGAAGCCGCTCTCCTGCCGCACGGCGAAATCGCGATCGGCATCTCCGGCACTGACGTGCGCTGAGCAGGCGATCGCGAACAACAGAAGCGTAAGGCAGCGGAATACTATAGCCGCCTCCGGCCTCTATGAAAATTTTGACGTCCTTAGGTGCTTGGTCCCGTGGTTTGATGGGTTGGATTGAGGATGAATTTTTCTGGCTCTGAAGTCAATATTTTGCAGACATATTCGTAAGGCGTGAGCCCACTGAGTGTCTTGAGCCTTCGCCCAAAGTTATAAGCCGCCATGAAGTCGTTGAGGTGTGTCCTCAGTTGCTCATGGGTGTCGTAATGGAAGCGCTTGACGGTTGCTTCCCTGATTGTCCGGTTCATCCGTTCAACCTGACCGTTCGTCCAGGGATGATTGGGCTTTGTCAGACGGTGTTCGATCCCGTGGGCTTCGCAGATCATGTTGAAGCGCATGAGACGCGACCAGGCTGTATTGCGATTACGAGGCTGCTCAGCGAACTGGATGCCGTTATCGGTCAGAATGGTATGGATCCGGTATGGAATGAGGCTCAGGAGATGTTCGAGGAATTCCCAGGCCGTCTTCCGATTGGCTTTTTCGACCAGTTATGTGACAGCGAATTTGCTGATCCGGTCGATAGCAACGAAGAGATGCAGCTTGCCTTCAGCGGTCTGGACTTCGGCAATATCGATGTAAAAAAAGCCGATGGGATAGCGTTTGAAGCATTGTCGTTTTGGCTTGTCTCCCTCCATGTCCGGAAGTCGGGATATTCCGTGACGCTGAAGACAGCGGTGCAGGGCCGAGCGTGTTAGCTGGGGAATGCTGGCCTGCAGGACATAAAGGCAGTCATCCAGCGATAGCAATAATGTATGGCGCCGAAACGCCACGATCATCGCTTCGTCCGTCTCGGACAGGACCGTTGATCGCAGCTCCCTGGGACCGGTTTTCTGATCCTCAACCGTCTGACGCTTCCGCCACTGTTTTCGGGTTGATTCCGGACTCCTCGCTCAGCGCCGCGAGCGAAGCCTGCGATCGCTGTATTGCTGCTCGCACGGCGTGCGTGGTCGTGGCGCTCCCATGACGTATCTGTCCCATAAGGCTTCCTTCCACTCTCGTGAAAATATCACACCATCAAACTACGGGACTAAACACAAGCGTGGTCCCACGGCTTTCCACCCGGTCACCGACTTGGGCAAAGATAAACGCATTTGTGCCATCGAATGCGTGTTCCTACAGACTTCAGGTCATTACCCAAATGATTGGTCGGACCTTTCTGCGTCGGGATTATGAGTGACCAAAAATGTCGCCTTCTCTGACGCGGGAGTTCATATCACGGCGCTGTGTCCCGTGTCATTCCGTGCAGATACTGGTCCGGACGTTCGATCGTCAGGATCGAGCGTTCGATCGCGAACTACGACACTCCGCTCGAGACAGGCTGCACGACACGAGATGGATGGTACGCAACTGGGATATCCGGCGAAACGCGCCGCCGCAGTGATTCAGCTTGTTGCGTCGAATGTTCCCTCCACAGTAACTCCTCCTGGGGAGCGAAGCTCTGTGTCTGGTTCGTGAACGTATCTTTCGTCTGGAAAGAAAAAATTCTGATTGGGAGGACCTAACCCGATCGACAGACAGCTGACGTTTTCGGTGAGCGGTGGCGGCTGTCGGAAAACAGATTTTCCGAACCAAATATCAATTAAAAGGCGACTGCTGTCATAGCCGACGTGCCGGCTGTTGGGAACTCGCGGGGCAAATTTTCTGTCAGCCGCTCCCAGTTTCCATGCGCAAATGCCTGCCTGTCGGCCCCATCCAAACCGCAGTTTTCGAGAAAACCTCGCGCGTCGCCGCCGGGGCGATATTGATAAGGATAGTCGGTGGAGAACAGCAGGCGGTCACGACCGACGATCCGTTCTGCCTGTTTCAGATAATGCGGCAGGAAGATGCCGCTCGCCGTGACATACAGGTTGCGGCGGAAATACGTCGCCATGGGATGGTTCAACCCGGAAACGCGATCCATGTTAGCGATACGCTCGGCATAGAACATGACCAGTTCGCCCCAGTGACCCAGAATAACCTGTAGGTCAGGAAAGCGGTCGAAATGGCCTGCCAGCACCAGACGCAGGAACTGGATGCCAGCGTCATAATGCCAGCCGAGACCAAAACAGGAAAACGCGGCGTCCACCTGCGGGCTGAACCCGGAATAGTAGGCATCCCGGACCGCCTTTTCCGGTGCTCTCGGATGAAGCAGGATTGTCGCCTTCAAGGCCGTAGCACTCTGGAAGATCGGGAGCAGGTCGGCGTGGTCCAGATTGTGATGACCCACGCGCCCGCACAGCATCGTTCCCTTGAAGCCGAGTTCCCTGACGCAGCGTTCGAGTTCCAGGGCGGCTTCGTCGGGCATCGCAACAGGCAGCGTCGCCAGCGCCTGAAAGCGATCCGGATGGCGGGCGACCGCCTCCGCTATGGCATCGTTCACGCGGCGCGCCAGATCGATACTGTTGGGTCCGAGGTCGTGCAGTGACGGCGTGGTGAGTGACAAGACCTGTACGTCCAGCCCTGTTTCGTCCATGAGTGCCAACCGGTTTTCGGCGAGATCAGCCAGCCGCTTTTCAAGCGGGCCCCCGTGAAACGCGACGCTCGGATCGGCGGCTTCAAGACCGATGGCGGACCAGGCGTCCTTCACCTCGGGTGTCAGAAAATGCTCTTCGATACCGATTAGCTTCATGGAATGGCTCCTTTTCGCAGGCCCCCGCCACGACGGGAGATGCCTGTTTTCACTTCATCGAAAATAGGTGCGGAACCCGAGAGGGCGCCAGACGCATCCGGATCAATATATCATTGCGTACGACGCTATCTGTTGCCGATCATTGTCGATAGGCTCATCGCATGGAGAACATGGATCTCAATCTTCTGAGGGCGCTGGACGTGCTGCTCGACGAGGCCAGCGTGACCGGCGCGGCCCGTCGGCTTGGGCTCAGTCCGTCCGCCATGAGCCGCACGCTGACGCGGCTCCGCTCGGCCACCGGCGATCCGTTGCTGGTGCGGGCGGGGCGGCATCTCGTGCCCACGCCCTATGGGACGGATATTCGTGATCGCGTCCATGTCCTGACCCGTGACGTGCAGGCCGTTTTGCGTCCGCAGCATCGGGAAGTGGATTTGAAAGCGCTGGATCGGACATTCGTCCTTCGTGCCAATGAAGGCTTTCTGAATGTCGTCGCAGCACCTCTGGTGACGGCCATCATGAAAGAGGCACCACGCGTTCGTCTGCGGTTTGCGCCCAAGCCAGACAAGGATGCGTTGCCGCTGCGAGAAGGACGGATCGATCTGGAAATCGGTGTCAGGGGTGTGTCTGCTCCGGAAATCCGAAGTCGGCTCCTGTTCCGGGATATGTTCGTTGGTGTGGCACGCATCGGCCATCCTCTTTTCCTGGACGGGGATATCAGCGTGGCGCGCTACGCCGCGTGCCACCATGTCGTGACCTCGCGACGAGGGACGTTCCGGGGACCGGTTGATGACGCGCTAGAGCAACTGGGGTACCAGCGCACCGTGTCGGTCATCGTGCCCGGATTTCCGGATGCGCTCGAGATCGTGCGCCAATCGGATCTGGTGACGCATGTGCCGCGGTCGTGTCTCACGAACCTCTCCAATGATCCTGCAGAAATCTTGCGTCTGAGACCATTCCAGCTTCCCGTGAAGACACCTGAAATCGTCGTTTCCGCTATATGGCATCCCAGGCTCGACGCCGATCCTGCCCACCGCTGGCTTCGCGAAACGGTATATACGGTTTGTCGGAAAGTTCTTGCTCACTGACGAGGTCCGCTTTCGGAAAAGCACCCTACGGTCTCGAATGTCCGAGAAGAGGGCGTAAGCGGACCTGCTGCTTACGCCTCTCATCTCGGACATTGTGCTCCTACGGTAAATTTCCGAATAGCCGACATATTATTGAGCGTTCAGATAACCATACCGATCCGGAATAAGATGACTATGTAAATTTATAGACGGCTTTTTGTGGCCCGTCTGGCAGACAACGGTCACGGAAAAGCGGCGTAGTCCAAACCGCCGCCTTTCGTTCATCGCACGCATAAACCGCGATCTGACAAGCTGGTTCCTGAAGCCCTACAGACCTGTACCGGACATTGCTGCATCCGCCCGACGCTGCTAGATATCAGTTGTCGCGAAAAGCGGCTGCCAGCGCCACGCGGCGTGTATAAGGCAGCCAAGCACACGTCGATCATCTGATGATCCGGCCAGCGTCTCCAAAACTCTCGCCAGCAGCCTTCGGCTGATGGCCTCATCCGCAGCCTGGAATGCTGTGGTAGATGGAGCGTGAAGATGAAGGCAGTCGAGTTCAATGAATATGGTGGCCCGAACGTACTGCGCCTGGTCGAGGTCGATATACCTCGCCCCGGATCAGGCGAAATCCGGATCAAGGTCCATGCCGCTGGCGTGAACCCTTCGGACTGGAAGCGGCGCGAGGGGCAATATCGTGCGTTCGAGGAGATCGACTTTCCTGCCGGCCTCGGCGTGGAGGGATCAGGAATCGTGACCGAAGTCGGTCCAGGCGTCACAGACGTAGCGATCGGCGATGCCGTGTTTGGTTTCGGCAATGCCATGATGGCTGAACAGGCGATTATGACGCATTGGGCGCGGAAACCGGACGTGATCTCCTTCGAAGTTGCGGCGGGTCTCCCCGTCATCTCTGACACCGCGACGCGCGCGCTCGATCAGGTCGGCATCCAGGAGAATCAAACCCTGCTGGTGAGTGGCGCCGCGGGCGGTGTCGGCACGGCCATCCTTCAGCTCGCGGGACTGCGCGGCATCACCGTGATCGGCACGGCGAGCGCGGGCAAGCAGGAGTATCTTGCCAGCCTCGGCGCGATCCCCACCACCTATGGCGAAGGTCTTGCCGAGCGTGTTCGCGCGCTAGCACCGTTTGGGATAGACGCCGCCATCGACGTTGCCGGTTCTGGAATCATCCCGGAACTGATCACCATCGTCGGCGACGCTTCTCATGTCCTCTCGGTCGCCGACTTCTCGGCCGAGGAATATGGCGCGAAGTTTTCACACGGGCCGCCCGTCGATCCTGCGCGGCTGTTCACCACGATGGCGCAGCTCTGCGCAACCGGCGCATTCACGCTGCACATCGAAAAGACTTTCTCTCTCGATCAGGTCCGGCAGGCACAGGAAACAAGCCAATCCGGAAGCGTCACGGGCAAGCTGGTCGTTCGTGTCGACTGATCAGCGCGCAACGCGACACTCGCTCACCGTCATCTATGCCACGGTCGCGCTTGACGCTGCGGGGATCGGGGTCATCTTTCCGATCCTGCCACGGCTTATTCAGGATGTGACGCACACGGGCGATGTCGCTGCCTACGTCGGGTGGCTCGCATCCCTTTACGCAGCGATGCAATTCGTCTTCGCGCCTGTTCTGGGCGCGTTGAGCGACCGGTTGGGACGGCGACCAATCCTGCTCGTCTCATTGGCAGGGGCGGCAGCCAACTACGTCGTAATGGGGTTTGCCTTCGAGCTCTGGATGCTGCTGCTCGGGAGGGCCGTAGCGGGGCTAACGAGCGCCAACGTATCGGTCGCTACGGCCTACGTCACGGACATTACGCCAGAAGAGTTACGTCCTCGCCGGTTCGGCATGATGAGCGCAATGTTCGGCGCCGGTTTCATCGTCGGCCCGGTCCTGGGCGGAGTACTCGGCGAGCACTGGGTGCGCCTGCCTTTCCTCGCAGCGGCCCTACTCAATGCCGCCAACCTGCTGCTCGCGTTCGTCACCCTGCCTGAGTCACATCCCCGATCAATGGCCCGATTCGATCCGAGTGCCCTTAACCCTTTGGCCCCCCTGCGCTGGCTGTTTTCGATGCCGAGGCTTCTGCCTTTCGTGCTCGTCTATTTTGCACTGAGCGGCGCGGGCGAGGCTTACGGCGTCTGCTGGGCTCTGTGGGGCTATGACGCTTTCCGCTGGAACGGCTTCTGGATTGGCTTGTCGTTAGGCGCGTTCGGCGTTTGGCAGACACTGGTTCAAGCCGTGCTGCCTGGACGGGCAACGAAGCGACTGGGCGAGCGCAAAGCGATATTGACCGGTCTCGCCTGTTCCTGTGTCGCTTTGGCCGGCTTGGCGCTCGCCTCCCGCGGGTGGATGGTGTTCCTGATCATGCCTGTGTTCGCGTTGGGCAGCATCGGCACGCCAGCCCTTCAGGCTCTCGCCACCCGGGCCGTGGACAATGACCGCCAAGGGCAGTTGCAGGGCCTGCTCGCCTCGACGGTGAGCCTTGCATCGATCATCGCGCCACTTGGCTTCACGGCGTTCTACTTCACGGTGCATCAACAATGGCCCGGTGCGATCTGGTTGGCGGTAGCTGCTATCAACCTGGCGGCTGTGCCGCTCGTGCTGTTCGGCACGAGCCGAAGGTGCAAGGCACTGGATCGCAGCTGAGAAAACCGCTTGGCCGGGTCGATAGCTGCGATCCTTGCACAGCGGTTTCTGAAACAAAGGTTCAGCGGGAAAGCTAGAAGAGCGTTGGATGGGCTATGATGCGGCCTTCACAAGCTTATCACCGCCTTGATTCGTCCAGTGGGGTGGCAAGGTTGTCGTTTCCCCGACTAGAGTCGATGAAACCCTACGCAGGAGACGCAGGGAGGTCGAGCGGCTGTCCTTGCCTCATCACGTAATCTGTTTGGTTCGCCCGCTGGCTTTCGGTGTCATGATAGCCGTTGTGATGACATCGAAAAATCGGCTGTTGCGTGCCGCAAATGAAGGCTGCTCTCCCAGCCACCCAAGAGCACCAATCAGCCCAAATAAATCCGTCCCATCGATATCCTTGCGCGCCGTTCCTTCGGCTTGAGCACGAGCAAGGAGCCGAGCGCCTGCCGACCGCAGGTTGGTGCAGGAGATATGGAGGGCGGAATTCTCGTCTTCCAGGGCAATGGACATCATGCTGACGACACCATTGTAGGCTCCCATAAATCTCACGGCATCGCTGAGCCACGAGAGTAGGGCGTTCGAAGGCGAAGCGGATTTCTCGAGCCTCTCTGCTGTCCCGGTAAGTTCATCGAGAGCTGCTCGCAGCAGAGCCTCAAACAAGGTTTCCCGGGTCGGGAAATGACGCAACAGTGTGGCGAACCCGACCCCCGCTCGACGGGCAATGTCTCGCATGGAGACGTTTACACCATCTTCTGCGATGGCCTCACGTGCGCTCATGAGAAGGCGGTCGTAATTTTTTCGGGCGTCAGCTCGCATGGGTTCCGCTTGACAAGTGGTTCAGTGGTCCGTTTATCTGGGCCAGTGAACCACTTGTAGCGTAATTGCTCGCGGAAGGGCATGAGAATGTCAGTTAATATGCGATACAAACTTTTGGGCGAACACACCGGCCTGAGGGTTTCTGAGCTTCTGCTCGGGACCGCGAATTTTGGCCGCGCCTGGGGTGGACATGGTGCGGAGCCGGACGAAGCGCGCCGCATTCTGGACACTTATGCTGAGGCGGGTGGGAATTTCATCGATACTGCCAACGGTTATCAGGAAGGACAGTCCGAGGAATTTCTGGGAAACCTGCTTGCGGGACGACGCAACGAATTCGTTCTGTCCACAAAATACTCAGTAAAAACCAATGCGACGTCCGGCATCCTCGAAACCGGCAATAGTCGTCAGGCTATGGTGTCATCCGTCGATGCAAGCCTGAAGCGGCTCAAGACCGACCGCATCGACATTTACTGGGCGCATGTTTCGGATGGTGTTACGCCGCTTGAAGAAATTGTGCGGGGGTTCGATGACCTCGTACGTGCTGGCAAGATCCTCTATGCCGGGCTGTCAAATTTCCCAGCATGGCGCGTGGCAAGAGCTGCAACGATCGCGGAGATTCGCGGCGCTGTTCCAATTGCGGGTATCCAAGTCGAACACAGCCTCGTGCAGCGCGCAACCGAGGATGAATTGATTCCTGCCGCCCGGGCGCTTGGCCTCGGTGTGGTGGCCTTCTCGCCGCTCGGTGGCGGTGTCCTGACCGGGAAATATCGGGCAGAAGATGCTACAGAGCGGCGCAACGAGGCCTGGGCCGGTGCCGGCTTCCAGCCTGAAAATACGCCACAACGCACGGCCATTATTGACCGTCTGTTTCAGGTCGCGGCAGAGATGGACGTGACGCCAGGAGAAGTCGCCATTGCCTGGGTAGCCGCCAAGGGCTCGTTTCCGATTATCGGCCCTCGCACACTTGCCCAACTCGAAAGCAATCTGGCCGCCACCAAGTTGGCGCTGTCATCCGAGCAGGTAGCGCGCCTTGACGAAGTGAGCGCGACCCCGCGCAGCTACCCCTACACCGTGCTTGACGATCCCCGGATCAAGGACCTCATTACCGGGGGCCTGGACGCCAGGGTAAACCCTCCTGTAAAACCCGTCGCCTGAGAAAGCATGTGAGGGCTGTCGGCGGCTTGGGCAGTCCTGGCACCTCAGGCGGTACTGAAAAAAACTTTCGTCGGCTGTAGGACGTCAGCTTACGGATCTTCGCCCTTCCAAGCCGATAGCCTGTCCTCCCGGCTTAGCTGTCGATTTTCCTAGAGAGTTCCAAAACAGGCCGCCAGTGGCAGCTTCTTACACAATACGGATGACGCCTTTTCCTCGGGCAGCCTGAAGTCGCCGAATTGTCTCAACAGACAGACCTTGAGCCAGCATTTCATCGATAAGATCAATATGCAGCGCAGACAGTAAGGCGTGGGCACTATAGATCGCATAATCTTCATCAACCTGATTTGATGCCTCCATAATGAAGTTTTTCGTCTTCGCGTGCATCCATCGATAATGCGGAGATTGCAGTAATCCCCCGGTGGCTTCTCGGGCATGGATCAGATGCCTGTTCGCAATCTTAAACATCAAGATGGCATCGAGAAATGCAATAAGGCGGTCCAGGGGGGTAGCGCTTCCGTCAAATGGTGGGACACCGGTCGTCACTCTTTCTTTAAGAATGGCGAGCTTTGTGGCCCACAGCGCGTCCAGAAGGCCGTCCCGGTTACCAAATGCTCGAAATAAGGTTCCTTTCCCGACAGATGCGGCTGCGGCGATAGCGTCCATCGTCACTGAACCCGGCAGCTTACTTTGAGCGAACAGCATATCTGCGGCTGCCAGCATGCCTTCAAGGGCGACGGGCGGCCGCCCCCGATTTTTATGTTGCATTTCGGACTCTCGGTCCGTTATAGGTAAAGCCTCTGAACTCATAGTCTTTAATTTATGCCGGAGAGCACTGCATGTCACCAACATCTGTCCTTCCTGACTGGCTCGAAACAGCATTTGAAGCGCTTGAACGTGGCGATATCGACGGCTGGATGTCGATTTATGATGCAGATGCCGTGCATGAGTTTCCATTTGCTCCGGACGGCTCTCCGACCCGTTTGACGGGACGGGATGCTATCGCTGCATACATGCAGCGTCTCCCGACGTTCATTCGCTTCGGCTCGCTCAGCGATGTGCACGTGCGTGAAGTGGGCGATGAACTGATCGTGGAAGCCACAGGCCACCATCACAGGATCTCGGATGGCGCTCCCCGAGACATCAGCTATGTCTGGTTCATCACAAGACGTGCCGGCAAGGTGACGTTGATCCGGGATTATATGAATCCGCTCCAGTTGGAGCGCATCGCCTCGTCCTGATGTGAGAAAGGCGATGTCCGCTTTTGCGTTCTGCGGGCGGATAGCAGACCTTCTGCTTACCCCTCCTAATTCGCCTGTCTGCTCAAGAGAACCAGAACAGACAGGCGGCAGTCGCCTTCATGTCGGGCGTATGTGCCTATGAACGGCTTGCTGCATAGCAGACATGAGCAGCGCGATCTCTCGCGATCGAGTTGGAGTGGAAGAGGAGGGTTTGCTTTCAGTGCATAAATACAAAAGTAGACATGGCATTGGAGTAGAATGTGCAACGCCTAGGCATTCCATCGCCCTTGAATCCGAATAGATCGTTGCGTTTAATTATTCAGAGACGTATTTTAGCACTAAACGTGGTGTTACTGAGCCGCGATTGCTTTATGAGCGCAATATCTATTTCGGCCAATCATCTTCGCCGATCGCAAATACATGCCAATGAAATTCTTTCTTTAGCTTCGTTTCTATAACTGATTTATATGCCGACGTTAGCGTTCCCTCACGTGCACGCCTCAACATGGAAGCTACATCTTCGCGCCTCACCGAGTTTGATTTCAAAATCTTTTCATATACATCGCGTTGAGCAACAATAATTTGCCACTTTCCTGGCGCGCATTCGAGTGTATTTAATGTGGCGTTATCAATTTTCTCGATAGATACGTCCCTAAGTTTTTTGAAATCATAGTATAATGCAGCAAGTTCTTGGGAGGTATTGGTACCTCTTAGAAATTTAACCTCTATCATTACAGCCGCTGTGCTGCTCTTTGAATTCTTAAAAAATACAAAATCGAGTGTCTTGGGTGCCCCCGCCCTAGGTGTTGCTTTCGTTACGGGCACCTGAGCAACTGCCTTCCAACCTCGGCCAAAACCGATTTCGAACAACGGAGGATATAAAAAATGCTCGCTGTATAGAGTTCTCGCCGAAGTTGCTTGTTTAAAGGTTAGCCAAGCAGCAGTCCCCTCAACCAAGCGTCGCACTAGCTTTTCTTCCAGTTTTCTTTGTCTTTCTATGGGGAACGTCTTAAGGGCCATAATTTATTGTGATTCCGATCTGGTTTTTGTCAAGTAGACCAAGGGGAGAGTTTCTTATTCAGTACAATACCACCTATTTTTCTATTCGTGGGGTATTGAAAAAGCATTCTTTCTAACACTTCACGGCTGCTTTCCGTTACGCCGACAATAAGCTCTAATGACCGTCTCGTGCGCACAGTATCCGTCACACTTAGTTGAATAAACGACGGGAAACATTGTCCGGGGCATCCAAAGCGGACAGTCTGTTCCCCCCCCAAGTCAGCCGCAACACAGAGAAACGGTTCCAAGCCTGCGTGAGTTGAAATGTCTCTCGCAAAGAGGGCCAGAGACGATCAGGCTGTCTTTCCGGGAGCAGACTTTGTCCTTGCATGAGCATCATTGGAACACGCCTCGAAAAGACCTTTGTGGGTCTTTTTTGTGCTTCACCCCCTATGTCCGATAAAGTAAAAAAATGGACATAGATTTTATGGCGGAAAACTGCGGATTTTTGGTATTCCTTGAGGTTTCTGAACGGCTGTTTGTCTAAATGCCCATCACGCCCTTCATGTCTCCGAACTATACGCCGTTGACGTATGAGCCAATGACGTATAGATTTTTGTGAATGTCAAAGCTGCAGACCGTTGTCGAACTGCCTGAATTCATAAAGCGGGCAAAAGCCCTGATGTCAGACGACGACCGGACGGCTCTGATCGACATGCTCGCTGCGATGCCAGATTCTGGCATTTCTTTAGGTGGCGGTCTGCGAAAGGTCCGCTTTTCCCGCGAGGGTGGTGGGAAGAGGGGAGGGTACAGAACTCTCTACGTTTTTGGCGGAAGACAGATGCCTCTGTTCCTGCTGACCGTTTTTGCCAAAAACGAGAAAGACAATCTGACGCGATCTGAACAGGCCGCCCTGGTAGACTTGAGCAAGACGCTTGTTGCGAAATACGGAGAACCATCATGAGCGCTTATGACAGCATTCTGCAGGGGCTGAATGAGGCTCTCGCCTATGCGGAAGCTCCGGTCGAGGACAGCGTGACCCACCAGGTCCGCGTTCCGTCGGTTGACGTAGCGGCCATCAGAACCCGGACCGGACTCTCTCAGGCACAGTTTGCCAGAAGTATCGGGGTCGCCAAGGGGACCCTTCTGAACTGGGAGCATGGCCGTCGTCAGCCAACCGGACCAGCCCAGGTTTTGCTGGCGATGTTGGAGAAGCGGCCGTCGTTGGTGAGTGATCTGCTTTCCGCGGCTCGCTGAGAAAACATAAGTCCCGATACGCTTATTAAAATGGCCGCTATGGGGGGGACAGCGGAACATCTGTTGTACAACGGAAGCCGAAAAAAGCTGACGTTGTTGGCAATCCAGCATCACGATGCTGCCCAATCATGAAAATCAGATAGGTTCCCGATCGCAATCACTGACTGAGTGAGGAACCCCGCGGCAGCATGCGTCCAAGCACTTTGTCTTTCAGGACAAACTGATGAAAAAGCGCCGCCGCGCCATGGCCTGTCGCAAGACCCATAATCAACCAGGCGTTCCAGTAATGTAGCGTCTGAAACCACGTCACGGTTTCCGCCGGGAACCGCGCGAACGGGGATGGAATCAGGAGGCCGAAAAAACTCATCGTCTGCCCGGCACCCCATCGCCAGAGATAGCCCAGCAAGATTTCCGCCAGAAGCAGCACATAGAGCGTGTACTCTGCTCCAAGGGCGAATACCCGGTCCACAGGCACGAGAAGGTCCGACAGATGCCGGCCTTTCGTCAGACGCCAGACAATGCGGAACACCATAATTGCGGTCAGCAGGATGCCGGCTGTCAGATGCGCGACCACCATCAGATGATGGACGGGTTTTGTTGGCCAGTTCCAGGTTTCGCCAAGAGCAAACTGAAGCAGCACCAGAAAGGCCGTCATCCAGTGAAGGATGATCGTCGGCCTGTCGTAACGCAGCAGGCTATCTGTGATGTCCGGCGTTGAATAAGGCATATACGTCTCGGCAAAAAAGAACCCTGAATCCACTTCCGTATCATGCTTACCTGACAGGATTCTGAACAGAACAGATTTTCCTAAAACATAAATAATATTGAAAATAACTCGCAATATCAGAATGAAATATCTGTTGTCGCGGCAAATGATGCATCTTAACCTTTATTTGTATTCACCAGAAGCAGCAGGTCATCTTATGTCGCGTCTCCATCCTTTGGCCGAACGTCATGCCGTCGAGAAACTGGGATGGCTGCGTGCGGCTGTTCTCGGCGCCAATGACGGAACGCTGTCGACCGGCAGCCTCATCGTCGGCGTTGCCAGTTCTCATGCGACACGCGGCAGCATTCTCGTCGCGGGACTGTCCGCGCTTGTCGCGGGCGCCCTGTCCATGGCGGCGGGCGAGTATGTCTCGGTCAGTTCCCAGGCCGATTCCGAACACGCCGACATCGCCCGCGAGAAACAGGAACTGGTCACGGACTGGGAGGGCGAAGTCACCGAACTGGCCGGGATTTATCAGAAGAGAGGGCTGGATAAAGACCTCTCGCGCAAGGTCGCCGTTGCCCTCATGAAGCATGATGCGCTCGGTGCCCATGCAAGGGATGAACTGGGTCTGTCCGAAGCCACGGCGGCACGCCCCATACAGGCGGCATTCGCCTCGGCAACCGCCTTTTCATCCGGAGCACTACTGCCTGTGCTGGCGGCGGTTCTGACGCCCGTGGCGTGGGTGTCCTGGGGCGTGTCCCTGACGTCCGTCGTGGTTCTCGCTGTTCTGGGGGTCGTTGGCGCGATTGCCGGCGGCGCAGCGCCTCTGCGCCCAGCACTGCGTGTGACGTTCTGGGGTATTGTGGCAATGATCGTCACGGGCGGGATCGGCCGCCTGTTCGGCGTGTGAAGCCGCGTTCCAAGCTCTGAACGAGGCATGTCCTGGGTAGTCTTGACTTCATCCCATATATCCGTGATCGTCGATTTATGGATACAGAATCCGCACTCTCGGCCCTCAACGCGCTGTCCCAGTCCACGCGGCTGGAGATCTTCCGCCTGCTGGTGCGCCACGAACCGGACGGGCTGCCCGCCGGGGACGTCGCGCGGCACCTCGATGTCCCGCAGAACACCATATCGGCCCATCTCGCCACCCTGACGCGCGCTGGCCTGCTGACCTCGCAGCGCCATAGCCGGCTGATCGTCTATCGTGCGTGTCTTCCGCGCCTGCGCGACCTGATGCTTTTCCTCGTCAGGGACTGCTGTGCGGGCAGCCCCGAACTCTGCGCGCCCCTGATCGCGAACCTGTCTTCCTGCAGCCCGAGCCCGGCCTCCTGCCCATGACCGTCACCATCTACCACAATCCGGCCTGCGGCACGTCGCGCAACGTGCTGGCACTGATCCGCAATAGCGGCGAGGAGCCCAGGATCATCGAATATCTGAAAACGCCACCCAGCCGCGCGGAACTGGTCGATCTGATCGCCCGTATGGGGGTTCCGGTGCGCGCGATCCTGCGGGAAAAGGGCACGCCCTTTCACGAACTCGGCCTCGACAACCCGGCCCTGAGCGATGATACGCTGATCGACGCCATGATCGCACACCCGATCCTGATCAACCGGCCCATCGCCGCAACGCCACTCGGTGTTGCGCTCTGCCGTCCGTCCGAAACGGTGCTGGATATTCTTCCCTCCCCACAGCGCGGCGCATTCGCCAGGGAGGACGGCGAGAAGATCGTGGATGAGGCCGGAAAGCGGATCGTCTGATGCTGGCCCTCGCCATTTTCATTGCAACGCTGGTCTTCGTCATCTGGCAGCCACGGGGTCTCGGCATCGGCTGGAGTGCGATGGCCGGTGCCGCCGTGGCACTGGCGACCGATGTCATCCACTGGCACGATATTCCTGTCGTCTGGCACATCGTCTGGGACGCCACCTTCACCTTTGTCGCGCTGATCATCATCTCGCTGCTTCTGGATGGGGCCGGGTTCTTCCATTGGGCGGCCCTGCATGTGGTGCGCTGGGGCAAAGGGCGAGGCCGGACGCTGTTTCCCCTCATCGTGCTACTGGGGGCGGCCATCGCGGCCGTGTTCGCCAATGACGGTGCGGCCCTGCTGCTCACGCCCATCGTCATTGCCATCCTCACACAACTCCGTCTGAACCATGGCGCGGCGCTGGCCTTCATCATCGCGACCGGCTTTGTCGCGGATACCACCAGCCTGCCGCTGGTGATTTCCAATCTGGTGAACATCGTCAGCGCCAATTTTTTCGACATTCCCTTTGACCGCTACGCCGCGATCATGGTCCCCGTCGATCTGGCTGCCCTTGGCGCGACACTTGCCGTCCTGTGGCTCTATTACCAGCGGCAGGTGCCCCAGACCTACCCCGTCTCTGAACTGCCAGCACCTGTCTCGGCTATTCGTGACCACCTTGTGTTCCGCGCGGCTTTTCCGCTGCTGGCCCTGATTCTGGCAGCTTATTTCCTGACCGCGCCATTTCATATTTCGGTCTGTATCGTGGCCTGCCTGGCTGCCGGCATCCTGCTGGCAGTCGCCGGATATGGACGGGTCATTCCCATCCGCCGGGTGCTCCGGGGCGCGCCGTGGCAGATCGTGATCTTCTCGCTGGGGATGTATCTGGTGGTCTACGGGCTGCGCAATGCCGGGCTGACCGATCACCTTGCGGCGGCACTGGTCTGGCTTGGCCATCAGGGACCGTTCATCGCCACGATCGGCACCGGCTTTCTGGCGGCTGTTCTGTCGTCAATCATGAACAACATGCCGAGTGTGCTGGTCGGGGCGCTGGCGATCCAGCAGGCCCGTGACATCACGCCGCTGACACGCGACCTGATGATCTATGCCAACGTCATCGGCTGCGACCTCGGGCCGAAATTCACGCCGATTGGTAGTCTCGCAACACTACTGTGGCTGCATGTGCTGGCATCCAAGAACCATCGGGTCACATGGGGGCAGTATATGAAGGTCGGACTGGCGATTACGCCGCTCGTCCTGCTGGCAACACTCGCGGCGTTGGCCCTATGGCTGCCCCGGATCAGTCACCCGTAATACACGACAGGACCGATATATATATATGACCGAACCTGAGCTGCCAGCCTTGCATCCGGAGTATCTCGAGCGGGTCGATCTCGCGCGGCTGGAACCGCAACCGCGTGTGGATCATCCGCCGCGCATCCTTCTGCTCTATGGCTCTTTGCGTCCCCGCTCGTTCAGTCGCCTGCTGGTGCTGGAGGCAGAGCGCATTCTGAAAGTCCTCGGCGCCGAGACACGGGTGTTCGACCCGACCGACCTGCCGGTAGCGGATTCCGTGCCCGCGACCCATCCGAAAGTGCAGGAACTGCGGGAACTCTCGATCTGGTCGGAAGGCCAGGTCTGGTGTAGCCCCGAACGGCACGGCAACATCACTGCCGTGTTCAAGAACCAGATCGACTGGCTGCCATTGTCCGAAGGCTCGATCCGCCCGACGCAGGGCCGCACGCTGGCCGTCATGCAGGTTTCGGGTGGATCGCAGAGCTTCAATTCCGTCAATGCCCTTCGGGTGCTGGGCCGGTGGATGCGGATGTTCACCATCCCCAACCAGTCCAGTGTGCCGATGGCCTATACCCAGTTCGGTGACGACGACCGGATGAAACCGTCTCCCCTCTATGACCGCATGGTGGATGTCATGGAGGAACTGATGAAGTTCACATGGCTATTGCGGGACCGGGCCGACTACCTTGTCGATCGCTACAGCGAGCGCAGATCAGAACACTGCCTGCCTGAAAAGCTGTGAGCCGGGAAATGGCGGAACAGTTCGATGTGTTTAGTCCCAGGATTTGATGGATAGAGCGTCAGAGTTCCTGGTCCGTTCAGACGTAATCTTTGATCTAACTGACCTGCAATCGAACTGTCACCAGGACGCCTCTGTCCGTTCCAGGTATAGGCGAACTCACCACCATGTCTGCATGCAGCTGCTGAGCTATCTGTCGCGCAATCGCCATGCCGAGGCCGCTGCCTTCGGCATCGGTCTCTCCTCTGACGAAAGGCTTTTCCATATCCCGCAAAACTTCAGATGGCAGCGTTTCGCAATCATTGCAGATCAGGACTTTATGATCTTGCGTGATGATCACACTGACGGCTTGCACAGATGAACCATGAAGAACGGCGTTTTCGAGAAGATTGCGAAACAGGATACCTGTTGCATCCATATCGCCCCGGATCATGAGATGAGATGCTCCAGAAAATTCAATCGTCTGGTTTTTTTCCCGCTCAAGTTCTTCTGCCAGAAATCGAATGACAGGCACCAGATCGAACATGCTCCCGGTGAGTGCGATCCCTGATGTCGCTCGTGAAAGCTGAAGCAGCTTTTCCATCATCCGGCCAATTCTGCGGGCCTGCTGCATGATGATCGTTGCACGCTCTTCATAGTCCGACCCTACAAGAAAATTCCTGAGAACCTGAACCTGTGCAAGAAGCGCTCCTACTGGATTACGCAACTCATGGGCCGCGTTGGCCGCAAAAGCGCGCTCTGTCGAAAGCGCCATTTTCAGACGTTCAAGCAGGAGATTGACGGCCGAGTGAATGGACACCAGTTCTTCGGGGAGATCCAATGGGGGAACGGGTGCCAGATTCGATCCTCCCCGGCTCCTGATTTCCTGCTGAAGGCTGGTCAGAGGACGCATGGCGCGACGGACACGCCAGCGGACCAAAATCCAGATCGCCGGGAAAAATATTACCATTGGCAGAACTGAAATCAGAATAGCCCGCCTGACAGCTTCATTTCTGTGAAAAGTCGGCTCACCCACCAGAATGTAATGGCGACCAGACGCTGATGGTACGACATACACTCTGAATAATGAGATGTTGTAAAATCCTGACTTCAGACGTGGTACGAATAGCGTCTCCGGCGCATTCTGTGACCTGACCTCAAGGCGACCGTCCGGTGTGGTGATCTGGTAGGCCAACGTTCGCCGGTTCACCCCGGGGAGTTGCGCGATCTGACCACCTGGGGTGGCAGAAGCCCTGTCGGTTCTGTCCAGTTCACTGATGACAAACTCCAGACGCTCGGCCACTTCCTGTAACGAGTTGTCAAGACGCTCCGTAACTTCATAGCGGGTAAAGGCCGCAACAAGAATACTGAGAAGCACCAGGGCACCAAGCACGATGATCAGTGTTCCGGACACGATACGGGACGCCAGACTCCAGCGCTTCATCGGGACGTGTTCTCCGCGAGACAATAGCCTCTCCCCCTGACCGTCATGATCAGACCCGGTCCGGTTTTCTTCCTTATCCTGCTGACGAAAACTTCAATGGCGTTGCTTTCCACATCGTCACTGAGACCATAAAGGGCGTCTTCAATCTGCTCACGACTGCAGACTGCTCCAGGCCGGCGCGCAAGAAGTTCGACAATAGCCCATTCACGCGCAGACAGATCGACTGTCTGTCCATCGCGTTCAAGCTGACGGCGCGCGAGGTCGATCCTGATAGTACCAATCATGACCACATTGTCTGGCAGGGCCGCATAACGTCTGGCAACAGCGTCAATACGGGCGACGAGTTCGTCGAGATCATAAGGTTTGACAATATAATCATCCGCGCCTTCTGACAGCCCCGCGATCCTGTCACTGACCTGATCCTGAGCTGTCGTGATCAGGATGGCCAGAGATGAACAGTCCCGCCGGATTTCCCGCAGCAGGGCCCGACCATTACCGTCTGGAAGACCAAGATCCAGAAGCAGGAAATCATAAGAAGAGGCGATCAGGGCTGCACGGGCATCGGTCAGGGTCTTGAACCAGTCGACGACGTGTCCGGCCTGGCGCACACGGTCTCTTACTGCCGAGCCCAGTGCAGGTTCGTCTTCGATAATCAGGATTTTCATGCAATGCGATTTTTCATGATACGCGCGTAGAGAGAGGGCAGCACAAGCAGGGTAAGGAGTGTCGAGGAGATCAGACCACCAATAACGACCGTAGCCAGAGGGCGTTCAACTTCGGCGCCGGCACTGGTTGAGACTGCCATGGGAATGAAACCAAGACTGGCGACCAGAGCTGTCGCCATGACCGGCCGGAAACGTGGAGGGATCGAAGAACTGTTTGTTGATGCGCTTGTCTGATGATTTTAGTTTTTTAGCGCTTTGATTGAGGGTTTCCGGGGTGACTTTCGCTCTGCGTTTTGAGCAGATCACGGTCCATCGCCAGTGGGAGGACTACGCGCTCGCGTTCAATCTTTCGAGGAAAAGGAAGCGGCGCATATTATAGACGATATTGGCAAGGCCGATCCTCATGGTGGCCCGGGTGATACCGACAGTTCGGACGAACAGACCCATTTGCGATTTCTGATCGGCAAAGACATGCTCGACACGAGATCGGACCACCGACTTTCCAGCATTCGATTTCTGGATATGCCGGGGCATAGGTTTGAGATGCGGCTTTTTCCTGTGAACCTTCGAGACAAAGCCCTGCTTGTCCATGAAGTCCTCATTGGCTTTCGAGCGATACGCTGTATCAGCCCAGACGCTTGAGGCCGTATTGGTTTTATCCAGAAGGCCCTCGCGCAGTCTGGCACCATCACTGGCAGCAGCATCCGTTGTCTTCCATTTCCGGATGAACCGGAACTTCCGGTCGATGGAAACATGGGACTTGTAGCCAAAGAACGGAATGGCGAGGTCCGTGGCTGGGATCGTCCCGTCATCCTGCCGCTTCGCTTTGGTAAACTTCAGTGTCCAGCGCGCATGACGGTCCTTATGCGACAGCTTTGCGGGTTTGTCCTGCCAATCTTCAGGAATACGCCCTGCCCGGAGGTCAGCTTTCTCAGCGTTCGTATTGCGCTGCTTTGGGGCGGCTACCAATGTCGCATCCAGGATCTGGCCGGACCTTGGCAGATAACCGGCGGTCCGCAGAGTGGCATCAAACCGGTCAAACAGTCTTTCAATAGCTCCCGCCTGGGCCAGACGCTCACGGAACAGCCAGACCGTTTTGGCATCAGGTACCCGGTCCGACAGTCCCAGACCGAGGAAACGCATGAAGGACAGCCGGTCGTTGATCAAATATTCCGTTCGCTCGTCGGACAGATTGTTCAGCGTCTGGATCACCAGAATCTTGAACATCAACACGGGATCAAACGGCGGTCGTCCACCTTTGCTCCCATCTGAATAGGCCAGAGCCTTCTCCAGATCAGGGCGGAACACCTCAAAATCCACAGTCCGGGAAAATGCCTCAAGCTGATCGCCAAGCCCGCTTAACCGGGCCAGCCGCTCTTCAACATCAAAGAAACCAGGCTGCTTCATCTGCCATCATCCCCAATCAACGCAGGAGAGATGGAATCACAGAGGAACCCTCAAATCCAGAAGGTTTTTCGAACCCTCCATCTGCGCCGCCTGGGACATGAAGTGGGGCGCAAGCGGGTCCGGCGGCTCATGGCGATTATGGGTCTGCGGGCGATCTACCAGAAGCCGCGCACGACAGTGTCGCATCCGGAGCATCGGAAATATCCGTATCTGCTGCGGGATCTGGTCATCGACCGACCCAACCAGGTCTGGTGTTCCGACATCACATATATCCCCATGAAACGGGGATTTCTCTATCTCGTGGCGATCATGGACTGGTTCACGCGCAAGGTCCTGTCCTGGCGTCTGTCGAACACGATGGACGCGGAGTTCTGTATCGAGGCGCTACAAGATGCGCTGATGCGCTACGGCACCCCGGAAATTTTCAATACTGACCAGGGCTCACAATTCACGACGCCCCGTTTTACCGGGCTCCTGGAAGAGCGTCAGATCCGCATCAGCATGGATGGACGTGGGCGCTGGCTGGATAACGTGTTCATCGAGCGTCTGTGGCGGTCGCTGAAATACGAATGCGTCTACCTGCACGCCTTTGAGACCGGATCAGAACTTCGAGTGGGGCTCACGAAATGGGTCACCCATTATAACGGGCAGCGTCCGCACGCAGCACTGGCTGGACGCACGCCCGATGAGGCGTATCATGACGCGCCGACGCCCTCTGGACTGCGTGTCGTTACCACCTATTACCCACAGTCCTTCTGCATACGGTAAGAAGGAGTCCGTCTTTTGAACCTCGATCGTCAGGATGATCTCATGGCTGGTAAACGTATTCTCATGCTCGCAGGTGATTTCGTTGAAGATTACGAAATCATGGTGCCATTCCAGATGCTGCTGATGGTTGGACACAAGGTGGATGTGGTGTCTCCGGGCAAGAAGGCTGGCGAGCAGGTGGCGACGGCCATCCACGATTTCGAAGGCCATCAGACCTACACCGAAAAGCGTGGCCACAACTTCACGCTCAACGCCACCTATGCAGACACGAAAGCAGATGATTACGATGCGCTGGTCATTCCGGGCGGTCGTGCGCCTGAACAGCTCAGCACCGATGAAAGCGTGCTGGACTTGATCCGGGCCTTTGTGACGGCTGACAAGCCGATTGCTGCCGTCTGCCATGGCCCGCAGCTTCTCGCTGCTGCCAATGTCATTTCCGGTCGCAAGGTTTCTGCCTATCCCGCCTGTCGTGCTGAAATGATCCTTGCAGGCGCAGACTATCAGGCGATTGCGATTGATGGGGCTGTGACGGACGGTAAGCTGGTGACAGCACCAGCATGGCCAGCACACCCGGCCTGGATCGGCCAGTTCCTTAAGGTTCTGGGCACGAAGATCGAAGCCTGATTGTTATCCGCAGGGAAAGACCCGCCATGTGTGAACTCTACGTCCGCGCCGACCCGATCTTTTACGAAAGCCGGACACGGTCCCTGCGGATCCATGGTGTCGTCACCACGATCCGGCTGGAGAACATGTTCTGGGATGTCTTGACGGAAATTGCCGCAGCCGATGGCATGACCGTCAACCAACTCATCACGAAGCTTTCGGATGAAATTCTGGAGCTTCGGGGTGAGCTGCCCAATATGGCGTCTTTTCTGCGGGTCAGTTGCCTGCGCTATCTGGACCAGGAGCGTCAGATCCAAAGCGTTCCGGGATCTGTGGCTGTTCAGCCCGTTCCGCTGCAAAGGGTCGGTTAAACCTTACTGTCTGAATCAAAAAGCGACCTAGTTGTTTAGTCCCGTGGTTTGATGGTGTGGTATTTTCACGAGAGTGGAAGGAAGCCTTATGGGACAGATACGTCATGGGAGCGCCACGACCAGGCCTCCGCCGGAGCGGCACTCAGCATGGTCGCGGCCAGCAACTTCCATCCTATGCTATCAGGCATTGTTCTGGTCCACTCTAAACACGCGAACGATAGAGGACGCCCAAACCTGCCTTTCTGCATTTTTGATACCTCTTGACACCATGCACGGAGTGCCCAGATTGAATCTGCCGGCCGCCGAAGGGGTCGGCAGACAGAACTATCAGTTTTGATCTTGTGTCCATGTTGCTCAAAGGAGGATATGGCTATGAGAGCCACCGTTGATTTTGCTCCCCTGTTCCGTTCGAGCGTGGGCTTTGACAGAATGCTCAATGCCCTTGATCTCGCCAGCCGGATTCCGACGGTCGATAACTGGCCGCCTTACGATATCGTCAAGACCGGTGACGATGATTATCGGATCGACATGGCGGTTGCCGGACTTGCCGAGGCCGACCTTACGATCACACAGGAGCGCAATACTCTTGTCGTGACAGGACGAAAGGTACAGGAGCCGCAAAGCGCCGCCGAATATCTCCATCGGGGTATTGCGGGCAGAGAATTCGAACGCCGCTTCGATCTGGCCGAGCATATGAAAGTCACCGATGCGCACTTCGAGAACGGACTTCTGTCCATTACTCTGAAACGTGAGATACCCGAAGCGATGAAGCCGCGTCGTATCGCGATTACGTCCTCTACAGCACGTGCGGAGGAAGCCATGCCCCAGATCGAGGCGCGGAAAGAGGCAGCCTGATGGCGTGACGAAAACTCTCCCCCGGCCACTCATCCGGCCGGGGGGGGGGGAATCTCGAAGGGTCATGAGCATGAAGAGGATGAAAATATCTCTGTCGTGCGCTGCTCTGGGCTTGTCTCTACTGAGCCAGTCGGGCGCACATGCTGGTGATATTGTCCGGACGACTGCAACATCGTTCGATGCAAGGGCGACTGAGGGAACGTCCACAATCCCCAAAACCGGGGCTCGCACTCATTACGAAGACGGCACGGGTGATATGCTGGTCGACAGCTTGAACGCAAGCCAGTTGGATCAGAACTACAAGGGGCCGGTCTATTATCCCGGACAACCCATTCCGCCATTCAGGCCCATCGACACAGATCATCTGGCACCGTCAGGGCCAGAGACGGGGAAGAAGACGTCCTCATCGCACGGGACGTAGCGGGGATTAAGTAAAGGCGGCGTTATAGACCGCCTTTACTTCGGTTTTTCAGGATGAAGACCGTTCAGTCTCACAGCGGGCCGCAGAATTATCTTCAAGATGCGCCTGTTCCCTGGCATCGCGCGCGACACGCGCATCCTGCTCGCGGACCAGCCAGTAGACGACACCCAGCGCCAGAACAGCCGCCGAGAGAGCGAATAGTTCCATGGCAGTCACGTCATGCAGATCCAGCAGGATGAATTTGCGGGCAATCGCCAGGAGGGCGATCAGGACGATGGTCCGCACCCGGATGACGTTCTCATGCTGGGCAAGAACGACCAGCAGGGAGTGTTTGAACTCAAGGGCGATGATAACAGTAAAGATCGCGCCAAAAATCGCCTGGAAGATCGTCTGGTTGATCGGATCGATTCCGACATAGACGACCAGATGCCATACCACGCCGATCAGATGAATCGTCGCGATGGCGGTGACCAGCATGATGAGCGCAATCAGGGTCAGAATGATCGCCTGTTCA
>NZ_JAERLX010000009.1:9986-10209 GCF_018256135.1 Gluconobacter sp. Dm-74 | reverse complement strand
TGAGCGCAATCAGGGTCAGAATGATCGCCTGTTCAAAACGCTCGTAGAATGTCAGGCCCCTGAACAGCTTGATGAAGCGGGACCAGTCCCTGCTCTGCCAGGAACGTTTCATGGAGAGGTCTTCCATAGCCGTTTTCCCATCTATTAATTGCGTTATAGTTCCCACGCCCTGGGTCTGGTTTTTCTTTTAGAGCAGTTCCACTGATCCAGAGTTAAAAGGACT
>NZ_JAERLX010000009.1:0-9974 GCF_018256135.1 Gluconobacter sp. Dm-74 | reverse complement strand
TCCCACGCCCTGGGTCTGGTTTTTCTTTTAGAGCAGTTCCACTGATCCAGAGTTAAAAGGACTGGTCGAACCGCTTGGATCCCTCGGATGTGGATGCGAACTCCCCTGCGGATTGAATCAGTCTCTGGAAGGGCTAATGGCCCTTCCGGCTTACATCCGGTGCCAGCATGGCAGACAACAGGACAATATTCTGGCATGATCTCGCACGGCCTTTGGCAAGATCGATGTCAGCTGGTTTTCGAGGTCTCCCAACGGCCAGCCCAAGGCCTTGGCCATGTGCGTGCGGTCAGCGCCAGGCAGAAGTTTTCGGACCACGGCGTTGGTCGGGTCGTCGCTTCCGGGTCTGACGCGGTTCTCCAGCGAGAAACCCGCTCGTAAATCTGGTGGTCAGCCGCCCGACGCATGAGGCCGCCGTATCCGCGGTCTTTTTCCTCATAGCTGAGATAGTAGGCAAGCAGGACCGCCAGTTCTGTGCTGATCTGAACGGTCGGAAGCGACATAATTTTGTTCGGTCTGTCCGTGTGAAGAGTCATGGTGCACTCCTCAGGCCGGACCGCGTGTCATCCGATGTCAGAGCCGTCGCATCCAGAGGACTGACGCTCAAGCCAGAAACAGTGGCGGTGACGTCGATATGCACGGATNTGCAGGAGGGCGGCCTGAGGCGTATAGGCGCCCTTGACGGCTGCCGAGGTCCTGCCGTCCATAAGGATCGGGTCGATAAGGACCGGGCACCCGGTCTGCCGGCTCAATATCTCGATGGCGCGGGCCAGTGGCATGGATGGAATGTTTACCGGCTGCTTTTCTGTCTCGCACGACAGCATACCCTGCGGCGCATGAGCTGATGTCGGCGAGACCATTCCGACCAGCAGCATGAGGATGAGACCGACAGCGACATGTGGCCTCTCCCTCTGCTGAAGGTGCCGAGGTTGCTTGGCCGTCTGTTCCGCTCGCTCGGTCTCTCCGGCGGAATGCGACCAAACTGGCCCCCTCGTCCCAAGTGAACGGGGCACCGGAGGATGGTTATTCCAATAGTGCTGAAGTGCCTTCAGGTTGAGAAAATGGATAAAACTCGACATCTCCCTGTTCTCTCTGCTTTCGACTTCACCTTCAGAGACGCGGGGCCTCCGATGGAAGGCCCCGCTCCACCCTCTCATTCGTGCGGTCGTTCCAGAAAAGATGGCGCTTCCGCTCGGAGAAGGCGTTTCTGATCTACCCGGCGCGGTCAGTGCCTTACGCCGCGACCGGAACTGGCGGTACGGCTCTTGCCCGCATGGGGAGACGGAACGCGAGATCAGAAGCCAGGGGATCACACCCGGCAGGGGCAACCGCGCCCGCCTGGACCAGGCGTTCCAGCGTGGAGCGAAGTCTGATCCCCGGTATACCGGTATGGGCCACCAGAGACGTCAGCGTCACGCCACGTCCGTCATGACCGAGGCGGCGGAGCACGGAGAGGACACGCGGAGCGAGCGGATCGTCTCCGAAAAGGGGGCGCGTTACCATGATACGCTTCCCTCCAGTCGGTTGCGCCATCTCCGGGCGGCTGTGCGCAGGGAGCGGCGATAGCGGGAATAAAGTCCTTTCAGTGTCGACATCCACATCCTCCGATTAAAGCAACATGGACTCCAGTTGTCTGGCTCACAGAGCCTATGCCGGACCCGATGGCGTCCGGCGAAAGCAAGATTGGAAGAGATGCTTGCCTCGTCAAGGGGGCACGAAATGCAGATTCTTTTTCATGAATAATTTTATTATTTATATTTGTATTTATTTTTTGTGGCGGTGTTGCGGACGGAAACTACAGGGGTTTTGTTGATATTCGTTAACCATCATGGCGATGATCGCGGAAAATCAATATATTTTCCTTCTATGATGGTGGCCCGGGGTTTTCCGGCCACCACCTGTTTTAGAGAGCGCTTCCAGCGCGTCCGTTTGTCGGGACTTCCGTCCGCGTCTCGACGGCGGGCGTCAGAGCCGTCGAACCAGCCTTTTGATCTCCGGGATTGTCAACTGCCATCGGCGCGGGGAGCGTCGCACAGGACTTGCTTCCGGTGCGTGACACATGAACGATTGGCGCCGCCTGACCGTTTGATGTGATCGTGATCGTCTGCGTACAGGCGCTGGGTCCACCGGTGCTGACCGCCTCGAAACGCTGCCAGGACATGCTCTGTTTCGGGAGGTCATGACCAACAGCCGGAACGGCGCGCAGGACGCCGTCCAGCCGCGAGCCCAATGTCCGATCGACCGCCTCCATGAGAGCCATATTGCGTGCCATCATGCGATCAACGGCCTCGAACATGTCGATATCAGGCATTGCCGCTGTCGTTGCGATGCCCTGGACCGGGACCAGGATACCGACCTGGTGTCCCCGTGCATCAACGACGCGCAACGTATCCTGAGCCTGCGCAGGCAGGGCAGCCGCGCCGCAGGCCAGTTAGCAACAAAGGTGCCGGCCTGAATCATACGAGAAAAATGCATTTTGGAATCCTCCGTGTCTGTTAAGCAGTGTCGGACGACGCGGAAAATATGGAGCGCCAAGAATTAGCCCGCAAGGAGTTAAATGGTGATATCTAGCAACTGTGTTTAAGCGGCGGAGCTAATGCGCCATGGCACTCCAGTTTTGAGGATAGCATTGGCGATTGTGATGAGGCGCCGTGCGATAGCGACGATCACTAGTTTATGTGGTTTACCCCGCTCTTTCATGCGCTTGGCAACAGCTTTCAGAACTGGATTATGGCAGGCAGCTGCCAATCCTGCCTGGAACAGCACGTGGCGGAGAGATCTTCTTCCCCCTGAAATGACCCGTTTCCCACGCATCGCGCCACTATCATGAGCCATTGGCGCAAGACCAGTCATTGCAGCGGCTTCTGTCGCTGTCATGCGGCCGAGCTCTGGCATTTCTGCGAGAAGCATGGCGACTGATACCGGGCCAATACCAGGAATGGAACGGAGAAGCTCTGCTTTGGCGGAGAGTTCTTCTGCCTCTCCGATAACACTTTCAATCCGTTGTTCAAGCTCGCTGATCTGGCTTTCGAGAAATGCTTTGAGACTGCTGTCCATATCCTCCAGTTCAGCGCTCACACCCTGCTTGCGGCGTGCCGAAATCTGGGCAGAAAGCCGTTTACGTGCCTCCACCATCTGAGCTCTGCGCACCGTCAGTGCCCGCAGAAACTGGAGCTTCTCATCCGGCAGTGTTCGTCCTGCTTCTGGACGAAAAGCCATAAAGCGCGCAATCAATTCCGCATCGATCTGATCGGTTTTCGCGCGTTTCCCCATGGCGAGTGCGAAAGCTTTGATCTGTGCTGGAGGCAACTGGACGGCATTGAGTCCCATACTGATGAGAACACCCCAGAGTGCCCATTCCTGTCCACCGGTTGCTTCAAATCCAACCGTGAGACCGTCCGGCATACTCTGAAGAGTTTCCAGTAATCTGGCATGGCCATCAGAGGTGGACCCGTCTGTTCGGACAGTTTTTGGGTTTGAATAAGCTATACCCGGTTATTGTTATGCCGCCCTTCTGACAGCGTTGCTGTTGGCCATCTGGTCCGGGGTTAACCCCGGACCAGATGATGTCGGCACGTCATGATACGCCTCATCGGGCGTACGTCCAGCCAGCGCCATATGCGGACGCCTTTCGTTATAATGGGCGATCCATCTGCTAAGCCCGGCCCTCAGCTCTGATCCGGTCTCGAACGCGTGCAGGTAGACGCATTCATATTTCAGCGACCGCCACAGACGCTCGATGAATACATTATCCAGCCATCGCCCACGCCCGTCCATACTGATGCGGATCTGACGCTCTTCCAGTATCCCGGTGAAACGGGGTGTCGTAAATTGCGACCCCTGGTCAGTATTGAAAATGTCCGGGGCGCCATAGCGCATGAGGGCATCCTGTAGCGCCTCGATACAGAACTCCACGTCCATCGTGTTCGACAGACGCCAGGACAGGACCTTGCGCGTGAACCAGTCCATGATCGCCACGAGATAGAGAAATCCCCGTTTCATGGGAATATATGTGATATCGGAACACCAGACCTGGTCAGGCCGATTGATGACCAGATCCCGCAGCAGATAGGGATATTTCCGATGCTCCGGATGGGGCACGGTCGTGCGCGGCTTCTGGTAGATCGCCCGCAGGCCCATGAGCCGCCGGACCCGCTTGCGGCCCACTTCATGTCCCAGGCGGCGCAGATGCCATGTCATCTGCCGTGAGCCATAATACGGCGTTTCCAGGAACTGGCCGTCGATCAGCCGCATCAACGCCAGATTGGCCTCGCTCTGTGGCGCAGGCCGATAGTAGACGCCAGACCGGTTGAGATGCAGCAGCGTGCATTGCCGCACGACCGAAAGCCGGGGACGCTGTGGGTCAATCATCTGCCGCCTCTGATCACGCCCAACCGAACAGAGGCATCGCGTAAAAAATCCCGTTCCACGAGAAGCTCGCCAATCTTCGCGTGCAGTTTCTCCACATCGGCAGGGCTGACCAGGGGCTCAGACACCGCCTTCCCCGAAAAGGTTGCCGCCATGCCCTCGACTGCCTGGCGCTTCCACTGGGCAATCATCGTCTGATGCACACCATGTTTCGAAGCCAGTTCCGCCAGCGTCAGCTCCCCACGGATCGCCTCCAGCGCAACCCGTGACTTGAACTCCGCCGCATACCTCTTGCGCGTAACCTTGCCCATAAAACCCGTCCTCTTTCAGGTCGGATTATAGACCCAATGACCGTCATTCGCCTCGTTTTCCGAGGTCAGGGGGAGCGTAAGCTCACTTTGTCAGGAGAGGAGAATGACAATGTCGACTGCGAAATTTATTGGCCTGGACGTTCACAAGGAGACAATTGCCGTGGCGGTCGCCAATGACGGGCGATCGGGAGAGATCCGGTTCCACGGGACTATTCCCAACACGCCCGATGCCATACGGCGCCTGGTGGCACGCCTGGCAGCGCCCGATGTCACGCTCCACTTCTGCTATGAAGCAGGCGGCTGTGGATATGGTATCTATCGTCAGTTGACCGACCTGGGCGTGGAATGCAGCGTCATCGCCCCATCTGTAATACCGCGCAAGCCAGCCTACAGGGTGAAGACGGACAGGAGAGACGCCCAGATGCTGGCGCGCCTGCTGCGCTCGGGCGAACTGACAGCAATCTGGGTGCCGGACGAGGCGCACGAAGCCATCCGGGATCTGATCCGGGGACGTCGGCAGGCGAAACAGGATCTGGTTGCCAGCCGGCAAACAGTATTGAGCTTCCTGCTTCGCCATGGGCGCAAATTCACCGGGCGATCGAATTGGACCAAGGCGCATTGGCGCTGGCTCAGTGAGCAGGCCTTCGACGCACCGCATCAGCAATTCGTGTTCGGTGAAGGTATCCGACGGATTGAGGAGGCACAGCATCGCTGCGACAGGCTGGACTCCATGCTGGTGGAAGCACTGCCGCAATGGTCGCTGGCTCCTCTGGTTCAGGCGTTGCAGGCCCTCCGTGGTGTCGGGCTCGTGGTGGCCGCGACCTTGGTTGCCGAAATTGGCGATCTCAGTCGCTTTGATACGCCCAAGCAACTGATGAGCTGGCTTGGCCTAGTTCCCTCGGAGGCGTCCAGCGGCGCCCGCACCCGCCGTGGTGCGATAACAAAGACGGGGAACCGGGAGGCACGGGCGATGCTGGTAGAGGCGGCATGGTCGTATCGCCTGCCGGCGCGCGAAGAGAGGCGATATCAAATGCGCGTCGAAGGCTTGCCGGAGGATATCAGGGCCATCGCGTGGAAAGCCCAGGTCCGTCTTTGTCAGCGCTACCGCTTGTTGGCATCGACCGGAAAGGCCCTGCCAAAAGTGATTACGGCGATCGCCCGCGAGCTGGTCGGGTTCATCTGGGATATCGGTCGACGTATACAGCCAATCTGATAGGGAATTCCGCGCCCGATTATTGGACCTGACGGGCGTGCCGCGAAGACCAGGCAAGATGGGTAATCCTCGTTGTAAGCTGGGGCAGGTTTCGACCGACGCCCGTCTATAGAGAGAGGAAGGCCCACGACGGAAATGGGAAATGCGGTAGCCAACCCGCGGATGAGAGCATGATCAATCGTCGTCGATCGGCTCGCGGCACACCCGTCAGGTCCACTATCAGTTTTTGGTCACACCAGACACCAGTCATGGTGTAGGCTTCTTGCAACTGCACTCCCCTAATGACGGTCATGAGAGCTTATTGCCCTGTCCGAAAAATGGGGTCCACCTCTGTCGATGCCAAAATCTCCGGTCGAAGTTTCTCGCCAAATTAGTTCAAGGTCGGCCAACTTGGCCTGAATGGCCGCGATGCCCTTTCGTTCAGTGGCATAGTATCTCCGCATGATTCAGGTTTCCAATTTTTGCAGCTCTTATACGATTATCACCGCTTCGGGGAGTAAGTCATGCTGCGTCGTGCATGGATGTCGCAGAAGGGCTGAGAGCCGCTTCAAGCCGGGCAAGCGCTGCCCTAGAAAGTGATCTCAAGAGGGGGTGTTCAGCGTCCCCGCTGCCGACGTCAAAGCCCATCGCTAGACCATCAGTTCAGCCTCGAATGAACGGGCCGGCAAGGAGCTCGTCAAAGGACCACCTTTGTATCGGTTCCGATGGAATGCAGACGGAAAGATCGTGCTGCCACCTCCCAAGGCCCTTGACGCTGAGGTTTACGCGAATTGGTAACCAATTGTTCGTAGGCGTGTTAGCAAGAATTTGGATACCAAAGACGCGCTCGACGCATAGAAGCGGAGTGTATTGCTGGTTGTCGGTGGGGTTGAAGTAGGGGATTGCTGCCAAGCGGATTATCTCAAGATTCAGGTAGCGATCAAGCCACGGTGAACCAGCAAGCAGGTTGTAATACTCGGCAAACCTCGTCCCAAAATCGCGGTGAAACGGGCTTTCGCCCATCTGATGCGATAGGCACGTCTTCACCTGCTGCGGCAAGGCGTCCACGCCGGACACCATGGCCCATTTGCCGTTGCTGGTCATCAGGTCATGGCTATCCGACAATGCCCACATCTTCGGAATGTCGGCAGCTGGAATCCGTTCGGCACTCGGGAAAACCAGACACCGAACCGTGTAGCAGCCAGTTGTCTCCCTGGTGACAGACGGCTTAGCCCTCAACGCGCGTCCGTCTCCAAGCTCATTCACAAGGACAAATCGATCTTTGACCGCGGTTTGTTCGTAACGATCGGCAAACGTGATCAAGTTATGAACATCGCCGTCAATGAAGCTCTGCAGATGGAAGCTCCATACTTCACCTTCAACGCCCAGAAATTTGCCAACGAATACGATGTCGGGTCCGATAGCGATAAGGTCGGCATTGGGCTGCCCAACTGAGAGGACATTGCGCTGTCTTTCGGCGCACTTCCCCTCGTGCTCGGCTTTCATCTCGCGAAGCACTTCAGCTGTGTAGGTCGCCTCGTCCCGGTCGATAAGGTCGGCGTGGGTTGCACACAACCAAATAGCATTGGAGATGTGAGTGCGCTCCTCGCGGGTCATTGACGCGAGATAGCGCCGCGCGCCTGGTCCAGGGGCGGCAGCATGAATGTGCGCTGCCTTACCGATCATGTTTACAGCCTCGGGCGATTCATCGCTTGGGCCTGATGTCGGCTGGGGGCAATCACGAAACGAACAATGATGATTGGCGCGAAGCGCGACTGCATTCTTTGTGCTACGGGAGAATTCGTCGCGGTTACTCATCACACCTTAATATCCGAACAGCGCGCTTGCTGCCAGCATTCCGAATGCCGCTTCCGCTTACATGCCCTCGTTAATCAAAGTCTGCTTGTTGTTGTGGTGCAGCTATCCCCGACAGTCTATTCTTGACCGGGTCTCGCCATAAGGCGAATGTCCGGTATCCGCATTCGCTGATCGTAAGCTGACTGGCAATAAGCCCTCCAAGTCAGCCGCGAGCCTCAGAATAGTTACAGACCTGCGTGAGTTGGAATGTCTCTCGCAAAGAGGGCCAGGGACGATCAGGCTGTCCTTCCGTGAGCAGACTTTGTCCTTGCATGAGCGTCCGTGGAACACGCCTTGAAAAGACCTTTGCGGGTCTTTTTTGTGCCCCACCCCTATGTCCGATAATAAGAATTAACGGACATAGAGGGTGAAGAGGGGGCGCGTTTTGGAAAAATTTGCAAATTTAACCTAAGACCGATTTAACATGACTTCATGCCTGTCTTCGCTCTCTTTCCAAGCCTGTCTCGGCTCACACTGAAAGCCACCTTTAAGCCCTTTGATGTGAGGGCACTGATGCTCCATGATCCTGCGCCGACGATGCCGTGATGTTGTTGCCGACCCGTACGACGCTTCAGGTCTCTGACGTAGCGATCGACCTGACCGCGGCATCGATAACCATCGGTCGTCTCGATCAGCGGCTCCAGAATCATCCCCTGAAGGAGGCCTTTCTCTATCGCGCCCGTCTCGACGCTGTCCGGGCCCAGGCGCAGGTCGATGGGCAGGCCATTGATCCCTGGCACCTGGCGGCTGTCCTGGAAGGACTGCGCCTCCCAACGCAGGACCTTGAGGGTGCTGACCGGTTTGCTTTGGTGGAAGCGGCACAAACAGCGTTTCGGCTCTACCAGTGGCAGACCCATCCTTCAGCGACACAACGGCAGGATATTGCACGGGCTCTCTCTCATCTCCGGCCCTTCATCCGAACGTGTGGACCCTTCCTCGGTGCGGCGATCGCGTTCCATGACTGGCTGCATCAGGGAGAACAGAGGGCTCCCTTCCGGGCGGCCCTTGGCGTTTTGTGGCGCAAACGAGGCGTCATGCGCAGCGCCCTTCCCCTAACAGGTCCTGCTGCGCTTCGTGCTGGAGCACCTCATGATCCTGTGCGATGGGTTCCGGTGTTCCTCAGAGCCGTTACGGCAGAAGCCCACTCCATGACCGAGATGCTGCGTGGCATGGAACGCCAGTGGGTCATAGCCCGCAGAGAAGCAGGCGCGCAGCGTCGGAACTCGCGAGCTCCTGCAGCCATCGATATTTTGGCCGCTCGCCCTTTGACGTCCGCGACGACGCTGGCAGACCTCCTCAAGATGTCTGTCAACGCCGCCCTTGACCTTCTTGAACGGTTTGAAAGCCTGGGACTGGTGGTTGAAGTGACGCATCGGTCCGCGCGGCGTTTGTTCGCCTTGCGGGGGTTCGAGCCCCTGCGCGAGGCTCTGATGCCGCCGCGCCGGCTCGCGTCTTATCCCCTGAAAAACACGGATCCTGCGCTGCCTGACGAACTGCGCCCGTCAGATCTGTTATCAACGCTCTCCGGACAACAGGCAGCGATCTGGAAGCCCGACTTTACCGAGCTTGAGGCTGCGATGAAAGAAGCAGATCACATCCTCAGGAAAACGACTTCGCGTAGAAACAAGCCTCGAGTGTAACGCGATAATAAGGCCTGCTCTCAAGGGGAGTCCGTTTTCGAGTTGTCCGGGGGGCACGTCAGGTTGAACCGCCCATCGATCGCACCCGCTTGTGTCAGGCGTTCACGGAACAGCCAGACTGTTTTGGCATCAGGCACCCGATCTGAAAGTCCCATACCAAGGAAACGCATAAAGGAGAGGCGATCGTTGATGAGATACTCTGTCCGCTCATCAGAAAAATTGTTGAGCATCTGGATTACCAGGATCTTGAACATCAGCACCGGATCAAGTGGCGGTCTTCCGCCTTTGCTTTCGTCCGCATAAGCCAATGCTTTATCCAGGTTAGGGCGGAATACTTCAAAATCCACAGTCCGGGAAAACGCTTCGAGCTGATCACCAAGCCCATTCAACCGGGCAGCCGTTCTTCATCATCCCAAATCAACTAAGGCGAAATGGAATCACAGAGGAACCCTCAAAACCAGAGGGTTTTTCGAACCCTCCAATTATTTGGTCTGATTTCATTGAAACAATTGACTGGAAATAAGGCAACACAGAAATCGTCGTTTCACCAATTTTGAAATGCCGGTTCATTGTCTTTCCCTTTTCAGGGTTAATACGGTGTAAAACGTT
>NZ_JAERLX010000008.1:0-135550 GCF_018256135.1 Gluconobacter sp. Dm-74 | reverse complement strand
CGCTCATACATTCATGTCCGCAATCCACATCGCAGCAAGCGTCATCTTCTACCTCAAAGAATGAGTCCTGAGCCTAGAATTTTAGATCTCGTTTATAATATCCCCAAGAGCCAAATCCGCCTAATCGGGCGGCTTTTTTTATGGAAATTCCCCATGCATGACACTGCCATCGCTCTGGCCACGGCGCTGCTGCGGCGACCGGGGTTCGAGGGCTTTTGCGCGGCGCCCTATGTCTGCCCGGCCGGATACTGGAGGATCGGCTATGGCAGCCGCTGGCTGGCCAACGGACAGCCCGTCACGACCCGGACCGCTCCCATCGATCGGGCAGCCGCCGACAGCCTCCTGTTCCAGACCGTGACAACGCTCGATGCAGCACTGTCCCGCCTTGTCCAGGTGCCGCTCTCTGATGTTCAGCGCGCGGCCCTGCTGTCCTGGCAGTACAATGTCGGGACAGCCGCCGTCGAAAGCTCGTCTCTGCTGCGCAAGCTGAATGCCGGAGATTATACCGGCGCGGCCGATGAACTGCTGTGCTGGGACAAGGCCACCGTGCGGGGTCATCTGGTTGAGCTGCCCGGTCTCGCCAAACGTCGCGCCTATGAGCGGGATGTCTTTCTCGGGAGGCGATCCGTACCAACGGACACTCTCCTCTTTGCCTGAAAATTCTGATGCCCCCCCCCCCCGAGGCGGTTTTTTCATATCTGGAGAACTGAAAATGGACTGGACAACCCTGTTCCAGACGGTCCTGCCGTACCTGCCTGCGCGCTATGCGGGCGACATCGTCTCGATCCTGACCTTTCTGATCGCAGCCGCCGCTCTAGCCATGCGCTTCTGGAAGCCCCCTGCGGCCGGAAGCAGGCTGTCGCTGCTCTACAAGGTCGTTTCTGCCCTGGCGCAGTCGAAGGGCTGGAACACCAATGCCTATCAGCCCGATGCCAAGGCCCTGATGATCCCGGCCGAGGCCAGCCGCACGATCGAGGCGGCCAAGCTGGGCCTCGATCCGGCATCCACCCATCCCAAGGCTGGCGCGCCTCCCAAACCGAACGCCTGAGCCGAAGGAGACAGGCCCCGCCTGTCAGACCGCTCTTTCTTCCACCGCCCTCTGAGGCGGTTTTTTTATGTCTGGAGACATCATGCGCAATCGCTTTCTCGCCCTCAGCCTCGGTGCCCTGCTTCTCGGCTCCACGGCCGCCTGCACCAACACGCCGACCACGGCCAGCTTCAACACGGCCGCGCTCAACAACGACGCCACGGCCATCGCCTATGCCGTCCAGGCGATCGAGGGCATTCCCGAACTGGAAAACCATCTCTCCGCCTCCGACAAGGCCAAGTTCGACAATCTGGTCGCGCAGATCCGCAGCGTGACGGCACAGGTCGCCGCCAACTCGAATGGCTCGATTACGGTGGCGACCGGCAAGGACTGGGCCAAGAGCCTCGGCACAGATCTCGAAACCCTGCTGGCCATCGCGACCTCGATCATGAAGGTCTATTCGCCCTCGGCTGCGACCTACATGCAGACCGTCCAGGCGATGATTCCGCTGGTCGAGGCGCTGGCCGGTGTCACGGCCGCACCCAATGCCGCACCACTCCAGTCGCCGGAGCTGATCCGCGCCCGGATCTATCAGGGCGTCTAATGCAAAGAAGCGGCTTGGCGAATAATTAGGGGCTAAAGGTTTGGTTGCGGTCACTCCTTACGGGCGGAATGTAGCGCGGGTGAGTCTTGGCAACGCCTTTGTCGCAAAGCACAAATCAGAGGTTAGTCCCACACAAGCTTTAACACGTCGTTAGGATCAACCTTGAATCCTTGTGCGGCAGCCATAATAGCATAACGCGCCTCCAAGGCGGCTAGCCTCATCTTTTGGAAATCTATTGCCCCCTCCTTTGGAGGCGTCGCGAGAAGATGTTGTTTGTTAATCATGTAGTCCAACATCTCGCGCTCATGGGAGATTGCAGCAACCAACACGTTCAGTTCTTCAATTTCGAACGACTGCCGTGCTGCCTCTTGATCTTCAGTTGGAAGCGAAGCCTCAAGCCGCTGTACAATTTCAGCATTCATCGAATGTGATCGCGCGTCTGCGGACGCCTGTAAGCGCTCAAATGTATCCTTCGGGATCCGCAGATTGAATCTGCGATAGCGGTCGTCATCACTCATATCTGAAGTTTGGCACATATGATGTGCTTTTTCCATTGCACAACATATGTGTCATGGCATACATGATGTGCCACAAGAAAAGGAGGTAACAATTCGCCCCGTATTCCAAGACTGCCGACGCATGACACTCCGGCTCAGGCCCGATGTGTATGACGCAGTCCGCCGTTCAGCTTTCAGGAATTTCCGAAGCATGACGGCAGAGATCAATGAACTTTTGGTTGAAGCAACAAAAAAGGCGTCGGACCAGCCTGGCAGCAATCCCGACGCCTCAACCACTACCCTCTGAAAAGGAAATGGTGATGAGCCAAAATAGCACATATGCGACCACGATTTCCAGCGCTCTCTCCAGGAGTGCTCCTACAATGTCCAGCCGTGAAATTGCCGACATTTGTGAAGCGCGCCACAACGATGTTGTCGTCACAATTGAGCGTCTCTTTGAAAACGGAGTTTTACGAGAAAGTCGTAAAACCACCCGGACCTACCGCCCAGTGAGAGGTGGACGTCCAACAAAGGTCTATGACCTAACCAAGCGCGATACGCTGGTTGTCGTTTCTGGATATAATGACGAGGTTCGCGCCAAGATCATCGATCGCTGGATGGAGCTTGAAACTTCAGCGCCCCACGCGCCAGCTAGACGCACCCGCAAACCAGCCTTCGACGTGGCCTACCGTCGCCTCCTCTCCGTGGCGTCCACTCTCCCCAATGTTGACGAGAACCAGCGCTGCCTAATGGCCGCTCGTGGAACTCAAGAACTGACGGGTATCAACCCGCTGGAACTGCTGGGCGCAACATCCATCGCAGCACCCAATGCGGAGAACTACCTGACTCCGACACAGATCGGCGAGCAGATTGGCATGAGCGGCCAGGCCGTGAATCGAACGCTGATCCAGCAGGACTATCAGGTGAAGGTGACAAGCTCGGCGGTGGGCAGTGATTATGAGCCGACCGAGAAGGGCAAGGAAGTAAGTCGTTTCTTTGATACGACCCGCCGTCACGGCAAAGGCTCTCAGCAGCAGCTCAAGTGGTCGCCCCGGATGGTCTCTGTTCTGCGCCCTTTCGCCAAGAAGCCGGAGCCGGTGTCATGAGCGCGCTGACCACCCGACAGGACGCACGGGTTACAGGCGCCGTCATGGTCGAGGGTGAGGTGCTGTGCTTTGACGCAACGGACTACGATCTCGAACCGGGAACGGAAGCCGTGGTCATTGGGACGAAAGGCGAGATCTATGTCGCGCCCATCGCGAAAAACCATCCAGAGGACCGGGCGCGGCTGGCCCGCATTCGCTGCGCTCTCATTCCGTATGTGTCTGGTTTCTATTCCGCCAGAGTGCCGGAATTTCTACAGGTGAAGGTGCTCGGGCGGTTTGTCCCAGTGCCCTCTGCTACTTCGGCGAAAGCTGGAAAGAGTAGCAATCGGTCGCTGGAAGCGGCCTGAACTACGGAGCCGCCCTTCGGGGCGGTTTTAAAGGAATTCCTTTTTTAAGTGAGGATATTCCTTTTCATTTTTTACCCTTGAGCCACATTACAACTACTTCTCCATCCACAGTTTCAAAAATTCCTTTTTCATACTTTCCCGCTTTTAACCAAGAAACACTTTTTATAACTCCATACTTCGCTTTAACCGTTAGGTATGCTTTTCTTTTTCTACACATTTTATTCTCTCCAATGTTTTTCATATTATCTCCGCAGATGAATATTTATGTCAAAAATCTCACACTGCCCCCTAATGCCAGCCGCCCCTCACCGGGCGGCTTTTTTTATTGGAAAATCCATGACCTACAAATTGGGCAAGCGCGCCCCGAAACACGATCCGCGCACCTACTGCCTCGGTCGGGTGCTGGCCATGCGTCTGCCGGCCGTGCCGGTCGAACGCGACTGGTCGCAGAATGTGCCCTATCAGATGTGGGGCAATGACCGCTTCGGCTGCTGCGCGTTCGCCGCTCACGCGGCTCTGGTGGCGACCTGGACCAAAGCCGCGCAGAGCCTTGTGATGCTCTCGACCGAAACGGTGCTGGCCAACTATGCGGCGCTGACGGGCTTCGATCCTGATACGGGCCAGAATGACAACGGCACCATCCTGCTGGACGAGCTGAATGCCTGGCGTCGTAACGGCCTACTCCGGCCGGGACAGACCCGCGATTACCTGACCGCTTACGGCTCGATCGCACCGACCGATATCGTGGGAATCCGCCGTGCCATCGCCTATCTGGGCGGCGTGCTGGCCGGTGTGCAGGTGCCGCAAGGCTTCCTCGATCTGGGGCTGGGCGAGACCTGGGACTGGGAGGCCATCGATGACCATACGCCTGCGGGCGGCCATGCCATCGCGCTCGTCGGCTACAATCCGGACGGCGTGTTCTTCAACACCTGGGGCACACGGACTTTCATGCCGTGGAGCACGTTCACGCGGATTGCGGATGAGGCTTATGGCCTGCTGTCGCGCGAGAACTGGCTGGGCATTTCAGGTTGTTCCCCGAGCGGGGAAGAATTCGATTCCCTTCTGGCAGAAGTGAGGAGCGCATGACCACGGTCCACAATCTGACGCCCTCTCAGCTGCGGACGGTGACGCTCCAGTCCTGCACCGGGCTATTTGCCCAGGTGATGTGGACGCCGAAATCCTCGGCCGACTGTCTGGACTATGTGCTGGACTTCTCCACCCTGCTGGCTGGCACAGGCGACACGCTGACCGCGATCCGCTCCGCCGTCGTCACGACCGCAACGGGCGGGGAATATGACCTCAAGGTCATGTGGTCTGCCGTGGCCGGGACACTGGTCGTGGCGTTCCTCGCCAGCGGGCAGCCGAACACGGCGCAGAAGATCCTCTTCGAGATCACGACCCAGCAGGGCCGCGTCTATTCCGTAATGGCTGTTCTTCAGATCACGGCGCTGACCGTGGCGACCGCGCCGCCCGGTGACTTCCCGGCCGACACACTGACGAACGGCAAGGTGCTGATTGCCGGCATCGAGGCGCTGCCTTCGGGTTATTCCTCGAATGGGCGCGTCGTGATGGCGACAGAAGACGCCGCTCCCGTGGGCACGCCGTCGTTCGAGAGCGTGACAGCCGGGACGTATTCCGGAGACGGTTCGGGGCTGGAGGTCACGTCAGGTGGCAAAGCCCAGACCATCGGTCAGTGGATCGCGGCGCTATCTTCGGGAGGGACACAGGGCGTCGGCATCAAGTCGATTAACGTCATGCAGGGGGCGGTCACGGCAGGCCAGCCGTCGACGGTAACTCTGACCGCCACGCTCACGGATGGCACGACCACGGCTCCTGCTACATTCGAAGCGCCAGCGGGTGCTGTCGGCGCTACAGGTCCGCAAGGCGCACCCGGGGCGAAGGGGGACACTGGAGCGACAGGCGCCACGGGAGCGGACGGCAAAGACGGAGCTAACGGAACGACCGGCGCGGATGGCGTCGGGATTGCGTCCGTCGCAGTAACTCAAGGCGCGGTGACGGCAGGGCAACCCTCTACCGTGACACTGACCGCTACGATGACCAACGGGGCAACGGCTCCGGGAGTCTCGTTCAGTGCTCCAGCCGGGGCGGCGGGTGCTGCCGGTGCGGCTGGTTCAGACGCTGACGTGACGGCGGCGAATATCGAAACCGCGCTTGGGTATACGCCTGCGAATGGGGCAAATTACTTTCCACTCGCAATCGAAAACACCAAAGATTCTTCGGGCAATTACAACCTCCCAGCTGTAGTGGCTACGAACTCTGGTTTCGATAACTCTGGTGGGTTGTTCACTCTGGGTTATGCTGACGACCCGGTCATTCAGATCGGGATATATAAAGGATACTTCGGAGAAAATTCCGTCATTATCCGGTCCATGACCAGTCAGCCCGTTGGCATCATCATCAGTAATCAGGATGGATCGGGTACAAGCGTCAGCGCACACAGGCTTCCCACAGGTGACGGCGCAACGCAGTCGAGCTGTATAACAGTGGATGGTCGCCTTGGTGGCGCCACAGGTGCTTATTACTTCACTAATCAGGACAACAGTGGCGGAAACTACTGGAAGATCCAAGCCAACACACAGGATACTTCCGATGGTTGGCCGGATGATTTGCAGGTCTTTGCAGCCGTTAACGGGAATGCGAGTTGGCAGACTACGCCTGCAGTCTCCTTTTCCGCTAAAACCAATCAAGCCACTTTGGCGGCAGAGCCTCTCGTTCTGGCTTACAACGCCTACACCTTTGCTACATTACCGACGTCACCCGTTTCATGGCAGCGCGTTGTCGTAACGGACAAGGCCATCGGCTCTGGCGCTCAGGGTGTCATGGCGATGTGGAACCCGAACACGAAGGCCTGGACAGGTCTGGGCGGGGAGACGCTGGTATGAGGGCGCTGTGGCTCTGCGGGCTTCTGGCTCTCTCGGCCTGTTCAGCCAGCTCCGTATCGCCTGTGACCATCAGTCAGGCCATTGCCGGTGTCCAGGCAGATCTGACGAAGGCCGGTGGTGTGAGCGTCTCGGACGTGCAGCACTGGACGGCGGATCAGGCGGCCCGGTTCGATGCCAACGTCCGGGCGCTCCAGTGCGCGCAGCAGACCTCTAATCCGGTCGTGGCAATGATTGCCGGGCCGGTGACGATGGATCTATCCGGCACATTCAGCCAGTCGGGATCGTTCTCAGTTTCGGCGTCATCCGCCCTGCCGGTCTTCGGGCTTCAGGCCGATGCCAGCCGGACGAAAGGTCAGACCCTGAATGTGCCGGTCCAGTTCGTGTCTTTGTCGGCGCTGGCTGATGCCGAGGCTGGACGCGAGGTCGGGTATGCCGGGGCGCTGCTCGGACAGAACGATGCCGTGCGGCAGGAGGTGGCTGCTCGGATTGAGACAGACCGGACGGCACTGGCAGCGCATGTCGAGGTGCTGATCTCGTATATCCCCAGCTGCTTTGAAACGAAAGTCCGGCCATTCGTAGGAGTTAAGAAGGAATAAGAATGGCCGCTTTTTGGGGGACACCGGTCTGACCGGTTTTAGGAATCCAGGGGCCTGATAGCCGCCATTCATTATGGCGGCCAACGTCAGACATGCACGTGCTTTTGCACTTCTGAGTCGGTCTCGAAGGCACGCAGAACCGCCTCCCAGAAAGCTCTATAAGTCGAATATCGGCCCCAATTTGGTGGTTCCTCAACATCCGCTATCGGATCAATCGAAAGCAGAACCCATGTCTGCGTGATCCGATCAATCTCTTTGTCAGAAAAACTCAAAAGGCGTTGTAGCTCATGGATCGTCTCAAGTTTAAACTGTAGGCTACGCCCTCGTGGTCCATCCTGAATTGCTTCGTCCAGCGTGTCACCACACATGTCGGCATCTTCACCCAATGAACTGGTCCCCACATTGGACAACCGGGGAAATGCATCTCGAATCTCAGCATGCGAAGAGTTTGACGGTGAAAACATGGTAAATCATCCCATTATGCTCAGTGTTCTTAATTGTAACCTCTGCGCGGCGTGCTGCCCGTCTCACTCGATCGGCCTGATGGATAACGACAGTTCCATGCACTGAAATACTACTTGAAATATCAAATTTTGCGTCTTTTGGCGCTGTCTTAAGCCAGTTATCAATCAAATGGCGTTGTCTTGCAGAACCTGGTGGATTGCGCGCTCCGCCTCGTGCTTCGACGTAAAAAATGAGACGACAGGGCGCCCCTCTTTCGTGAAGCGTTTTTCGATATACTCTTTTGTCAGAGCAATGTGTCTGAGTAAAACATGTCCGCCTGCACGGCGATTATGCGAGGGGGCCTCATGATGGTCGAGATTTAGACTGCTCTGTCGATGAGGTATAAGCAGATCTTGGCTAGTCGGTTGTCCGAAATCTGGAGCAGGCGAGTGGAAATGCTCCGGAACAATATCACCATGATCGAAATTAAGATGGCCACGATCAGCGGAGACAACCCGAATAGACCGTGTGGCGGTAAGCGCACCAATTTTATGCAATATACTGGTGGGGACCAACGCGTCAGCAACAGCCCCCGTTATATCAGCTACGACCGGTGACGCATGTGCCATTAGAGCGGCAGCCCGTGCCGCTCGTTCGGTCATCGTCGGCGTAGCCTGACCGGTGGTCCAGGCCCGGTTTCCCGCAGCCATTGTATCCATTCCATGGGCGATGAGCGCAGCGCCGCCAATCTTGCTGAAGATCGGGTCTGGGTCAGCGAGGAGGGCAGCGCCTCCAGCCATCTCCGCCGCGCCGAAGCCCGTCCGCGCAAGCCCGTCGAGGCGGGACTGTTTCCTGACTGGGTAGATGTTGCCTAACGATGCCGAGCAGGTGATGTGTGTTCATGACGAAGGTCAGGGCGGGATGCTGATCCGTATCGGGCATAAAATATCCTGTGATGCGGACATAAAAAAAGCCCACCGGTAAGAGCGGGCTTTGCGTATCTCGTAAAGAAGGCCGAAGCCCGAGCCGGGCATCGGCATCAAGAAATCATCAGATGTACAGGGAGTGTCGGAGGAAACAGCTCAACCCCAATCTGACATACTGATAGCAGAATGCGCGCGATTTGACCAGCCAATGAACAAGTGCCGCCGGATAAGGATTAGCTTAATGTCAGCTTTTCAGTCAGGCAAACGACATGCAGACGTCCGGAAAGTAGGCGCTAGCAGCATGCCCTAGTATGCCCGCTCCTGAGAAAAGCACGCTTGCACTGCAGTATCCGAAAATAAGAGTACGTCTTCCGCGCAAACTATGCACTTAATGACACAAACCCTATTGCCACCGACGCGACGTTTCCAACTTCCATGAACCCTGTGGACCGAGTGCAATTCCTCTCGTCGGATAGGACAGAGCCCTCAATTTATTGCCGAAATTTAAGTGCGCCTAACCAAGACGCTATGCCACTTTCAAAGGTACCCGAGAGATATTTGAGTAAAGCTATACTTATTATGAGAAAGACCATGCTCAACAACGTCAGGTCCATCGTTCCTATTCTTGTCTCAGCCGCCCTTATCACGATTCCGATAAATGCTACGTGTGGTCCACGACATTCGCTGGCCACAAAGAAAACGCGCGGGATCGACACATTCATCCCCACGGATCTTCACGACTTTCTCCCGAGACCAGATCAGGCGACTTCACTAAACAACCGTAAAGCCACCATAGTTTATCAGCTCACCGATATAGCCCCACCACTATCCCCGCCCCCCTTGCAGCTTACGGCCACGGGCCGGATCCTAGAATACTTTCGAACAGTTTCCCAAGCTCCAGCACCTGTTTTCAAGGACGGCACGCTACCCGAACACGACATCGTCACTGGCAGCGAAATTGCCAAGTTCGGCGAGGCCTATGAACAAACGAGCCCGATCGGCAACAGCATCATCGCCCCGCACGGAGGAACCGGGGCCGCTGCGCATTGACGATCCTTCTCCGGAGCAGAAGAAACTTCCCGAGGGAATCCTAGACTACCACCATTTTCCTCAAATCGTTTCGATACCACCGGCCTATTCCCCTTTCCGGAAAAAAACCGCTTAAAAAGCTCATTCTCTGGCCCCACACCGTCACAAATCCATAGATCTTCGTCGAGTGAGAGGGTCTGGTTTCTGGAAGTGCGAGGTCAGCGCAAGTGTCTGACTTGAGGCGCATCCCGCCTGTCTGCTTCATATTCCTTGAGTAGACAGGCATTTTAGCGGGGGAAGCGGCAGGTCGGCTTTATGGAAGGCAATTGGTAAAACCGGATATTCACTTGGATGACCCTCGCGTAGGCTTCCACCATATTCCGGTCATTCAAATAACCCATGAGCTTTTCTGAAAGCCCGTCCTCTTTCCATCAATTTTGATATTACGGATATCACCTGATCATGCAGAAGTTTCCCATTCGCAGGCAAAAATACGCGCACATTTTCCGGGCGAAGAAATATCTTGCGATCGAGTGCCAAGAGGTGTGGAAAGGATCATATTTTTCCCGCACGGGCTGGTCGAGCTATATAGACCGCGCCAGCGCGACACCGAAATGGATTGGAGAAAACTTCGGCAAGTCCATCCAGTCGAGTGAATACTTCAATACTCCCGGCGTGCCCCTTCCTCGGGAAACAGTCGCCAAGGTCCATGCCGAATGCGGCCCTTTGATGCTGGCTTTCTGGGGGAAGCTTGCAGCGGAGTTCAGATTCAAGGACTGGAAAGCAGCGCGCGCGAAAACTGCCATGGTGTTTGCCTGTTGGGATTACGAATTAACGGATCAGATCGAGTTGAGGGCGAGCAAGGGTCGAGGAGGTGGTCATTCAGGCTGGCTGCAAGGCGAGGATCAAGGAACAGTCTTCCATGTCTCGATCAACGCCTCGAACGAAGAGCTGGGGAACGTCATCATCCAGGCCCTTAATGCGTGTAAGCCGAACTATCTTTAACATGTGGCAATGTCCGCTGTGGGGAAAAGCGTAGTTACACTGCCGTGTCCGACTTGTAGGCGTAAGCGAATGTTACCAACTCCTCGCCCTCACGATCTCCTCCAGCCGGGTCGTATAGCGCGCAGATAACAGGTACTGTCGCGGCGACCATCTCCGCTTCAGTACCGTTGATCCCGGTCGGAGTGTCCCACTTCCAAAACGGGCGTTCACAGTGCCACAATGTACAAATTTGGTGCACATGATCCGATTTAATAGCTGAAGACCGCAATAAACTGCCGTTTTTTAAGGAATTATAACTACCTTGACATGGTAGGGGTCACAGGTTCAATCCCTGTTTCTCCCACCACTCGATCCGGTGAAAAACTCCTAAAAATCAATTGCTTAATGCCAAGCTATCAGGCAACCGGCCTTAGCCCGTCAGTTCAAGTCTGTTCATATTAATGCGCTTAACGACATTATGATGTGTGCAAAACTGGTGTAGGTGCTGCGGAGCCAACGATCTCGTGCAAATCGCATCCTACTGGATCCCCAGCCATTCCAGAATTTCATCCCGATAGGCATCCGGCATCACTTTGGCGTACCGCGTGGCTGGACTTGTGGCGGTACACTGAGCATTTTCTGCTCGCATCAGGAGAGGCACGGACCCGCGTGGCGGCGGATCTGGCTCGAGAGAACAAGCGCCTTCGCCTGGAAAAACGCGTTCTTCGGGAGGAGAGGAAAATCCTAAAAAAGCCACGCAGTTCTTCGCGAGCCAAAAGACGTGAGGTTCGCATTTATCTGTGAGTATCGCCACGAGTGGTCCATCGAAAGATTATGCCAAGTTCTGCAGGACACAATGCCGGCGAACGCCGTGTAGGCCCCCCTGATTAAACCCAATGGGATCCGGCCAGTGCGCACCCGTCGTCACAAAGTCACAAAGTCACAGCCGACCGCCGTCATTCCCTCGGTGTTGCAGCCAATGTTCTAAACGGCGATTTCGCGGCCAACGCTCCCAACCGAAAATGGGCAGGCGATATTAGCTACATCTGGACAAACGAAAGGTGGCTTTACCTGGCTGTCGTCATCGATCCGTTCAGCCGAAGCGTCATTGGCTGGGCCGCGAGCGACCGGATGAAAAAGGACCTTGCAATCAAAGCGCTCGATATGGCTGTGCAAATGCGCGATCCGTCGCCTGGCTGTATTTTCCATTCTGATCGTGGCAGCCAATATTGCTCACATGATTTCCAGAAGAAACAGACGGAATACAGGATGATTCCATCCATGTCCGACAAGGGAAACTGCTTCGACAATGCAGTTGTGGAGACCTTCTTCAAGAGCCTGAAGGCCGAAATGCTCTGGCGGCAGGCAACTGCCGCCATCTTCCAGTACGTCAACGGCTTCTATAACCCGCGACGACGCTATTCATATCTCGGCAGCATCAGCCCACTCGTTTCGAGGCTAAAGCCGCCTAACAAGATCACATACCGGCACAAAACCGTCACAAGTACAAGAATACGCAGGTTACCAGACATTCACCCGTTTCTGCGCCATTATCCCACTAACTGTCTTGCTAAAGATTTCGAGTGAAATAATTGAATAACCTAGAATTTCCTCTGATTCGTCCCTGACCTGGGTCAGCATAACAAGGTCGATGTCACCACTCTCCCGCGTAAATCTGTAGGGAGGATAAGGTAGACCGCGTTCTCTAAAAGATTTCAACCATTCAAGCATCGTACGCGTATCAGGCAGAAGCACATGGATATCGGCACCAATAACCTCTTTTTTGTCAAAACCAATTCGACGACAGAATGTCATACTGGCATCCCGGATGATATAGTCTCGATCTATAAAACAAATCGAAACTTCTTTCGAGTTATAGAGAGATGAGATTTGAAATGCCCTCTCTTCAATAGATAATCTTTGATATTCTTTTTCCGTATGTACCGCCGGATTGGAATTCGGGTTTTCAATTCTTTTTAATGGCCGAGGAGGACTGAACAGATACCCCTGCCCTTTCGTACACCCGATTTTCCGTAGCAGATCTGCCTGCTCGACCGTCTCTATTCCTTCTGCGATCACGTCAATATCGAGGCTGTTTGCCAGACCAACAATCGCAGATATTATTTTTCTATCCTCCTTACGACTGACACAGGAATGCACGAATTTCTGGTCAATTTTTACACCTGAAAATGGCAAAGAACTCAGGATCGTGAGACTTGAATAGCCGGTGCCGAAATCGTCCATGACGAAGGAAATTCCGGTTGTATTCAGTTTTGTCATAAATTCAGTACAAAGCGCGAGATCAGAAATAATCACGCTTTCAGTAATTTCGATTTTGATGCGCTCGTGCGGGAACTCATAGAGGCTGATGAGGGACAGGATGTCATCAAGAATACAGGCGTCCGATATCTGCGATGGTGAAAGATTAAACGAGAAAAACAGGTTGGGATTGAATTTAATTCGGTGACGGAAAGTATATTCTAAAAGAAAAATAAGGAGTCCATCAAGGAGTTTTTTATTTTCGAACTGCTCGATACTTTTCTTGGTATCGAGAAGTTTTCCACAATCAAAAAATCTACTCAAAACTTCATAACCAATGATTTGATCAGATTTCATTGATACAATTGGTTGGAAATAAGGCAACACGGAAATCGTCGTTTCACCAATTTTGAAATGCCGGTTCATTGTCTATCCCTTTTCAGGGTTAATACGGTATAAAACGTTCCGATATCGTTAACGTCTTGTACTTTCTGGGTCACGGTAACAAAAGACCTATTGGTCTGGCGCAAGATCTGAATCATTTTCTGGCTGTGGGATAACGGGTAGAGAAAACAGTCATGAAAGTGACAGTGTCCGCTTCAATCCCGTTGATCCCGGCCTGAGTTTCCCGCTTCCTAAACGAGCGTTCACCGTGTCAAAATGTGCAAATTTGGTGCATATGACCCGCTTTAGTAGCTGAATACCGGCAAAAACCGTGTTTAGACGATAAAATTCGTGCACTCTCCGCCGTATCTTTCGTGCCTATGCGAATTGGCAAGTGATAGCTCAGTCGCTCACCCCAAGTTATTCAACAATCTCAGCGCACAAGCATTCAACATCACCTTGACATAGCGCGTGAACCTCACGGCTGCTTTATGCTTGAAATCGTGTACATGATTCAATGCTTTGTCGGTCGCCTGAGACGGCCGAGTTCGCGCCGGATGACTTGGAGAACCGTGTCGCGCAGCCAGCGATGAACGCCATCTGAGTCTACGCGCGGATGCCAGGCCTGAAAAGACGTGACGGGAGGAAGATCGAACGGGAAGTCGAAAGCCTCAAGCTGGATCTGCGAAAGTGGAAGACGGTCGATCACGATATCAGGTAGAGGCAGGATCATGTCCGTCTCCCGCATGGTCTCGATCATGGAATGGTAAGTCGGCACAACCATGGCGATGGGTCGGGTCAGGCCGTAATGCTCTTGAAGAACAGTATCTATCGGGCCGTAAAGACGACCTTTTCTCGACACGCTGATGTGATCATATTCCACCAGCGTCTGCGGGGTAATGCCTTGCGCAAAAATAGGGTGCCCCTCGCGCACCATGGCTCGGAATGACGTCAGGAAGAGGGTCTGACGCATGATCTCAGGGCGCAGATCGTCCGTAGCGCCAACATAAAGATCAATCTGGCTGTTGCGCAGGGCCTCGCTGGCTGGCTCCTCCGTTTCAGGAGCGAACACAACGCTGCAATTTGGACATTCCTGCTTGAGGGCCATCAGAATGACATGCCCGAACGCACTGACGACGAGGTCATTGGCGCGGATCGTAAAGCGGGGCGAGAGATGGCGGAGATTGAGCGTTTCGCTGTCATTCACCAACGCATCGGCCTCGCGCACGATGTTCTGGACCCGGTCACGAATGCGGCTGGCGAAAGCTGTGGCCATCATCCGGCGCCCGGACAGAACCAGAATAGGATCTCCAAACACGGTGCGTAGCGTTGCGAGATGGCGGCTCATGGCGGCATCACTCACTTTCAGCCGACGGGCTGCCTGTGAGACGCTTTCTTCTTCCACCAGCACCTGAAGATAACGCAGCAGATCAAGGTCGTAGCGTCTGTGACTGTCAGTTCGTTTGGCCATCGCCCTCTTCGTTTCCTAAGGCTTTCCAGTATATTTTCGTGCTTTTAGCCTGAAATGGAAGAGTTTTTGATAACCCTTCCGAAAAATGGAAACGTCACCTGCTGCAAACGTGGGTTTTCGGACCTGTCCGCTCTGGATAATGGCTGGGGGGCAACGAAAGAGACCCCATAATGCAACCAGCAGCCTCGCCCTTGGCGGGTGCGCCGCCCGCGCAGCCGTCTTACATTCCCCCTTTCGGTATGCGGACCATTGTCGGCTGCCTTGGGATGCTGCTGGCCGTGCATGTCGCCGGGTTCAACGAACACATCACCGAAATCGGCCTCGCCGATATCCGCGGCGCGATGCATATCGGGCACGATGAGGGCACGTGGTTCACCTCGATCTACGAGGCCTTCAACATTGCGGCCATGGCGTTCACGCCCTGGTTCTACATGACATTCTCGATCTATCGGTTTTCGATCTTCATGACGGCCGTGCTCGCCATGCTGTCGATCCCCCTGCCCTTCATGCCTGACATGGTCTCGCTATGCTTTCTTCGCGCCGCGCAGGGGCTGAGTGCGGGCTGTCTGCCGCCCGTTCTGATGACGGTCATGCTGAAATACCTGCCGCCGCCCATCAAGGTGTTCGGCATTGGCGGCTATGCGATGAGCGCCACCTTTGGTCCTAATCTGGGCGGCCCGCTTGAGGCAATGTGGTTCGAGCATGTGGGCTGGCGCTGGCTGTACTGGGAGGTCATTCCCTTCAGCATCATTGCCATTGCCATGATGGCCTACGGACTGCCACGTGATCCGGTGCATCTCGAACGGTTCCGGAACTTCAACTGGCGTGGCTTCTTCATTGGCGTGCCATCCATCCTGTGTGTGGTGACAGTGCTCTATCAGGGGGACCGGCTGGACTGGTTCCGCTCGCCGATCATCTCCCATCTGACATTCTGGGGCGGTGCGCTGTTCGTGGGGTTTCTGTTCCATGAATGGCACCATCACAGCCCGTTTTTCCGGCTTCAGTACTGGAAGAACCGCAATATCACGATGTCTCTGCTGACCCTTGTGGGTGTGCTCATCATCTGCGGTCTGATGATGGAAGTCCCGATGACATATCTGGAAGCCGTGCGGGGATACCGGCCCATTCAGGCGGCTCCGGTCGCGCTGACGGTTGCCCTACCACAGCTCATTATGCTGCCGCTGACGGCTGCGCTCTGCAATTCCGCGCGGGTGGACTGCCGATATGTACTGGCGTTCGGCATGTCGTGTCTGGCGCTGGCAGCGTTCCTTGGAACCTGGCTGACGCCGGACTGGGTACGGGACAATTTCTATCTCCTGCAGGCGCTTCAGATCCTCGGTCAGCCAATGGTCGTGATCCCGGTTCTGATGCTGGCCACCATGTCTCTGGGGCCGGCGGACGGCCCGTTCATCTCGGGCATGGTCAACATGCTCAAGGGCATGGCCAATGCGTTTGCTGCCGCCATTTTTGAAATCCTGCTCCGCCGTCGGGAACAGTATCATTCCACGATGCTGCTGGACCGGGCGGGCAATGACGCCACGGCGCTGTCCGGCATGGGCGATCCGATCCATGCGGCGATCAGCAACAGCTCGCCTGACGGCGCTCATGTGGCGCGCAATACGCTTCAGATCTTCCACACCTATCTGCACGAGCAGTCGATCACACTGGCACTGGTGGACATCTATTTCGTCGTGATGTGCCTTTGCATTGCTTATGTCGCGCTGACCGCCGTGCTGCCGAAACGCGTCTATCCGCCCGGCAAGGGGCCTGCTCCGGCCATGCCTGCCGCCGCCCGCGAACCCGCTCCCTCCTCCCTTCCCGCCACCGCGCACTGACGGACCTGCCTTAATATGATTTACGGAAAACCCCTTCTTCTGGCCGGATGTGCTGTCGTCCTGCTGACCGGCCTCGCCTGGACGGCGGATCGTTTCTTCGTGGGCGATGGTATCCGTCAGGAAACCAACGATGCCTATGTCACAGCCGATTTCACGACCGTAGCGCCGAAAGTCTCGGGCCGCATCGACCGCGTGCTGGCCGAAGACAACGAATATGTCCATGCCGGAGAAGAACTTGCCCATATCGAGGACGACGATTATCGCGCGGCTTTGGATGCGGCCCATGGCGATACGGCTGCGGCTCAGGGCGATGTGAACAATCTTCAGGCCCTACTGGACCGTCAGAACTCCATCGTCGATGCGGCAAAATATACCGTGCAGTCCGACGAGGCTGCGCTGATTTTTGCACGCCAGAATGCGGCCCGGTATCGCAATCTGTCCGCAGGGGGCGCCAGTACGACCGAACAGCAGCAGGGCGCGGAAGCCCGGCAGCTTGAAGCGGTTGCGGCCCTTGCCCGCGACAAGGCCGGAACCAGTACGGCTGAACAGCAGGTCGCAGTGCTGAAGGCGCAGCTTGAAAAGGCTCAGGGTGCGTTGCTGAAGGCGAAAAGTGCCGAGCATCAAGCCGAACTGAACCTGTCCTACTGCACCATTCCCGCGCCGGTGGACGGCGTGGTGGGAGAGCGCGGCGTGCGTGTCGGTGCCTATGTCCATCCGGGCACAGGGCTGCTGGCGGTTGTGCCGGTCCGCAAGGCCTATGTGCTGGCGAATTTTCAGGAAACCCAGCTCACGAAAGTCCAGACCGGGCAAAGTGCGACGGTCTTGGTTGATACCTTCCCCGGTCATCCGCTCAAGGCCCATGTGGACAGTCTGGCCCCGGCCACAGGTGTGGCTTTCGCTGCTATCCAGCCTGATAACGCGACCGGAAACTTCACGAAAGTGGTCCAGCGCGTCCCGGTCAAGCTGACCTTCGATCCCGGCCAGCCTCTAGCGGAGAAGGTTCGTGTCGGCATGTCGGTCGAAGCACGGATCGACACGTCTTCGACGCCTGAGGGCACCCATTCCCATGACGCACGGTATCTCTGGAAATGAGAGCTTCCATGTCCACCCTCTCACGCTGCTTTCTTCTGGGGCTCACCGCGCTGTCTGCCTGTACGGTCGGACCAGACTATCATCGGCCCTACCCACATGCCCCCGCGCACTGGCATCAGAGCCTGCCCCCCGCTGCCAGTCATCCGCAGGAAACCCTTGCCGTCGATGCACAATGGTGGCGGATCTATCATGACCCCACGCTGACGGCGCTGGAGGAAGACGTAGCACGCAACAATCTCGATCTGCGTGAAGCCACCCTGCATTTCACGGAAAGTCAGGCAGAACGCCGGATCGCCAGTGCGGCGCAGATGCCGCATATGGAAGGTGCTGCGTCCTATGCCCGTGAACGCGCCAGCACAAACGGTATTCTCGGCCTTCTGGGAACCATGCAACAAGCCGGGCCCGGCGAAATTGCCAGCGGCCAGCAGGGCTTTGGACCGGCGGCTATGGATGGCGCGAAGGGCAACCCGTCTTTCAATCTGCCACAATACGGGCTAAGTGCGTCATGGGAGGTCGATTTCTGGGGGCATGTGCGCCGTCAGGTCGAGGCAGCTACCGCGGCCATGCATGAAACGGACGAGCTGCGCCGCGGCGTGCTGGTCTCCCTCATGGCGGAAACCGCGCAGGATTATCTGAGCCTGCGCAATATCCAGACCCAGATTGGCATCACGCAGCAAAGCATCGCCATTGCCGAGCACAGTGTGAAACTGACGGAACTCCGCTTTGCGCAGGGCACGGCGACAAAACTCGATGTCGCCTATTCCCGCGGTCAGATGCATGGTTTTGAGGCGCGTCTTCCTGTGCTGAAAAGCCAGGAAGTGCACCTCGTGAATGCCCTGAGCTTCCTGACCGCACAGCAACCGGGCGCTTTGAAAGACACGCTCGGGTTTGTTCAAGCCATTCCGTCCGTTCCTGCTGACATTCCGGTCGGTTTGCCCTCCGAACTGGCCGAGCGCCGTCCCGATGTGCGGGCGGCAGAAAACCATCTCCATGCCGCGACAGCGAGTATCGGTGTTGCCGTCGCAGATTTTTTCCCACGCGTAACGCTGTCTGGCAGTCTGGATATTCAGGCGTTGCAGTTCAGCGGATTGGGTTCATGGGCGTCGCGTCAGTACGGGTTCGGTCCGACCATGACCCTTCCTCTGTTCGAAGGGGGCCGTTTGACGGGACAGCTTCATCTGCGTCGCGCCCAGCAGAAGGAAGCGGCGATTGCGTTGCAGCGTACGCTTCTGAAAGCATGGGAAGACGTCGATGATTCCATGGCGGACCTGAGTGCCGCGCAGGAGCGTCGAAACCGACTGGAAGAAACTGTCTCGGAAGATGAGACCGCCGTCCATATCGCGCAGCTTCAGTATAGTCAGGGGGCGGGCGATTTCCTCAATGTCCTGACCACGCAGAATGCCCTTCTGGCAAGCCGAAGCGCTCTGACTGAATCAAGCGCAAATGTCTCGATCTCCGTCGCTCGTCTGTACCGCTCTCTTGGAGGAGGCTGGGAGAATGGAGACCCTTCACATAAACGTGGCGCGCCATGACACGCGAACAGGTCCAGACTTACAACCCATTGAAATGGCAGGTGACGTGGGATGTATATCGGGATTGATCTGGGGACGTCAGGAGTCAAGGTGGTTCTGGTGGACGGAGCGCAGCATGTGCTGGCTTCGGAAACGGTGGCACTGAAGGTCTCGCGTCCCCACGAAGGATGGAGCGAGCAAAACCCGGATGACTGGCTCGCGGCCACGCTTGCAGCCATCGACGCGCTGACAAAGGCCTATCCGTCCGAAGTCTCGCAGGTCACGGGCATCGGGCTTTCGGGGCAACAGCATGGCGCGGTCCTGCTCGATGGCGACGGTAAGGTGCTTCGTCCCTGCATATTGTGGAACGATACGCGGGCCGAGGCCGAGTGCGAAATATTTGAGCATCGTTTCCCTGAGAGCCGCGCGGTGACCGGCAACATCGCCATGCCGGGCTTCACCGCGCCGAAGCTGATCTGGGTCGCAGAACATGAAAAGGACATTTTCGCGAAGACGCGTCTCGTGCTTCTGCCCAAAGCGTGGCTTCGTTTTGCCATGACGGGCGAGGCGATCGAAGACATGTCCGACGCATCGGGCACGTTATGGCTTGATGTCGGACAGCGCCGCTGGTCGGAAGAAGCGCTGTCTGCAACAGGGCTTTCACTCTCCCACATGCCGGAGTTAAGAGAGGGAAGCGAGGCCGCTGGCGTTCTCAAACCCGATCTCGTGCAGCGTTGGGGCATGCGCAAAGCGCCAGTCTTTGCGGGAAGTGCGGGAGACAATGCAGCCGGTGCAGTGGGGTTAGGTGCGACAAAGCCGGGGGATGCCTTTCTTTCGCTTGGCACTTCCGGAGTAGTCTGGGTGACGACAGATTCCTATCGCGGCGGTGCCCGGGACGCCATTCATGCGTTCTGTCATGCGGTGCCGGGTGTATGGCACCAGATGGGCGTAACGCTCTCGGCTGCGGCATCCCTGGCATGGTGGTCGCGCGTGACGGGAATGAAAGAAGCAGAGCTACTGGCCGAATTGCCTGAGTCGCCCGAAGCCCCCTCTCCCGTGCTGTTTGCACCCTATCTTTCAGGTGAACGCACACCGCACAATGATGGAGCGGTACGGGGTGGCTTTGCTCTCCTTTCACAGGATACGACACGCGCGCAGATGACTCAGGCTGTGCTTGAAGGAGTTGCATTTTCGTTTCGCGATGCATTGGAGGGGTTAAGGGCGTCCGGATCTGAAGTCACGGAGGCTGCGGTCATCGGCGGCGGGTCGCGCAGTGCATTGTGGGTAGCGATCTTGGCCTCAGTGCTGGGAATTCCGCTGCATCGTTTGGCCAATGGCGAAACAGGCGGAGCATTTGGAGCCGCGCGACTGGCACGTCTGGCGGTCACAGGCGAGGACGTGGAAACCGTATGTCTGTCGCCTGAGCGCGCGGAGACGACTACCCCCAATGAAGCGCTGCGTCATGCGTATGAGGCTGCCTATGCGGGCTATCGCACGCTCTATCCGGGCCTTGCGACCGTGAGAACAGTGCTCGCGAAAAAAGAGAATGCGTGAAAAATCGTTGTATTCTTGTCTAGTGACCAAGAATAACAACGAAGGCAGTTAGAAAAAAACGCCTGATTACCAATGTTTCTGAACGAATAGAAATCGCAGGGACCATATTCCGGTTCCTGCGAACTCGCACCAATTCTGAACGCGCTCGAGAAGCACTTGCATACTGTGCAAAGACATCTCTCGTAATCAAAAAATCGCCTGTCTCGGCGCCAGGTACTGACGACCTGGTGGTCGCAGGCGTTCGGCTTCGTCCCGATTTGAAAAGATATATTTTGGTATAATTTGTAATAAATGCGTTTCTTTTCATTTCAAAATCACGCTGCTATCGATGTGCAAATGATAATGATTATCATATGAATTTCCGATTGGGACCTGCTGACGTGAACCTGCGCCCTGTAACGCGTTACGCCATAACCAGCCTTCTGGCCTCCACATTCCTGGCTACCGTGGCTCCTGCCGCGGTACAGGCCGAAGACATGCAAGAGAAACCCGCTGCTCTCGAAAAACGTGTCGATTCCAAAAAGAAAAAAGCGCCATTGAAGACGCATTCAGGAAAAGATCGGGATGTGGGGCCACCGGCAGCGCGTGACAAAACTGCTCCCACAGCTGAAAATATCATCGTCCGTTCCCAGAGATGGGATCGTGGAAGCTATACCGCCCCTTCCACCAGCGCATCCACGGGACTTCCTCTCAGTCTTCGCGAAACGCCCCAGACCGTAACGGTCATGACACGACAGGTCATGGACGATCAGCAGATCAACAGCCTGGATGACGTCCTGAACACCACACCTGGTGTCACATCCTACGCCAACGATAATGCCGGTCGTACGACTTATCGTGCACGTGGTTTCAACATCACCAACTACAAGATCGATGGCATGCAGATTGATGCCACTACAAGCTTCGGTGGTGTTGGGTCCTCCATGAATATGGACCTGTATGAGAATGTCCAGATCGTCCGTGGGGCCAATGGTCTTCTGGGCGGGACAGGTGATCCGTCCGCAACCATTTATCTGCAGCGCAAAACGCCAACCAAAGAGTTCTCAGCGAATGGCCTGCTTCGACTGGGCAACTGGAATGAGCATCGTGTCATGGCGGATATCAACACTCCGCTGAATCATTCCGGCACGATCCGCAGCCGATATGTCTTCACATGGGATGACACGGATACATTCCGTGTCCGGGAGCACGTCAATCGTTTGGGCGCGCTTGCCAATTTCGCTGCGGACCTCTCCGTGCGGGATACACTGAGTTTTGGCTTCCAGTATGAACGAACCCGTAATGACGGCGCCTCATGGGGAACCAACGTTCCGATCTGGTATGCTGACGGTACACGCACGCACCTGCCCCGCAGCACCAACCCGGCCGCGGACTGGAGCCAGGCTACCCGCGACCAGTACACGGCTTTCATCAACTACGATCATGATTTTTCAGCCGGCTGGCACCTCAAGGTCGGCTATATGCGGACGCAAGGCAGTTCCTACAGCAATCTTGGCGTTGCCAAAATCAACAATGCCGCCAAAAATGTCGGGGGCTATGCCGGTTTCTGGAATCAGGATGGCACAGGTGGCTACCTCAACGCGCTTCACGCAGAATATGCCGATGCGCGTGATAATGCAGATGTTCATATCTCGGGCCCGATCCATTTTCTTGGACACGAGCATCAGATCGTTTTCGGTTTCAACGGGTACAATGACGAACTGACACAATACACATTCAGCAAAGCGCTCGGAAATTGCAGCATCGCGGGCGTTACGCCCTATTCGGGCTGCCAGTATCGTGCGGCAGGATTGCCCATTGCCAACTGGCAGACCTGGGATGGTTCATATCCGGATTTTATGACGCATCGAACAAAAGCACGCGAAGTCGATGTGACGCGCAATTACGGGGCCTACACATCAGGCCGCTTCATTCTTGCCAAAGGCCTTTCGCTGATCCTTGGCGGCCGGGTAAGTACTTACGAAGCCTATAGCGGTACATATAATGTGCAGAATCAGTATTCAGGCGCGACAGGAACAGGACGCCAGAATGCCGTTCTGACGCCTTATGCAGGCATGGTGTATGATTTTACAAAGACGATGTCCGTTTATGGCAGTTACACCAATATCTTCACCCCCCAATCCAATCTGAGAGATGCCAACAATCAGCCTCTCAGCCCTGTGATGGGGAAAAGTTATGAAACGGGTTTGAAGGGGTCGTTCTTCAAACAACGCCTGAATACTTCTCTTGCTTTTTATCTGAACAGACAGAGCAATGTGGCGGAAGCGACGGGTGCCACCAACACAACGACGGGCGAGTCCATTTACCGATCCGTCAATGGCGTCAAAACCGAAGGCATTGATCTTGACGCTTCAGGCGAGCTTCTGCCGGGCTGGAATGTCTTCTTCGGTTATAGCTATCTTTACGAAAAAGGTCTGAGCTATCGGCAGGACCCACATCATCTCGTGCGCCTGACCACAAGCTATACATTTCCCGGTGTGCTGCATCGTCTGACCATAGGCGGCGGCATTTCCAGCCAGACGAGCACAGAATGGACCACCAATCCTGGCCGTCCGCTCGGCAACGGGAAATATGACAGTTCCAACCTGCGTGTGAGCGGGTACACCCTCATCAATCTTATGGCACGCTACCGTTTGGCCAAGTGGATCGACGTTGCTGGCAACATCACCAATCTGACGGACAAGACCTATGTCAGACAGGCCGGATTTTATGACGGGATGATCTTCGGAGAGCCCAGAACCTTCAGTTTCACAATCCGCGGTCATTATTGAAAATAGAACAGGATCTGTTTGTAAAACCACAAATCTACATTTTTGCTGATGGGACTGGCCTTCAAGAAGAGAAGGCCCAGCCTACCTTCTCACTCCAGATCAGAGGACGGGTAAAACCTGCGGGCAACCCGTTCCATGGTCAGTCCCTGCACGATAATGGTAAATACGACGACCCCATAACAGACTGGCAGCAGCAGATCGCGCAAGTTTCCGGGCGGGAGCCCAAGCGCCAGCGAAACCGAAATGCCGCCACGCAGACCGCCCCAGGTCAGGATCCCAAGAACACGGCCCCGCTCCCATTGCCTGAGGTGAACCGGAAGCGTTGAAAGCAGCACACTCAAAGCCCGTACGGCAATAGACAGCGGGATTATGGCAAGTGTCGCCAGTATCGCAAAGACATTCGGTGTAATTTCGAGAATTTCGAAACCGATGAGCATGAACAGAAGGACGTTCAGAACCTCGTCAATGAGTGTCCATGCGACGTCGAGTTCCTTTCGGGATGCCTCATCGAAAACGGAATGGCTATAGCTTGTTCCAAAGCACAGCCCCGCCACCACGACGGCAATCGCCCCCGACATGCCAAGCTGGTTGGCGATACTGAAGGTTCCAGTCGCCAAAGCCAATGACGTCAACAGGTCAATGTGCGGGTCGCGCTGTCCTTTAAGCACACGGAGTGCAACCCATCCGGTCAGCGCGCCCAGTAGGCCGCCACCAATCGCCTCGCGGCAAAAACTCAGAGCGATCTGGGAGGCAGTCACGCCCAGACTGTCCCCAGTCGCCAGTCCGATCGTGACGCCGAAAATCACCACGCCTACGCCGTCATTGAACAGGCTCTCCCCTGCGAAAACGGCCTGAATCGGCCCCGGCAATCCGAGACGTTTCAGCATGCCGACGACCGAAACCGGATCGGTTGGCGCGAGAATGGCCCCAAGGACGATGCACCACGCAAAAGGAATGGCATGACCCAACAGAGGGAAGACGTACCATACCGCGATCGCCAGAAAGGCAACCGCCAGAACGGTGCCGAGAACAGAGAGGGCAGCCACGGAGGCAAGCTTTGCGCGGAGATGCCCGACATTTACCTGCATGGCCCCGGCAAACAGAAGGAGAGACAATGCGCCATTCAGAAGAGCCGTCGGCAGATTGATGGCACCCAACACGGATCGTGGAAGAGCCTGAAGGTCATAAGCCGGAAGCAACGGATTCAGGATCATGATCAGCAGAGACGCCAGCAATGAAAAGACTAGCACGCCAATCGTCACAGGAACACGAAGCGTGTGATGATTGAGAATACTGAACGCTGCCGAGAGAGTCAGAAGCAGGGCGAGGAGGCTGATGGTGTCCATATCCTCATCGCTGGCTTCTCCCGCTTCCTGCGTCAAGAAAAACCGGAAGGGTCTGCTTTGCGAAACCGGTCATGGCTATTTTGACAATCAGGGAGAGCAGGACAGCAGACAGGTGACAATCGCATTCTTAGCCCCCATGCCCGAGGCGGTGGCCAAGTGGAAATCCGTGGAACCGGGCTTGCCAGACGATCAGGAACCCAGCGACTGCAAGCCCCATTACAGCCCAGGGAAACGATACAACTCCCCAGGTCTCAAGCAACACACCGCCCAGAATTCCACCTCCCGCGATGGCGCTATTCCAGGCGACGACATTCATCGACAATGCAACGTCCGCCCCTTCGCCAGCCGCATCGGCCAGTGCTGTCTGAAGTAACGTTGCAGCACCGCCGAATGTCAGGCCCCATATCGCGACCCCCATTATGATCACTACTGGCGACGCTGATCCGACTGCAAAAATAACCGCAACAACGGCGAATATTGCCAGACTGACCAGAACGGAAAGCCGCAGGGCGTGATCGACCGTGCGACTGGTCAGCCAGATGCCAGCCAACGCAGCAATACCAAAGAGCAGAAGAATACCATCTGCGTGCGGCGCCAACCCGGCAGGTGTGATGAACGGCACGATATAGGTGTAGAGCACATTATGCGCGAGCATCCAGGTTATCACAACGCCCAGCACAGACCGTACGCCCGGAGTTCGCAGAACATACCCGAACGGCTGACGTTCGTGGTGCGCAAGCCCCGGAAAATCAGGAACGCTCGTCAGAACCCAGAGGATCAGCAGCAGAGTTGATCCTGACATGATCGCGAAGGCCAGTCTCCAGCCCACAGCAACGCCCAGCCATGTTCCAGCCGGAACACCCAGAGAAAGCGCGATCGGTGTGCCTACCATGGCAATGGCCAGAGCGCGCCCCTGCTGAGAGCGCGTCACCATCTTGCGCGCATAACCCGCCAGCAGGGCCCAGGCGAGCCCTGCTGCTGCACCCGCGCCATAACGGGCAACAAGGGTCACTCCATAATGCTTTGAAAATGCCGTGACGGAATTAAAGACTACAAAACCAATGATCGCCAGCAGAAGAACCCGTCTTCGCCGCCATCGCTGGGTAGCAAGTGTCAGCGGGATCGCAGCACTCAGGGAACCCAAAGCATAGGCCGTCACCATCTGTCCTGCCAGCGCCGGGGCAATATGCAGGTCAGCTCCAATCTGGGGCAACAGGCCCGCCGGGAGAGTTTCGGTCATGATGCAGATAAAGCCTGTCATCGCCAGTGCGAGCAAACCAGCTACAGGCAGTCCGCCATCGAGTTCCTTGCGGGAATCTGTCGTATCGAGGGTCATATGGCTCTCATATATGGATCGTTCGATCTATATATGAGAGGTGCAAAATCTTGGCAATTATTTCTGGATCATTTAATATAAAAGTCTTTCAGAAGGAGTGGCAGCATGGCGCGGACCGGGCGTCCTCGTGAGTTTGACAGGGACAAGGCGATTGATGCGGCCACCACACTTTTCTGGGTACAAGGATATGAACCAACGTCCCTGACGCAGCTCAAGACCTGCATGGGCAATATTTCGCCAGCAAGCTTCTACGCTGCGTTCGGCTCAAAGGAAGCCCTCTTCCACGAAGTCGTGCAGCATTATCTGGCGACCTACGGACAGGTCATGGCGCCTTTATGGGACGAGAGTCTGTCACCACGCGATGCGATCGAGCGAACGTTACGCTGTTCAGCGCATATGCAGGCGGCTCGGACGCATCCTTGCGGATGCCTGATCGTTTCAGGTGCCAGTAATTGCTCGCCCGAGAACCAGTCTGTTCAGGCTCTTCTTAGTGAACAGCGGCAGCAGACGCGGGCTGGCCTCCGTGCGTGTGTAAAGCGCGCCGTTGCCAACGGCGAACTGCGGGATTGTCCCGTAACTAAGGCGCTGCCCAATATTCTCGTGACATTTTTCCATGGCATGACATGTGAAGCCCGGGATGGAGCAACATCAGAAGATCTGGATGCAGCAATCACCTCTCTCCTAATGTTGTGGGACGCCAATGCAGTGTCATCCGAAACAGAAATACGCTGACTACCGGCATTCACGCTGGGCAGGCAGGCTCTGCATCCTTGCCATGAAAGGCGGCCTGATCCGGTAGGGTCTGAGTATCTGAAAACCGGCCGGATGACAGGAATATCCTCGTCAAAAGTCTTTGAAGTTGCGACTATCTGGACGCCACCCCGCTTCCGGAAAAGAAAGGTCACAGCACTCCGTCGGTCAACATCTCACCATCGGCGCCAATACGAAAATCTGCGCTACCCTCCGTCACCAGCAGCCGGCTGTACTCACAGACACCTTCTCCGAGGCACGTCGTTACGCGCTTGATACGCATCAAAGCAGACTGCTCGGAAACACTGAGCCACTGAGCGACATCAGCCGAAGCTTTGGACAGGCCGATGGAAATATCTGCATGGGCAACCTGAAACTTGAAAATATCCCGAAGGATCGCTGTTGATGTCATGGAAGCAGCAAGGTCAGGTGACACAAGAGGGGCAAGCCGGGCGGGATAAAAAACTTCCGTCACTCCCAAAGGTCCTTCTTCGGACCGATAACCACGACGAATGAACAATGTCTCGTCATTTGATGATAAGGCCAGAGCAACTTCTTCAGGAGGACGGCGCATCTGGTAATCCAGCAACGCCATTTCTGGACTCAGACCTTTTCCGGCCAGAATTTCAAAAAACGAATGAATCGTTTTCTGCCGCCCTGGCCGATGCAGGGCCCCTACAAATGTCCCACGTCCATGTTGCCGGACGACGACATCCCGTTCAGCGAGATAGGACAACGCCTGACGGATGGTAATGCGACTAACACCATACATCAGACACAGCTCAGCCTCGGATGGGAGCCGCTCCATGAAACGGCTGTCCTTGCCAATCAACCCGGAAATATGATGCCCAACCTGAAGGTAAAGCGGCGTCGGGCCATTCGTATCGAGCGCTGACGAGAACATGGAGTTAGGCATAAAGAAAAAATTCCAGAAAACGTTTCACTTTTGGATTGAAGAGCACACCGAAACCCGGTACCAAGACGTCCTATAACAACCTAATACGTCTTTGCCGATTCAGTCACTGTTTTGTGCCAGCGTCGGGAGAGATTCGGGCCTTTCTGGCGTCTCCGCAGTGTTTGAGAGCTTCTTCCATGCGTGCTTCAACCTTCCTGAGTACCGCCGTTATCGGCAACATGTTCTGTATGGCAGCCTACGCTGCTCCTGTTGCGGATACAAAGCACGTCGGGGAGAAGCGCCACTCTTCCGCCACCGGCAAGAGCGTGAAGCCCTCCCCTTCCCGGCCAGAAGTCATCCGGGTGTCCGCAGAATCCGTGGCAGGCGGCCGCATGGCTCCCCAGAATGGCACGAAATCACGCAGCGAGATTACTCAGGCCTATATCGCCAAGCAGGCACCGACACCTAACGTCTTCAAGCTGCTCGGCAACCTTCCCGGCGCCAATGTCGCCAGTGCTGACCCCTTCGGGATGGTGAGCGGCAACATGACGATCCGTGGCATGAACAGCGATCAGATCGGCTTCACCGTCGAGGGTGCGCCTCTGAACGATATCGGTTCCTACATGGCTTTTCCAACCGAATGGGTAGATTCCGAGAACCTGCGTGAAGTGACGATGCAGCAGGGGTCCGCTAATCTGGACTCTCCCGTCATTGGGGCTTCAGGCGGAATTGTGTCGATGAACCTGCTTGATCCGTCTCACAAAATGGGCGCCACGATTGCAGGGTCTTTCGGGTCTTACAACACACACCGCGAATATGTTCGCCTTCAAAGCGGCGACATCGGTAACACCGGAATGCGGGCTTTCGTCGCATGGTCACATCTGGAAGAGCCGCATTTCCGTGGCGCTGGAGACGATCACAAGCAGCATATTGACGCAAAAATGGTCAAAGACTGGATGAACGGAAGCCGAAGCACCGTTGCACTGACCTTTGATGATTCCATGAAGGTAGCTTACCTGAACCCCTCCCTGTCTGCCTGGCAGGAATATGGTCGAGGCGCCAATTATAGTAGAGATTTTTCGCCGACAGACACCAAATACTGGAAACTGCACCAGAGTCCTTATCGCGTTCTGATCCTGAGCGCGCCGCAGAATATCGTCGTCAATGACAAACTCGGGTTTGATTTCACGCCGTATTTTTACTGGAATTCTGGCACGATCGCCTCGGCGTCTCTTCTGTCTGAAAACGCCATCTATTCCGGGACACAAAAATACAGCATCGACCTGAACGGTAATGGCACGACCACCGATAAGGTGATGATGTATACGCCGTTCGGTACACCTTACGTTTATCGCCCCGGTCTTGTCTCAAAGGTTCATTATACTATTGGCAAGCATACGCTGGTGTTTGGATATTGGTTCGACTGGTCCAGGCAGCGCATGGTCAATCCGTACAGCGCGATTGGAGAAAATGGCGGACCGGCAAATGTCTGGGGGTATCTGGGAAATGTAAAACTGGCTGATGGCACACGCCTTGCAAGTTATGACAACCTGACCATCACGCGCGTCAATACTCTGTTCTTCGGTGACACGTTCAACGCACTGCATAACCGTTTGCGAGTGGAAGCAGGAATCAAGGAGTCTATGGTAACCCGCATCGGTTACAACTACCTGCCTGGCGCACAATACCGCACCACCATGAATGCGGCCGTTGCGACGCCTAATCTGGGTGCACGTTATCGTATTGACAGTCATAGCCAGATCTTTGCAGACGTTGCGACCAATTTCCGCACACCAACGCTGAATGCGCTCTACAACACCTACAGCGCATCAACCGGAAAGGTGGCGACGCAGGCCAATACTGCCCAGAAAACTGAGTATTCGATCTCTGAAGAACTTGGTTACCGCTATCAGGGCGACATCCTGGACGGCTCCATCACATTCTTCAACTATAACTTCACGAACCGTCAGGTTTCTACACAGGTTACGATCAACAACGCGCAGATTACCCAGAACATCAATGCAGGCGGCCAGACGTCGCGCGGCGTAGACATCGAGATTGGTCTGCGCCCGTGGCATCATCTGCGCCCCTACATCTCGGCAGAATATCTGCACGCAACGATCGATAACAACTACAAGGTTGGAGCAGACTATCTTCCAACGGCTGGTAAAACTGCTGTGCGCAGCCCGAATGTGCAGGCATCCGTGGGGCTCGACTATGATGATGGAACATATTTCGCAGGATTTTCCGTCAAGTATGTCGGACGGCAGTTCTCAACTTTCATGAATGACCAGGCCATGCCAGGATATGTCAACGCGGATATGAACTTCGGTTATCGTGCACCCAAGATCTTCCACACACATCCCGAAATCAGGCTGAATCTTATGAATGTCGGCGATAACAAGTATCTCTCCGGTGTGGCTGGTGTCGCAGCGTCCTCACGCGCAGCACGCGGGATCTATGGCAGCACCATCGCATCCCAAGGGTCGCCGACATACTATGTTGCCGGAAGTTTCGCGGCTCTTGTTACAGCCAAAATTGACCTTTGATCGGATGTTTTACGCCCGTCTTGATCGTTTTTTCAACCTCACGGCCAGCGGAACAACCGCTGGCCGTGAGGTTATTGCTGGCCTGACAACCTTCGCCGCAATGGTCTACTGCGTTGCAGTCAATCCCATGATCATGGCGGAAGCCGGCATGGACCGCGCAAGCGTCCTGAGCGCCACATGCATGATTGCAATTTTCAGCACAACCCTGATGGGGCTTCTGGCAAACCTTCCCCTTGGCGTCGCGCCGGCCATGGGATCGAATGTGGTCTTTGCGATCATTCTGGTCAAACAGATGGGCGTTCCCTGGCAGGCAGCTCTTGCATTGGTCTGCCTGACGGGGCTGATTTTCATGCTCATGAGCCTGACACGCATTCGCGAGCGCATTGCCCAGGAGATCCCTGATACACTCCGGATCGGTATTCAGGTTGCGGTCGGTCTGGTCATCATGTTCATCGGAATGCGCAATTCCGGCTTTGTTGTCCCCAGTCCCTCTACCTTTGTGTCCATGGGGCCCATTACCAATTCCAGAGTGCTCATGACACTGGCTGGCTTTATCCTCACACCAGTTCTTGTCGCCAGACGGGTCCCAGGTGCCCTGATCATTTCCATTATTGCTCTAACCTTTGTCGGGCTTTTTCTTCCCGACGGCAAAGGTGGAAGCATCACGCCCTGGCCCACACATATCTTTGCGCTTCCCCGCATGCCCCATGAAACGGCTTTCCAGCTCGAACCACTCTATCTCGTGCATCACATCTTCTACGTCCTGCCGATGTTGTTCTTTTTCCTCTGCACTGAACTGTTCGGCACGCTCGCAAACCTGCTGGGCGTTGTAACCGCGACAGGAATGGTGTCGGAAAATGGTCGCATTCCTAGAGCCCGAGAAGCCTTCATAACAGATGCTGCCGGAAGTATTCTGGCCCCAGTATTGGGAACCTCGATTGTAACGGTCTATTCTGAATCCATCACAGGGGTTCATGCTGGCGGTCGAACCGGCCTGACGGCTCTGGTCATAGCAGGAGGGTTCGTTACAGCACTTTTCCTGTGGCCTTTGTTCATGATCATTCCACCTCAGGCAACAGCGCCTTCTCTCCTCATGGTGGGAATGATGATGTTTCAGGGAGTCCGCCATCTGGATCTGTCCGACCTCAAGGAAAGTGCTCCTGCCGCACTGACATTCATTATCGCTCTTCTGACCGGCAATCTCATCAACGGCATGGCCATCGGAACATTCTCATACGCAACCATGGCTCTCGCAACCGGCCGCGGGCGGGCAGTATCGCCAGTCGTGTGGGGTCTATGCGTGATTTTCATTATGTTTTTTGCTGTTTCAGCCCAGATGCATGGCCGTCACGGCTGAGGGGATTTTTCCATGTTTTCCAGACTTCGCCTTTCAGTTCTTCTGCTCGGCTTTTCTTCTCTGACTTTCGCTCAGGCCCAGACAACGCCGACACGCAATTATGTCATCATCGACAACGATTTCGCGGGTCCGGGCGGAACGAACATCCAATCCGTCATTCCCTTGCTGGGGCAACCAGACAAAGCAACCCTCCTTGGCTTTACAGTCGTGGTTGGAGATGGCTGGGAAAACGAAGCGGTTGCCCACCTGTCACGCTTTCTGGAAATAGCCTCTGCGCCGGCGAAATTGCCTGTCGTGCCAGGTGCAACGCAGCCATTGGTCAACTCACGCCCACGTCTTCTAGCCTGGGAAAAATCCAATGGTAAGATGCCATGGAAGGGCGCATGGCGTGGAGATGCTCCTGACCTTCAGCCTCAGATCAAAACACTCAAAGAAGGAATGCCAAACCGCCCTGTCTCTCCGGAGAAGGCCGCATTGTTTCTTATCCGCCAGGTCCATGAACATCCTCATGAGGTCACTCTTCTCGCAGCCGGCCCCATGACGAACGTCGCTCTTGCCATCAAGCTGGATCCAGAATTCGCCTCACTCTGTCGCAGGCTCGTTTTTATGGGGGCTATCGTTGATGGCAACCTTTCCCAAGTTACGGATAGTGCGGATTATTATACCGATTTCAACTTCATGTTTGACCCGGAAGCCGCTGCCATTGCGTTGGAAGCGCCATTTCCAGAAGTGATTTCGATCGGGGCAGTCGCCAATCCCATTCGCATGACACCTGAAATCCGCGACCAAGCCACACTCCATCCTGGGCCTGTGTCAGATTATCTGAAGCGCTATTTCCGCCCACAACCCATGTGGGATGAACTGGCCGCGGCTATCGCCCTAGATCCGACTTTGATGACACATAGCGTAACGGCATACATGACAGTCGACCTGACGCATGGTCCGAATTACGGATACGCTCATGTATGGCCTGATAGCACCCGCCCCCACATTGGTGAGCGCCCCGTCCGAATTGTCACAGCAGTCGATACGCCTCGTTTCATCCAGACGTTTGTAGACGCAGCCAATCGGATCAGTACGCATGATTGATGTCAGCTCTTCTCTGACCTCGCCTGAACTGCGCACACGCGCCGTGGATGCAGCAACCGGGCGGGCGCCTTTCGATATTCTGCTTGTGAATGGAAAGATTGCTGACGTTGCGACGGGAGAACTGCGTAACGCTGATGTCGGGTTGATTGGGCCGCTGATTGCCAGCACACACCCAACGGGTCAGCGTCAGGATGCCCTCAAGATTTTCGATCTCGCAGGTGCAGTGATCGCGCCAGGACTTATTGACTCTCATATGCATATCGAGAGTTCCATGATTACCCCCCGGATCTACGCAAAAACCGTCGTACCGCAAGGAACGACGACCGTATGCTGGGACCCGCACGAAATCGGAAATGCCAGCGGTCTGGATGGCGTGAAATGGGCCATTGAAGCCACCAAAGGCCTTCCTCTCCGCATTCTGGTCGAAGCCCCGTCCTGTGTACCGTCCGCACCGGGGCTGGAACGCTCTGGTGCCGTCTTTGACGAAACGGCCATGGCAGAGATGCTATCCTGGCCTGAAGTGATCGGTGTTGCTGAAGTGATGGATATGCGAGGCGTCATCACGGGCTCACCTCGCATGAAGAGTATTGTCAACGCCGGCCTTACAAGCGGAAAACTGATATGTGGCCATGCACGAAACCTCAAAGGCAGAGACCTTCAGGCGTTTATGGCTGCTGGCATAGAGTCAGACCATGAGCTGACGTCTAAAGCTGATATTCTGGAAAAACTCCGATCCGGTATGACCTTGGAGTTGCGAGTTTCCCATGAAAATATCCTGCCTGAAGCGATTGCGGCCTTTGAAGAATTGGGCTGCGTTCCACAAACCGTCACGCTCTGTACGGATGATGTTTTTCCAGATGATCTGTTGCGCCGTGGGGGAATGATTCATCATCTCAGATGCCTCGTTTCTTTAGGAATGCAGCCTCTGGATGCCCTACGTTGCGCAACGTTGAATGCAGCGATGCGCCTTGAACGGCGAGATCTTGGCCTTGTTGCAGCTGGCCGCCGGGCGGATCTGGTAGTTTTCAACAACCTTTCAGATTTTACGCCTCTGGAGGTTTTCACATCCGGCATCCATGCTGCGTCACACGGAACGCTTCTGATTGGCCTCCCGACTGAGCTGCCAAGACTTCCGCTCAAAACCATAAACCACGCGCCTGTCACCCCTGAAGATTTTCAGATTGCGGTGGCCGATGCCACGAAAGTCCGTGTTCGAACTGTCCGTACACCCCGCACCACTCAGTGGGGAGAACGGGAAATGAGCGTTGAAGCGGGCCATCTCGTCCTGCCACCTGACGCTGCGCTCATGGCTGTTTTCAACCGCTATGGGGAAAACGGGCCACCCGGGCTCGGCATACTTGAAGGATGGGGAGACTGGTCAGCCACGATCGGCACAACGATCCTTCATGATAGCCATAATCTTGCGATTTTCGGTCAAAATCCGGAAGATATGGCGTTTGTAGCCAACACTCTTATTGCGAGTGATGGGGGCATGGCAGTCGCACGGAACGGTAAAATTATTGCTCATGTTCCACTTCCTGTGTGCGGGCTGCTTTCTCCGGAAAATCTGGAAATTGTCAGTCATCAGTTTACAGCCGTTCGGGATGCCGCAGCAGCGGCGACAACATGGGACGGTCCGACCGCCATGATCAAGCTGGTGACGGGCGCCTCTCTCGCCTGCAATCCCGGGCCACACGTTACAGATCTGGGGATTACGGATGGTATGACAGGTGAAATCATCACCAGCATGGTCATGGAGACTGCCTGATGACGTTTCCCCACGACGTAACGGCCATGCGGCGCGATCTCCACAGTTTTCCCGAAACAGCCTTTCTTGAATACCGAACGGCATCACTTGTCGCTCAACGCCTGACAGAATTGGGTTATTCTGTCAGGGTTGGGCCGGAGATCATGTCCATGAACGATGTTCGTGGATTGCCTACAGAAGAAGATATTCAGGCTGCCCAAAAAGATGCCCTCGCAAATGGAGCAGACCCTTTTTGGCTGACAAGAATGCCCGGTGGCCAGACGGCTGTTTGCGGAGAAATTCGGCGTGGTGAAGGCCCGGTTGTTGCTCTTCGCTTTGATATGGACGCCCTCCCCGTCCACGAAAGTTCATCATCACATCATTCTCCGGCTCTGGGCAATTTCAGGTCTCGACACGAAGGGCGGATGCATGCGTGCGGCCATGATGGTCATACGGCTATAGGGCTGGCTGTCGCAGAAAAACTGTCGCGTCCAGAAGCAGAATGGAAGGGAACACTCCGGTTTATTTTCCAGCCTGCGGAAGAAGGAGGGCGCGGAGCCCAGCCGATCGTTTCGAGTGGACTTCTAGATGATGTCGACCGTTTTCTGGCCACTCATCTTGGCTGCCAGCTTCCAAGCGGGCAGATTGCCCTGACGGCTGATGGTTTTCTTTGGGCGGAAAAGTGGAATGTGACCTTCACGGGCAAAGCGGCTCATGCGGCGATGTGCCCTGAGGAAGGCCGGAACGCCCTGCTCGCTGCGGCTATCGCCGTTCCTGGTCTTTATGCGCTACCTCGCGATGGACAGTCTGATACGAGGATTAACGTGGGTCTGTTACAAGCCGGCCGTGCCCGGAACGTCATTGCAGATCAGGCCTATCTCGAACTTGAACTGCGTGCTTCAACCCGCGAAGGCCTCAGTCGCCTGACAGACGGCGCAACGCGCACCCTGCAAGGCGCGGCTCTGACTCAGGGCATTGAAGTCAAAATCGACATTTACGGAACGGCTATCAGCGCTCAGTCCGACCCGGAGATTATGGAGCGTTTGAGAGATGCGATTCTTGGCACAGAAAGTGCCGCCGTTATTCAGAGCTGGCCGATAGGTGGAGGTGATGACGCAACCTTCATGATGCAGCGCGTCCAGGAGCGCGGGGGCAAAGCTGGTTATTGCCTGTTCGGGGCAGATATTACTGCCCCTCATCATGCCAGCCTGTTTGATTTTGACGAGACTGTATTGCACAGAGCCGTATCGGTTCTTTCAAAATTTGTGGAACTGCCAGCATGAGCACACTTCCTTTCTGGCAGGTTTTCGCACCGGATGTTGCACTGAGCAGCCCCTATACCGATCGTTACAGGGTTCGTGCAGGAAATCGGAATCTTGACCTCCCTCTGCGTACTCTACCGAATGGAAAGCAGGCGGTCTCATCCCTTCTGGTCAATCAGACATCCTTTGAAGTGATGGATGTGTTGTGTGCAGAATTGGTCAATCTGGCCCACTCACTGAAGCCGGATCTGGTAGTCGGTATGCCGACTTTGGGTCTAGGACTGGCTGCGGCTGTCGCCCGTGGGTGTGGACTGCCACGATATGTGCCACTGAGCACATCGCGAAAATTCTGGTATAAAGACACGCTTTCTGCGAACCTTTCGTCCATTACCAGTCCAGACAATACTAAAAACCTCTACCTTGACCCCAACTTGCTTCCGTTGCTCCACGCAGCCAAGAAAATCATCATCGTTGATGACGTAGTCAGTACGGGGCAATCATTGGCTGCCGGTGTCAATATTCTTGCGGCAGCAGGCGTCTCACCCATCGGAGGCCTTTGTGTCATGACGCAAAGTGATCGTTGGAAGAACCGCTTTTCTTTTCCTGTTCTAAGCTGCTTCTCCTCCCCCCTTTTTGAGCACACGACAGAGGGCTGGATTGAACAAAAATACCCCCCTCAAACAGAGAGCTCTGATTGATACGCTTCTGCCGTCTAAGCGCGGACGTTGGGCTGAACAGGACCTGTGAGGTGCCCTAATGGCTCTGCCGCTATAGAACCCCAACGCCATGCTGGCCGACCGGAGCGATAACAAATAATCGTTTCCGCCAATATCTGCTGATGCACGAGATCCTGCCGGTCATTCCATCACGCAAAAGCTGCGGTGGTCCATAGAAAACAGACTGGCGGCGTTACAGACCATAGCCGCATTTTGCGATCCGTTCCGACGAGAGTGCCTTGCCCTGAGAAGTTTCCTCCCCCTCGCCGCCGTAAGGCTTTGGGTCAGGTCTTTTGTGAACGTAATCTGGACTGTCACTCCCAAGACATGCGTGCTTATACCGGAATGTCCCGTAACAATCCTTTCAAGTTCTATAAAAATATCAATCCATAGTGGGATATTGCCAAAAGACGTTAATAACCATTATATAATGTTATTTTTTATAAAACATTACGTTCGCGTGTATTTTTTTATCTCTCGCTATGATAGTTGGATAAAGATATAAAATCTTAAATCCGAGATAGAATAGTGAAATACTCACATCGTTCTTTGCCTCTCCTCACTCTACGGCAAATTCCATATGCGAAATGCATCGTTCCCCTGATGGTCATCGCAGGTCTGGGATTAACCACGGGGCAGGCAGATGCGTCAGAATTTGCATCTTCTCGGATAAAGAAAAAGCAGGAAAAACCACAAAATACAGGTCCTTCAACAACGCTTTCAGGTGGTGAAGAACAAATTACTGTCACTGTCCGTCGTCGGAGCGAGCCTCTGCAGAAAGTCCCGGTTGCCACGTCTGTTTTTACTGCAAAAGATGCTGCACGGAACAATGTTCATGATCTTCAGGGCATTTTCCAGTTCATCCCGTCAGCCAATTTCCGAACAAGCGCTTCCTCAAAAGATAGAACAGTTTTTGTGCGTGGAATAGGCACCATTTCCACCTCTCCAGGCGTAGAACCCTCTGTCTCCACCGTTCTGGACGGCGTTGTCCTGGCCCGCTCGGGTCAGGCCACTGCGGATCTTCTCGATCTTGAGCATATTGAAGTATTAAGGGGGCCCCAAGGCACTTTGTTTGGTAAAAATGCTTCGGCAGGCGCGGTGAATATCGTCACTGCAGCGCCCACAGAAGCCTTTCATGCCCATGCTGATGCGTCCTATTTTTCGGGCGACGAATATCGTCTGAGTGCTGGAGCTTCGGGCACACTTATTCCCTCAAAACTGACTGCCAATGGATCTTTTCTGGTAGGCGGCTATACTGGAAATGTTCGTAATGTGTACAACAGCGAAACCGTTAATGGATATCAGCATCGAGGGGCGAGAACGAAGCTGGCATGGACGCCAGACGACCAGACACGGGTTACCCTTGGACTGGATTATATGTATTCCAACGATGCCGTTCCCAATGGAGTCTTTTCATCGACCTCACATGTTGCCTACCCTACAGGAACAGTGACGAACAATGCCGCTCTGGCGCAGGCTCTAAGTGCCGAAGGCATTAATCCTTCATCGAACAATACACGCGTCAGCAACAATACCCTGAGCAAATCCATTGATCACAATGGGGGGGCTTCAATCACGCTTGATCGGAAGTTTGGCGCTTATACTCTGACTTCCATTTCCGCCTACCGGCGCTGGCAGAACACACAGGATCAAGATTACGATCAACTGTCTCAGCCGTACCCTTCCCTGCCGCAACTCGCTGATCATGGGTGGCTGGACTTCTGGCAGGCGTCACAAGAGGTACGTATTGCCTCCCCGAAAGGCCATTTTTTCGATTACGTCGGTGGTCTGTATTATCTTCATACCTCTGATTCAGAGACATATGATCGGTCTTTACAGCCTTATGGAGGAACATCCACTTCCGGACATGCAAATTTCGGAACCACCGGAAACAATTACGCGGTCTTTGCAGAAGGCAATCTGAACTTCACAAAGAATTTCAGGGCCATTCTGGGGCTTCGACTTTTGAGAGACGATCTGGATTACCGCTTCAACCGCACATCGACATCCGCCGCGGCGGTAACGGGCATCCGTCCAGACTATTCTTCCAATGGCTCAACAGCTCACAACGGATATGTAGACCGGATCGGCCTGCAATACGACATCAGCCACGATATCCATACCTATTTCACTTACTCCCATGGCTATAAGGGACCAGCTTATAACGTGTTCTTCAATATGCAGAACACCGATGCAAAATCTCTACGGCCAGAACAAAATAACAGCTTTGAAATTGGCCTGAAATCACAGTTCCTGCATCGTAGGATTACAGCGAATTTCGCAGCTTTCATTGAAGATTTTTCAAACTATCAGGCCAATTTTCTGGATACCGTTGCGGGTGCGACCGTTACGCGCCTTATCAATGCAGGAACAGTTTCCAGCAAAGGCGTAGAGGGGGACATTACCGCACGCCCCTTCCGCTATCTGACCGTTGGAGGCAATTTTGCCTATACCTATGCCACGGTCGATCATTTCAATTGCCCTGCTGGTGCGCCTCTCTCCTGCAATGTAAACGGCCAGCCGCTACCTTTTGCACCGCGCTGGAAACTTGTCCTGAATGCAGACTACACGCGACCACTGAATGATCGTTTCACGCTCTCTCTCGACAGCGATTACACATGGCAAAGCCGTACCCAGTATTCGCTGACGGAAACGCCCGACACCATCCAGAAAGCTTATGGAATTTGGAACATGAGCACGACGATCGAGGACAAGAAGCATCGGTTGCGTCTTACGCTCATCATGCGTAACGCCATCAATACACATTACGCCTCTTATATGGGCTATGGGAGTTTGGGAGGTGTCGTAAACTGGCTTCCGCGCGATTACGGCCGTTATGGTGGCTTTACCCTGCACAAGGACTTCTGAGCCAATGATCAGACGGCTCTTCAGTCCATCACAGGAATCAGAAACAGCACAACCGGACACAACAGAAAGACTGTCCGTCCTAATGCCCTCTCTGCTGTTTCTGATTGGTATCATCGCCTACGCAGACCGACAGATTCTCGCTTTGCTCAAGCCTGAACTGGACCGTATTTTCGGCTGGACTGCTGCAGACTACGCGTCAATTTCCTCATGGTCACAAGCGACCATCGCTGTCAGTCTGCTAGTCAGCGGGTGGGTTGTCGATCGTCTGGGAATAAAAAAGACGTTGGGTTTTGGTCTGACAGGATGGAGCCTTGCGACTATCCTGCATGCTGCGGTGCGGAGTGTCAGCGGCTTTTTGGCCGTCCGGATCGCTCTAGGACTGTTTGAGGGTGTGGGCACACCCGCCAGCATGAAGGCCATCAGAACGACATTCCCCCGTGATGCTCAGGGTCGCATGATCGGCCTGCTCAATGCAGCCCCAAATCTGGCCGCAATGAGCACACCTCTGATTGTGGCTCTTTTGTTCCCCATACTGGGATGGCGCGGCACAATTATCGCGGTTGGGGCTTCAGGACTGCTTTGCGCATTGCTCTGGTTCCGTTTCGCCCGCGTGAACGACAGCGAAACACAGACCTCGGCAATGGGTCATGCGGAGCCCAGCGCCCTTCCCGCGTGGCGCTGTGTCACAGGCTTTGCATTAGGAAAATTTCTTACAGACCCGGTGTGGTGGTTCCTGCTGTTCTGGCTACCCGACCTGCTCCATCGGCGCTTTGCGCTTGAGCCCTCTTCCATGGGTTTTCCTCTGGCCGTAGCGTATGGCATGGCAGGGATTGGCTCCATTTTGGGAGGGTACGCGCCTTTTTTCCTGACTCGGGCCGGGTACAGACATGAAACAGCACGACGCGCCATTATGGCTTTCGCCGCCTTGTGCGCCCTGCCGCTCCCTCTTCTGCTCACAACGTCCAGCCTGACTCTTGGCATTGCAGTCTGCGGGCTGACTCTGGCTGCTCATCAGGCTTTTGCTACCAATCTGTTCGGGTTCATTACCGAGTGGGTTCCTACACGAATGACTGGGCGTGCAACGGGTGTGGGCGCTTTTGCGGGAAATATCGGCGGCGCGCTCATGCTGCACCTTCTGGGGCAGTTTGCGGCTCCAGGTCAGTCAATGAAGCCCATTTTCGCTTACTGTGCTGTCGCCTATATTCTGGGGTGGCTCGCACTGGCGCTTTTTGCGCCCGTGCGGAAACTTCTCGCCCGGTCCGCCAGTCCTGACCTTAACCGTCCAGTTCCGACAGTCTGACCATCCGTTTTTCCCGGGCACTGATCTCGGCTGCCGTCCCGATTTTTACGGCCAGAAGACCGTCTGCGGCCGTTACCTGAACAGGTGCGCGCCCAGCGGCAGCATCCAGAAACGCCAGGAGCTGGAAGTAAGTCGCCCCATGATGATGTCCGGCAGCAAGCACGTCATCGCGGACTTCAATCGTCTCCCGCACAACGGCTTTGGGCTCACCTACAGGAACGCGGGGGGAGAAAACCTTGATCCCGGACGGGATACCCACCTCAAGCTTTGCGCGATCCCCAATCGCCACAAGCTGCTCCTGTTCGTCCGCCCCTTCTGCGAACATGCACAGATCCAGCATGGCGCGTACGCCGTTGTCGAAATCGACAATGGTATAACTGTTATCGATGATATCAGGCGTCTGACCGTCATAACGCTCATCAAGATGATTGACGTCCGCCGCTCCCGAACAGAAAACGCTGACAGGATTGGCACATACGATACAGGTCATAAGATCGAAAAAGTGACAGCATTTTTCGACCATCGTACCGCCCGTATTGCGGTTGAAGCGGTTCCAGTCTCCAACCTTGGCCAGAAACGGAAAGCGGTGCTCATGGAGAGCCAGCCGCTTCAAAACACCGATCCTGCCCTCGTGCACATCAGCAATGAAGCGTGAGACAGGGGGCATAAACCGGTATTCCATCCCGACCCAGAAAATACCCTTGCGTCCATCTGTCCGCGCGACAATGTCAGCGGCGTCCGCCACTGTTGTGCAAAGCGGCTTTTCGCAAAGAATATGAAGATCCGTATCGAGCAGGGGTAAAAGCACATCGTGATGCGTGTAATTCGGCGAGGCAACAATCACCGCATCAGCCTCAGTCACCGCAAGCATGGATAAAACGTCGGCATAAGCCGGGATATCTGCGGCATCCTCACCGAAGCTGGTTCGCAGACTCTCTTTTGCCCATACGATGGAAGAGAGTTCGGGATCGACAAGTGCAACGACGCGTGTTCCGGGCACAAGCGCCAGATTACGGATATGTTCCTGAGCCATAAGGCCGGTACCAACGAGAATGAAACGCATTGTCCGCCACGTGTTGTTGTTAATATCGTGAAGCGCGCTATACATCAATTCATCAAAGTGGTAAATAAGTATTAAACATTATTATTTAGTGATTAGGTCTTCAGATGCCAGTTCCCTCCGCCTCAACTCCATCCTGTGAAGTCAGTTGGTTCTCTGCGCTGTGTGATGATGACTACGAATTTCTCGGTGTCCCGGACAAGGCACTCCAGTCGTCTTGGGAGCATTGCAGAAATATCGTTCTGGGCGCGGAAAAAGGAGGTTTTGACCGTATCCTTTTACCTTCAGGATACAATCTGGGACTGGATACAATCGCTTTTGCCGGTGGGATGGCTCCCCTGCTGCGTCGCCTGAAACTGCTGACAGCCATTCGTTGCGGAGAGGTCTGGCCCCCTCAGCAAGCAAGACAGATTGCCACGCTCGACCAGATGACCGAAGGTCGGCTCGACATCAACATCATCTCGTCAGATCTTCCGGGCGAAACGCTGGAAAGTGCCCCGCGCTACAGGCGTACCCTGGAATACATGCATATCCTGCGAGCCCTCCTGAACGGTCAGCCTGTCGAAACCCAGGGAGAGTTTTACAAGCTGTCCATCGCCCCGCCTCGCTTGCAGGGTTACGGTGGCAAGTCTCCTCTGTTTTATTTTGGCGGTCTTTCCGAAGCCGCCCGTGAAACGGCAGCGGCAGCGGCCGATGTCTATCTGATGTGGCCCGATACCCTCGAAGGCGTTCGGGATGTCGTCACTGACATGCGGGCCCGTGCTGTCCGACACGGCCGCACCCTGAAATTCGGCTATCGCGTGCATGTCATTGTTCGGGATACCGAGGCAGAGGCGCGCGCCGCCGCCGCCCGACTTGTTTCCAAATTGGACGCCTCTACCGGCGCCAGCATTCGCAACCGTTCGCTTGATGCTGTGACTGCCGGAGTGCTCCGGCAAGGTGAACTCAGGGATCGCGCCGATAGCGAGGGTTATGTCGAAGACATTCTGTGGACCGGCATTGGCCGGGCAAGGTCTGGCTGTGGTGCTGCCCTGGTCGGCACTCCCGACCAGATTTTGGCCAAGCTGCGCACCTATCAGGAACTCGGGATGGAAGCCTTCATTCTGTCAGGCTACCCTCATCAGAGCGAATGCGACCTGTTCGCCCGGCACGTCTTGCCACATCTGAACCATGCTTCACTCTCCCGGTTTGACTGAAGCCAGCATCACGATACGTACAAAAAGGAAAGCCGCATGACCTGGACACCAAACCCCTCCCGTTATGAAACAGCGACCTTTCGTCGCTGTGGCCGCTCCGGCCTTGACCTGCCGCCCATTTCTCTTGGCTTGTGGCACAATTTCGGAGGCACTGACGTATTCGAGACAGGTCGTGCCGTCATCAGGCGCGCCTTTGATCGTGGCGTAACGCACTTCGATCTGGCCAATAACTATGGACCGCCCTACGGCTCTGCCGAAGAGAATTTCGGCACGATCCTCAAAAAGGATTTTGCGGCCCACCGCGACGAAATGATTATTTCTTCAAAAGCCGGATGGGATATGTGGCCCGGCCCTTATGGTAACGGCGGGTCCCGCAAATACCTTCTCGCCTCTCTCGACCAAAGCCTCCAGAGAATGGGGCTCGATTACGTCGATATTTTTTACTCACATCGCCCAACGCCGGATGTCCCACTTGAAGAGACAATGAGCGCTCTGGTGCAGATGCACCGCCAGGGCAAAGCACTCTATGTCGGTATTTCTTCCTATGGTCCGGAGCGAACAAAACAGGCCGCTGCTATCCTGAAGGCTGAAGGCGTACCGCTCCTCATCCATCAGCCGTCCTATTCGATGCTCAATCGCTGGGTTGAGGTGGAACTGCTCGATACGCTCGAAAACCTTGGCGTTGGATGTATCGCTTTTTCTCCGCTGGCTCAGGGACTTCTGACCAACAAATATCTCAACGGCGTTCCGGAAAACTCGCGCGCGGCCATTGGGGACTCATTTGTCCAGGCGATGCTCTCAGAGGACAATATCGCACATGTCCGGGCTCTGAATGACATTGCACGAAAACGCGGACAGTCCCTCGCACAGATGGCTATTGCCTGGATCCTGCGCGATCCCCGGGTCACCTCCGCCCTTATTGGCGCACGCAACGTTCAGCAGCTTGACGACTCACTGGATGCCCTGAAAAATCAGTCTTTCAACACGGATGAACTGAAGTTGATCGACCAGTATGCCCGCGAAGGACATATCGATCTCTGGCGCAACCTCTCCGAATAAAGAGATACTTACCATCTCAAGCAGGTTCGTCGGATCATCCCGACGAACCAAATTATAGCTCATCAAGAAATACAATCAGATCTCAATTTCTATAATCTTCTGATATATTATCGTTCCATAATATATATAATTCTTTTCAAGATACACACTGTCTGCATTTATAATTTCCCATAACAACCGGTTGAGCATTTATTGCTCTCAACAAAAGCAGATTTGATATTACCAAAACCGCAAACTGCCTCCGTTCGCAAGAACAAGCTTCTGAGGCCGAAAAATCACATCTTACAGGAGGAGAGAAAAATATCTCATACCCTTATGGACACCCATACCGTTATATGTAACATAATTAGAGATAGTTATTGCGGTCATAGTGTGACATTCAATCACAAAATAGATCGTATGAAACCTTGGGCATGGCTACCTCGTCATGCCCACTCTCTGCTTCATAGGGTCTGGGTGTCGTTTATGGATCTGGTTCTTGGAATTGATGTCGGAACAGGGAGCGCCCGGGCAGGCCTCTTCACCCTCGAGGGGCAGAAGAAAGCGTCTTTCGTCCAGAAGATCCAGACATGGACACCACGCGCAGGCTACGCGCAGCAATCTTCCGCTGATATCTGGTCCGCCATCTGCCAGGCGACCCGTAACGCGCTGGCAATGCTTGAGGGGCCTTATCGCATTACCGGAATTGGTTTCGACGCAACCTGCTCTCTTGTCGTCCTTGATAAGGACGGCCATGCCCTGTCGATAGATCCGGACGGAGCACCAGAGCAGAACATCATCCTCTGGGCGGATCACCGTGCCCTTGAGGAAGCGCAGGACATCAATCGTGGGGGTCATGATGTGCTTCGCTATGTCGGCGGTACGATTTCTCTTGAGATGGAAACGCCAAAGCTGCTCTGGCTGAAGCGGCACCTTCCCCATATCTACGATCAGGCAGCCCATTTCTTTGATCTGCCAGACTTTCTGACATGGCGCGCAACAGGGTCCCTCTCCCGCTCTGCCTGTTCGACAGCCTGCAAATGGACCTATCTCGCCCACGAAAACCGTTGGGACGAAGGATATTTTCAGTCTGTCGGTCTGGGAGATCTTGCGTCTGACAATTTCAGCCGGATCGGAAATGATGTGCGTCCGTTGGGCGGCACTCTGGATTCTGGCTTGAGCGCTCAAGCTGCTTCTGAAATGGGACTGACACCCGGCATCCCCGTGGGCGTCTCTGCCATTGATGCCCATGCTGGTGGCATCGGTCTGTTCGGACTCAATACGGAAGGGTCTTTATCAGATGAGCAACTTGAGCGCTCAATCTCCCTGATCTGCGGGACTTCGAGCTGCCATATGGCGGTCTCTAAAGAAGCACGTTTCGTATCTGGTGTCTGGGGGCCTTACTGGAACGCCATGATCCCCGAAATGTGGCTCAATGAGGCGGGTCAGTCATCTACAGGCTCGTTGATCGACTTCGTTATTTCCAGTCATCGCCTTGGCGCTTCCCTCAAGCAAGAAGCAGAAAAAGCCGGAACAAGCGTATATGCGCTGCTGAACGCGCGGATTGAGACGCTTGAAGCCGAGGCACTGCCGGGAACAATCACGTCCGACCTGCATGTTTTTCCGGATTTTCACGGAAACCGCTCGCCCCATGCCGATCCGGCTTTGAGGGGCATGATCAGCGGTCTGACGCTCTCTGATACGCTCGATGATCTGGCGCGGCTCTATCTCGCCACAGTGCAGGGCCTCGCTTACGGCACGAAAGATATCATCGACGCCCTGAACGCCAAGGGCTACCGGATCGACACAATCCTTGCGACCGGCGGCAGCACCAAGAACCCCGTTTTCCTGCGCGAACACGCCAATGCAACCGGGTGCCGTATTCTGCTCCCCGCAGAGCCTGATTCTGTTCTTTTGGGAGCCGCTATTCTTGGGGCCGTCGCAAGCGGGGCCTACCCTGATCTGCGGCAGGCCATGGCACGAATGAGCCATGCAGGAGACGAGATCGTCCCGGACGACTGCACCGCCACATATCACGCCGCCAAACGCAGCATCGCGCACGACATGCTCATGAACCAGATCACTTGGCGTCAGCAAATGCGCGACGTTTTGGAAAAGGAGGCCGCCGCCTGAGAACAGGCCCTGCCTTTTTTCTTCAGTCCCTTGTTCGCAATCTGCCAGAACCCCTTTTCCAGAGGTCAACGCCCATGCTTCGTCTGAAATCCACCCGCACAGTCCTCTGCGCCCTTGGCGCCCTGCTCGCCGGCTCTGTCCTCTCCAGTGCACAAGCCGCTGGAACGCTCACGATTGCCACCGTGAACAACGGCGACATGATCGTCATGCGTCAGCTTTCGACGGAATTCGAAAAAGCCCATCCAGACATTCACCTGAACTGGGTCACGCTTGAAGAAAACGTCCTGCGCCAGCGCGTCACGACCGACATCGCCATGAAAACCGGCCAGTTCGATGTCGTGACCATCGGCAATTACGAGGTGCCGATCTGGGCCAAACAGGGCTGGCTCACGGAAATCAAGCCCGATGACGCCTATGACATGAACGACATCCTGCCGTCCGTACGCGAAAGCCTCAGCGCGGAGGGCAAGCTCTACGCCCTGCCGTTCTATGCTGAGAGCGTCATAACCTATTACCGCAAGGATCTGTTCCAGAAAGCGGGTCTGACAATGCCTGAACAGCCCACTTACGACCAGATCCGCCAGTTTGCGGACAAGATCACGGACAAGCCCAATCAGGTCTATGGCATCTGTCTGCGTGGCAAGCCCGGCTGGGGCGAAAACATGGCGTATATTTCCTCGCTCGCCAATACGTTCGGGGCGCAGTGGTTCGATATGTCGTGGAAGCCAACCCTGACATCCGACGCCTGGAAAGCAACCTTGAACTGGTATGTCTCCGCCCTCAAGGCGGATGGTCCTCCGGGTGCCACGTCCAATGGCTTCAACGAAAATCTTGCCCTGTTCGCCAGCGGTCATTGTGGAATCTGGATTGATTCCACGGTCGCGGGCGGTCTGCTGTTCGACCCCAAACAATCACAGGTTGCAAACACGGTCGGCTTCGCTCCTGCCCCCAAAGGCCCCTATGGCAAAGGCCCGACATGGCTGTGGAGCTGGAGCCTTGCTGTGCCCGTCAGTTCTCATCAGAGCGCAGACGCACAAGCCTTCATCGCATGGGCCACATCCAAGGATTATGTGAAGCTGGTGGCTGAACGGAAAGGCTGGGTTGCAGCCCCTCCGGGAACACGCGCCTCAACCTATGCTGCCCCCGAATATCTCAAGGCCGCTCCCTTTGCGTCTTTCGTCCTGAACGCCATCAAGACTGCTGATCCCAACGGCCCGACCGCACAGCCCCGCCCCTATACGGGTGCCCAGTTCGTCGCGATCCCCGAGTTCCAGTCCATCGGCACTCAGGTCGGTCAGACGGTCGCAGCAACCCTGTCCGACCAGATGACGGTCGATCAGGCACTGACATCTGCTCAGGCTTCGATCACCCGCGCACTCCGTCAGTCCGGCCGCGCGCGATAACGCCGCCCGATCAAGGTTAAGATACCATGCAGGCCGTTCTCGAACACATCCCGCCCGCAGGGGCGACAGTACAGACCGCGAAGAGGACAGGATTCCTGCTCCTCTCCCCGTCCGTTCTGATCCTTCTGGTCTGGTCGATCGTCCCACTCGTCATGACGCTGTGGTACTCGCTACAGAACTATAACCTCGTCGACCCCACGCTGCATGGCTTCGCGGGCATCGACAATTACTGGTACCTGCTGACCGACCCCGATTTCCTGCACGCTTTGCTGAACACACTCGTCCTCGTCGCGGGTGTTCTGGTGATCAGCATCGGCGGCGGAACGCTGTTGGCCGTTCTGTACGATCAGGAGTTCTTCGGCCGGGGCATTGCCCGGATCATGGTCATTTCGCCATTCTTCATCATGCCCACGGTCTCCGCATTGTTGTGGAAAAACCTGATGCTGCATCCGATCTACGGCGTCTATTCCGCCATGATGCGGGCCGTGGGCCTCACCCCGATCGACTGGCTGGCGCGGTTTCCGCTCATGACGGTCATGATGATCGTCGCCTGGGAATGGCTGCCATTCGCGGTTCTCATCCTGTTGACGGCCGTACAGTCGCTGGACGGTGAGCAGCGTGAAGCCGCCCGCATGGATGGCGCGGGGCCGATCGCGCGTTTCCGCTACATCATTCTGCCGCATCTGGGCCGCGCCATCAGCGTCGTGGTCATGATCGAGACGATCTATCTGCTGACGATCTTCGCCGAAATCTCCGTCACCACAGCGGGCGGACCCGGCGTGGCCTCTACCAATCTTGCCTACCTGATCTATTCCCGCGCCCTGCTTCAGTTCGATGTGGGCGGTGCTTCAGCGGGCGGCGTGGTCGCAATCGTCATCGCCAATATCGTTGCAATCTTTCTGGTGCGCGCCGTAGCCCGCAATCTGGAGGCCTGACATGGCGCTCAAGACAAAAACCAGCACCCGGATCGGCGTGACCATTCTTGGATGGGGGATAGCACTCTGGCTGTTCTTTCCGATCTTCTGGATGATCCTCACGAGCTTCAAGAGCGAGGTTCAGGCGATTTCCACGCCGCCGAAGCTGTTCTTCATGCCCACACTGAGCAGCTATGCCGAGGTGTTTGAACGCGCCAATTACTGGCACTTCGCGCTGAATACCGTGATCGTCTCGGTCGGAGCGACAGCCATCGCCATCGCGCTGGCTGTTCCCGCTGCCTATTCAATGGCATTCATGCCTTCAAAGCGCACCCGCGGCACCCTGCTCTGGATGCTCTCGACCCGGATGCTGCCCCCCGTGGGCGTTCTGGTGCCGATCTATATTCTGGCGCGTAACACGCATCTGCTCGACACCTGCACCGGCCTTGCGATCTTAGACATGCTCACGAACCTGCCGATCATCGTGTGGATGCTCTACACGTTCTTCCGCGAGGTTCCTGCGCCTATTCTCGAAGCGGGCCGGATGGACGGCGCCACACGCTGGCAGGAAATGACGATGGTGCTGCTGCCGCTTGCCCTGCCCGGCATTGCGTCTACAGCACTCCTGTCGTTCATCCTGTGCTGGAACGAGGCATTCTGGTCCCTGAACCTGACGTCCTCGCACGCCGCTCCGCTGACAGCCTTCATCGCGTCGTTCTCGTCTCCCGAAGGACTGTTCTTCGGAAAACTGTCCGCAGCCTCCACTCTTGCCGTCGCCCCGATCCTCGTTTTCGGCTGGATCAGCCAGAAACAGCTCGTCCGCGGCCTGACCTTCGGAGCCGTCAAATGACTCTGATCCCGGCTCACTCCCTTCACTTTTTCTGCACGAACGGGGCCTGACCCATGGCGACTGTCGAACTCAAAAACCTCCGCAAGACGTATCTTACGGAAGAAATTATCAAGGGCATTTCCCTGTCGATTGAAGAACGCGAATTCGTGGTCTTCGTCGGCCCGTCGGGCTGCGGAAAATCCACACTCCTGCGCATGATCGCAGGACTGGAAGACATTACATCGGGCGATCTGCTCATTGACGGCCAGCGCGTCAACGACGTGGAGCCCGGCAAGCGCGGTCTGGCGATGGTTTTTCAGTCCTATGCTCTCTACCCGCATATGAACGTCTACAAGAACATGGAATTCGGCCTGAAGCTGTCCGGTATGCCGGAAGCCGAGCGCCGTGCAAAAATCGAGCATGTCGCCCGTACGCTTCAGCTTGAACCCTATCTGAACCACAAGCCGGGGCAGCTTTCCGGCGGTCAGCGCCAGCGCGTTGCCATCGGACGCGCCATTGTGCGCAATCCGAAAGTCTTTCTCTTCGACGAGCCGCTCTCCAATCTCGACGCCGCCCTGCGCGGTCAGATGCGCGTCGAACTTTCCGCCCTGCACCGCAAGCTCGGCGCCACCACGATCTATGTGACGCATGATCAGGTCGAAGCCATGACCATGGCCGACAAGATCGTCGTCCTGCAGAAAGGGGTGGTCGAACAGATCGGCTCCCCGCTCGAACTGTACCATCACCCGCGTAACCTGTTCGTGGCCCGCTTCATCGGTTCTCCGCCCATGAACTTCTTCTCGGCCATTTTCCAGGGTGGCGACGCTGCTGGATCAAGCGTGCAACTCCGGGATGGGTCGAGCCTCTACGTTCCCGTCACGTCCCCCGGCCTTCTGCCCGGAACAAAGGTGACGGTCGGCATTCGCCCCGAACACGTCGAACTGGCGTCTTCAGGCCCCAATAGCGGCGTCGTGGAGGTGATTGAACGCCTCGGCGCCATCACCCTCGTTCATGTCCGCATGCCAGACGGCGAAATCATCGTCGTCCAGACGGATGGCGCCGTCCTCACGGATGTGGACACCCGCGTCAGCCTGACGCTGCCGCCACGAAACTGTCACCTTTTTGCTCCCGACGGTGTGGCTTTCGAAGCCTGTCACCGCCATCCCCTCGCAGCCTGATTTTCTGGATCATCCACAATGTACATGGAAAAATTCCGCCTCGATAACCGCGTCGCCATCGTCACCGGCGGTGCACAGAACATCGGTCTGGCCTGCGTCACGGCCCTTGCAGAAGCAGGCGCCCGTGTCGTCATCGCAGATCTCGACGAAACCCTTGCAGCGCAGGCCGTCCAGGATCTTCGCGATCAGGGCTATGATGTCAGCAGCGTTGCAATGGACGTCACAAAAACGGAAAGCGTGCAGAACGCCGTCAGCAGCGTGCATGAAAAAGAAGGGCGTCTGGACATTCTGGTCGCCTGCGCGGGGATCTGCATTTCCGAGGTCAAGGCCGAGGACATGACGGATGGGCAGTGGCTCAAACAGGTCGACATCAACCTCAACGGCATGTTTCGCTCCTGTCAGGCCGCTGGCCGCATCATGCTTGAACAGAAAAAAGGTGTGATCGTCGCCATCGGCTCCATGTCCGGCCTGATCGTGAACCGCCCGCAGCAGCAGGCTGCTTACAACGCATCCAAGGCCGGTGTTCACCAGTACATCCGCTCGCTGGCTGCCGAATGGGCACCTCATGGCATCCGCGCCAATGCCGTCGCCCCCACCTATATTGAAACCACCCTTACGCGCTTCGGTATGGAAAAGCCGGAACTTTACGACGCCTGGATTGCCGGAACCCCGATGGGACGTGTCGGCCAGCCCGATGAAGTCGCCTCGGTCGTGCAGTTCCTTGCCTCTGATGCCGCAAGCCTCATGACGGGCGCAATCGTGAACGTGGATGCAGGATTTACCGTCTGGTGAATCCGCTGGTCCGGGCGGCAGAAAACTGCCCGGATTTCCCTTCCACGCAAGAACCGTAACACTTCGTTTCCATGATAAAATCTTTCAGAGCCTTATTTTAAATCCTTCTACTTGCAACTAACTCGCAATAACGATACCAGCCTCTGATCACGCACCAGCATGAACAGTCATTTGAGGTCGGGTATGCACCGCAACAGGATTTTTTACGCGATACCCCTCTCCCTCGTCATGAGTGGAGAAGTCTTCGCAGCCGACCAGAATGTCACGCCTGAACAGTCCCAGCGTTCCGGAACGAGAAAAACCGATACCGCCGGAACACAAGCCAAAACGGTTGAAACGCTCAAAGTCCGCGCCCGCCGCGCCTCGACGATCGCGTCTTCCGCAACCAAATCGGACACACCGCTCGTCGAAACGGCCCAGTCGGTCACGGTTATCACCCGCAACGAAATGGATATTCGCAACGTCCTGAACCTCAATCAGGCCGTCCGCTACACCGCAGGCATTACAGCGGACCTTCGCGGCGGAGGCGTCGGGACGCGCTATGACCAGTTCGCTCTGCGCGGGTTTTCGGCCCCGACGTTCCTTGATGGCCTGAAACTTCAGGACAGCCCGACCGGTTACGCTACCGCCCAGACCGACACGTCACGTCTGGATCGCATTGAAATTCTCAAAGGCCCGGCCTCTGCTCTTTACGGCCAGTCCAGCCCGGGTGGTCTCGTCGCGCTCTCCAGCAAACTGCCCACGGACCAGCGCTCCTATGGCAGTGTCAACGCAACCGGCGGCATGTTTGATCTGTATCGCGTGGATGCCGATGTCGGTGGTTTCGTAACGAAGAACGGTTTTGTCCGCTACCGCCTCGACGGCACCATCAATGGCCAGCACAGTCAGCTTGCCCGGACCGGCAGCCGGCGTTTCTCGATCAGCCCGTCCTTTACCTTTGGCGGCGATGGCCCGACCACGCTGACGATCCTCGGCAATTATCAGTACGACCCTGAAAACGGCACCTATGGCGGCGTTCCGCTGGTCGGCTCGCTTAAACGCGCGCCTTTCGGCTATCTGCCGCGCAATTTCTATGACGGCGATACATCGTTCGAAAAATACAACCGCCGCCACGGCGCCATCACCTATATCTTCAATCATCGTTTCAACGATGACTGGAGCTTCAGCACCCGCGGTCGTTACGACGATATCAAAACCCAGTATCGCAGCGTCTATGACAGCGGCTATTATGTTACGGGGCAGGACGACATGCTGGCCCGCTCAGCCATTGCCACAAACGAACACACGCATAATCTGACTTTTGACAGCGCGTTCAAAGGCAAGGTCCGGACCGGGCCGTTGCGCCACACGATGATGTTCGGCTTCGACTATATGCAGCAGAGCGCTTCCGAAGTCGGCTTCTATGGTGACGCTCCGTCCATGAATGTTTTCCATCCGAACTATCAGGTGGCCATCGCTCCCCTGAACCCCTGGGTGAACTACAACACCGACTCCCATCAGGCCGGTATTTATGGTCAGGACGAAATCCACTGGAAACGCCTGATCCTGACCGGGAGCCTGCGTAACGACTGGTACCGTTCCCACCAGACCGACAACATGTCCCACACCACCACCAACCAGAGCCCTAGCCAGATCACATGGCGCGCGTCTGGCCTGTATCACTTCGATTTCGGCCTCTCGCCTTACATCAGCTACTCGACATCCTTTCAGCCCCAGTCCGGGAATGTATCAACGGATGGTGGAAAGACCGTACATCAGGCCAGTCCGTCTGTCGGCAAGCAGCTTGAAGGCGGTCTGAAATACCAGCTTCCGGGCACATCGCTGCTTCTTACCGCCGCAGGTTTCCATATTGAACAGACAAATGTTCTCGTCGGGATCGGTAGCACGGGCTACAGCGCTCAAAGTGGACTGGTCCATTCGGATGGTTTCGAGTTCGAAGCTCATGCCGAACCGTTCCACAACCTCGTGCTGACCGCGGCTGTCAGCATCCAGAAAGTCCACGACGACTCAACCGGCAAACCCCTGATCCAGTCCGGAAAAGGCAATGCTTCGCTGTTCGCTTTCTATACGATGCCATCCGGTCCGGCGAAGGGTCTCGGCTTCGGCGGCGGCATGCGCTATTCCAACAAATCCTATGGCGGCGAAGCATCTTACGGGAGTGTCTGGGTGCCACAATATGCGGTATTCGATGCGTCAGTGCGCTATGACCTCTCCAACCTGTCGCACAGCCTTCATGGCTGGAATGTCGGCGCGAGCGTTCGCAACCTCTTTGACAAGAACTTCATCGCTAATTGCCTGAGCTATGCCTCTTACGGTCAGGAATTCTGCTATTACGGAGAGCGCCGCAACGCGCAGGCCAATATTGGCTTTAGCTGGTAAACCGCTGAGCGGGCACACCTGGCGCTACGATACGATCCTGCGTTTTGTCGTAGCGCTTCCGGGCGGATACATCCTATCCGCGCTGGGAGGCGTGTGCATTGCATTCTGGCTACCGCTTTCCAGAGCGGATAACGCCATGGCCGGGATCCTGCTTGGCCTGTTGTTATGGCCAGTCGTCTTCATCGCATCCTTTGGTGTGGCAAATATTAGACGGCTGGCAGCAATCGCAGGTGTTCTGACCTTCGTCTTGGCCGCTTTCGTTTTCAGCCACGGCTGGTATCCATGAAAAACACCTTCCGTGCCTCCATGGCCCTCGTCCACACCACACTGGGCCTCGTGACCGGATGGGTCCTGTTCGCCATTGCCCTGTCCGGTGCCCTGAGCGTGTTCCGACAGGATATCAATCTCTGGGCCAGACCGGAGTTACCGGTTACTGCCTCTGATCCGATGATGGTGAACGCACATGCGCTGGACTGGCTGAGTCATAACGCCCCTACCGCCAGCGCATGGTACGTTACCAGCGCGACCGCGCTTCAGCCTTTTGCAACGGCCCTATGGCCAGATGCGAAAGGAAACTACATCCAGCGCGTCCTTGACCCTATTACCGGCAGCCCGGACGGTATCAGGGATACGCTCGGCGGGGAATTCTTCTACCGCTTTCATTTCGAACTCCACCTTCCTTATCCTCTGGGCCGACTGATCGCCACACTCGCGGCCCTTACGCTGGTTGTCGGGCTGATGACCGGCGTCATCATCCACCGGCGCATTTTCGCAGATTTCTTCACTTTCCGACCTTCACGCGGGCAGAGAAGCTGGCTGGACATGCACAATTTGCTCGGTGTCGCAGCCCTACCCTTTCACCTGATGATTTCCTTCACCGGTGCCGTCACGCTCGGAACGCTGCTGCTCCCATGGAGCACACAGGCGCTCTACCGCAATGATCTGACGGCGTCTTATACCGAGCTTAACCCGGCTCTCTATTCTCGTCCCGCTACAGGCCATCCCGCCCATCTCGCACCTTTTCTGCCAATGTTGCGGGAGGCCGAAAGTAAATTCGGCGGCGCGGGATTGGAACAGATCTATGTGTTCAATCCATCCGATCAGGCCTCTCTCGTGACCATGATCGCCGGTAACGATCATACCGTCAGCACGTCCTCACAAATCATCACTTTCGATGGGCCTTCGGGTCGCGTTATCAAACAACACATCGAACACCGCCCCGTCCTCAAAGCCTACACCTTCCTGTACGGGCTGCATGTCGCCCGCTTTGCCCCCGGCCTCACACGCTGGCTCTACTTCCTGTCCGGCCTTGCGCTTGCAGCCCTGATCGGCAGCGGCATGCACCTGTGGACGATCAAACGCCTGCGTCGTCCCCATCATCGCGGACACCGGATCGTTGCCCGACTGAACGTGGGTGTGCTGGCCGGTACGCCTCTCGCTTTCGCATCCTTTTTCATCGCGAACCGCCTTATCGGCCCCATGACGCCGCATCGGTCCGGGTATGAAGTGACAACTCTTTTCGCCGTCTGGGGCCTTACCCTGCTTTACGCACTGGCCCGCCGCCCAGAACGGACATGGCCAGAGCTTCTGGGTGGCAGCGCCGTTGCGTGTCTTGTGGTCTCGCTTCTCAGCCTGCCATGGCACACATCCGTTCTGGCTGGCGTCAGTGTAACGGCCGCACTCCTGTCTGCGTCATTCGCGTTTGCCGCCTTTCGCACGCTGCAAACAACGGCCTTCCCAGCATGAACTGGATCATGTCGCTACTATTCGGACAGGGCGCGATGCTAGTGCTCGTTACGGCATCAGTGCGCGGAAATCGCGTCCTGTGTCGCAACAGCCTGACAGACCTTCAACGGAATATTCTGAAATCCTGCGCCGCTGCCGGTCTGACCGCCAGCCTCGTTCTTCAGGCCACGTCCAGCGATTTTATCATCCTGAATATCATTGAATGGATCCTGTTCACAGGTCCGGAAATCATGGTCGCAACACTGTTCTGCTCTTGGCGAGAACAGCGTTCACGACCATGACGCTCAAAAACGCTTAGCTGGAAAACGCCGCAGCAGGATCGGTGATCGTGGGCTGCCCTGTTTCCATCCGACCGCCCAGAACTTGCCTGAAATCGGCGTCATCCGGAGAGGTCAGCGTCACGTCATACCATTGATGCGTGGCTGACAGATCCAGCCTGATGTCCTTATGCCCCCCGGATTTCAGAATAACCTTTTGCAACGGCGCAGCATCTCCCGCCCGATACTGGATCGTCACCGGAACCTTACCACCATTACTGAGCGAGAGAAGAAGTGCTGCCCCCTTCCCCTTCACGCCGCTTTCATAGCGACATGCCGAGCGCAGCAGAACACGATCCACATGCCCCCGATAGGCCCGGTAGAAGCCATTGGGCGCATGAACCGCCACATCATACAGCCCGTCTACGGCGGGAAGTATCACGTCCATGTCGTCACCGGCCGCAACAGCATAGGTTCCTACCTGCATGTCCCGACCATCATTGCGATAATCATAGACATTGAACGGCGCCCCCGCTGAGCGTTCCCCATGAACGCCTCGGCCTGCGCGGAGCTTCAGGCCGGCACGCCGTTCTCCTGCCACCACGCCGCCATCGCAATAGAGTTCATACGGCAGCGCACAGGCTGGACGTGTTCCTGATTCCTGCCGGACAGTTTCCCGTAACAGATCCGGCTGTGTTCTCAGCGTTGCTGTCTCGGAAGCCGACAGAGAGAGAAAGCCACCTGGCAAAGGACGATTTTTCGCGTCTTCAATCGCTTGCAGATGTGTGTTCCGGTCCAGATAGTTCAGGGATGGAGCATCCGCTTCGGAGGACTGAAAGCAGGACGTAAGATCACCGCAGATCGCACGGCGCCAGGGAGAAATATTTGTCTCCCGAACAGGCTTTCCGAATTTCCGTTCAACAAAATGTTCGAGAAACTGCAATGTCGAACTGTGGTCAAACAACTGCGAATTGACGCGGCCACCACGGCTCCACGGAGAGGCAACAACCATCGGCACCCGGAACCCCAGTCCGATCGGGCCACTACGGGCCAGTCGCTCGGGAACGCCAAGACGCATTTCATCATCCGCCGTCGTATATTCCAGCCCGTCCGGCCCAATCGCCTCGGAAGAGCGTCCCGTTTCCGGGCGCTGGGGATCTGGAGCAGCGTAAGAGCAGCAGTGGTCGAAATACCCGTCATTTTCATCATAGGTCAGAATGAAAATGGTCTTTTTCCAGACATCGGGATTTTCGGTCAGAATGTTCATGACTTCCGACACATACCAAGCCCCGTACCAGGCCGATGTCGGGTGGTCCGAAAAATGCTCCGGTGCGGCAAGCCACGAAATGGCGGGAAGATTGCCTGTCCGCGTATCCGTGCGGAACTGATGCAACACATCGCCCTTTGGCGCCTTCATCCCTTTTGAATCGGGATCATCCGCAAAAGCCAGAGTCTCCAAGGAGTGATAGTTCGGATCAGCCTTGTTCGTCACAAACGCCTTGGTGAAAAGCGCGCGTTCCGCAGGTGTCAGAGCCTCATATCCCTTGGCGGATTGCTGACGCCGACGCAGAACTTCCATCAGCGCCTTAGCTTCGACAAGCTGCTCGCCACGCTCACCCGAAACCAGCATCTCGAGTTTTTCAAGCCGATTGATATGATCGGAACATTCCTGAATCCGCTCGTCAATCCAGTCTCCAAACCCCGCATTGGAGCTGACATTGAAGTTATCGAAGCACTCCAGAACATTACATCCGAAATTTGACAGCCAGGAGCGCTCTGCCGGGGACATCCCTCCCGTCTGACTAAGTTCGTTCTGATAGAATTTCCAGGAAACACCAATCTTTTCCAGTCGCTCCGGAAAGGTCGTCCAGGTCATGCCGCCTTCAAGGATTTCCGGGTTCCGCATATACACATTCGACGTTGTGTTCTGCTGGTCCCTCACAGTTCCCGTCCAGAAAATCAGACGATTGGGGGTCGTGCTCGTCATCGCCCCACAGTAATTCTGATCACACACCGTAAAAGCATCGGCCAACGCATAATAAAACGGCAGATCCTCACGGGTATAGTAACCCATCGTCAGAGGGTATTGTTTATAGTCCTTTTTGTAGGGACGTTTGGCATCAATCCAGTCATCATGATGCCCCCCATTCCACGCATCGACCTGACTGTCCCGGGAATGCGGGATTGAGCCCATCCATGTAACTTTGGTGTCATGAATATTGAGGCGCCAGGGCGCATAAGTCTCGCCACCCTTCCCCGATTGCACGAAAACGGAATTGCCGTTTTTCTGCCGGATAGCCCGCCTGTCATTGAACCCGCGAACCCCAGCGAGCGTGCCAAACATATGATCGAAAGAGCGGTTTTCCTGCATGAGGATCACCACATGCTCGGCATTCAGATATGTCGTTCCCGGATCAGGCGCGATGGCGTAAGCGCGGCGGATAGCGGCCGGCAGCCCTTCGGTCGCTGCGGCCGCCCCACCGAACAGGGCATATTTGAGAAAGGTTCTGCGAGAGGACATATAGATCTTTGCCTGAAACCAGAAGGCGTTTGCGCGCCATAAATAAGGTATATCAGGCCAGTCCTAAACATTTCGCAAAATCAGTTCACCCCCTGCTTTTATAATTTAATAAAGGTTCCACCACCCGGCGGTGTTGTGAAGATCAGTTGCCCAGTGAGCGATCAACAGAGCGCCCTGCCCGCTCGATCGGTCCCTTGGGCGGATCAACGGTATCACGTACCTTCTCTCCAAACGTCCGATGATGTTCGCAGGCCGTCAGCGTGACGCAGGAGACTGAAAGAGCCAGAAGAAGCAGGATGGATTTTCGCATGTGAGCGTCCCTTCGGAAATACGTTTCGGCATAGAAAACGTCGAAGCTCTCGCATGGTTTCTTTCGGATATCCGAAACGATTTCTTATTCAGCATTCAATTTTATTTAATATATTCCACCCTTAACCAGGAAATAAAAACAAAATCCTTACAAAATAAAATTCAAAATCAATAACAGTCATGAAGAATTTTGATTTACCCAGACTGTCGCAAAACAGTCATGTTTCAATGGTCGCATCTTCATAGGGCGTGCAATAGATTGCAAAAAGGTAAACAACCCATGGATTGGTGATGTCTGAAACGGCGATAGGTTCCCGCGCGGAAATCCAGTCTTCTTCGCGCCCCAACATGAGTGGAGGGAACAAGCCTCTGCATGTTGTCCTCTTTTTTGCGGTGCTGATAGGGGCGTTAGGCTTTGCCGCATTCAGTATTCTCAGAGATATGCATTCGGTCGGCGAAGGAGCCGTGGCAACCGTCATCTACACCCGAAGCCTGCCCCCTCTCGTGGCCGTCATCTGGTCCGGCTTCTGGAATTTTCTCGGTGTTGCACTCTCCACCGGAGCAGTCGCCTACAGCATCGTCACACTTCTTCCGGTGGAGTTGATCCTTCAGGCCGGAAGCGGTGCGGGCTATGCCATGATTTTCGCCCTGCTGATCGCTGCTATCGTCTGGAATCTCGTGACATGGGCATTCGGCATCCCCAATAGTTCGTCCCATGCCCTCGTGGGGTCAATCATGGGCGTCGGCCTAGCCAACCAACTGATGTCGCCGACCGGGGCGGCGACGCAGGGTGTCGACTGGGGCCAGGTTGAAAAAGTTTTCTCCGCCCTGCTGTTCAGCCCCATCTGCGGGTTCGTCATGGCCGGACTTCTGTTGCTCGTCATGAAACTGCTAATCCGCAACAAGGCCCTGTATCAGGCTCCTAAAGGCGATACTCCGCCACCTCTGTGGATCCGCGCGCTCCTGATCTTTACCTGCACAGGTGTCTCATTTTCGCATGGCGGCAATGACGGGCAGAAAGGCATGGGTTTGATCATGCTGATCCTGATTGGCGCAGCACCCACCGCCTATGCCCTGAACCGGGCTATGCCGGAAAGTGCCATGCCTGCGTTCTTTCAGTCTTCCGCAGAAGCCGAAAAAATCTTCCTGAGCCACTCCCCATCCCCGTCCACCACGCTCACAGCAGCAAATGCCCGTGAGATCGTAGGCGCTGGCCTGCGCGCCAAGTCCGTTGCCTCTCCACAGACCTATGACGCGCTGGCCGTTCTCAGCAACGACATCTCCACCTCGGTCAAAACTTATGGCTCCATGAAAGCCGTCCCTGCCGCGGCCGTGCCGAACGTCCGTACGGACATGTATCTGGTCGCAGACGCCATCCGCGTCATGGGAGACGCAAAGGATTTTACGCCAACGGAAAAGAATGCGCTGAAATCCTTCCAGTCCGAACTCTATCACGGCACGCGCTTTATTCCGCTCTGGGTCAAGATTTCCGTCGCCATTGCGCTGGGTCTTGGAACGATGGTCGGATGGAAGCGGATTGTGGTGACTGTCGGCGAAAAGATTGGCAAAACCCATATGACCTATGCCGAGGGAGCTTCGGCTGAACTCGTGGCAATGACAACTATCGGTCTGGCTGAAAGATACGGCCTCCCCGTCTCGACGACGCATATTCTGTCGAGCGGCGTGGCTGGAACAATGGCCGCCAACGGTTCAGGCATTCAGGTCGCCACCCTGCGGTCCATGGCTCTGGCACGGGTCACCACCCTACCGGCCGCAATGGCGATTGCAGGCATCCTCTATGTTCTGTTCCGTCAGATTTTCTGATCAAATCGTAGTGCCTTGTGCGGATTATATGTCCGCACAAGGCAGCCGATCTCTTCCTTACTGTCGAGCCATGTCCAGAGGCTTCAAAAGCTGGCGCGAAGCAAGCACGTTTGAAAAATTCTGCCCGAAAGACAGGGCATTAAAAAGCCATTGTCTATTCATATTCTCCCATTTTACAGAAACGATGTTGAGCATCCTACGGTCGAAATTAAATTCTAATTTTTCATAAATTATTTTTCCCTATTCTGAAATCTTGCAGAGGAGTGATATTTTATTCCAAAACAAAAATCATAATTTCGTAGAAATAAATCTGCAAAAATGCTCCATTTAATATTTAACGACGTTACAAATTAAATTTCTTCAAAAAGTTTTTTCTCTTGCATTTTTGAAAAATATGGCGCCTATCTCAATACAGCAGGTGCTCTTGAGTGAGTTTTTCGGCGCGTGTTGCGCCATTCTTTCTCCTTAAGTGTTATGATTTCGTGTGTATCTTGTACACGACTGCTATTGTTAAAAAGGAGCCTCGTTATGGCAACAGGCACCGTAAAATGGTTTAACTCCACCAAGGGCTTTGGCTTCATCCAGCCTGACAACGGTGGACAGGACGCGTTCGTTCATATCTCTGAACTCGAGCGCGCCGGAATGCACACCCTTAACGAAGGTCAGCACGTCTCTTACGAACTCGAAGCTGGTCGTAACGGCAAGACCTCAGCAGTGAGCATCAAAGCAATCTGATTGCCCAGATGGACATTCTGATGTGCAGAAAGCCGCCTTTACGGGCGGCTTTCTGCATGTCTGCACACCCCGCGAAACTGCGATAAATTCGCTCATACCAAGCAGGGCCGTGGCAGCCGGGCTCTGATAACGCTCCTTGTGACGCAGACCATAGAAAAAACGACTTTCAGGGACCTGAAGTACGGCATGCAACGTGCCTGCGCGCAACGCCGGACCAACAACCAGAGACGATAATGCGCCGATCCCGGCCCCCGCTTCTATGGCCGTCTGCACACCCTCATTTGAAGGCAGAACAAGACTGATATTCAGATCTTCGATGTCAATATCATATCTTCCCAGATAGAGCTCCAGCGCTGCACGTGTTCCGGAGCCCGCCTCTCGCATGACCCAATTTTGTTGATGCAACCAAGCGTCGTCGATCCGGGGTGGAATCAGGGAACTTGCCTGCACGAGAATCATATGGTCCTCACCGACCGGCCATTGCGCCAGTGCAGGATCAGCGACAACGGCTTCCACAATCCCGACCTCGGCCTCACCCTCCCGAACCATTCGGGATGCTTCTTCCGAATTGCTGATCGCCAGTTCGATCTTGATGTCTGGATATCTCTTCCGGAAGGCGACAAGGATTGGGGGCAGCCAGTACGCAGCAATGGTCTGGCTGGCGACAACCTTCAACGTACCCCGTCTCAGACCGCTGATATCCTTCAGGATATTCTCAGCAGCCGAGGCCTGCGCGACAACTGCCCGTGCCTCTGGCAGAAACAAACGTCCTGCATCCGTCAGAGCAATCCCCCGCCCAACCCGATGGAAAAGCTTGACCCCATACCGCGCTTCCAGCGCCGCAATGGCAGCCGAAACGGCGGACTGGGTCACGTTCATCGCCTGACTTGCGGCTGTGACGTGCTCGCGTTCTGCGACAGCGATGAAAAGACGAAGCTGATCGAGTGTCATGCCGTCTTTCTAACAGAAATCATCTGATTTTCCGATTGGAATCAGAAAAGTTATTCGTTGGAATGATATATTAGCCTCAGCCTAGATGTCTCCGGCAAAGGAGATCATCATGCACATATCCTGTTTCAGAAACCGGCCCGCTTTCAGGTTGCCCGAAATTTTGGTCACTAGATTTCCCGGCATTGCTCTTTGTGCGGTCACGGCCCTGCTGGCTTTTGAAGCAGAAAAAATCGAACGCGCATTCCTTCAGAAATCATGGCTTGAAATGCTCAATCTGGCCCTTGTCATCGGGGTCTGCCTCCGACTGGTCTCCAGTCGAAGCCGCGTTTTCGATCCAGGGATCAGGTTCTGTTCAAAATCCCTTCTTGATGTGGCAATCGTTCTTCTTGGAACCGGATTCAGCCTAAGGGGAATTGTCTCGGCAGGTCCCCGAATTCTTGTCTGTGTTTTCGGAATGGTCGCTTTCAGCCTTTCCCTGACAATCCTGATCGGACGCCTCACCGGCCTGCCCCGTTCAAAGACCCTCCTCGTGGCCTGCGGCAATTCGATCTGCGGAAACTCCGCCATCATGGCCGTCGCACCCGTCATTCATGCTCGTGACGAAGATATTGGCGCCACTCTTGCCTTCACCGCCACAGGCGGTCTTGCCATCGTTCTGGGCCTGCCACTTTTTCTGCCATTCCTGCATCTGTCCGATATCGCGGAAGGCAGCGTTGCCGGACTGACCGTCTATGCCGTCCCCCAGGTCATGGCGGCAGCGTCACCATTCGGGGCCGCAGCCCTACATACCGGAACACTGGTCAAGCTCATGCGTGTCCTGACGCTGGGACCCGTGTGCATTGTCCTGTCGCTTCTGTACGCCCGCAAAAACCGTCAGACAGGAACGCATCAAACGTCCCGTCGGCTTGTCCCATGGTACATCACGGGGTTTCTGCTGATGATAACCTGCCGGTCTTTCAATATAATCCCTGAAGCGCTTCTTCCCGTCCTCAACACCCTCGCCACGACCCTGACCGTCATGGCGATGGCAGCATTGGGACTGAGCATTGATGTCCGCTCCGTCTTCAAGGCCAGCGGACCATTAATGCTCACGGTCGCCCTGTCTCTGGCCGGCCTCGTCAGCGCCAGTCTGGCGCTGATGAAGATCCTGACCTGACACTCTTACTGATAAATTTTCCCGTACCGGTTGGTCAGATAATCAGACAGCGGAATATCCTCCTGTCGGACAAAGCCCCGCGTCGGAATTTTCCCTTCTGCCAGCAGGTCCAGAACGGCACAGATAGACCCGGCTGTCGTAAGCTGGATTGCCGTACGGAACCCTCCCATGAAATCCTGCGCCTCAATGGAACGGGCAACGGTTTCCTGCTGAAGCTTACCATCCTTGAGGCCGGTCACGATAACGGAGAGAACGACCAGATCCTGCGTCGTTCCCGGAATGGCATGCGTGAAAATATCCTGAAGAATATGCCGCCGCTCCGACAGACGCAGATCCGACAGCAGAACCTTCATGATATCCCGATGGCCCGGATAGCGCATGGTGCGATAATTGAGTTCCCGAACCTTGCCTTCATAGGTCTCGCACAGAGACCCGAGCCCACCTGACGTATTGAAGGCTTCATAGGTCACGCCATCAACACCCAGCGTCTCGACCCCGTCCAGAGCAGGAACCAAAACCCGTCGCCCGTCTACGATCGCCTCGCACGGCTCGATATATTCGTTGATCAGACCTTCCGTGCTCCAAGTCAGGTTATAACCCAGCGCGTTGGACGGAAAGCGCGGCAGCGCCCCGACCCGAAGCCGGATTGTCTCGACCTCATCGAAATGCTGCGCCAGATCATGTGCAGCAATGGAAACAAAGCCCGGCGCCAGACCACATTGCGGGATAAATGCACTCGATGCCCCTTCGGCCAGCGCCCTCACATCTTTGGTGGAGGCGACGTCTTCCGTCAGGTCGAGATAATGCGTTCCTGCCGTAGCGGCTGCTTTCGCGATATTCCGCGTCAGATGAAAGGGAAGTGCCGACAGTACGGCGAACTGCCCATTTAGCAGTTCGGCATCTAGCCCTTTCGCAATATCCACCGTCCTGCGTTTGATGCCTTCCGGCAGGACGAGCGCCTGAAGATGATCCGTATGACAGTCCAGCAGCGTAACGCCATAGCCTCCATGATGGAGTAGCTCCGCAATGGCTGAACCGATCTTTCCCGCGCCTGCAACCGTAACCTGCTTCATGATCATATCCTGTTCCGGAAGTGTTATGACAGCATCACGATCAGGGCAGACGGATCTCAAGCGGCATGCCGACGATGAAATACAGTTTCCATCGGCAGATTGCCGGTTATAACTGGCAGAATGACGGATTCACTAGATCAGACCCTGCTCGACATCCTGCGACGCAATGCGCGCACACCGACAGCTGCGCTGGCGCGCAGGCTGGGGATTTCACGCACAACCCTTCAGGGACGTATGGAACGTCTGGAGCGACAGGGCCATATTCGCGGCTACACACTTGTGGAAAATACTGACGACGACCTGCTGCGAGCACATGTCTCGATCGTCATCACGCCCCGTCACAGCCAGAAAGTGGAGCGCGATCTGAAAACGCTACCCGAACTCCGCGAATTACACGCAGTCAGCGGCGCCTCGGATCTGATCGCCCTGCTCGGCGCCGCAACGACGGAGGGCATCAACCGTGCCATTGACGACATCGGCCAGATGGAAGGTGTAGAGAGAACGGTGTCCGCCATCATTCTCTCCACACGCTTCCGTAAAGGAAACTGATCTCTCAGAGAGCAGCGTTGAAAACCAACCCCAGAACTGCAGCATCCTTGTAGCGGGTCGTTCCCCCAAGACGGTTGAAATACTGGAAATCCGGCTGCAACGTCAGACCCGTCATGATGTGATAGCTGTAGAAAAACTCGTAGATGTTCTCATGGGACTGAATGCCATGCGGGACACCGAAATTGGTGGACTGGAACGGCAGGCCATTATCAAACGACGCTTCCTGCTGAAGGGTCGCAGCCCGGCTGAAGTTCATCCACTGATACGCAATACCCCACGTATCCAGAGGCCGCCCCCACAGCTTTCCGGTATCAAGCAGAGAGCCGACCAGATGATGGTTCATCGCCGAGGTCTGGCCTGAAGCATAGGAATAATACCCCGCCAGCATGAGGCCGTTCATCGGGCCATCGCCATGCCGGATCAGCATCTGATCCATCAGCACCCAGACAGACGTCTGACCGCTTTGATAGCGCGGACTACGTCCGCTCAGCACCCATGCCTGTCCGGATCCGTCATCATACAGATCGTGATAGCGCGAATTGTCGTACATGGCGCCGACCTTGTAATGGCCGATCAGCTTGTCCTTGCCAAACTCCGGAATCCAGCCCAGTTCAACCTCGGTGGAGAGCTTTCCAAGCCCGCTCTGTGCCCAGGACCAACCGGAAATACCGCCATTATAGGAATGGGGAGATACGGCAAACAGACCGCCCATCAGATAGAGATGCGGGTTCGGCATCAGACGCAGAACCGTGCCCATATTGCCCGACGGCCAGTCACGTCCGCCGTTGAGGTACTTGGTCGGCGTGACATTGCCGCACATGGAGACGTTCGCGAAGCTGCAAAGCCAGGGGGAATTATTGAAGAACGTGCCCGTCGGGATCCAGCCCGCTGCCAGATCCACCTTCCGGTTGAACCACGCTTTTTCTCCGTATGCCCAGACGAGATGCGCCACGACATTGCCACGCGCACCATAGATCTGCTGAGCCTGCGTGACGTTATCGCCGATATCACCGCTCAGATTCCGGCCATGCCCGTTCACCATGAGCGTATGCAGCCACAGATCCTTCGACCAGTCGCCACCCAGAATCTGATGCCAGTCCAGATCAACCGTCACGCCGACCTGCCCGGCATTGGTCTCGGTCTGGTGACGGCCGCCCGTCACATTGCCCATAAGACTTTCATACACATCCACCGCAACATAGATGCCATGCTTCTGAAGCCAGGGCTGCACCCCTCCCCAGGTCCCGAACATATGGGTCGTGCCGTAAGGCGCACCAAAGGACGGCGGTCCGTATGGAGACTGGAGGAAACCCGGAATGGTCGTGGACAGCGGAGGAACCGGCTGCGTCTCCGACCCCATGGGGGCAGGATTCGTCAGATCTTCCGAACTGGCCTTGCTCTTGCTGCTCTGCGCCTCGGCAGTACCGGCTCCCATCGTGAGCACCCCCAACCCGCAGGCAAAAGCGAACGACAGAGCGGAACCGGACCGACGATAAGCCGTACCAGCAGAAACCAACGTCAGGAATTTACTCACATGCCTCAAACCGACATCCCCTTACAGAGCCAAAAAAAATGCGAAAGACAGGGATGCCATGATCGGCACCCTTAAGTAAAATTCACTTTACAGAAAGAGCTTTGTTGCAGGAAGGCACAAAACAGTGAGACAATTGAAACAATAAGACTTTATTTTCTGAAATAAGATCACGTTTGTTTTCGTTACCCCTCCCATCCCGGAATCCTCATGCAGCCTCCCTTCCCCGCTCCAGATGCCATTACCGTCAAAAACCTGCGGAAAACCTATACAGTCCGCGAAGGTGGAAGCTGGCGAGGGAAGACGCGCGAGATCGTGGCGTTGGACGGAATTTCCTTTTCCGTCCCCAAGGGCCAGATCGCCGGTTTCATCGGCCCGAACGGCGCAGGAAAATCGACAGCCATCAAAATCCTATCCGGAATCCTGCGTCCCACCTCGGGAGAGGTGCAGGTCAACGGGTTGGTGCCATGGACAAACCGTGTGGCCCATGTCGCGCGGATCGGGGTCGTTTTTGGCCAACGCACCCAGCTCTGGTGGGATCTGTCGGTCGGTGAAGGCCTTGCCCTCCTGCGCGACATTTATGGCGTCGAGCCCGAACGTTTTGCTCGCAACCGCGCCCGGCTGGCCGAGGCGCTCGATCTGGGAGCGATCATGGACCAGTCCGTCCGTCAGCTTTCGCTCGGGCAAAGAATGCGTGCCGAAATCGCTGCCTCCCTGATCCATGACCCCGACATTCTGATCCTCGACGAACCCACCATCGGTCTGGACGCACCGTCAAAACTCGCCGTCCGGGCATTTGTCCATGAACTCTGCCGGGACCGGGGCACGACCGTCCTGCTCACCACCCACGATATGCATGATATTGAAGCGCTGGCCGAACGCGTGATCGTCATCGGGCATGGGCGCATCCTCGCAGACAGCCCGTTCGAGGACCTACGCATGACAACCCTGTCCGAACGCATTCTCGAACTGGATTTCCACGGCACACCGCCCGAACTGGCGCTCCCGGCAGGCGCAGTCGAAACCGCCCGCGCGCCACACAGCCTCACCATCACGTTCGATCCGCGCCAGATCCCGGCCCCTGCCCTCGTCGCCCATGTCGGACATCTGTCCGGGCTGGACGATCTGAGGATCAGCCGCCCCTCGATCGACGAGATCATCACACGCTTTTATGCGGACCACGCCGCATGACGCTCCGCCCCTATCTCACGGCCTTCGGGCTGCAGTGGAAGATCGGTCTGCGATACCGTATCGCAGTCGTAGCCGGACTGATGGCGCAGATGTGGTTCGGCGCCGTGACATTAATGGCCTATGCCTCTGTCTATCACGCCGCCCCGGACGTTCAGGCCCCGCTCTCGCTGCGACAGGCCATGACCTACACCTGGATCCAGCAGTCTCTTTTCACCCTTCTGCCACTCGGCTGCCTGCCCGCCATCGGAGACGCCGCCAAAACAGGCGCGATCGTTTATGATCTGCTGCGTCCGGTCGATATGTGGAACTGGTGGCTGTCGGCCAGTCTCGCGCGTCTGCTGGGCAATGCTGTTCCCCGTGCAGTCCTGCTGGCCTGCGTAGCGGGTCCGCTGGCCATGCTGGTGGGCCTCGGCGCATGGAGCCTCGCGCCACCAGCGGGTATGGCTGCGGCCGCTCTGTCGCTGATCTCCATCACGCTCGGTGCACTGCTCTCGGCCACCATTGTCATGTGGTGGAATATCCTGACGGCCCGCACGCTCTCACCGCTCGGGAGCTACGCAGTCGGCACACCGCTGGCTGTCTTACTTTCTGGAATGCTCCTGCCGCTGCCGCTCTATCCCGACTGGATACGCTCCTTCCTGCTCGCACAGCCGTTTGCCGGAATTACCGACATTCCCATCCGCATCTATCTGGGCACGCCCATTCCAGGCGGCGTAGCAACCGGGCTGGGTCTTCAGCTTTTCTGGCTGACAACACTCACCCTTCTCGGACGCTTATGGATGCGCCAGACGGTCAACCGGCTGGAAGTTCAGGGGGCCTGACATGACACATACCCCTGCCCGCACGCTCAGCGCCCTTGGTCTCTACCGCCGCATGGCGGGCGCTTCGATCATCGCGCAACTCCGCTACCCCGGCACGTTTGCCATTCAGGCCATCGGGAATTTCATCACGACCCTGCTCGGCTTCTTCGGCATCTGGAGCCTGTTCAAACGCTTTGGCAGCATTGCGGGATGGGATATCGGCACGGTTGCCGTTCTTTATGGTCTGGTGAATGTGGCATTTGCCGTGGCCGAAACACTGGGGCGCGGCTTCGAGGTTTTTGGCGGCGAATATGTCCGCACCGGCAGCTTTGATCGCCTGCTCCTGCGGCCACGCTCAACCCTGATTCTGCTTCTGGGCCATGAACTGCGCCTGCGCCCCATAGGACGTTTCCTTCAGGGCGCGTTCGTTCTCATCGCCGGATTATGGCTTGCCCCGCACGTCCAGTGGAGCGCGGTTCTGGTTCTGCCGCTCGCCATCGCAGGGGGAGCGGCCATGTTCCTTGGTGTCCTGATCGGACAGGCCGCACTGTGCTTCATCACGGTCGAGGGATTGGAAGTCGTGAACGTCCTGACCTATGGCGGCGTCGAGGCCGGACAGTACCCGCTGACCATGTTCGGACGCTGGCTCCGGCGGTTTATCACCTTCGTCCTGCCGCTCGCTGCCGTCTGCTACTATCCCGCCCTGTTCAGCCTCAACCATCCCGACCCGCTGGGGGTGCCGACATGGATCGGCGCCTTGTCTCCGATTGCAGGCTTTGCCTTTCTGGGCGTCATGGTCCTGATCTGGCACCGGGCGGTTGCAGGATATGTTTCCAGCGGAAGCTGACGGCCGGGTTTAAGACCCAGTCCCCATCAGCGACACATGCGCGGCAATGATCTTCCATCCATCGGGCGTACGGAACCAGGTCTGGCTCTGACGCCCGATCTTCTCAGCCCCGATGCGCCGGAACTCCAGATCGACCGTCGCCACATCCTGCCCTACAGCCGTAATGACACGCCGCAGGACCTCCCGCGGCGGTGATCCTCCCGTCCGCGCCCGGCGGAAGGCCTGAACTTCCTCAAACCCGTAGAGGTTCTCGCCCACACCGTAACGAACTGTTTCTGCGCCGTCGTAAAAAAGCGCGTCCAGTTCGTGCAGGATATTCTCGCCCAGCGCCTTTTCATAGCGGTCGGACATCGCAGTCACGTCCGCAAGAACCTGAGGATCATTCAGCGCAGGAAAAGGATTCAGCGTCATCATTCGGTCTCCGACAGGACTTTCAGCAAGGTCTTCCATCACGAAAAAGACATAGCATTCCTTGAAAAAATCACCATCTCGTGAGTTTTCGAAACGTAACGAGATCTGTACCGTCTTTCGTAAATACTGATTCCTCTCTTCAAATCATAAAAAAATTTTAATGGATTTTGAAAAGTAAAAAAAACTCCATAAACCACGATTTAAAAGACGTTGTATTTCATCCCACCTATTGTCCCGGTTTCCCTTCCTTGCTCAAAATCTGTTGGGAACCGAGCTGAATGAATGCCATCGTCGTCACCGCGCTAAGGCGACCGCTCACCTTTGTCGTCCTGTCGATCATGATCGTGCTGCTTGGCGTGATGTCGATCTTCAAGACGCCGACCGATGTTTTTCCAAACATCAAGGTTCCGGTAGTCGCGGCAATCTGGACCTATCCGGGGCTTCTGCCTCAGGAATTTGCAGGCCGTATCACCTATAACTTCGAACTGGCCGTTACCACGACCGTTCAGAACATCGAGCACATGGAGTCCAGCTCCTATTACGGCCGCTCGATCGTCAATATCTATTTCCAGCCCGGAACATCGGTCGGTACCGCCGAAGCCGAAGTGTCGGCCATCGCACAGACCGTGCTGCTCGGGCTCCCGCCCAAAGTGCCGGCACCGATGATCGTGGCCTTGAATCCATCTCAGGTTCCGGTCATTGCGCTTCAGATGACGTCTGACAAACAGACACCGTCCGATCTCTTCAAGCTCGGTGTCATTCGCGTTCGTCCGCTTCTTGCTACGGTTCCCGGCGCCATCGTCGCCCATCCTTACGGCGGTATGGACAGCTTCGTCATGGTCTCCCTGGACCAGAAGCAGCTTCAGGCTCACCACCTCTCCGCCGCAGACGTTCAGGCTGCCCTGACCGCCCAGAATATTGTTCTGCCGGCAGGTGACCAGAAGATCGATGCAACCGACTGGATGGTCCAGACCAACGCCGCCCCGGAATCCATGGACGATATCGCCAATATTCCGGTCAAACGCGTTGGCAATGCGGTCATCTATGTGCGCGATGTGGCGTCGGTCTATCGCGGCGGACATCCCCAGACGAACCTCGTGCTGGTCAAAGGCCGCCAGGGCGTCGAGATGATCACGCAGAAGGGTGGCACGGCCTCCACACTCGATGTGGTCGCGGCGACCAAGGCCCTGCTTCCGCGCCTGAAAGCGATCCTGCCTCCTGACGTCCATATCTCCATCCTGTCCGACGCCTCCATCATGGTGAAGGATCAGATCAAGGATGTAGTTCAGGAAATGATCACTGCGTCGTTCCTGACCGGGATCGTGGTTCTGCTCTTCCTCGGCTCCTGGCGCTCGACAGTCATCATCGCGACTTCAATTCCGCTGGCCATTCTATGCTCGATCATCGCCCTTGGATGGGCCGGTCAGTCGATCAACGTCATGACGCTCGGCGGTCTGGCCCTCGCCGTCGGTATTCTCGTCGATGATGCTACGGTGATGATCGAGAACATCGACGTTCACCTTGAAATGGGCAAGGACCTCGAAACCGCCATTATTGATGCGGCAAACCAGATCGTCATCGCGACCTTCGTCTCCACGACCTGCATCTGCATCGTCTGGCTGCCGCTGTTCGAGCTGGATGGCGTCGCAGGCTATCTCTTCATGCCAATGGCGCTTGCCATCATGTTCGCGATGATCGCGTCCTTCATCCTATCGCGAACCCTCGTTCCGACCATGGCGAAGTACCTTCTCGCAGGCCATGTGCATCACCCCGTCGGCGCACCCGGCCCGGATGAAGACCCGCATGGTATTCATGACTCTGCGATCGACATCCCGAACCCGCACGCAACCCAGCGTCCGCCATCCGGCTTCTTCAGCCGCTTCCAGAAGGGCTTCGAGGCGCGCTTCACCAGCTTCCGTGAAGGATACAACACGATCCTCACACGCTGCGTGGAACGCCGTGGCGCCTTTGTCGGCATCTTCATGGTGCTCTCCATCGCATCCATGGGGCTGTATTTCGTCGCAGGCCGGGACTTCTTCCCCGAAGTGAAATCCGATGCCCTTCAGATGCACATGCGCGCACCGCTCGGAACGCGTATTGAAGTCGCAGGCCGCATCGCCGCCCTCGTAGACGATCGCATCAACCAGCTTCTGCCGGGCAAGGTCGAGAACATCATCTCGAACTGCGGCCTTCCTGAAGGACCGCATAACCAGGCCTTCATCCCGACCCCGTCCATCGGGACGCAGGATTGCGATCTGACGATCGCCCTGAAGAACGCTGAATCCCCAGTCTGGGATTACCGTGCCCTCCTGCGCAAGGATCTCTCCAAGCGCTTCCCGGGAACGGTCTTCACCTTCCAGCCTGCGGATCTGACGAACAAGATCCTGAACTTCGGCTCCGCCGCCCCCATCGACATCCAGCTTTCCGGCCCGGATGCCATGGAAAACTACAACTACGCCAAGCACCTGATCGGGCTGATCCGCCAGATTCCAGGCACGGCAGACGTGAACATCCAGCAGACGATGTCCACACCAACGCTGATGGTGAATGGCAACCGAACCTTCAGTCAGGCAACTGGCGTGACGGAAGCCGATCTTGCAACCAACGAACTGCTGACGCTTGCCGGTTCCGGCGTCGTCGATCCGCAGTTCTGGCTTGATCCGGTCGACAATGTCACCTTCCCGCTCAACGTCTACACGTCACAGGATCAGCTCACCCATCTCAATGACCTGTTGACCATCCCGGTCGACAAGGGAGACGGCGATCCCAACGACAAGACCCAGCTTCTGGGCGCCCTTGCCAATGTCGTGGCAGCCGGCACCCCGGGCGAAGTCTCGCACTACAACTCGATGTCCGAAATCGACATCTATGTGAACATCGAAGGCACCGATATGGGCTCCGTGCTGGACAAGGTGCGTCAGGTCGTCGCCCACGACGATCATAACAAGCCGACCTCCGCCGAAGTCGATATCCACGGTCAGGCCACAACGATGGCAAGCGCCTACAAGCAGCTCATCATCGGTCTCGCGATCTCGATCGTCCTGATCTATCTGCTGATCGTGGTGAACTTCCAGTCCTGGCTGGATCCGTTCATCATCATCACAGCCCTTCCGGGCGCACTCGGCGGCATCGCCTGGGCGCTGTTCCTCACGCAGACACGCCTGTCCGTCCCGGCCCTGACGGGTGCCATCATGTGCATGGGAACCGCAACTGCGAACTCCATCCTCGTGGTGTCCTTTGCCCGTGAACGCCTCGAAATCCACGGCGATGCGCTTAAAGCCGCTATCGAAGCCGGTTATGGCCGCATCCGCCCGGTCATCATGACCGCGCTGGCCATGGTCGTGGGCATGATCCCGATGGCGACATCGAACTCGACCAATGCGCCCCTCGGCCGCGCCGTGATCGGCGGCCTGATCGTCGCAACGATCTCGACCCTCCTCTTTGTTCCCTGCGTCTACGCAATCCTCCACAACCGCACATCGCGTCAGAAGGAAATCGCCTGATGGCTACCTCCCCCAAACTCATCGCCGCTGCGGGAGGGTGCCTCCTCGCGCTCTATGTCGGCTATATCGTCGTTGACCGTATCCATGTCTCTGCGGCCCTTGCAGCAGAGACGAAGGAAAACGCTCTGCCCGACGTTGCCGTCGTCAAGCCGATCCAGTCCCCCAAGAAGGTCGCCCTGACGCTGCCCGGCAACATCGATGCCTGGTATCAGGCGCCGATCTATCCGCAGGTCTCGGGCTATGTGAAGATGTGGTACAAGGACTACGGTGCCCGCGTGAAGCAGGGTGACGTTCTGGCCGAGATCAACGCCCCGGCACTGGACGCACAATATGCACAGGCGAAAGCCGATCTCGCGTCGATCATGGCAAAGTACAACCTGTCCAATGTCACGCTCCAGCGCTGGCAGGCCATGGGCCGTTCACAGTCCGTCTCGGGACAGTCCGTCTCCGTCGCGCAGGCCGACCAGCAGTCCGCCAAGGCGCAGGTCGAAGCTGCCGAACGCAATGTCGCACATTTTGAGGCGCTCGAACGCTTCAAAACGATCGTTGCCCCCTTCGATGGTATCGTGACCTCGCGTGACATCAATGTCGGCGACTACGTCCATGACGGTGGTGGCAACCTCAACGCCGCAGGCGCGGCCTCCGAGCTTTTCACCGTGGCTGACGTCCACAAGCTGCGTCTGTTCGTCTCCGTGCCGGAAGTCTTTCAGTATGTCCTTCAGCCGGACATCACAGCCGAAGTCACCGTCCCGCAGTTCAAAGACCGCAAATTCACGGCGAACTTCCTGACGACCGCGCGCGGCTATGATCCGAACACCCGCACCTCCACCACGGAGTTCGAGATGGACAATCCGAACGAAGTCCTGTGGCCGGGGACCTTCGCTTCGGTAGAGCTTAAGGCGAACAACGAAAACTCGCATCTCTACGAAGTTCCCACGAGTGCTCTGGTCTTTCAGGAAAAGGGCATGCAGCTCGCCGTGGTCCGCGACGACAACACGGTCCATTTCCAGAACGTGACGGTCGGACGCATGGCCGATACGGCAACGGAAATTCAGGCTGGCATCGGCCCCAACGACCGTGTGATCGCCAATCCGCCCGCAGATGTGCTCGAAGGCGACAAGGTCAACGTGACCGTGCCACAGCGCGGCTACAACCAGTCCGGCTTTGGAAAAGAGAACGAGTAAGATGATCCCATCCTTCTCCCGCCTCCGCCGCACCGGTCTGGTCTGCGGCACCGCCCTGTCGCTGCTCGGTCTGTCCGCGTGCGATCTGGCGCCCACCTACAAGGCTCCGAACCTTGTCGTCCCTGCCTCATGGCAGGGGCAGGCACCGTTTGCCGTGGCCACACCAGCTGATACAGCACTGCCCACCAACTGGTGGACCATGTTTCAGGACCCGCTGCTGAACGATCTTGAAGCCCGCGCCACCTCGGATAACGGCGACATCCAGGCCGCTGCCGAACGCTTCATTCAGGCGCGTGCCCTCGTCGTGGCCGCGCGTTCGGAACTGCTGCCGCATGTCAGCCTCGAAGCTGGTGCGTCGGACAACAAACAGTCCGCTGATCGCCTGTTCCGCAACGGTGCAACCCTGACCCAGACCGAAGAGGAATATGGCGGTCTGGCATCGTGGGAACCTGACTTCTGGTCATCCATCCGCAACCGCGTCCGCGAACAGAAACAGTTCGCCCAGCAGCGTGCGGCGGACTTCGCCATGGCACGCCTGAGCACGCAGGCCGAGCTTGCCCGCGACTACATCCAGCTCCGCGGCTATGACGCGCAGGATGCGATCTATGCGCAGTCCATCGGCTATTATGAGCGGGCCGTTCATATCACTGAAAATCAGGTCCAGAACCAGGCTGCTCCCCGCCTCGATCTGGCACGGGCACAGGCGCAGCTCTACACCACACAGGCGGCGCGTCTGGACATTCAGGCCGCAAGGCAGGTTACGGAACATGCCATCGCGGTGCTGACGAACAGTTCACCGTCGAGCTTCCACATCCCGGCCAGCCCGCAGTTCCATTTCGTCCAGCCGACGATCCCCACGGACGTGCCCTCCACCCTGCTCCAGCGTCGTCCGGACATCGCCTCCTCCGAGCGCGAGATGGCACAGGCCAATCGTGAAATCGGCATTGCGCGTGCGGCTTTCTATCCGCATATCGCCCTGCGCCTGAATGGTGGTTTCTCCGCCAATGGCTTCGATCTGGCCAATCTGGCCAACTCCTTGTGGACCTATGGCGCGACGCTCGACATGCCGCTCTTCGATGGTGGACTGCGCCGGGCGGAACTTCAGAGAACATGGTCGGCCTATCGGGAAACGCGCGACGACTATCGCATGAAAGTTCTGTCGGCCTTCCGCGAGGTGGAAGACGGGCTGTCCCTGACCGAACGTCTGACCAAGGAAAATGCAGCGCTGGAACAGGCTGTCAAAGCCAATCTCGCCACGCAGAACATGACCATGACGCTCTATCAGGGCGGCGTCGGAACCTATCTTGAGGCCATTTTCAGTCAGGAAAACACGCTGGAAAGCCGCATCCATCAGGTCGAGATCGCAACCCGCCTGTACCACGCGGACGTGGACCTGATCCGCAGCCTCGGCGGCGGCTGGACTGTCCGTGACCTGCCCACAATGGACCAGACCCTGTCCATTACGCCGTTGCAGTATGATAATCTGCATCACCCGAAACCCGTCGGGGACGTCACGACGTCCCAGCATCCAGAGCAGTTCGAAAACCTGACGACTGGTCTGCCAGCAACACGCTAAATAAATATTTGGTCCTGACCGATGTCATTCCGATCAGGACCAAACAGGGCATTGACCTTTTCGCAAGGAGCGATCCAATAAGCACTCAGGTTCTACCGGGCCTATGCTTTATCCCGTTCCCTGCCACGAGTAGGCTCTGCTTCATGCGTTACGTTCTTCTTTCCAGCGTTCTTCTGCTTGCATCCTGTTCTTCTGCTCCGTGGGTTACAGGCCATACTGACAGCAAATGCATCCGGGAGCAGATGGTGAGCGGGGCCAACGGCAATGCCCGCCCCTTCGCCGCTGCCGCAGAATTCTGTGCTGCTACCATTCGCAAAGAAAACAAGGGACATAGCCGGCCGCTGGACGTGCGTGACGACATGACCCTTCAGGCGATGGCGGAGAACCCGGATTACAATACGACCGGGCTTTCATTCGTCCCGCGCGATTCCAAAACGCGCATTCCTGGCGGAATCCGTAACATCAATATCGACTGATCCTGCGGACAGGCAGTTTCGTCTTGCCGCACCCCTTCACCGAGGAAAGTCTTTTCATGTTCAGCCACATCATGCTGGGTAGCAACGACATCGCCCGTTCCAAAGCATTCTATGATGCAACACTTGGCGTCATCGGCTGTACACCCGCCGAACCCGATGCAAAGGGTCGGCTTGTCTATGTCCATTCCGGCGGTCGTCTGATCATCACGAAGCCGCTGAACGGTGAACCGGCCACAGGCGCGAATGGCGGGACGGTTGGGTTTGCCATGAGCAGCCCCGAACAGGTGGACGCCTGGCACAAAGCTGGCGTCGAAAACGGTGGCGAGGCCATCGAAAAGCCGCCCGGCATTCGCCACACCGCGACCGGCGACCTCTACCTTGCCTATCTGCGCGATCCAGATGGCAACAAGCTCTGCGCCGTGCATCGGGTCGGCTGAGAAACCAATCCCGGCAGCGAGGTTGTCTGCCGGGCTGGCCTGCGGCATGAAAGGGGCCAACATGTCCCTTTCTTCCTGTCGGCAGGTTCCCAAGATGTCTCACCATACCCCCATTGGTCTCGAAAACGGCACAGAGCCTGTCACGGCACTGACCCATTCTGGCAATTTTCATGTCGACGAGACCATGGGTTATGTCATCCTGCATTACGCCCTTGCGCCGCAGGGAGATCTCCGTGCGCGTGTTCTCGAAGAAAAATCCGCCGATCGCCTGACCTTCATCCGGACGCGCAATCCGGACGTTATCAAATCAGCCGATATCGTTTTCGACGTCGGTGGCCTCTATGATCCGCCCCATGGCCGTTACGACCACCACATGAAGGACAAGCCCCTTCGTGAAGACGGCACGCCCTATAGCGCGGCTGGCCTCCTGTGGAAGGATTATGGTCGCCCGGCCATTCGCAATATCCTGAACACTCCGGCCGATGACGCCGCCGTGGACCTGATCTGGCAGAGCCTCGACAAATCCCTGATCCTGCCGATCGATCAGGATGACAATGGTGTGGTCAAGATGGGCAAGCTCTCGCTGGCGGACATCGTCTCGGCGTGCAGCCCGCCTTGGGATACGGCGGAGCTTTACGGCAAGCAAGAAGCCCGCGCACGGGAGTCCCTCGGTTTCGCCAATGCCGCCACAGCCGTCGCCTCGCATCTGGTCAATATCGTGGACCGCATCCGTGCCAGCCTCAAAGCGACAAACCGCGTGATTGCGGCTTATGAAAGCGCTGAAGACAAGCGCATTCTTGTTATGGAAACGGGCATGCCGACGGAAAAGGTCATTTTCGAGCGTGACCTGCCGGTTGTGTATGTCGTCTCTCCGGCAGGACCGGAGCAGTGGAACGTCAAGGCCGTTCCGCCCGTCCGTGGCGATTTCGGCCAGCGCGTTTCCCTGCCGGAAGCCTGGGGCGGTCTGGAGCGGGACAAGCTGGCCGCGGTTTCCGGTGTTTCTGACGCCGTCTTTGCCCATCCTGCCCGCTTCATTTGCGGCGCAACGAGCCGCGAGGGGGCCATCCGTATGGCCCAACTGGCTCTGCAGATCGCCGGGTTCTGAGACGAAACGTCTGAGTTCAGGGCCTTGATCTTCAAATAAATTTCTTCATCGGAAGTCGGTGTTGCCGCTAGGAAAGCTCCGAATTCCGGATTTTTCAGCGGCGGACCACTCTTTGATGACGAACCTCCCTTTGCGTCTTTCTGTTGTGGCGATTGGTCTATGCCTGACATGGCCTCTCGCCGCTCACGCAGCCGACACGGTCCCTCCGACCAGAACTCCAATTAAACATCTGGTCGTGATCTATCAGGAAAACGTCTCGTTCGATCACTATTTTGGAACATATCCAAAGGCTGCCAACCTTGCTGGCGAGCCTGAATTTCATCCCGCAATCGGGACACCGCGCGTCGATACGCTCGCTACGGCAGACCTGCTAAGGCATAATCCCAACACGATCCTGGCCAACGGCCGGGACGCTTCCCTCCCCTTCCGATTGGATCGCACACAGGCCGCCACTGCTGACCAGAACCATGGCTACACGGCCGAACAGCGAGCCTATGACCACGGACGGTCCGACCTGTTCCCACGCTATACAGGACGCGGACTGCCCGGCGGTGTTGGGGCGTTTGGCACCAGAGGCGAGGTCATGGGGTATTTCGACGGCAATACCGTCACGGCAATGTGGCGCTATGCACAACGTTTCGCCATGAGCGATGCGACCTATACGGACACATACGGCCCTTCCACGCCCGGTGCGTTGGAGGTCGTCTCCGGCCAGACCAACGGTCTGCAGATCAAAACCACGACCCAGAAGCCGTCAACACTGCATGCCGCATCGCCTTATGTCGGAGACGGACAAGGCGGCTGGACCATGATCAACGACATCGATCCCGCAGACGACGTGTGCTCCACGCCCAACAATCAGGTGCGGATGACCGGGCCGAATATCGGGGATCTGCTCAACAAGCATGGAATCACCTGGGGTGGCTTCATGGGAGGCTTCAACCTTTCACTCCACAATCCCGATGGCTCGACAGGGTGCCAGCGCCAAACGCTTTCCCCAACCGTGAGCCAGATCGTGGCGGACTACATCCCGCACCATAACTGGTTCCAGTATTACGCCAGCACGTCCAATCCGACACATGCACGGCCATCTTCCACAGCCTCGATCGGACACAGCATGCGCCCGGACAACGGCCAGCCGGACCCCGCCAACCACGAGTACGATCTTCAGGACTTTTTTGCTGCGACAAAAGCAGGAAACCTCCCCGCCGTTTCTTTTGTAAAAATGCCAGCCTGGCAAGACGCCCATGCGGGCTATTCGGACCCGCTGGATGAACAGAAGGGCGTGGTTGAACTCGTCAATTTCATTCAGACGCGTCCGGAATGGCGCGATACTGCCATTTTCATCGCTTACGATGATTCAGACGGGTGGTACGACCACGCCTTCGTCCCTCCCCGTCATGGCTCCGCAGATCCAGAAGTCGATCAGCTGGACGGACCGGGACATTGCGGAACCGCAGCGCGCCCTCAAGGGGTCGGCGGGGCTGAAGTGAATGGCCGGTGCGGACCGGGGACACGGATTCCCCTGCTGGTATTGTCGCCCTGGGCACGGACGAATTATGTCAGCCATACCTTCCTGACCCAGTCTTCCATTCCCCGTTTCATTGAAGACAACTGGCTTCAGGGCGACCGACTGGGCAAAGGCTCTTTTGATGCGGACGCGAATTCTCTCGAGGACCTGTTCGATTTCAGTCGCAAGCCCAGACTGGATCCGCTGTTTCTTGATGCAGGAACAGGCACCGTGAAATCGCAGCCGTGAAACGACAAAGGGACGCGATCACATCGCGTCCCTTTGTCGTCATGGCCGGAGCAGGAACGTTCCGGCCTCTGATGAAGAGGTCTCAGGCGAGAAGGTAGAACACCGTCGCCGCAACACAGACCGTCACGGGCAGTGTCAGCAGCCAGGCCATCACGATCTTGCTCAGCATCTTTTTGTTAATGCCGGAGCCCGCAGCCACCATCGTTCCGGCCACGCCGGATGTGATGATATGCGTCGTGGACACCGGAAGGCCGGTATAACCCGCCGTCATGATCAGGCCTGCACCCACGACTTCCGAAGCTGCACCCTGTGCAGGCGTCAGATGCGTCGTTCCAATACCTTCACCCAGCGTCCGGACGATGCGCTTGTAGCCGACCATCGTTCCGATCCCGAGGCAGAGTGCACTTAGCAAACGGACCCATCCCGGAGCGTATTCAACAGTCGGACGCAGTTCGGATGCGAGGCGGGAAGCCTGCTTCTTCTCGGCATCGGACGCAGCCGGATTGGCGGCAACGGACCGCAGGCCGGACAGAACCTGATATACGTCACCGCGCAGCTCAGCCGGAACCTGGGAAGGGCCGTCCGTCTGCGACAGGCGTTTGATCGACGTGATGGCATCTTCCTTGAAAGAATACCGGTCATATTGCGTTACCAGCGGCAGAGCCTGCTGTGCGTCCTGACGGATCTGCTGGATGCTGACAGGAGCAGCCGGGTTCAGCGCAAAGGTTGCGGGCATGATGCCGATGATCGTCAGCATGATCAGGCCGATACTCTTCTGACCGTCGTTGCTGCCATGTGAAAAGCTGACGAGCGTGCAGGTCAGAACCAGAACGCCACGTACGATCGGGTTCGGCTTCTGCTCGGGTGTCGGCGCCTTGTACATTTCCGGCATCTTCACGAGCGAGCGGATGAGGAAATACAGCAGGAGCGCGCCCACAAAACCCAGCAGAGGCGACACGGCCAGTGCACGAAGCACTTTCCAGATCTGGCTCCAGTCCACGCTATGTCCCAGTTCGCGGGCGTGAACGAAGGAGTCACCAATGGCAATGCCGACCAGTGAGCCGATCACGCAATGGGAGGAGGAGTTCGGGATCCCGAACCACCATGTCATCAGGTTCCAGGCCAAAGCGGTGCCGAAAAGGGCCACCAGCATCGGAACAGCCGGATTGCCGCTTGGAGGCGAAAGCACATCCGGCGGGAGAAGCTCCACCAGCGCATAAGCAACTGAAATACCGCCCAAAATCACGCCCAGCAGGTTCATCAACCCAGACCAGACCACTGCAACAGTCGGCTTGAGCGAATTGGTATAGATGACAGTTGCAACAGCATTGGCCGTGTCATGAAAGCCATTGGCAAATTCAAAGACGCAGACCAGAACAAAGCAGAGGCATAGCGCAACAAGCGATACTGCCGAGGAAGGGTCAAAGTGAAGCATAAATCCCGGATTCCGTTATTCTGCCTCCTGCCTTAATCCATTTAATAAATTTTTAGTTATGACGTTTCTGCTTTTCACAAAACCTTCATAGTCATAATCTGAAACACAACAATATACGGCCCTACTTTCAGCAGCAGAGTTCCAAGTCAGGGCACAAGGGCTTTCACCAGCGCCTTGAGGGCTTTCTGTGCGGCCTTCGACCCCCATTCCCGCAACAATTCACGCGCCTGTGGCTGCTTCGAGAGTGCTTCAGGCGTTTCCCGGATCGGCGGCATGCCGCTGACATGATCCTTGATGTCGGGCGGAAGTGCCGGGAAAGGATCAATATTCACTAACTGCGTCAGCATCGCCACGCTCGTAATACGGCAGGTTGGACGATGGGTGTTCAGACACACATACGCCCCCGTGCCATTGACTGCGGGATCGTAAATCGCCTTCCACGTCACGGCAGGAACCGGAATGCGGCCCGGCCCGATTGTCCGCACATCATCCGGATCGTAACCCGGCCCTGTCACAACGAAGATTTCGCCTTCCTGTCGCGCCCAGCCCCTGACAGCACTTTCAACGCCTTCCCACGGGCCACGATTCAGCTCTGCTGTCTGCGGGACGATATTGGACAGCAGGAATGATTCCTGCTGCGCCGTCAGGCCTGCTTCATCGCCACTGGGAGTCATATGCCCCCGGTCATAGCCTGACGCCCGGTAATCGCTCAGAGTAGCGCGCATACTGAGAGGAAGACGCTCATCAGCGAAAAAATTGCCCTGCCGCCGCGTGCGATCCGCAATTTCCAGATTTTCTTCCGTTAAATCCTCGGCTGACCAGAGCGGCCCTTTGGTCGCTTCCGAAACAAGAACGGCATATCCCGAATTACAGAGCTGAACCGTGCCGATCCGCGCCGTTTCCCTCAGAATGGCCGGAGGCTGCCCTTCTGCGAACAGGGACGGACATGTCTCCGCTCCGGCCGACATGGAAAACATCAGGGAGAGAATGGGAAGAGACAGAAAATATTTCAAAAGCGGCCGGTCTCATGACGTCAGTTCCGGGAGCGGCCGGTGTTAATGGATCAGGACGCTCCGCGCAACTGACTGATTTTTCAATTTCTTTTCATGACAACCTCAATCAGATGGACAGCCCCGTCATCTGTCAGAACGACCGGCTCCTCACCTCCAAACAGTTTCCCGTTCTCCCGAATCTCCAACGACCCTCGGCTGATCCGATCCGGATTGCTCACCTCAATCCGATAGGTGGCTGTCTTCCAGCGCAGAACCACTTCAAAGCCCGGCCATTTCGGCGGAATGCAGGGCGAAAGAAACAGTTTGCCGTCTTCGATCCGCACACCGAGCAGAACTTCCGTTCCCACACGCTGCATCCATCCTGCAGAGCCCGTATACCACGACCACCCGCCACGTCCGACATGCGGTGCTGCGGAATAAACATCAGCCGCCACAACATAAGGCTCCAGCCTGTAACGCCCGGCTGCCGCCTCGTTCCGGGCGTGATGGACCGGGTTGATGGTGGCAAACATCGCATGGGCCGTAGCGCCGTCTCCCAGCAGGGCCGTTGCCATGACGGTCCAGAGCGCCGCATGGGTGTATTGTCCGCCATTTTCCCGAACACCGGGCGGATAGCCGCGAATATAGCCGGGGTCAGGTTCGGATTTATCGAAGGGCGGGGTCAGAACCATGATGATGCCGTCGTCCAGCCGCACAAGCTGCTCCCGCACTGCCTGCATGGCGAGACGGGCACGCTCAGGATCTCCGATCCCTGAAATCACGGCCCAAGACTGCGCAATCGCATCAATCCGCCCTTCCCTGTTGAGATGACTGCCCAGCGGCGACCCGTCATCAAAATAGGCCCGGCAGTACCACTCCCCGTCCCAGGCGTTCTCCAGCCCGGTCTTGAGTTCCTCAAGCGCTCGGTTCCATTTCTCCAGACGGCTCTGATCGCCCCGCGCTTCCGCATGGGGGATAAACGCTTTCAGCGCCGAGGACAGGAACCAACCAAGCCACACGCTTTCTCCCCGACCGGCTTCGCCGACACGATTCATCCCGTCATTCCAGTCGCCGGTGCCCATGAGAGGCAGGCCATGAGCGCCCCATGTCAGACTGTGGTCGAGCGCTAAAGCACAATGTTCGTAAAGCGAAGCCCGCTGTTCCGTCATTGACGGCTGAAGGAAGCGTTCATGCTCGTCATTCGTCAAAACCGGAGCATCGAGGAAAGACAACTCCTCATCCAGAACGCTTCGATCGCCGCTAACCCGCACATACTGCGCCACCGTAAAGGCCAGCCATGCGCAGTCGTCGGAAATGCGGGTCCGCACGCCATTGCCTTTCTGGGGCAGCCACCAGTGCTGAACATCGCCCTCCACAAACTGACGCGATGCCGCGCGCAGCAGATGCTCCCGGACCAGTTCAGGCGCGGAGGTTACAAGCGACATCCCGTCCTGAAGCTGATCACGGAACCCGTACGCACCGCTCGCCTGATAGAACCCGGCCCGCGACCAGATGCGGCTCGACAGGGACTGATACAGCAACCACCCGTTGAGCATGATGTCCATGGCCCGATCCGGAGTGCGGACCTGAAGTGCGTCCGTAACAGAACGCCAGCCCTGTTTCACCTCCTCCAAAACATCATCGAGATCCGCGACCCGGTATTGCGCAATCAGTTTGCGGGCGTGCTCGGCATTCTGTCCCTGCCCCAGAAGGAAGACGATGTCCGTCTCCTCACCCGGCGCTAGAGTGATGATCGTCTGCAAAGCCGCGCAAGGATCGACGCCCGCGCCAACAAGACCCGGAAGCTCGGCTCCCCGGACGATCGCCCGAGGCGCAGACAGATTTCCGTAACGTCCAAGAAATGCCGTCCGATCATCCATGAAGGAGGTCTGACGTCCTCCGAAATCTGCAAATGCCACACGATCGCCGAACGTATCTCCCCATACATTCCGCGCGAATAGGGCGCCGGTTTCAGCATCGGTTTCCGAGAACACAAAGGGTGCCGCCGACATCCGTGAGCGCCCGAGAACCCATTCCACATAGGCCGTCGCCCGCAGAGTCCGGGTCCGGGAAGTCTGGTTCACCAGACGCAGCCTTGAAATCCTGATCGGGTCTTCCCGTGGCACATACTGCATTAGCGATGTCGCAATGCCGTCCGCGACACGCTCGAACCGACTATAACCGCGACCGTGATACGCAACATGAACCGCCGTTTCATCAAGGCAGACTGCCGCCACGGGCGACCAAAAAACCCGGCTCTCCTCATCGCACAGATAAAAAGCCTCTCCCGGCGGATTGCTGACAGGGTCGTTGCTCCAGGGCGTCAGCTGGTTCTCACGGCTGTTTTCGGACCAAGTATAGCTGCTTCCTTCTGCTGAGACCTGAAAACCGAAGTGTGGGTTTGAGATCACGTTGATCCATGGCGCCGGCGTGGTGCGACGTCCCTGCAGAATCACGGCATATTCCGTCCCCTCCGCCGTAAATCCTCCATATCCGTTTGAAAGTTCAAGTTCCGGGAGGGCTGGAGCCTCGCCCGTAGCCCTGTAAGGCCGGAAGAACGTTTCCTTCCCCAAACCCGCCCTGTCCTGCCGGATCGTTTCCGCACGGGTGATCTGGTATTGCAGGCTCCCTCCCTTTCCGGGGAGGACCACACGCGCAGCCGAGAACAGAAGCTCCTTCACCACACCGGACATCAGGCTGCCCCGCAGCAGATGGACGCCCCCAGCCCCGCCGCCCACCGAGGACGATCTGACGAGCGTTTCGAGCGCCTGCTGAAGATCCTGCGCATAAGACGTCGGATGTTCGTTCAGGATGACCACATCCACGGCCAGAGCCTTGATCCGGAAATATTCCTGCGCCCTGAGCACCGTACGGGCCAACTCAAAGTCTTCGCTTTCACTCACAATAAGCAGCAGGATCGGCAGATCGCCCGACAGACCCTGCCCCCAGAGATCGGTCTGCCGCCCCGCTCCTCTTTTGATCCGCTCAGGAGAGGCCCGTAATGTCGGGCCTGCATAAAGCAGGAACCCTGCCAGCTTCTGAAACAGATCTGCCTGAGTGGGGCGGATATCCAGATGCCGCAACTGAACCTGTGCATGTGTCCAGGCCAGCGTCAGAGCACGGTCGAGATCTGCTGCATCCTGATGCCGCTCGATGCTGTCCATCAGCGCCGCCCGCGTCGAGGCCACGATCGTCCAGAACGATACCCGACGGGTGGTCCGTGGCGGGACCGCCAGCCTGCACCGCACAGCGAAGGCCGCATCCAGCACTGTACCGGTACTGCCCGAAAGTTCAGAACCTCCCTGCAATGCAAGAGGGGCCCGAAGATCGCGACCCCGGCCCACAAACCGTGCGCGGTCCGTCTCGATGGAGAGGGCTCCACCTCCGACCACCAGACAGGCAGCCCAGATTTCCTGCTCCCCCGGACTGCGACGACGGCGCGTGGCGATAATAGCGCGCTGCGAGGGAAGATATTCCGTCTGCACGAACATCCGGGCGAAAGCGGGATGGGCAAGGTCCGTCTCAGGCGGGCACAGCGCCAGTTCGATATAGGACGTCACTTCGATCTCGACAGTCGCCAGACCTGTATTCCTGACGGAAACACGACGCAGTTCCGCATCGTCCTCCGCAGAAACCAGCACATCCATCGTCGTCGTCAGTTCGCCATCCTGCCGCAGATAGGTGGCACGGTCCTCGCGGAATTCGACGCTGCACTGATCCGCCGGAACCCCGCAGGGCTGAAAACCGGCGGACCACACACGGCCGCGTCCGATATCCCGCAGATAGACATACGATCCCCAGTTATCGAGCGTCCCATCCTCACGCCAGCGCGTTACCGCCTGCCCGTTCCAGCGACTGTAGCCGGAACCTGCAGCGGTCAGCATGACGCTATAGTGGCCATTGGAGAGAAGATGCGTGACGGGAGGCGCATCCACATCCAGCGTGATCTGACGCCCACCGGGAGCCTGTCCCGTAGAGGCCGGTGGCGGGAGCAGTTTCTCTTCCTTCAGCGGGCGCGTTATGGCCCCGCCGATCGGCGCGCGTTCCTGAAGCAGAAGTTCGGCGGCCCCCATCATAGGCTCAGCATGAAACCGCCTGCGCATGATTCCATCCAGAATGGTATCGGCAAACGCCAGAATGGACATGCCCTGATGATGCGCCATGTAAGACCGGATGATTGCAGGATTTTCTCCGGGCCGCAGGCGTTCTTTCGTGTAGTCCAGAGCCTCGTAGAACCCGAACGCTCCTTGTGCTCCGAGGGCTTCCAGACGGGCAAAATTCGCAACGGCCTTGCGGGCATTCACCATAGTGGCCAACGCCGTTGCATAGGGCGCGATCACGAGGTTCTGGGCAAGGCCCCGCTTCATCCCGAGACCCGGCACGCCGAAGTTGGAATACTGGTAATTATAGTCCAGATCCCGTGCGTTGTAGGCCGATTCCGAGATGCCCCAGGGCGTCTCGCGCGCCTGTCCATATTCGATCTGACGCCTGACGATCTGTCGGCTGGTCCCTTCCAGCAGACTGTCGAACGGCGCTGCCATAACCAGAGATGGCATAAGATATTCGAACATGGAGCCCGACCACGACACAAGCGCCTCACCCCGCGCGACGGCGGCAACAGGCCGTCCCAGCCGGAACCAGTCCCGGGCAGGAACATCGCCTTTCGCAATCGCAAAGAACGAAGCAAGCCGCGCTTCGGACGCGAGCAGATCGTAGCAGTTGTCGTCCAGAACGCCGTCATTGACGACATACCCAATCGACAGCAGCCCGCGCTCACGGTTGCGAAGGAAGCCGAACTCCATATCAAGCGCCATGGTCCGGGCCTGCTCGGCCAGTTCCCGTAATAGTCTGGCTGTCTGCAGTCCAACGGCGCCGTCTCTCTGATCACTGCGAATAGCATTCTGGGCAGCCTGCAACCAGAACAGGACACTCTCGGCCCCTCCTGCCAGAATGATATCCCTGTCAGCCGTTTTCTGTCCCCTTGTCCCGTTCAGGGACTGCACTGCTTCTCCCGCACGCGCGACAAGAGCCATCAGCCTTTGTTCGACGAAAATCTGACCGGCAGCATTTTCCAGCAACTCATGCGATAGCGACCGGATATCCTGCGCGATGCCGCTCGTGCGCAAGGCATTGCCACTAGCCGCCAGTTCCTCCTGCGCCAGAGCCAGAGCGTCCTGAACACCCTGCCTCCAGCCGTCAGGCGAACGGCCCTTATGCTCCCATTCCATAAAGGTCCGGCCCAGCGTGATCAGATGGCCCGCCAGATTGCCGCTATCCACGGTCGAGACATACACTGGCGCAAGAACGGAAAGGTCTTCCGTGCTGTACCAGTTATAGAAATGGCCGCGATACTTTGGCAGGCGTGCCATCGTCGCAAGCGTTTCTTGCACCCGCTCCACGGCTTCCGCCATGCCGATCCAGCCAAAATCATGCGCGGCAACAACGCACAGGAGATACAGTCCCATATTCGTGGGCGACGTTCTGCGTGCGAGCAGGGCGGCGGGCTCTTCCTGAAAATTGTCAGGCGGGAGGAAATGATCCGATTCCGTGACGAAGGTTTCGAAATACTTCCATGTCCTCCGCCCTTGAAGGCGCAAAACAGCCGTCTCGTCCGCTGTTGCCTCAAGCCTGCGGGCAGAAACACTGTACTGGCTCGCCTTCCACGCGAAGACCGGCGACAGCATCCAGACACAGGCAAATGGCAGCATCACAAGCCACACAAGGGGCGCCATCAGAGGCATCAGAACAAAGGCAAAAGCGCCGAGAAGGATGGCTCCTCCCATCTGGCGCACATATCCCATCAGGCTTTCCCGCGGCGCCTCGGCAGCCTGCGCCGCCGTTACCCATTGCAGAAGATGCTTGCGCGTGACGAACACCCTTGCAAGCGTTCGAACGATCGCATCGCCCATCAGGCAGGCCTGATCCGCCAGAAACACCAGACAGAGCGCAGTGGTCAGGACAGTCCGCTTCAGGTCTGTGCCGAGCAGAGCCAGATAACTGTCAAGCGTCTCTCCCTGCCGAAAGCGAAACGCGTCAATCAGCAGCGGCAGAGTGGCTGGAATGGCAACGGTTGCGACAATGCACATCGTCCAGACGAACGCATCATGCCCTCCCAACATCCACCCTGCAAACAGGGCCGCGACGGCCATGGGTGCGGACAGACTGCGCCGCAGGTTATCCAGCATTTTCCAGCGCGCGATACCCGTCATGGGCGTTGAGCGTCTACCGATCGTCGGAAGCCACCCCATCCATGAAAAAATCCATGGCAGTAGCTGCCAGTCCCCCCGTGCCCACCGGTGCAGACGGGATGCCGAAACCAGATAGTCCGTCGGAAATTCTTCAATGACCTCTATATCGGTCACAAGCCCGGCGCGGGCGAAGACGCCTTCAAACAGATCGTGACTCAGCAGCGTTCCCTCAGGCACCCGTCCGTCCAACGCAGCCTCGAAGGCATCGATGTCGTAGATTCCTTTCCCGGCAAACGACCCTTCTGAAAACATGTCCTGATACAGATCCGACACAGCGGCGGTGTAGGGCTCGATTCCGTTCGGGCTGGAAAAAACCCTTTGAAACAGTGTGCTGCTTCGCGCCTTAGGCAGCGAAGGCGTGACACGTGGTTGAAGGATGCCGTAGCCCTCCACGACAGCCCCGCGTTCCGGGTCGAAACTCGCCCTGTTCAGAGGATGCGCCAGTTTGCCGACCAGACGCCGGACCACTTCGTAAGGCAGGCGCGTGTCGCTATCGAGCGTTACGACATATCGCACGCCTTCTGGAATCCGCTGCCCCGAAAGCGGCATGAAACTCGTATCCTGCGCCCCACGCAGAAGACGGTTCAGTTCATGCAGCTTGCCACGCTTACGTTCCCAGCCAATCCATTTCCCTTCGCCTTCAGACCATTTTCTACGACGATGGAGCAGCAGGAAACGGTTCGGAGCACCATCAACGGACCCGTCGGTCCGTCCATAGATCCGGTTCAGTCGCTCAATGCCCTGTACGGCCTGCTCCAGCAGGTCTTCATCCCCTGCGCGGTGTTCGGAAGACCAATCCGTCCAGTCCGTCAGCAGCGCGAAAAAGATATCTCCATCCCGGCTGGCGAGATAATGTTTTTCAAGCCGATCAACCATTTCCCCGACAGCCTGCCGGTGCGTCAGAAGGGTCGGCACTACGACCATCGTCCTCAGTTCGGCCGGAATACCCTGTTTGAGTTCCAGTGCCGGAAGTTCTGAAACCGTAATAGCCCACATCAGAAAACGGTTCATTCCGGAAACCACGGCATCGGATGCCGGGATGAATCCCAGAACGAGTAGAAGCAGGAATGCCCGTCCCGGCAGATAACCGTTCATGAGCGACAGAAACGCTGCCAGCAGCAGAAGTGTCAAAAGCGTAACGGCAATACTGTAGCCGGTAATGCCAAGCTGACGACTGATTTTCCCGACCTGAACCCGCAGCGGCGCGCGAAATCCCAGTTCTTGCTCAAGAGCGGAACGTCCCTCCGCAATCAAATAATATCCGGGATCAGCACGCCGTGGCTCCGCAGATTGCTCGACACGGGCATTCTGCGCTTTTGCAACTGCCAAACTGGCAATATCGCACTCTGTAAACCGCGATCCTTTAGCGAGTTTTTCGACAGCCCGGCAGTAGAGGTGACGCGTCGTCAGATCCATGCCGGCAAATTCGCCATGAGCCGCCAATATTCTGCTGACAAGACTGACATCTTCGACCAGATCGTTCCAGTCGGTCGTCGTCATCAGCCGGATACTGTTGATAATATTGCGGATTGTCGCGTTCAGGCCGCCCTGTTCCTGCATTTCCTCATGAACGAGCGTCTCCAGATCCGTTCCTTTTTCCTGAAGTACGCCATCTAGCCACAGAAAAGCCGGGTCTTTCTGCGGATCATGCCCACGCAGACGATGCGCGAACTGAACAAGAAAAGCGCGCGAGAGCGTGCGGATCTCAACCCCGGCGAGAAGCTGCATGGTCTGCGGACCATTGACGCCCCCGTTTTCCGTCAGCGCATCAACAAGAGTATCGGCCCTCTCCCGCGCCTTCAGGTCAGCGCTGATTTTTTGTGAAATACGCCGCAGGTTTTCAATCAGAACGATCCGAATATTGATCGGAACGGCCCAGAGTTCCCGGATCAGCAGCGGCTGGGTCTGTTGGTAGGTTTCCAGAAACTCGCGGATCGTTTCTGAGCTGATATGACTGTCCGTATGCGCCACCAGCGCCCATGCGATTTCGAAAACGCGGGGTAGTCCGGCAAACGCGCCATCTACCAGTTTGGGGAGGTCACGGTAATATCCGACAGGGAGCTCAACCTTGATGGTCTGAATTTGCATATCCATCAGATAATAGTTGTCGATCAGCCATTCAGCGGCTGGCGTCAGCTGTTTTCCCTGCTCCGATGCGTGGGACAGGACAATATTGGCGTCCTGCAACACCCGCGCATTATCGTTCAGGCGAGTAATCAGCGGGCTGCCACGAGTACCAAACACGGTCTTGGCATGGGAGACCGCCAGACTGTGAGCATGCGTCCGCATCCGGTCCTGCCCGAACAGATCTGCCCGAATGGGATTTTCATCCGCCCAGCAGCTTCGCGAATGCGCGCCCTCTTTCGGCGCGCCGGGGAGATAAGAGGACACCGATGCAAGTGAGGCCCGAAGTCTAAACATTTGTGTTCTGATCGACATCTTTACCATCCCCATCTCCGGAAAAGGAGACTCATCCAGACGCCTGAAACCGGATTGAGAAAGCTGTCTTCAGCAACAGGTTCTTGTTATTTCTTTTATGACTGATCACGTTTCCTTGCTGTTGAGGAAACGCTTGGTAAAAACTGCCAATGTTTGAGAGCGTTATTAGCGATACTTCAGAACTACCCGACTGCGGAGATGACAAAACATTGCATGATACGAAAAGAAAACGACCCGCGGTCACGACTTTCCGGCTTCTCGCAAGCGCCTTGGTAAGTTCCGTGTTAACCGGAACTTTACCTCCAGCGAAAGCAGCGCCGCCAGAAATCCTACCGCTCGCTCACGCCGAGTTGGAAAAGGGATCTCATGTCACGCTTTCTGCACGGGGCGTTGTCGCGTCGCTGGACGTCAGACGCACGACAAAATGCAATGTGCCGATCGTCTGGGGCGATATGGATTCCAGTCCGACGTCTCCTTGCAGCATGGCTTTCCTGACACTCCGCACGCCCGGAGATACGCAGGCACAGGCATCTTCTTTTCCCCTGACACCCTATGGGACGGAAGATGACGGCATGGCGCAGCTCAGAATGTCTTTTAGACAGCTGGACGCGTCGACCCCTTTCCCACAAGTCATGGTCTCGGCTTATACGGGGGGTGCGCATTGCTGCTCCCTTACGTCCATTTTCGATCTGCGTTCCAAAGGGCAATGGCAGCACCTCGAACTGGGAACGATGGACGGTGATGGTGAGCCGCAGATCGTGGATATCATCGGAAATGGACAGCAGGAAATCCTGACCTTCGATCAGTCCTTCCTCTATACTTTCGCCTCCCATGCCGGTTCTGAATCACCTATTGTGATTTCGCGTTATCACGACGGTGTTCTGGAAAATGTGACACGCGATCCGGTCTATCGGGACTATCTTGCCAAAGATCTGGCTGACAGACGCCGCAACTGGACACGATCCGGCCGTTTCGAGCCAAATGGCTTTCTGGCCTATGAGGTCGCGACCATGGCCAATCTAGGCAAATTCTCCGAAGGGTGGCGCGATATGCTGGCTCATGCACAATCCACAAAAGAAGCCGGATCTGGCCTGTCTTTATGTGATCTCAAACCCGCCGCAGAAAAACAGAATGGTCATGGCTGTTCTGCCAAAGAAAAAGAACTGCTTCCATTGCCCGAGGCCCTCTCGGCCTTTCTTGTCCAGACCGGCTACATAACGCCGGAACAGGCTGCTTCGGTTCGAGAAGATCGCGGTTCGACTAACGTACCGCCCCCGCCGACGGGATCCGCCCCCCAGAAGCCGGTGTCTTCGTCATCCGCCGTTGCCCAGCCCACGACAACGGATTCCGATACCGCCGTTTCTGACAAATCAACCAAATCCGGCTCCCTATTTCCTATCCTCTTAGGTCTCGGGCTGGTTCTTTATCTTCTCCCGATCCTGATTGCGTACAAACGCGACACTGTCGATCAGCGAAAAATCGCGATGGTGGCGGTCCTGCTGGGCTGGACGATCATCGGTTGGGTCGCAGCTCTTTTCATGGCCCTCACGCGGCAGTCACGCAAGGCATAGACAAACGATCAGTTTCTGCTCCGAGCCTCTCGCAGCGTCATGGTTCCGACACGCTGTGAGAGGTAAATGCCGGTCTTTCCCGAAAAAGCGCAGGCCACGAAACATCCGATCGCGAAATAGGCGATATCCGCGGCACCAAACAGCTCCACCCCCATCAGGGTACAGGCCAGAGGCGTGTTCGCAGCCCCGGCAAAGACCGACACGAACCCCACAGCGGCGAGCAGGTCCACCGGCATGTGCAGCGCATGGGCCAGAGCATTGCCCGAGGCGGCACCCAGAAAAAACAGTGGCGTGACTTCCCCGCCCTTGAACCCACTCGCCAGAACGGTGACCGTAAAAACGAGTTTCCAGAACCAGGACCAGGGATAGAATGCAGGCCCGAAAAAGCTGACAATGGACGCTCCACCGGGTTCTGCAGGAAGAACGCCCAGCCCAAGATAATCCCTATTCCCAACGACCATCACCAGAAGAATGGTCGCAATCCCACCAATCGCCGGGCGCAGCCATGATCTCGGACAGACTGTTTTCATAACTGCCGCCAGACGATGCACGCTCTCGGCAAAAATCCAACTCAGGAGACCAAAAACAACAGCCGCACCGGCAACCTTCGCAGCCAGCACAGGATTGACGTGCCAGAGCATACCGTCGGCACTCAGTGTTCCCTGAAACATCAGAGGGTAGAAAACGTGATGCACTCCCCAGGCGCGACAGGACCAGTCCGCAATGATGGAAGACATGGCTGCGGGCAAAAGAAACCGATAGTTGAGCCTGCCCACAGTCAGAACTTCCAGAGCGAAAACCGCTCCTGCAACGGGGGTTCCGAAGACGGAACCAAACCCGGCGGCAATGCCACAAACCAGCAGGGCGCAGCGTTCTGAAGAGCGAAGTCTGAACAGCCGCGCCGTCGCACTCGCCAGACTGCCTCCAACCTGTATGGCCGTTCCTTCCCGCCCGACAGACGCGCCGAAAAGATGGCTCACAACCGTCGCGATCAGCACGAAGGGCGCCATTCGGAGTTGAACCCCGGCCCCCGGCTCGTGGATTTCGTCCACGATCAGGTTCGCCCCGCCTTCCACATCCCGTCCGAACCAAAAATACCATAGCCCGACCGCCACCCCCGCCAGAGGAAGGCCGAACAGCAGAACCGGATGAGCGATTCTGCAAGCAGTTACGACATCCAGAAGCCACAGAAACAGGGCGCAGACGCTGCCGATACACACGGACAGCATTATGAGGACAGCACCCATCCGGCAATAATCAAAAATATCGGAAAAACGGAACTGATTTTGAACGTCGTTCATGGCGGACGCATGTCTCCTGTCTTGTGCCGCAGAGGGCGCTGGACAGGAATCATCAGCTTCCGGACGAAGCGGTTCGACCATGAATGGTCAGGCAGAATCCATTGCCTTCAGACAGGAAAAAAGCCCCTCCGCCCCCAATCTGTCAAGAGATCCCTTCGTCCGGCAGATGACAAGGTTTTAAGGGGACGCCACTTTCCAGCATGACAGGGGTATGCCACCGTAACTGTAACAAAAACGAACGGCCTGATCCGTTCTTCCGTCCGACTGATTTTAAGGAGCTGCACTCATGCGTCGCCTTCTGGTTCTTACCACCCTTCTGGCAGGGCTGCCCTTCACGGTTGCAGCACATGCCGAAGGAACCTTCTCCTTTGCCACGACACCGGGGCAACTTCCCAAAACTGTTGTGCCGACAGATTATGTCATCGACCTGACGACCGACATGGATCATCTGACCCTCCAGGGTGACGAAATCATCCGGATCGAAGTGCAGACCCCGACTGCGGATATCACGCTCAATCAGGCGGGTCTCAAACTGGCGAGCGCCCTGCTCGACAACTCCGAGAAAGCCGTCATCCATCAGGACGACGCCGCAGAGACGGTCACATTGCACTTCCCTGCCCCCGTTCCGGCTGGGGTCCATACACTGGCCATCAAGTATTCCGGTCCGATCCTGAAGACGCCCAACGGCATTTACGTTGACGACTATACAGACCCCAAGGGCAAGCCTCAGCGGATGCTTGTCACACAGTTCGAAGTCGCCGATGCCCGCCGCATGTTCCCCGGATGGGATGAACCGGCCTTCAAGGCCACATATCAGCTGAACGTGACGCTCCCGTTTGAATATGCCGCCGTGAGCAACATGCCGATCATCGGCACGACGCAGCAGGATGAAAAGACAAAGCGCGTCTCCTTCACCGCGACCCCGCGCATGTCGAGCTATCTGCTGGCACTGGTGGCGGGCGACATGGCCTCCGTCGATGGCAAGGCAGACGGCACACCTCTCCGCGTCTTTGCACCGACCGGCCTTGAAAATCAGGGCACCTACGCTCTGGGCGCTGCCGAAAAGATCCTGCCCTATTACAACGACTATTTCGGCATCAAATACCCACTGCCGAAAATGGACATGCTGGCCATCCCCGGCAACTATCAGGCCGGCGCGATGGAGAACTGGGGCGCGCTAACCTATATCGACAACGTCCTTCTGTTCGACCCGAAGAACAGCACACCCCGCACTCGCGAACTGATCTATGAAGTTGTCGCACACGAAATGGCGCATCAGTGGTCCGGCGATCTGGTGACCATGGGCTGGTGGGACAATATCTGGCTGAACGAAGGCTTTGCGTCGTGGATGGAAATCAAGGCGACGGACAAGATGAACCCGGAATGGGACATCTGGCCGCGCCAGCACGAAACCCGTGAAAGCACGATGGCCACGGACGCCCTGTCCACCACCCATCCGATCCAGCAGACCATCCACAATGTCAGCGAAGCCAACTCTGCCTTTGACGGCATCAGCTACGGCAAGGGCGAACTTGTCATCCGCATGATGGAAGGCTGGCTTGGCGAAGACCATTTCCGTGACGGAATGCGCGCCTACATGAAGGCCCATGCTTACGGAAATGCCACCAGTCAGGACCTCTGGAACGCCCTGTCACAGGCCTCAGGTCAGGATGTCGGTAAGGTCGCACGCAGCTTCACAGAACAGCCCGGCATCCCGCAGGTCAATGTCGCGGCGGTCTGCCAGAACGGCCAGACAACTTACACCCTGACGCAGAGCCGTTTCACGATCCACGATCCCAATGCGAAAGCCCTGACCTGGAACATTCCGGTTGTCGCGGGCGGTCCGGGACTTAAGACCAAAAAGCTGGTCCTCGGCGCTGAACCCGTAACCTTCACCCTGCCCCGCTGCAACGCTCCTCTCAAGCTCGATCTGGGCGAGAGCGGCTATTACCGCGTGCATTACGACGACGTCGCCTTCGCACCTATCGCCGCCTCGATTTCGAAATTTGCACCGGTGGATCGCGCCAATATTCTTGGCGACCAGTTTGCCCAGTTCCGGGCCGGTCATGGCAACCTGTCTTCTTATTTCGATCTCGTGGACCGGCTGACGGCGGCGCATGAGAGCGACATCGCCACGCTTGAGGAAATCATTGGCAAGCTGGAAACGCTTGATACCTATGAAATCAACAGCCCGGATCGCGCCGCATTCCAGGCCTATGCCCGCAGCCGTCTCGCCCCTGTGCTGAAGCGTCTGGGCTGGGACCAGAAGCCGCATGAAAGCGTGCTGGACACCATGCTCCGTCCGTCCGTAATTTCGGCTCTGGGGAACTTCAACGATCCGGCAGTGCTGGCCGAAGCCAAGCGACGGTTTGCGGCATGGCTGAAAAACCCGTCCTCCCTGCACCCGGATCTGGTCGGCACGGTCTCGGCTCTGGCGATGAAGCATGCCGATGCCGCAACCTATGATATCATGGCCAAGAAAGTCCGCGATACGCAGGCTACGGAAGTCAAGCTCCGTCTGTTTCAGGCTCTTGCAAACGCAACAGACCCTGATCTGATCCGTCGCAATGTTGAACTGGCCTATAGCGGCGCTATCCCGAATGGTCGTATTTCCATGGCCCTGTCATCAATCGCCTCTGCCAGCGAAAACCCGGACCTCGTCTGGAAGCTCGTTCGCCAACATGAAGCCGAAATCCGTACACATCTCGCCCCTTGGTCACAGGACGGGTTCCTGCCAGCCATCGCAGCCCATTCCAACAATCCGGATATTCTCGCCGAACTGCAGAAAGACCCGTCTTCCAGTATGACAACCGGTGCAAAAATCGCCACGGCCCATGCAGTCAATGCCGTTTCAGCTCGCAAAGAAGCCGTTCAGGCAGCCCAGAGCCAGATCCACGACTGGCTTGCCACTCACACTCACTAACACTCCAACGAGGCGGAAAAGATCCGCCTCGTCCCTGTCCGGGGCGGTAAAACTGCTATAGACGTGGCTCTCTTGTTTTACCCGCCACCGGACCATCCTGCCCCATGCTTCAGATCGAAAACCTTGTCTTCAACGCCTGGGGACGACAGTTCTTCAATCGTGCAAGCGCGAACCTTCCCAACCCATCCAAGGTTTCGCTGGTTGGCCGGAATGGCGTCGGAAAATCCACGCTTTTCAAACTCATCAAAGGCGAGCTTCAGCCGGATTCTGGCGAAATCGTCATCCCACGTGCTGCCCGTGTCGCAACAGTGGATCAGGAACATCCCGCCACCCCCATCAGCCTGATCGATACGATCCTCGCAGCCGATACGGAACGCGCGACCCTCATGGCAGAGCTGGAAACAGCCGATCCTGAGCGGATGGGCGATATCTGGATGCGCCTGATCGAAATCGATGCGGACAGTGCGCCCTCCCGCGCGGCAGAAATCCTGAATGGTCTAGGCTTCTCCACGGCAGACCTCGACCGTCCGATGGCCGAGTTCTCCGGTGGCTGGCGGATGCGTGTAGCCCTCGCCGCTGCCCTCTTTGCCGAACCCGACCTGCTGCTGCTCGATGAGCCGACGAACTATCTCGATCTCGAAGGCGCTTTATGGCTGGAAGCGCGCCTCGCCCGCTATCCCCATTCCGCGCTCATCATCAGCCACGACCGCGAACTCCTGAACAATTCCGTAGACTTCACCCTGCATGTCACGGAAGGTAAACTGGAACTCTACACCGGCGGCTACGACGATTTCGAACGTCAACGTGCCGAAAAGATCCGCCTGCAAAGCGCCACGCGCGCCAAACAGGAAGCAGAACGCGCGCATCTTCAATCCTTTGTAGACCGCTTCAAAGCGTCCGCCGCAAAGGCTGCTCAGGCCCAGAGCCGCGTCAAGCGCCTCGCCAAACTGGCTCCTATCGAAACCACGATCGAAGCCTCCGTCTCACCATTTCTTCTCCCATCTCCTGCCCGCCCACTCGCACCGCCTTTGATCCGGCTAGAAAACGTCGAGGTCGGCTACGGAGACGACCCCGCCATCCTGCGTGACCTGAACCTCAGACTGGACGTGGATGATCGCATCGGTCTGTTAGGCGTTAACGGTGCCGGCAAATCCACTTTCGCGAAGATGATCGCAGGTGCCCTTGAAGTCCGCTCTGGTGAAGTCTCGCGCTCTCCCCGCATTGAGGTGGGCTGGTTCCATCAGCACCAGATCGAGGCGCTCGACCCCGAACAGACCCCACTCGACATCATGCGTGAGGCCCGCCCGACAGACAGCGATCAGTCTCACCGCTCCCGTCTGGCCCAATTCGGCATCCACTTCGAAAAACAGGGTACCAAGGTTGAAGCCCTGTCTGGCGGTGAACGTGCCCGCCTGCTGCTGAACATGGTGGCCATGGCTGCTCCACACCTGCTGATCCTTGATGAACCAACCAACCATTTGGACATCGACAGTCGCCGCGCCCTGCTGGACGCCCTGAACAGCTACGAGGGCGCAGTCATTCTCATCACCCATGACCGTTCGCTCATGGAACTGGTCGCGGACCGTCTCTGGCTGGCTGCGGACAACCAGATCGTGCCTTTCGACGGCGATATGGACGATTACGCAAAGTTCGTCATTGAACGCGCCAAGGGTGGAACATCTGCTCCATCTCAGAAAGCAGCCAAAGAAAAACGCTCAAAGAATAAGAAAAACAAGAACAAATAAATATAACTTTAAATAACATTACTTAAAATTACAAAAATAATATCATACCGAGCAATATTAAAGTTCACATAATCTTATTTTCATAAAAATCCGTGATGGAGAGATAAATAATATCTCCATCACAAATAAAATTAACGCCGAAATTCAAAAGTATTAATAAATTAACTCACGGATACCTCTCGAATTCTTGAGCGTTTCTGAGCGTCATTATCAACGACAGGGCGCTCATCGCGAACCTTTCATAAAATTCAAACACAAATCAAAACCGAATACCCCAGATCACAATATTAAATATCCTGATGAAACCCATCAATATTGTTGACGTTCTTCGTAGGATACAGAAGGAATATGTATAATATTTTTAATAATTAATACTTTCTTAATTTAAAAAAATATCCATTGATATTCCCCGATATCCCTTGATTAAAAGAGGAGGTGAAATGGTAGAGTTAGCTGCAAAGAACTCCACTCAAACAAATGTTTTCCCTCTCATGGAAGAGCGGAGAGTAGGCTTTAGTCTCGCATTTTGTGCAGGACTGATGAACGCATGGACTTTCTTCCATGCACAAACCTTCGCCACAGTTCAATCAGGTAATGTCATACAGGTTGGTTACCGCTTGGTAGAAGGGGACTGGATTGCATTCTGGTTTGCATTCAGTTCCGTTATTGCTTTTGGTTTGGGATCTGCTGTGTGCGGTGTCTTGATGACAACCCTAATCAAAGAAGGTCGTAATTTTTCAAATATTGTTCTATGGTCTGAATGTATTTTACTGTCCATAATCACATTATTAGCATTCACAAACACAATCCCCTTAGCTTTTCTGGCTGTAGCCATTAGTTTCGTTGCAGGAATGCAGGGGAATGCATTCCACAAAGATCATGGAATGCTTTATGGAAACGTGGCCGTTACCTTTGTAGTACAAATGGCTTTTAACTTTATGGCTCAGAGCTTTTTTAAAAAAAATGGAATTAATGGGGAGTCCAACCTGATGTGGGCAGGGATATTCTTCTTCGTTCTGTTTGGTTTTGCCATCGGCGGAGCTCTTGGATTTTTCTGCGATAAATACATTGGAAATAATACATCATTAATAATTACGATCATTTCGCTTCTGTTGATTACTCTTTTTTCAAGAAAAGATAAATCAAGCCCAGACCCAAGAACTGGTGCCACATTCGTTTAAGCGAACATTGCGTTAAAGTTTTCTCAATTCTTCTTCAAACCAAGGTGCTTACAAATGGAAAGTTTGAACCAACCAATTATGGGCTCTAAGGGAGCTGATATCGTTGGCCCCCGTAATCCGGAAATTGAACAGCAAAACCCGGATATTTTTTTGCCTCCGGCAACAGATAAGGGCGGCATTCCCAATCTGAAATTTCCTTTCGCGATGGCGCATAACCGTCTTGAAGACGGTGGATGGGCACGAGAAGTCACCTGTCGCGAGATGGGAGCACTCAAGGAACTTGCCATCGTTAATATGCGCCTTCCCCCCGGTGTCGTGCGTGAAATGCATTGGCACAAAGAGGCAGAATGGGCTTACGTTCTTAAAGGGAAAGTTCGCTTCTACCTCATGGATGATCAGCGCCAGACACTGATTGAAGATCTGGAGCCGGGTGATTTGTGGTTTGCTCCCGCAGGCTTCCCACATGCCATTCAAGGCTTGGAGGAAGGCACTGAGTTTGTTCTCGTCTTCAACGATGGTAATTTTTCGGAAAATCAAACACTCTTGGTCACCGAATTATTTGCTCATATTCCTCGCGAAGTTCTGGCGAAAAATTTTGGCGTTCCCGAAGCTGCATTTGCCAATATTCCGGCGCATGAAAAATATATTTTCCGTCAGCCAGTTCCCCCTCCGCTTGAGCAGGTGCGTCAGGATCTGGGAGCTGTAAACTTTACCGACAAATATGTTTTCCGCGCCTCCGCAACGCCGCCTACGGCTTATCCGGGCGGAGCTACACAGGTTATTGACTCGCGCAATTTTAGCGTCACGACATTGGCTGCCTTGATTATCGATCTGGAACCCGGCGGAATGCGGGAAATCCACTGGCATCCGGATGCTGATGAATTGCAATATTATATTTCCGGGAAGGCCCGGATGACAGTATTTGATGCCGTCGACAATGCCAGAACATTTGATTTTGTTCCTGGAGATGTCGGGTATGTCCCAAGAACCTTGGCACATTACATCGAAAACATTGGCGATGAGCCTGTCCGGGTCATTAATGTTTTTCATACTGGCCAGTATAAAGATATTTCGTTCAACAACTGGCTGGCCCTCACGCCTGCCCATCTGGTCAAGGGGCACCTTCAAGTTGATGATCAATTTATCAGTCATCTCAGGACTACACGGCAGCCCGTTGTCAAAAAATAAATTATTGTTTTGCGGGGCTTTTTAAAGTTCTTCCTGTGAGTGTTTCGACGGAGCATGAGGCCTTCCCCAGGAAGTGGATTATGGCCTCTGCAACGTCGACACGCTTCTCGTGATCCCCCACCAATCCGCGCGAACGCATCATTCGGACGCATATCATCCCGATTCCAGGTTTCCCGCGACCATCTTCTGCATCGGTCGCTAAAGACGAAATTAGGAAATAACTTGCATCTCTTAAAAAATATAAGTTTTTTGATGTGAATCAATATTTAAATTTCCGCGACCGCGTAAGTATCTTCTGTGAGTGTCTTAGCTGATATCTTTACGAAAGCCGGACATTTACGCGCATTGGAATTTACAGAAAGGATAAAGTGTGTCTCCTTTTGGTGGCCTGAAGATCGTAGGGCAACATCTGCCCAGACGGTGCAGACTGCTATTGAGTGCCGCCATTTTCATCGGAGGTTCCCCGACAGCATTCGCGCAAAGCGCTGACGATCAGGAACTAGCCGCCATCAAAGCCGAAATGCGTATGCTAGAAGGCCGGTTGCAGGCTATCGAGGAACGTCGACACACCAAAACCTCTTCACAAACAACGCATTCTCGCACCACGAAAGCAGCTTTTGCACCCCGTAAGACAATAGTAGGGCTTGAAACAAATCACATAGGGATGTCACCTTCATCGCACTCAACCGGAGCTATGCCCGTTTCAACGACAGGCTCTGCCCCAACCAGTGCAACCAATACCCCTGTTCTTTATAATCCTGTTCCCCCCGCCACTCACCAAACACCGCCGCCGTTGTTCCAGTGGTTGGGAACCCAGCATAATGAAGCCCACAGGACGTCCATAGATCTGACCTCGTCCAGCCCTCTCGCGATTACGCAGACGGAAGTGGATCATCTTCCTCCTGTTTTCCAAATCGGCAATCTGACTGTTCGCCTTGGCGGGTTTATTGATTTCTCCAATATCTGGAGAAGCTCGAATCTTACCAGTGGGCCGGCAACGGCGTGGAACGGTTTTCCTTATGCGAACAGCCCCAATCACGGATTGAGCGAAGAGCGTTTTTCGGCACAGCTCACACGTTTCTCCACCCTTTTGGAAGCAAATCCGACTAAAGCCGTGCGTCTTCAGGCGTATGTTGAAGCTGACTTTGGTGGGTCTGGTGGTACGACCAACAGCGTGCAGATCAATGGTTATACACCTCGTTTGCGTCAGGGTTACTTTACATTCACCGAAAAGGACTGGGGGCTGCATGTCCTTATGGGGCAGGCATGGAGTCTGACGACCAACTACGCCAAGGGTGTCATTCCCCGTCAGGAACAGCTCCCTGCCGTGACGGATAATAACCAGATCCCTGGAATTACTTTCACTCGTGTCCCGCAGGTCCGGATCGCCAAAGACTGGGCTCAGAAATACTGGCTGGCACTGTCCGTTGAGGACCCTCAAGCAACGGTAGCTTTTTCAGACTCCCTTAGTTCAGGTGGCACGCTTCCCGCAAGCTATGGTCGTCTGGCCGGACCGCGTGTCTTTTACTCCAATGCAGGTGGCGTACTGCTGAATCCCAATACGCAGTACAGCTACAATCCTGCGCCTGACATCGTTCTCAAAGCAGCTGTTGATACGTCTTTCGGACATTACGAAGTTTTCGGCCTGGGCCGATGGTTCCGTGGACTAATCCAGCCTGCGGGCGAGAATCATACCCATAAAAGCACCCAGTTCGGCGGTGGTGTGGGAGCTGGAATGACTGTACCGCTCGGAACGGATAAAATACAGCTGACCGGCAACGTCTTGGCCGGTCAGGGCGTGGGACGTTACGGACCAACCCTCCTCCCCGACACGACATTCGATAAAAACGGAAATCCCAGTCCTGTTCCGGAAATCATGGGTTCGCTTGGCCTTGTAGGCCATCCGGCGCGTTCTGTTCTGCTCTACACCTATGGAGGTGTAGAAACCGCCGGACGCCGTACTTATCTGGGCGCGGACGGGCTTCAGCACGGCTATGGCGCAACAGATTTGAACCTGTCCGGGTGTGAATACGAATTCGGAACATGCTCCGCTCAGACAAAAACGCTTGCCGCTTTCACGACAGGCGGTTGGTGGCATTTTCTGGACGGCCATTATGGCAGCGTCATGGGAGGTCTCCAGTATACCTATATCCGGAAGTTCGCGTTCAAAGGCAATGATGGCGCAGGTCATGCTGTCGATCCCACGACCTATGGTCATACGGTGTATGTGACATTCCGCTACTACCCGTTCCAGCAATAATATCTGGCGAATATTCCTATCACGCTCATGCTGTCCGGTCTGACCGACCATCCATGACATACTGGAGAATTTCATGTCTGGCACATCACCTCAGGCGGCCTCCCAGCCCCTGAACCCGTCACCGGCGCAACCACAGAAACTTCAGCCACTCTATGTGCTGTCGTGGTTTCTGTGCGCGCTGTTCTATTTCTATCAGTATGCCATCCGCTCTGCTCCCGGGATCATGCAGGATGAACTGACGCAGGCTTGGGGCAACAGCCATCTCGGCCTCATGATCGCGTCCTATTACATTGTCTACGCGCTGATGGCGCTTGCCGTGGGCGTGCTGCTGGACCGGTATGGCGCACATGCGATCATGCCAATGTTCATTGCCGTAACCGGCGTCGGGTGCCTGATTTTCGGTCAGGGCAGTCTGGTCGCCGGGATTGGCGGTTACATCATTCAGGGCATTGGCGCGATCTGTGCTTTCGTGGGGGCTTCTTACGTTGCCGCGCGGTATCTTCCAGCGCGGACACTGGCATTGTTCGTCGGACTGACGCAGTGCATGGGCATGGCCGGCGCCGCTTTCGGTTCCAAGCCAACCCGTATCCTGATTGATCCGCACGGTTCTTTCCATATCCCCTGGCAGTCCGTCTGGCTGGGTTTCGGCGTTATCGGTCTACTGCTGGCTGTCGCCGTCTTTTTTGTCATGCCGCGTGATACCGGAGACAGCGACCACCATCACGGCGACATGTCCGTTGCGAACTTGCTGCATCCGTTCAAAATTATCTTCTCCAACCCGCAGAGCTGGATTGCAGGACTTGCTGGCGGTCTGCTGTTCGTACCCACGACGATCGGCGCACTGGGCTGGGGCGCTCTGATGCTCAGTAAGGGCGAACACACAACGATGGGTTTCGCAGCCACGGACGTCTCAATGGTTCCCATCGGATGGGTTATCGGCTGCCCGCTGCTGGGATGGATTTCGGACAAGATCGGTCGTCGCAAGCCCGTTCTGATCGGGGGCGCGATGGTCCTGCTGGCAGCGTCGCTTTGTGCGCTTTACGTCCCGGTCGGGATTCTGCCGCACTATTCTGTGGCGCTGATCATGGGGATCGCATCGGGCGCCGCCATGATCCCGTTCTCTTCGATGAAGGAAGTCAATCCGCCAGAGGTCAAGGGAACGGCCGCAGGCGTCATGAACTTCCTTGTTTTCGGGACGACCGGGATCATGTCCCCGCTCGTATCCGCCCTGATGGGCAAGACTGCACCGGAGACGATGGAGCAGTTCCATACGGCTTTCCTGCCGCTGGTCATCGGGATCGGAATTGCCATTGTTCTGGGGTTCTGTCTCAAGGAAACTGGCTGGAAAGTCCGCAAGGCTTCCTGAGAATTCCGAACAGACGAAACAAAAAACGGCCCATGGAAATGGACCGTTTTTTTTTGCGCGTTACTTCGCTGCCGTCTTTTCAAACGCTCCGGCAATGGTCAAGGTCACGTCATCACCAACATAGGGGACATATTTCTTCACCCCGAAATCGCTCCGATGAATCGTTGCCTGAGCCTGAAAACCAACCGTATAGGCCTTGTCCATCGGATTGACGCCTGCTCCCACGAAATGGACGTGCAGAACTTCCGGGTGCGTCACGCCATGCAGCGTCAGATTCCCGGTAACCAGCGCTTCATCCGCAGCTGTTTGGCGAACCTGCGTCGAGACGAACGTTGCCTCCGGATATTTTGCAACATCGAACCATTCGCTGTTTTTGAGTTCGTCCGTCAGAACCGTGCTTGTCGTCGAGACGCTTGAAACCGGAATGGTCACGTTTAGATGTGAGGCATCGGGATGGGTCGAATCAAGCTGGAGCGTTCCCGTAACGCCGGAGAACTGACCGGAATAATAGGTGAAACCAAAATGCAGGACGGAAAATCCGATCTGCGTATGGCTGGTTTCGACCGAATAGGCGCCCGAAGGCACACTTGCAGGCGTAGCGGCAAAAGCGCTGGAAGACAGAAGTGCCGCGGCGAATACTGCGCCGACGCTCTTGAGAAAATATGTGTTCATGAGTTTGCGATCTTTCATATGTATGAAGGTAAAGGCGTCAACCAAACCGAAAACCGGACAGGGCTTTTCCCATGATGACGTCGCTATAATCGCGATGCCCTGCATCAGTTCCCGCGGCCCCGGCGGCAAACATCAGCGGCAGGAGGTGCTCCGGCTGAGGATGGCAGTCCCGTGCGAAGGGGGCACGCTCCCAGTCCATAAGACGACTTCTGCGAAGGTCGGAAGACGCTTCAACCGCGCTCTGAAGCCAAGCATCAAACGCGACGGACCGGGCATCTGACACAGCATCCGGCCGCATCAGATAACGCATGTTGTGATACGTCATGCCCGTGCCCACCAGCAGGATGTTTTCGCCCCGCAAAGGCTCCAGACTCTGCCCAAGCTGCAAGACATCTGCCGCGTTCATCGTTCTGGGAAGAGAAATTTCTACAACCGGGATACTGGCATCCGGAAAGGCCAGCATGAACGGAATGAACACCCCATGATCCAATCCGCGCTCCGGATCGGCGGCGCAGGAAACACCCGCAGCGCTCAGAAGACCGAGCACCTTCGCAGCGACATCAGGCTCACCCGGCACGGGATACTTAAGCTGATAGGTGTGAGGAGGAAAACCGTAATAGTCGTAGATGAGTGACGAATGAGGTGCCGAGCCGACACGCATTTCGTCCGTTTCCCAATGCCCGGACATGACAATGATGGCGTCCGGCCGACGAGGAAGCGTTCCACTGACAGAGCGAAGATAAACGGCCATGCGGTCCCATGTGTTTCCCCATTCCATGAAGAAACATGGACCACCGCCATGTGGCAGAAAAAGAACAGGCTGTCGGCTCTCCTGATTTTCCTGCGACATCTTCACGACCTCCCTCATCATTCGGCAAAACGGATGTTGCCACTCTCTCTGGGAAAGAATAATTCCCTATTTTGGAAAATGATCTGACACCAGGAGTGTGAGATAAATGCTCGATCGTTTCACCAGCATGCAGGTGTTTGCAAAGGTTGTGGCTCAGGGAAGCTTTTCCGGAACTGCGCGTGCGCTCGGCCTGTCGCAGACGATGGTCACGAAACACATCGCTGCTCTGGAAAGTCGGCTTGGCATCTCGCTGTTTCATCGCAGCACCCGCAGACTTTCTCTGACAGAACCGGGACGTCTGCTGCTGATCCGCGCGCAGAAGATCCTCACGGATCTTGAAGAGATGGAGCAGGAAGTCTCGGCCGAAAATCAGGAGCCGCGGGGCATTCTACGTCTGAATGCCCCGGTCTCGTTCGCCATCCGGCATGTCGGCCCGATCATGCCGCAATTCAGCCAGCGTCACCCCCTCGTTACGGTTGAACTCGGACTTGATGACCGCAGGATTGATCCGATCACGGAGGGATGGGACCTGACCCTCCGTATCGGGCGAATGCCGTCAAGCGCATTACGCTCGCGCCCGCTGGCTCAGATAGATTTCGTGGTCTGTGCCGCCCCATCCTATCTCGAACGGCATGGCACACCTCATACTGTCGTCGAACTTCAGAACCATCAGTGTCTGGGCTACACACTCGGTCACGACATTGGCGCGACCCGCTGGAGCTTCGGCCCCAAAGGCGAACGGACTGTCATGGTCAGCGGACCGATAAGCGCCAATAATGGCGATATCCTGCGAGAAGCCGCCGTTGCGGGACAAGGGATCATCTATCAGCCGCTCTTCATCGTTTCGGAAGAACTGAAATCCGGCAGGCTGGTGCCCCTGCCACTGGACGTGCCGACAATGACAGGGCCGGAACTACACGCAGTGTATGCCCCCACACCCCATGTCCCGCTCAAGATCCGGGCGATGATTGACTTTCTGGTGGAACAGTATGGGCCGGTCCCGCCCTGGACACTCTGACGGAACCGGCAAAGACGGGTTAGTGAACAGTCGAAGGCGCGGTTTTCTGACGAATCGCAGCGAATTCCGAACCGTCGTTCCACTGCGGCCAGTCATGCGAAAACGCCACGTCATGTCCGACTTTCCAGACGGCCCAGACGTCCTGCGCAGCGCCTCTGACATCCCAGTCCGGGCTCCAGGCATCGCAGGCCTGATGGTAGCAGGCCATGTAAGCCGTCAGCCATTTGCCGCCTGCTTCTGTCCCACCTTTCACGAGATCGAACTTCCCGGCCATGTCCATCACCGCAAGAACCGGTACACCCGCCCGGGCGAACGGCAGATGATCGGCGCGGTAAAACGCTCCGCGTTCGGGCATCGCTTCGGGCTGGGTTGTGCGCCCCTGAAGAGCCGCGGCAGCAGCGAACTGATCCTGCAACGTGTTCTGCCCTGCCCCGATAATGAAGGCATTATGTGCAGGCCCGGCCATCTGAAGCACATCCATCGTCAGGTTGGCTGCCGTCTTGTCCAGAGGGGCCAGCGGATGCGCCACATACCAGCCTGATCCCAGAAGACCCCGCTCCTCGCCCGTCCAGGCTGCAAAACGGACCGTCCGATCGGGTTTCGGACCTGCCTTGAAGGCGCGGGCGATTTCAAACAGCGCCGCAATGCCGGAGCCATCGTCAATCGCACCACGCCGAATGACCGTGTTGCCTTGGGCATCCGTGCTCTTGCCGTAAGCATCCCAGTGCGCGCCGAACATGACCGTCTCATCCGGATATTTCGCACCCGTGATCTTCGCGAGTACGTTCTGACTCTTGAGGCGGTCAACCGTAACCGGAAGATCGGCCGAGAATGTCGTGTGCTTCAGAGTGACCGGCCGGAAATCCTCCGAGCGTGCTTTGATGCGGAGCGCTGCAAGATCCAGCCCCGCCTGCCGGAAGAGTGCATCTGCGGCTTTCCCCTCAAGCCAGCCCTGAACGGGTACGGGGCGGCTTTCGCTCGCCGAATGCTCCACGTCATAGGCTTCACCGCCCGGCGCGACCACGGTGCTCCACGGATAGGAAGCCCCAGCCGTATCATGAACGATCAGGGCCGCAACGGCGCCACGACGGGCGGCTTCCTCGTATTTATAGGTCCAGCGCCCGTAATACGTCATGGTTTTTCCGCCGAAACGTCCCGCAACGGGCTCGCCGGGAGCCGCATCGAAATCAGGGTCGTTCACGAGGAAAATCGCGACCTTGCCCTTAAGATCCACACCCTTGAAATCATCCCAGTGGCGCTCCGGTGCATGGACACCATAGCCGACGAAGACCACTGGAGCATTTTTAACCTTGAGCCGCTCTTCGGGCAGCAGCGTTGAGAGATAGATGTCCTTCAGCTGAACCAGCGGAAGCGTTTTGCCGCCAGTCCGGGCCACAACAGATCCCGTAGCACCGGTTCTGGTCCGAAGCATGGGAACATCCTGCGTCCATCCACCGTTTTCTCCCGCAGGCTCAAGCCCCAGAGCCTTGTATTGTTCGATCAGCCAGGGAACCGTAACCTTCTCCCCTTCCGTTCCCGGAGCACGGCCTTCAAACCGGTCCGAAGACAGAACCTTCATTGCTTCCGACATCCGCGACGGACTGATATCTGCTGAAGGATCAGCGTATCCCGCGACGGGGTTCAGCAGACCAGCCGTCAGCGCTGTGGCAAGAAAGAGAATGCGGCGGGAAAAGGTTTTCTGCTTCATGACAGGCATTACTTTCAGTGGGTATTTTGAGGCTCTAAGGCCGGATTTCCGGCCTTGGTGGTGTCGCGATCCAGCCGGTCACGACGGATATAGACGCTCTTTTCAACCGGGTCGCGCTGATAGTCGCGTGCGAGAATTTTCAGAACGCAGGGCATGTAATCCGCTGCGCTCCACCGTCCCCAGACGCGGTAATCATCGAAATATATAATGGGAGGAAGATTAGCAGGGAGATCCACACACAAATCACGCTCATATCCAAACCAGGGATGGCGGGCATAGTCTGCTTCCCACGGAAGATATTCATGATACTTCTTCATGGAAAGACGACCGGCGTAAATGTAAACGTCCGGATTATAAGGAATAACCAGAATACGTTCCTGCGGTTCAGAGTATTTCTGAATGACTTTAACAAATCCGACATCCGCATTCTCATGAATGGGGTGGAATCCAACCTGTCTTTGCTGCGCACGACTCATATCATACGGCGAGGACGTCGCCTGTCGCAGACCGAGAACGGACAGGGTGCAGAACAACCCAGCAATCAGAATTGCCACGATCTCGCGCGGCTGCGTCATCCGCATCAGCATCAGCACACAAAGCGTAAGAGCCCCTATGGCGAATGTGCCATCCTGAAAGCCGAGCGCACCACGCACCTGCGTCATGAGTATGGCCCCCAGCAACAACAGAACGGCCAACCTCTGCCGGGAGGCTACAAGCAGAAGAACGCTACCGCCATAAAAGCAGATCGTAGCCAAAGACTGAACGAGGGCATCAGGCCGAAGCGAAGGTATGAGGCTTTGCGCCAACGCCCTCAGACCAACATCGATATAGGGCGCGTAATAGAACTGGTTTGCAACGAAATGATAGGCGATCATTCCTCCCAGATCGCCATAGAACACCATCCATACCAGATAGACTGCAAGCACTCCTCCAGCCCCGGCCAGAAGATTGGGAGTGGCACTTCCTGATCCGGGGCGACGACCGATCAACACAGACAGAGCCAGCAGAACAGCAGTTGGAGCAAAGGAATAGGCTGTCAGAGGCAGAAGCGCGAGACAGGCGCCTCCGCATCGCGCCTGCCACCGTCCGATATCTGCTCCCAGCAACAGCGGAAGGATCACCAGCGCTATCACGCCCCCAAGCAGATCTCCGCCAACAGTCCAGTAACTGTCCATGTTGAAGGCCTGAACTGACCACTGAGCGCCCATCGCGGCAAGCCACATGCCAATAGCAAGAAACCTCGTAGAATTTTTCTGAAGTGCCGGAGAGCAGAATACTGAGACGGAAGTTCCTATCGTGCATACGATAGGAACAAGACGCATCAGATAAGCATGATGGAAGTCGGAAAAGAGGCTGACACTCCAGGACAGAATGAAGATCAAAGGACCATGAGCGTCAATATAGTCCCGATACAGGACATCACCTTTCGCTATGGCCAGACCACCCAGAATATGCCCGGATTCATCTCCAAAAGAAGGGGTTCCAAAACCATAGAAAGCCTTCAGGCCAAAATACAGCACACCCAGCAGCGCGAGAAACGGGCCGCAAGACGACAGGGCGTTCATTCTGCGCATGTAAGATCGCCTGTTCCTACGTCATGGGTGGAAAATCGGGAAGAAAACCATGATTTTCTTCCCGACTACAATTACTTGCCCGGATCAGAAACAAGACCGCGATGGACAAGCATTGGCGTAATGTCAGGATCTTTACCATAGAACGCCTTGAACATCGGACCGTAATCCATCGTATGCCCCTTCGAAAGGATCATATCGCGGAAGCGCTGTCCGTTTTCACGCGTCAATCCTCCATGGTCCTGGAACCAGGCAAATGCGTCCTGATCCAGCATTTCCGTCCACAAATAGGCATAGTAACCTGCAGAATAGCCATTGGACCAGATATGCAGGAAATCACTGGAACGATACCGCGGCGGAACAACTGCAACATCCAGCCCCATACCGTCCAGCGCTGCGCCTTCAAATTTGTCCACGTCCTGACGCGGAGCTGAAGCAGGCAGGCTGTGCCACTTCATGTCCAGTTCAGCGGCAGCGACGATCTCACCCAACGCATAACCCTGATTGAAATGCGCAGCCTTGCGGATTTTCTCGACCAATGCTGCTGGCATCGGAGCGCCAGTCTTGTAGTGACGCGCATAGTGCGACAGGACTTTCGGGTCCAGCGCCCAGTTCTCATTGAACTGAGATGGAAACTCTACAAAATCCCGTGCCACGCTGGTGCCGGAAAGGGACGGATAAGTCTGATCCGCAAACAGTCCGTGCAGGGCGTGGCCGAATTCGTGGAACATGGTCGTCACATCGTCGGACGTGATGAGTTGTGGCTGACCCGGAGCGGCCTTGGTGAAATTGGCAACGTTATAAATGACCGGCTTCGTTCCCAGCAGCTTCGACTGCCCAACGAAGTTGGACATCCATGCGCCACCAGATTTGTTGTCGCGCTTGAAGTAATCGAAATACATCAGACCCAGCGGAGACCCATCCTTGTCATGGACTTCAAAAACCATGACATCCGGATGATAGACGGGAATGTCCGTCCGCTGTTTGAACGTAATGCCGTAGAGCTGATTGGCTGCGAAGAACACGCCATCCGTCAGCACCGTTTTGAGTTCGAAATACGGTTTGATTTCATCCTGATCGAGATTGTATTTCGCACGACGCACTTGACCGGAATAATATTCCCAGTCCCAGGGCTTCAGTTCGAAGTTGCCACCGTCTTTGCGAATGGTCTCCTGAAGAACCGCCGCTTCACGCTTCTGTTCCGCAGCCGTGGCCGGAACGAGCTGCTGCATGAAGTTTTCAGCAGCCTCCGGCGTCTTGGCCATCTGGTCATACAGAGTATAGGCGGCGAAGTTCGGATAACCGAAAAGTGCGGCTTTCTGTGCCCGAAGCTGCGCCAGTTCGGCGATCGTGGCGCGGGTGTCGTTCTCATCTCCTTTTTCAGCGCGCGTCCAGCTCTGATCGAACAGGGCCTTTCGCGTATCGCGGTCGGTCAGGGATGAGAGATCAGGCTGCTGTGTCGTGTTCTGGAGCGGGATCACCCACTTGCCAGTCAGTTTACGCTCCTGCGCAGCCTTGGCGGCGGAGGCGATCGCATTGGCGTCCATCCCCGCCAGCGCTTTCTCGTTATCCACGACCAGCGCACCGGCCTTGGCGCTCGCAATCAGCTTCTGCTCATACTGCGTTTCGAGATTGGACAGCCGCGTATTGATTGCCCGCAGCTTCGTTTTGTCTGCCGCAGAAAGCTGCGCTCCAGCATGGACGAACTGCTGGTAATAAATATCGAGGAGTTGCGCCTGTTCGGGCGTCAGTGTCAGCTTCTCCCGACGATCATAAAGCGATTTCACACGCGCAAAGAGCTTTGCGTTCAGATAGACTTCATCTTCATGAGCCGTCAGGCGCGGGGCTTCCGCGCTTTGCACCTTGTCCAGCGCGTCGTTCGTATTGGCCTGATAAACGCCATAAAACGTCATCTGCACGCGGTTGAGCGTCTGACCGGCCCGCTCCATTGCAACAATCGTGTTGTCGAAAGTCGGGGCCGCGCGATTATTGGCAATCGCATTGATCTCACGCAGATGCTCGGCCATGCCGCGCTCGAAAGCCGGGGCGTAGTCGCTGTCCTTGATCTGATCGAAACGGGGCGCCTGAAAAGACAGCGTACTTGCCGAGAAAAACGGGTTTGTCGCAGCCGCATGGGCTTCAGCAGAAAGAGAGAAAGCCGAAACCGCAGCAACTGCGGCAAGCCTGAAATTGAAAGCCATGAAATCGCCTGTGACAGTCGTGATGATGGCGAACCGTATGGCCTTCACGATGGATCGTCAAACACAAGCTGCTGCTTCTGGGAAGGGCGCAAAACCAGTCAGTTGGCACTTGACGTCATTTTCTCCTTGGTGCGCGCGAACGCCCCTCCCTAGACCGGGAGGGTGTGTTGGCACAGCCGCCTTCGGGGCGGTATTTTTATAGCCGGAGACAACAATGGACTGGACATCGCTGTTCCAGACAATCCTGCCCTATCTGCCCGCTAAGTATGCTGGCGATATCGTTTCAATCATAACTTTCCTGATCGCTTCGGCCGCTCTGGCTCTTCGCTTCTGGAAACCCCCTGCCAGCACGTCAAAGCTGTTGCCGCTTTTTCAAATCGTCAGCGCCGTAGCGCAGGCAAAAGGCTGGAACACAAGCGCGTATCAGCCGGGCGCAAAAGCCATCATGGTGCCCGTGGGCTCCTCGCGGGTGGATGACGCTGCAAAACTGGGACTGGACATGGCCTCGACGCATCCGAAGGCCGGTGAAGTTCCCAGACGCGTCGAATAATAACCGAATTTTTCCTTCAGCTATTTTCATTGATCTCAGCCGCCTTTCGGGTGGCTTTTTTTATGTGTGGAGCATTTAATGCGTAACCGTATTCTCGCCCTGAGCCTTGGCACCATTCTTCTCGTTTCCATGAGCGCCTGCACCACAACCGCCAACACGGCCTCGTTCAACACGACCGCCCTGAGCAATGATGCGGCGGCCATTGCCTACGCGGTTCAGGCGATCGAAAGCATTCCCGAACTCGAAAGCCATCTGTCCGAGAAAGACAAAGCGCAGTTCGACAACCTGATCGCCCAGATCAAGAGCGTCTCGGCTCAGGTCGCGGCCAATTCAAACGGCACGATCACGATTGCCACCGGCAAGGACTGGGCCAAAAGCCTTGAAACGGATCTTCAAACCCTGCTGGCCATCGCAACGCCGATCGTGAAGGCTTACTCGCCGTCGACCGCTGGCTACATGTCCACGGTCGCCGCCATGATCCCGCTGGTCGAAGCCCTTGCCGGCGTGACGGCTGCTCCCCTCGCGGCCCCTGCAGAAACGCCGGAACTGATCCGCGCCCGGATCTATCAGGGCGTCTGAGCCTCAATTCCATTCAACGTTGGAGTGGTTTGCCTGAACTACTCCAATGTTCCAGTTTCCCCTGCCGGAGTTTTCCCATGCCCCGATGCCTTGGCAAACGTGCGCCCAGACATGATCCCCGCACCTATCGTCTGGCCCCCACGCTGGCCTCACGCCTTCCGGACATTCCCACGCAAAAGGACTGGTCCGCCGGGGTTCCCTACCAGATGTGGGGCAATGACCGGTATGGCTGCTGCGCCTTCGCAGCGCAGGCGGCGCTGACAGCGACATGGACCCATGCCGCACAGGCGCTGGTCTTACTGCCAACAAGCATGGTGCTGAATAATTACGCAGCCGTCACCGGTTTTGACCCACAGACCGGCGCCCGGGATAACGGAACAGTACTGCTGGACGAGCTGAATTTCTGGCTCCGCGAGGGCCTCCACCGCCCTGGTCAGACACTGGACTATCTGACGGCCTATGGCACGATCAACCCGCAGGACTGCGACGGCATCCGTCGCGCCATCTGCTATCTGGGTGGTGTGCTAGCAGGGGTTCAGGTTCCTCAGGGCTTTATGGATCTGCCCTTGGGAGCAACCTGGGACTGGAACGCCATTTCAGACAGAACCCCGGTTGGTGGTCACGCTATTGCGCTTGTTGGCTACGACCCTGAAGGGCTTTTCTTCAACACATGGGGGACGCGGACCTTCATGCCGTGGGACACGTTCACAAAGATCGCCGACGAAGCCTACGGTCTGCTGTCGCGCCAGAACTGGCTCTCCATTCCCGGCACATCGCCAAACGGGGAAACGTTCGACGCGCTTCTGGCAGAAGCGCGGGGCGTATAAAGAGCAATTTGACCTGACGGGTTTTTCAAACGGGTGCGGAGAGGCCGAGCGCCTTTCCCGCAGCCGTGGCCACATCGTGCCGCAGCTTTACGACACTATGACCTCCTGAAGGATGAACCCGGTTCGTCAGAATCAGCACATAGCTGTCACTGTCGGGATCAATCCATAAGGATGTGCCGACAAAGCCGGTGTGACCAAAAGAACGCCGGGAAAATATATCGCCACGCGGAGACGAATAATGGGTGTCGATATCCCATCCCAGCCCCCGCAGATCCGTTTTCCCGGCTGGCTGCTGCGGCGTGGTCATGAGTACGAGCGTTTCCTGTTTCAGCGGGAAACTGCTCGGACGTCCTTTCAGCCGATCCAGAAGCGCCTGCGCGTAAACGGACATATCCTGCGCATCTGAGAACAAGCCGGCATGGCCTGCCACACCGCCCATCCTGCGTGCTGTCGGATCATGAACCACCCCCCGCAACATGACACCCTGATCGTCATACTGGGTCGGAGCAATGATCGGCCTCAGACTGGAGGATGGAAGATAGCCGGACTCCTTCATCCCCAACGGATCAAGAATATTGACCTTTACATACTGATTGAGCGGCATCCCGCTCAGCTTTTCCACCAGCAGCCCCAGCATGATGTAGTTGATGTCACTGTAAACAAATTTTTCGCCGGGCGGATTGATCAACGGTGACGTCATGGCCCGCCTGACGCCTTCGGCCTTGCCAGTCCACGGATCGTTCAGGGGGACATCAGGCGGCAGACCGGAATAATGGGTCAGCAGCAACCGGATCGTGATGTCGCGTTTGCCGTTAGACGCAAAGTCCGGAAAATACTGGCTGACCCGGTCATCGAGACCCACCCTGCCCTGCTCGACAAGCTGCATCACCGACAGTGCCGTCATGGTCGGTTTGGTCAGGGACGCCATATCGAAATGCGTGTCCCAGCTCAGCGGTTCAGAGGCTGGAACAATTGCCCGCTTCCCATATGTGAAACGGTGTACGATTTTTCCGTCATGTCCGATGACAACAACAGCGCCCGGCGTTTCCCCTTGTCTGACGGTATTACGAACCAGAACATCCACCGCGTCGAAAGACGATGTCGGACGTGCACAGGCCACCATCTGACTGACACAGACAGCCGCACCACCCAGCAGAACGTGCCGCCGTTTCAGAGAAGCATATTTCATTTCGGCACGTCCGTCTGACATATCCCTGTTTTCCCCCGTTCCTGATCCCGAGCCAAAAGACTAGCCGTTTTTTTCGAATGCGCAACAGAGTGGCCCGTTAGACACCATCAGGCGTGGTTTTGGCCACAATTCTCCTGTATGACGCCACTCAACCTTGAAATAACAGTTCGATACGAGTGTTGTCATTTGTCTGAAAAACGCCCAGTTCTGAAGCCATCCACAAACAGGTTTGCGGTTTACACGCTCTCGCTGGTATTCGGTCTCTTTCAGGCGCTGCAATGCTTTCCGCTTGCCTTGATCCGGGGAAAACTGCCCGGTCATGCTTCAGGTGATCTCGTCCAACACATCATTGGCCAGATTTATTTCCTGCGGCAGGGATGGCACTGGCCGCTTCTGCTGGATCAGCGACTGGGAGCACCTGCTGGTACCAATATCGGTTTGACGGACAGTATTCCGCTAGAAGCTCTCCTTCTGAAAGTCATTCATCCGCTCTTTCCGGACATGCTTCAGGGGATCATTCTCTACCTTGCCCTGTGCTGGACACTACAACCGGTCTGCGCAGTTTTCGCATTGCGGTCTCTAGGAGAAAAACGCCTTCTCCCTGCGCTGGCAGCCGCGGTTTTTGCCTCCTGTTTTCCGACTTTCATCTTTAGAATTGGCCATGCGGCTCTGTGCGGACAGTGGATCCTGCTGCTGGCGATCGGTCTTTATTTCAGGGCCACACGAACTGGTGCAGGTTCCAGACCGGTTTGGCTGCTGGCTCTCATAACAGTTCTGACGCTTCTGATTCATCCCTATCTGATGGTCATGGCCGGTGCCATTCTTGGCGCCGTACCCCTGACTCTTCTGCTACGAGAGAGAAACTGGAAAGCCTGTGCACCCGCGGTAATGGCTACAGCCGCATCCGGACTGGGGATCATCGGCATCGGATCGGTTTTGGGATACTGGGGCAGCGCGAGTGGCGGTGGTTACGGGCTCTATTCCATGAACCTCGCCTCCCCCTTCTGGCCGGTTCATTCCAGTCTTTTTCCGTCTGTCTCCTCCAGCCTCGTAGAAGCAACCGGTGGTCAGTACGAAGGATATCAATATCTTGGCGCCGGTGTCTTGCTGACCCTTGGACTTGTCCTTCTGAGTCGTCGAGGCATTAAGCTTCTTGCACAACTTCCAAAACAGCATGCCGGTCTGCTTCTGGCATGTCTGGCGCTAACGCTCATTGCTCTTTCAAATCGCATCTACTTTTTACATATTCCGGTTCTACTCACACATTTCAGGGTTCCGGGCGCAGAACAGATGCGATCGTCAGGACGGATGTTCTGGCCGGTTGGTTATCTGATCATGCTCGGAGCAATTTACGGCCTCTGCCGGGCCTGGCCGAGAGTGTGGCCTTTCGTCCTGCTGGCAGGAATTGCACTTCAATGGCAGGACACTCGCGATATCCGTTCTGATGTTCATCAGATTGAACTCTCATTCCTTGAGCCTCCCTCCGCCAAAGACAGTCAGCTTTCTTCGATAATGCAGCCTTTTGACAGGATCGAGATTCATCCTCGCCTGGAATGTGACGGCATTGATGCAATTTATGTTATGCAATTCCTGTATGCCGCAGCGCTAAAAAATGCGTCGGTCAACACCATGTATACAGCCAGAACAACGCCGCAATCTGCCTGCCACCCTTCAGCCGAACAGCCTCATCCTCTGGATCCGCGGACACTGGTGATCCTGACCGGCACCTCACAGCGTCTGCACGCGCTACGCTGGAGCAGCCTGCAACACGCAAAATGTGGCGTCTGGGACAAGGCCACGTTCTGCGTTGCAGCGGACGTGCCGCTTCCAGCAGGTCTGTCCCCTCCACCGCTGCCCCCTGTTCTGCCAATCGATCAGGAGATCGTCACGGCAGGTCGGCAATTTAAGCACGAAGAAATTCTTGAGAATGGATGGTCCAATCCTGAAGACTGGGGCGTGTGGAGTGAGGCGCCTGAAGCCCGCCTTCATTTTAATCTGCCTGCAGATGTCCATACAGCAAATCTTGTATTACGAATGCACTCCTCGCCCGGTACACCGCAGCACGTCCGGGTACTCCTGAACGGGACGCAGATTGCTGAATGGGACGTACAACCTCACGATGCTGACTACACCGCCGACTTCGCTCTCCCCCCTGAAGAACATTCCGCAAGCCTGCAATTACAGATCAGTAATCCGGTGCAGATCGGACAGGACCCCCGTCATCTCGGGCTTGCTCTCCTCAGCCTCAAAATCAACAGACTGAATTGAACCTCTCAAAAACCGGGCATCATCATGCCCGGTCTGTCTGTTCAGTATTTCCGACGCAGAACGTAAATCGGCCGCTGTTTCGTCTCCATATAGATGCGGCCGATATATTCTCCCAGCATACCGATACTGATGATCTGAACGCTGCTAAAAAAAATGATGGCTACGAACAGGGACGCATAGCCCGGCACGGAATTTCCCCAGAATATCGTGCGAAACACGATGAAAATTGCATAAAGAATAGCCAGAAAAGCCCCGATTGTTCCCAGATACGTCCACAGTCGAATTGGAGCGGAAGAAAAGCTGGTGAAACCTTCAAGGGCAAAATTCCAAAGCGAATAACCCGAAAATTTCGTCGTTCCCGCAGCCCGGGGTGCGCGGACATAATCAATAGTGACTGTTCGAAAGCCAACCCACGCAAACAGGCCTTTCATGAACCTCTGGCGCTCGGGAAGCCGCCCCAAGGCTTCAACCACACACCGGTCCATCAGACGAAAATCACCCACATTTTCCGGAATCCGGATATGAGCAAGCCGATTGTGCAGCGAATAAAACCATGCGGCGGTTTTGCGTTTGAGCATGCTGTCGCTGGACCGATCAACCCGCTTGCCCAGCACGACTTCCGCCCCTTCCCGCCAGGCCTGCACCATCTGGGGGATGACATCAGGCGGATCCTGAAGATCCGCATCGATGATAATGACAGCATCTCCCGTCGCCGCATCGAGACCGGCCGTCAGCGCAGCTTCCTTGCCGAAATTACGGGAGAGTTCAAGCACCCGAAACCGCCGGTCGGTTTCCGAAAGGCTAACCAGTTCCCGCAAGGTCGCGTCACTACTGCCATCATCCACACAGACGATCTCCCAGTCCGTTTCGGCAATGCCGTCGACAACCGGCAGGATACTCTTCACAAAGTGACCGATCGCGGCCTCTTCATTGTAAAAAGGAACAATCAGGGAAAGCTGGCTGGCCATACAGGTCTTCAAATTCCAAGTCGCTAGCAGGTGATTCTATCAGAAATATCCTGACAACACGCAGGTTTCATTCCAGTCAAACCACAGAAATAACCAGAAAAAAACACTTACCCATTGTCGCTTAACAGGAGCATTGATCTTTCTCCTGCAATCGATAAGGTCTTACCCGAGATCGTTCTCTGCCACATCGCACATTTTGATCCGTCCGCATCGTTCAAGTTTTATCTCTCACCAGATTTTCCATTCTTTATGCAAAGCCAGGGAATGTCAGGACCGGAAATGCAAAGTCCATGACAGACAACACCGATACAGGGCCGCGTTCCCACGCACAGGACAATGCCCCGCAATGGCGTCTTGAAAACGAACATAACATCCTCTTCATGGTGCTGAGCGGAACGTGGCAGGCCAGAACCGGCGCGATTCCGGTCTTTCCAAAAGATGGCCTACCCAAAACTCCCGATGGACATCTGTCTTTCCAGACCTCTGGCATTCAGGCGTGGGACACGGGACTGATCGCGTTCCTATGGGATCTTAAACGCGTTGCCCATGATGCTGGCATCAGTCTGGACATGCAGACACTGCCGGGCCCGATGCGTCAGCTTCTGGAGCTTCTACCCGAAGCCCCGGACGAGCCTGTCCATCACAAGCAACCCCACACGCCCCTTCTGGAAGCCGTCGGTGGCCATGCCATCGCCTCGATGACGGAAGTGGGTGTTGTCTCCGAACTCGCGGCACTGACAGCCAAAGGTGCCGTTCAGACCATTCTCGGCCGAAGCCGGATGCGCCTGAGCGATCTTCTGGCCAACACCAGCGATGCCGGCCCTTATGCCCTGCTGATCGTCGGTATCGTCAATTTCCTGATTGGCGCAATTCTGGCATTTGTCGGAGCCGTTGAACTCCAGAAATTCGCGGCCGGAGTGTACGTTGCCAGTCTGGTCGGAATTGCGATGGTGCGTGAAATGGCCGCCGTCATGACCGCTATCATCATGGCCGGGCGCACGGGCGGCGCCTATGCCGCGCGCATTTCCACCATGCAGGGTAACGAAGAAATCGACGCACTGAATGTCTTCGGCATTCAACCCTCGACCTATCTGATCCTGCCCGCTGTCCTGTCCCTCATCATCACGATGCCGTTCCTTTACCTGTACGGATGTCTTATCGGCATGCTGGGGGGCTTCGTCGTCTCCATTTCGATGCTCGACATCACGGCAGCAGGCTACTTCCATCAAACAGTCACCTCCTTCGGAATCGGCCAGTTCATCTTCGGTTTTGTCAAAAGCATCGTTTTCGGTGCCTTCATCGGCCTGACAAGCTGCCGCATCGGCCTCAAAGCCGGGCGTTCGGCTGCGGATGTGGGCATCGCGGCTACCCGCGCCGTCGTCGTTGGCATTGTCGGCGTCATCGCCATTGATGCAATCTTCGCCGTCATCGCCGATGTTCTGGGGATCTGACCGACATGCCTGACCAGACCGTCCTGTCCCTGCGTGACGTCACACTCTCCTTTGGTCCGAAGATCATTCAGAAGAACATCTCGCTTGATGTCCGCAAAGGTAGCATCTTTGCTGTCATGGGCGGCTCAGGTTGCGGGAAAAGCACGCTGCTCAAAAGCATGATTGGCCTCCTGCGCCCTTCTGTCGGCGAATACCATGTCGGCAACGAGGACTACTGGGCGGGCAGCGACGCCCATCGCACCGATCTGAACCATCGTTTCGGCGTCCTGTTCCAGAGTGGCGCATTGTGGAGCTCCATGACCATCGGCGAGAACATCGCATTGCCTTTACAGATGTTCACGGACCTCAAGCCCCCCGTCATCCGTCGCCTCGTGGAACTCAAGCTGGGTTTTGTCGGCATGTTGCAGGCGATTGATCTTTATCCATCGGAAATCAGCGGCGGCATGCGCAAGCGCGCCGGTCTGGCCCGTGCCCTCGCCCTCGATCCGGACATCCTGTTTTTCGACGAACCCTCCGCCGGTCTCGATCCGATCACATCCGCCCGCCTCGACGACCTGATCCTGAACCTGCGGGACGGCCTCGGTGCCACAATCGTCATCGTCAGTCATGAGCTGTCGAGCCTGTTCCATATTGCCGATGACGGCATCTTTCTGGATGCCAAAACCAAAATTCCCATCGCACACGGCTCCCCCAGATATCTGCGCGACAATTGTACGGACCCACAGGTGCATGCCTTCATGCACCGCGAACGCGACGACGAAGAAGGAAATACGTGATGAACAGGCAGGCTCTTGTCGGTGCTTTCGTCCTTGGGGGGACAGGTCTGCTCGTTGCAGCGTTCGTCCTGTTCGGCAATTTCCATCCTTTCGCCCGGACGACAAAAGCCGTTCTGGTGTTTCATGGGGCCTCGTCAGGTCTGGCCGTAGGCTCTCCCGTCACGTTCCGTGGCGTTCAGGTCGGTGCGGTGGACCGCGTCGTCATTGAGTACAACCCCGCCACGAAAGACGCCTACATCCCGGTCTATGTCACGATGCGACCAGACGACATCATCCTGACCAACAGCACCCGCCATCTTCCCAACCTGCAAGAGCTGATCAAGCAGGGGCTGCGCGGCGAGATGAACCTCAAGAGCTTCGTGACAGGCACATCCGAAATCGATCTGGATTTCTCTCCATCAACGCCTGCGGTTTTTCATCCCGACATCGCCCGCATCACGGAAATCCCGACCAAACAGTCCACCATCGCTGCCATGACACAGAGCCTTCAGGACCTACCCCTGAAACAGATCGGCGAGAATGCCGACGCCACTCTGGCCTCGGTCCGTCAGCTTTCGGACAAGCTCGACAAGGATCTGCCTGCCCTGATCCAGAGCATCCACGAAACCTCAGACCACAGCCGCGACATGGTCGATGCGACCCGCAAGGCCATCACAGAGTTCGAGCCTGCCATAACACGCACCCTTCTGAGCGTGGATCGTCTGGCCAATGAGGGAACGACGCAGCTTGATGCGCGCGGACGTGAACTGCGCGCGGTCCTCCAGAGCAGCAATGAAGCAGTTCAACAGGCCACAAAAAGTCTCGCCAATCTGGAAAATATGACCTCCCCGCGCTCTGCAGACCGGACCAATCTCGAAGCCAGCCTGCGCGATATCGCAGCGGCCGCCTCGGCCCTGCGCGGGTTTGCCACAGATGTCGAACATAACCCGCAACTCCTGCTCACGGGACGTCGGCAGTGAGCCGCACCACTCGTCTTCCCCCGATTTTTCCGGAGAACACCCCCGTGACACGGCTCATGACACGATCTGCTGCACCGTTCGCCCTTCTGACGCTGGCTCTGTTGTCGGGCTGTGCCGCTCCGCCGGTGCAGTTCTATACGCTTGGCGCCCCAGCCATTTCTCAGACCGGCAACACGACCCTTCCTGCCACAGCCCCGGTCCTGAACGTCGCGCGCGTTGCCCTGCCGGATTATCTGGACAATCAGGACATCATGACCCGCCATGGGGATCAGCTTGACCGCAGCCCTAACGGACGCTGGGGAAGCCGCCTGTCGCAAGGCGTGACAGACCTTCTGGCGGCCCGTCTGGGGCAGGACTGGCCCCATTATATCGTGACCACACAACCATTGGCCGAAACCCCAGCACTCCGGCTTGCCGTTAACATCAACCGGCTTGATCTCGACAGCAGCGGCCAGGGAGCTTTGCAGGCCGATTGGGCGCTGGTCCCCTCAGACACACATCGTGCTATCATGCGCAGTCGAGGCTCTTTCACGGCACAGGGTTCCGTCGCAACGGATGCAGGCAAAGTCGCCCTGACGCGCGACCTCGTGGAGCAGCTGGCCTCCCGGATCGACAGCACAATTCCCCATCCCTGAAAGCCCCCCTTTCACTCAGACGGCGAACGCCCTATTTTCCGTGTCCCTGCGCCCTGAGGCTGCAAGTTCGCGGAGCGCCTGATTGAAAACCCTGCTGACCATTCTGCCGCTTCTGGCAATGAGCCTTACGGGATGTGCCAAGGCTGCCGAGGAGCGGGATACGCTCTCAATCGGTCTGGCCATTGAACCACCGGGTCTCGACCCTACACGCGGTTCCAGCGAAGCCATCGGAATGGTGACCTACGGCAATATCTATGAAGGTCTGGTACGGCTGGATGAACAGGGAACCATCAAACCCCTCCTCGCTCGGGACTGGAGTGTTTCGCCGGACGGCTTGACCTACGATTTTGCACTCCATGAAAATGTGCATTTTCATGACGGAACGCTTTTGACCTGTGAGGCTGTAAAATTTTCACTTCTCCGCGCCGGAGCCTCAGGCAGTACCAACCCGGACAGAAGCACTTTCAAGCAGATTGCCGATATTTCGTGCCCCGACAGCCTGCACGTCCAGGTTCGTCTTCAGCGCCCCTATGGCAGTTTCCTGTACCAGTTGGCATGGAACGACGCTGCCATCCTTTCACCAGAATCCGTAGCGCAGAACATCAGTCACCCCGTCGGTACGGGACCTTTCGTCTTTGACGAATGGCAACGCGGCGATCACCTGACGCTGAGTCGCAATCCGGAATACTGGGGTGCCAGACCCGCCCTGCGTTCCGTTACCTTCCGCTTCATGCCCGACCCGCTTTCGGCCAGCAACGCGCTTCTGGCCGGGGAACTGGATGCCTATCCGTCCTTCCCATCCCGTGAAATCCTGAGCCGTTTTACCAGCAACCCGCAGCTTGAAGTCGTTCGGGGAAGCTTTCCCTTCAAGGCCATTCTCGCCCTCAACAATGCCCGTCGCCCATTTAACGATCTGCGCGTCCGGCAGGCCATCGCGCAGGCGATTGACCGCAAGGCGCTGATTCAGGCCGTGGCGGAGGGCGACGCGAAGCTCCTGCAATCACACATGGCGCCGGATGATCCCGATTACGTCGCCCTGCCCGACCGTTATCCTTACGACCCCGACCACGCCCGCGCGCTTCTGAAGGACGCAGGCATTGCGCCCGGCCTGCATCTGACGCTGGCGTTTCCGCCCATCGGCTATGCACGCGACAGCAGCGAACTCATCGCCGCCTATCTGGAACAGATCGGACTGAACGTCACGCTGCAGCCTGTGGAATGGCCCGCATGGCTCAGCCAGATTTACGGACAGGGCGCCTTCGACATGACCGTCATCGCGCATACGGAGCCACACGACATCGCAATCTATGACCGCACACCGGTCTATTTTCACTATCACAGCCCCGTCTTTCACGACCTTCTGGGGCGCTATGAAGCCACAGCCGATCCTGTTCTGCGCCGTGCGCTTTCCGCACAGATGCAGACACAACTTTCACAGGACGAACCTAACATCTTCCTGTTCTCGATGCCCCGTGAGACCGTCCTGAACCGCCATCTCAGAGGCCTGTGGACCAATCAGCCCATCGCAGGCTGCCCGCTGGGCGGCGTCTTCTGGGAGCCATGACGGGAATGAACGTCCTGTTTCTGGCCTTTCAGCGGCTTCTGCTGCTGATCGTTGCAAGTCTTGTGATTTTCGCAGCCATGAACCTCCTCCCCGGCGACCCCGCCTCCGTCATGCTCGGACTGGACGCAAGCCCCGAAAGCCTCGCCGCCCTGAATCATCAGCTCGGGCTGGATACCACCCTGCCCGCACGATACGCACATTGGGTCGGCAATTTGATACGCGGCAATCTGGGCCGCAGCTACATCTACGATGTCCCCGTGAGCGGCCTGATCGGCGAGCGCCTGCAAAGCACTCTGCCCCTGATCCTGCTGGCCATGATGCTCTCGCTCGGCGCAGGCATCCCTCTTGGCATGACCGCCGCTGCAAACCGGGGGAAAATGCCCGATATGGGCCTTATGGCGATGCTTCAGCTTTTGAAGTCCATTCCTGATTTCTGGCTGGCGATGATGATGACGTTCCTGTTTTCCCTGACCCTTCACTGGCTGCCAGCCAGCGGTTTTCCGGGTTGGGGTCATGGATTTTTCACCGGCCTGAGAGCGCTCATTCTTCCGGCCGTCGCACTCGCCGTCCCGCAGGCCGCCATCACCGCACGCTTCATACGCTCTTCCCTGATCGAAACTCTGTCGCAGGATTTCATCCGCACGGCCCGCGCCCAAGGCTACAGCCGCTCTGGCGTCCTGTGGCGCGTTGCGTTGCCCAACGCCCTGATTCCGGTTCTGACACTGGCCGGGATTCAGCTTCCTGTTCTCATAACGGGCAGCATCATCGTCGAAAGCGTGTTCAGCCTGCCCGGCTGCGGAAAACTTCTGCTGGAAGCCGTCAACCAGCGCGATCTGCCCGTCGTGCAAAACCTCGTCATGCTGATCGTCACCGCCGTCATGATCCTCGGTTTTCTGCTCGCCGCGCTGGTGCGTTTTCTGGACCCACGCCTTGGGGAAGAACGCCCATGAACACGCGCGCCAACTCGACACTCTGGACCGGCAGCGCGTTGCTCGGCATCGTTCTGCTTCCTGCATGCGTCACGGCCCTGCTCACGGGCGCCCGTGCTCCGGCCATCGACGTCATGCACCGCTATGCACGTCCCTCCCTGTTACACCCGCTTGGAACCGATCCTTTTGGCCGGGATCTTCTGACCTTCGTGCTTTCCGGAGCCTTCAACAGCGTCCTGATCGCAGCGATGGCCGTGTGCCTCTCGACAGTTGCGGGCACGGCGCTGGGGCTGATGGCAGCTGGGAGACCACCCAAAGTCATCATGGGGCTGGCCGATCTGGGGCTGGCGTTTCCGCCCGTTCTGATCGCCGCTCTTCTAGTCACGGCGTTCGGAGCTTCGGCCATGGGTGAAATCCTCGCCATCGCCCTATTCGGCCTTCCCGCCCAGATCCGCATCACCCGGCAGGCTGCACGCACCATTCTGATTCAGGACTATATCGCAGCCGCCCGTCTAGCCGGACGCGGCACCGTTTCCATTTTACGACGGCACGTCCTACCGAACATCCTCCCGCTTCTGACGGTTCAGGCAACATCCTCGCTCGCCCTCGCTGTCCTTTCTGACGCGGGACTGTCCTATCTGGGGCTGGGCGCGCCACCACCCCGACCGGATCTGGGCCGGGCGCTGGCCGCCTATCAGATCCATATTTTCGATCATCCACTTCTGGTCGCCGTGCCGGGTCTGACAATCATGCTGCTCGTACTGGGGTTCAACATGGCCGGTGACGGCTTGCGCGATGCTCTGGATGCCCCGCTACAGGAGCGCGCGCCATGACCTCCCTTCTTCAGGTCCGGAATCTGAGTGTTCACAGCCTAGCCCGTCCCATCCTCCACGCCCTTTCCTTTACTCTTGAAGCGGGAAAAATCCTTGCCGTCATCGGCGAGTCAGGCTCGGGGAAATCCACACTGGCCCTGAGCCTCATGGGGCTACTGCCAGACGGATTCCAGTCTCACGGAGAAATCCGTCTGAACGATGAAAACCTTCTGACGCTTACGGAACCTCAATGGTGTCAGATCCGTGGAAAAACGCTCGGCATGGTCTTTCAGGAACCCATGTCCGCGCTCAACCCCACGCGAAGGATTGGCGCACAGATCGCCGACACGCTTCGGCTTCATACAACACTCACCCGTTCTGAGATCCGCGATCAAACCCTTGTTCTCATGAAGCAGGTCGGCCTTTTGAAAGCGGGCGTGAGCGAACGCGCCTATCCCCATCAGCTTTCGGGAGGACAGCGACAGCGCGCGCTTCTGGCCATGGCATTGGCCTGCAAACCCGCCCTTCTGATCGCTGATGAATTCACCACAGCTCTCGATGCTCGCACCCGTGCAGACATGATGGCACTCGTCCATCAACACACAAAAACGCACCGTATGGCCGTCCTGATGATTTCCCACGATCTCGGTCTGGTCCGCCATCATGCGGATCACGTTCTGGTCCTGAAAGATGGGATCTGCGTGGAACAGGGGCCGACTGCCTCCATATTCGACGCACCCGCCCATCCCTATACACAGGCCCTGCTCGCCATGTCCCTGCATGGCGCAGCCCATACGCCCCTGACCCGCCTGCCCGTTTATACGGTCCCTGCATGACCCCGATCCTTCAGGCCCGGAATGTGACGTTCGGACAGTCCGGAAGGCGAATCCTGCACGCCATCAGCCTCAATGTCCTGCCGGGCCAGACGCTCGGAATCATCGGCGCGTCCGGCAGCGGAAAATCAACGCTCTGTCGCCTCCTCAGCGGCCTCGTCCCTCCAGATGATGGACAGATCCTGTATCAAGGACAGGATTTCGCGACAGCTTCCCGCGCCGTACGGAAAAAGATCCGTCCTGCCGTCCAGATGATTTTTCAGGACCCTTACGGCGCCCTCGACCCACGCCAGACGGTCCGCGAGATCGTCGGGGAGGCCCTTGACCCTGCCCCAGACCGCGAAGCCCGCATTCTGAAAGCTCTCGCCGAAGTCGGCCTCTCCACCGAAAGCGCGGACCGCTATCCCAAAGCCTTCTCCGGCGGCCAGAGACAACGCATTGCGATTGCTCGCGCCCTGATCACGCGCCCTTCCGTTATCATCGCGGATGAAGCCGTCTCGGCACTGGACGTTTCGACACAGGCCATCGTCCTGAACCTTCTGCTGGATCTGCAACAAAAACACGGACTGGCCTATGTTTTCGTCAGCCACGATCTGGCTGTCATCCGCCATATGTCGCACCACATCGCCGTTCTGGAACAGGGGCGGATTGTGGAATCCGGACCGGCCTCCACCCTCCTGAATGCCCCAACGCAACCAGAGACGCGGGCACTGCTCGAAAACTCCATCTGACCGACGAGGCCGCATGACCAGCCTGAACCTGCTCACCGACATCCCCGGAATCCGCGTCGGCCACAGTGAAGATCTGAACCTGCGCACGGGGGTGACGGTCATTCTGTTCGACAACCCGGTCACTGCCTCCGGCAGCTTTCCGGGCGGCGCTCCAGCTCTGAGGGAAACCGCGCTGCTGGAACCCGAAAATCTGGTCGAGCACATCCATGCAGTCGTTTTGTCAGGCGGTTCCACTTACGGTCTGGATGCCACGACGGGAGTTCAGGCGTGGCTGCGAGAACAATTTGGCAATGCGCCCCTTCCCCCAGGCACGATCCGCGTCCCCATCGTGGTGCAGGCCAGTCTCTATGATCTGCCAGCAGGCGGTCAGACGTCCTGGGGCCGCTACTCCCCGTATGCCGACATGGGGCATCAGGCTGCCGAAAACGCCCGTCATGGCTGTTTCAGACTGGGCACCGCGGGCGCAGGAACAGGCGCTACAACTGCCACACTTCGCGGCGGCCTCGGTTCGGCAAGCACCATAACCCCGGCAGGGCACCGCGTCGCCGCTCTGATCGCGGTCAATGCCGTCGGGACAGCCACGATCGGCGATGGCCCTAATTTCTGGAGCGCCCCTTTCGAGCGGGGACATGAATTCGGCGGTCTGGGCATGCCCGCACATTTCACGTCCGAAGACCTGCGCCTGCGCTCCAAATGGGCCTCCGTCACCGGCACCACGATCGGCCTTATCGTGACGGACGCAACCCTCACCAAAACACAGGCCAAACGCCTTGCCATTCTCGCTCAGGATGGCGTGGCGAGAGGCGTTTTCCCAGCCCATCTGCCTTTGGACGGCGACGCCATGATCGGAGTCTCTACACGGGAAAAACCGGCACCCACGCCTCAGGGGTGGACGGAAATCCTCCACGCCGCCACACAGGTCACGGCGCGCGCCATCGCCCGTGGCGTTTACGAGGCGAGACCACTCCCCGGCGCCACATTCCTGCCCACATGGCACGAACGGTTCGGAGGAAAAGAAAGACAGGTTTCAGATACGATACAAAAATGACTCGAACCCTAATTTCATATATTTTCTTCATGATCGTATATGATTATAGAACTCAGACCGAGTGTTCTGCCCAAGGCTGAGTCCATGTCCTCTGTTGTGCCGTCCTATCCTGTCCGCTCCCCCCTCCGTCAGGCCATTGCAGCAGACATGCGAAGGCCAGAAGCGGACTGCATCCTCCCCCTGATCGAACAGGCCACACTGACCGAGACGGAACAGCAGAACACGTTCGACGTCGCCCGACACCTCACCCGCACCCTGCGCACGCAGCGTCGTCCGGGCGGGGTTGAAGCCCTTGTGCAGGAGTTCTCGCTTTCCTCCGCCGAGGGCGTGTCCCTGATGTGTCTGGCCGAAGCGCTCCTGCGCATTCCCGATGCCACCACACGCGACGCGCTGATCCGTGACCGGATCGGCACGGGGGACTGGCTGTCTCACATGGGCGGCAAAAAGACCGTTTTCGTCAATGCGGCCTCCTGGGGCCTGATGCTGACCGGCAAGCTGACGAACGACACGGATGAGGGCCTTGCCGCCACGCTGTTCCGCCTCGTCGGACGGGGGGGGCAGCCGCTGGTCCGCCGTGCGCTCGACATCGCCATGCGGATGATGGGCGAACAGTTCGTCATTGGGGAAACCATCGAGGACGCGCGCAAGGTCAGCGCAGAACCCGAAGAACGCGGCTTCAAATACTCTTACGACATGCTCGGTGAAGCCGCGATGACGGAAGCCGACGCCCTACGCTACCGCCACGACTACGAACGCGCTATCGATGTCATCGGCCAGACTGCCCGTGGTGCGAATGTCTATGAAAAAGCGGGCATTTCCATCAAACTCTCCGCTCTTCACCCACGCTATGCCTTCGCCCAGCGCGAGCGTGTTCTTGAAGAATTGGGCCAGACCCTCAAAGATCTCGTCATTCAGGCCCGCCGCTATGACATCGGCATCAATATCGACGCGGAAGAAAGCGAACGTCTGGACCTCTCGCTCGACCTGATCGAAAACCTGTGTCACTGCCCCGAACTGGACGGCTGGAACGGCATCGGGATCGTGGTGCAGGCTTATGGGCGCCGCGCCCCGAAGGTTCTGGACTATCTGATCGACCTCGGACGCCGCAGCGGACACCGTCTCATGATCCGGCTAGTGAAAGGTGCTTACTGGGACAGCGAAATCAAGAAGGCGCAGGTCGAAGGCCAGACGGATTTCCCCGTCTACACGCGCAAATGCTACACCGATGTCAGCTATATCGCCTGCGCCAAAAAACTTCTCGCCGCCCGCGACGTGGTTTTTCCGCAGTTTGCCACGCACAACGCCCGCACGTTGGCCACGATCTACACGCTGGCAGGACTGAACTTCCAGATTGGCGACTACGAGTTCCAGTGCCTGCACGGCATGGGTGAGACGCTCTATAACGAAGTCGTCGGGCCACAAAAGCTCAACCGCCCGTGCCGCGTCTATGCCCCGGTCGGCTCGCATGAGACGCTTCTGGCCTATCTGGTGCGCCGTCTGTTGGAAAACGGTGCAAACTCGTCCTTCGTCAACCAGATCGGCGATGAGAGCCTGCCGATCGAAAGCCTGATTGAAGACCCGGTCGCACTGGCCAAGGCCGTGGAGCCGCCGGGTGCCTCTCATCCGGCTATTGCTCTCCCGAAAGACCTGTTCGAACCTGAGCGGACCAACTCGCACGGGCTGGACCTGACCGACGAACACACCATCACTGCTCTGGCCGAAGCCGTCCGCGTATCTGCCGAACGGGCGCTTCAGGATACATCCTGTTCAGGCGAAGTGCAGGATATCCGCAACCCCTCCAACCATTCCGACCGGATCGGCACGGTCCGTTTCGGAAACGAAGCCGATGTCCGCAAGGCCATCGATTTTGCAGAAAGCGAGATGTCGGCATGGGCGGCTCTTTCCGCTGACGAGCGAAGCGCAAAGCTTGACCGTGCGGCTGATCTGCTGGAACAGTACCAGAAAGACCTGATGGCCCTTCTGGTTCGTGAAGCTGGTAAATCCTACGCCAATGCGCTTTCCGAAGTCCGCGAGGCCGTGGATTTCCTGCGTTATTATGCCGCACAGGCGCAGGACATCGCCCGGACAGGCAGCAGTGCGCCGCTCGGTGTCGTCGCCTGTATCAGCCCGTGGAACTTTCCGCTTGCCATCTTCCTTGGACAGGTCGCCGCAGCTCTCGCGGCTGGCAACACGGTCGTCGCCAAACCGGCCGAGGAAACCCCCTTCATCGCTCTGCGAGCCGTCGCCCTTCTGCGGGAAGCCGGAGTTTCGGAAAACGCTCTCCGCCTCGTTCCCGGTGCGGGCGAAACCGGTGCGGCCCTCGTGGCCGACACCCGGATTTCCGGCGTGATGTTCACCGGCTCCACCGCCGTTGCGGGTCTGATCGCCAAAACCCTGGCCGACCGTACAGGAGTGGACGGGCAACCCGTTCCGTTCATCGCCGAAACGGGCGGACAGAACGCCATGATCGTGGACAGCTCCGCCCTAACCGAACAGGTCGTGGCGGATGTTCTGGTCTCGGCGTTCGACAGCGCGGGCCAGCGCTGCTCCGCCCTGCGCGTCCTGTGCTTGCAGGAGGACTGCGCCGATCGCGTCCTGACCATGCTGCGCGGTGCGGTCGAAGAACTGCGGGTCGGCAATCCAGCGCAACTGCGCACCGATATCGGCCCCGTCATCTCCGCCGAAGCCCGTTCAGGCATTCAGACCTATATTGACGAAGCCCGTACGAAAGGCCGCGTCGTCTGGTCCCTTCCGCTGCCGGAAGGCACAGAAAACGGCACCTTCATCGCCCCGACGATCATCGAGATCGACAGTCTGGTAGATCTGAAGGGTGAGGTTTTCGGGCCGGTGCTCCACGTTCTGCGCTTTGAATCCAGCGACTTTGAAGCTCTGCTCAACGCCATCAACCAGTCCGGCTATGGTCTGACATTCGGCCTCCACACCCGGATCGAAAGCCGTATGGCGCATGTCACGTCGCGCATTGAGGCCGGAAACCTTTATGTCAATCGCAACATGGTTGGCGCGGTTGTCGGCAGCCAGCCTTTTGGCGGCGAAAAACTGTCCGGGACAGGACCGAAAGCCGGTGGTCCACTAATCCTGCGGCGCCTGATGAGCACCACCCCGCCCCATACCGGTTGGGAAAAACAGGAGCTGCCTGAGCCTGCTCGGCAGTTCCTGTCCTGGCTGATGCAGAGCAGTTTTCCGCTTTATCAGAAGATCGCGGAAAGCATGCAGCACGGCCTGTGCGGCGCCACGCGCGAGCTTCCCGGCCCCGTCGGAGAGACCAATCTCTACCAGCTTCTGCCGCGCGGTGCTGTCCTGTGCGTCGCCAGTGACCGGGAGACCATGCTTCGCGCCGTGGGGCTTGCCCTGAGTGGCGGAAATACGGCCTTCGTGCAGGGACCGAACGTGGCCTCGGACTGGGTTTCCGAACTGCCGCATGCCCTTGCTTTGCATATCCGCCGCACGCAGGGCGGGCGCGCCGCAGGATGCCGGACGATCCTTGCATCTTTCGAAGAACGGCAGATGGCCGAGCAGGCCCGTACGGCCCTGTCGCGCTCGGGCATGGTCGTGCAGCTTTACATGCTCGACGCAAAAAGCCCGATCCGGCCCGAATGGGTGCTTCAGGAAAAGGTCGTCAGCACGAACACGACGGCTGCAGGTGGCAATGCCAGCCTGATGACCATCGGATAATCTCCCACAGGCATGATCGTTTGTTGCGATCATGCTATGAGGACCGCCCCACTGACGGATAACCGACCTCATGAGCGACGCCGCACCGATTTTCACGCCTGTTGATACGAAAAGCGGCTCGGCCTCGCTCGAAATCGCGGACGCCCTGCGCCGTGCCATCACGGACGGCATACTGACCGACGCCCAACCCCTGCGTCAGTCCGAACTGGCCCGCAATTTCGGAGTCTCCACCATTCCGGTCCGCGAAGCGCTCAAACAGCTTGAGGCAGAAGGCCTGATCGCCTTTCTACCCCATCGCGGCGCCGTGGTAACGGGGATGAGCGAAGCCGACATTCTGGAATATTCGGACATCCGTGCTTCGCTGGAAAGCATGGCGGCAGGATTAGCCATGACGACCCTCACCCGCGTGGATCTGGCCCATATCGAGGACGCCTATGAGGCATTCGTGAATGGAACAGGTGGCAGCCACGGCATGGCCCAGTCCGGTCGGCTGAACTGGGAGTTTCATGGCGCCATTTATGCCGCTGCCCGTCGCCCGCGACTATACGGCATGATCCACGACCTTCATTCGCGCCTCGACCGCTATATCCGCGCCCATCTGGAACTACCGGGACGTAAAACCGCAACGGACGCCGAACATTTCCAGATCCTTCAGGCCTGTCGCAAACGTGACAGCGACGAACTTGGACGACTGACAAAGCAGCATATTCTGGAATCGGCCCGCCTGTCTCTGGATGTCATCCGCGACCGAGCGGCCTCCTGATCGTCAACCTGCCGGATGAGCCGTTACCAGCTTCACAGTTCCGAGTTCATCAAACCAGCAATTCAACGGACCATCCGCGTGGAAAAATCCCGGAATGCTGTCGATGATATGCGCGCTCTGCTCCAGACAAGCCACAAGACGGACGCGAAACATATCCTCCATGCCCGGATCATTGTCTGAACCGATCAATCGGGCCGCCTCTCTCAGAGAGGCCACCGTACCAGCCGGATTCCGACGCAGCATTCTGAAAGACGCAAGGGCCGTATTGAGGGCTTCCGTCTGGGCAGCAGTCAATCCAGCCTTCTCCGCTGCGCGCCTGAGGCGGATCAGCAGACGGCCGAGGGACAAGGCGGCAAACGCACCATCGACATAACCCTGCCGGTCAATCGGGGACGTGACCAGAGACAGGCGCATCAATAGACTCGAGACTTTCTGGATCTGCGCCCCTTCCCACACCATCCAGGACGGGACTTTCGCACCTGGCTGACTTGAAAGGCTCTGCAAACTACGCCCCAGAGACAGCACAAGCCGCGACGCATATAGCCTCTGATCAGCTGGCATGATCACCCGGAACACCAGAACAAGCAGCACGCAGCCCATCAGAATAGCCAGCCACGTATTGATAAGCGTGATGTCATCCACAACCATGCTGTTCGTCACCATCAACTGCATGGCCAGAAAGACCGTATAGCCAAAAGCGCCAATCCCGTAGCGAGGATGAAACTGGAGCCACACGCCGGGCAACATGCACGCACAGATCGACAGCCAGAGCATCGGATACCCATCCACGCGAGGCAGCGCCACGATATGACACAGCCAGCAGGCCGGAACCGAAAGCGCCGTTCCGATCGCCATCGGCACACTGGCCCGGGCAGCCGATGGTACGGTCGACAGCAGGCTCGATGCCGCCACCACATACATGATCATCATCGGACCGGTCGGAAAATAGGTGATGTACCAGATCATGCAGGCCAGAAAGGCGATGAGCATTCCGCGCAATCCATTATAGATCGCGGACATCCATTCTACATGCAGCCCGCCTCGCACCCGGACATGCGCGCCACGCGGGCTGGACAGATCCAGTACGATTTCCCGCAACTGAAACAGAATATCGCGGCTATTATCGACCGACGCCTGAGCTTCTGGCGATGTAGCAGAACGCTCCAGACTTTCCAGCCGTTCCAGCGCGTCTTCCAGACATGCGAGCACGCTCTGCGGTTGCTCGATCCATCGCGCACTCTCCGTCAAAGCAAGGATCCGGGTCAGTGTATCGCGAATTTCGCGATGCACATCTGCCGAGAGCGGGTTCGCGATCCCCAGATTACGCCAGTACGGATGATAGGACGCAACCAGCCCCGTCATGCGACTGACCGCCAACCTGTAACCCCGCACCCCTGCATGAATATCCGGATTATCGGTCGCCGCGTATTCGATGGCCGGTCCCAGACGCGCAAGCTGCCCCAGAAGGCGCTGCCTGCCGTCATACAGGGTCTGCGGCAGCGTCCGGAATGCCCCATCGGCAACGGCCGGTTCCGCATTCTGAACGTCCTGTATGACGGCAGGACGAACCAGTCCTTCATGAAAAACCAGAGCATGGCGAAGGGTCTCACGGAACGCCCCCGACAATGCGTCCATCGTCCCCTGACGCCGTCGGGGCGACGTCACCATGAAGACAGCCGCCGTCACCACAATTCCGAGCGCCACGTCCGACACCCGCATCATCGCGGACAGGAAAATGTTCTCGGGATGGGTAAAAGCCGGAACGGCCACGATAACGATCGTATATCCGGCCAGAACCGCCGCATAAGCCCTGAAATACCGCAGACATGTCGCCGTCATGCAGGCCAGCCCGACAAAGACCGAAAGCGCCATGAAATACAGAACTGCAGATTGCACAAACATCGCCATGACAGCCGTACTCAACGCCGCCCCGATTACCGTTCCGGTCATGCGCCACACACTTTTGGACACCAGCGCGCCCACGGTCGGGTTGGCAACGATCAGAACGGTCGTAACCGTACTCATCGGCGATTCAAGCTGGATCATGAACGCCAGGAAAAGCGCAATCCCGATGGACAGGAAAACACGCGCCGTGAAAGCGGCTGTCGCAAGGAAATTCCGCCAGCGGATGCTGCTGCGGTCAAAAGAAAACATCTGACGGAAAAGGTTTTTCATAAGGGATCGCAGTTTCAGCAGGAAGAGACATCGGACAGGGAAAATCTGCTCTCCATCATGCCAAGCTGATCCCGGAGCATCTCTGCCTCCTCCTCGGGAAGCCCTTTGGTCAGCCGGGCCTCAAGCTCCGCTGCAATCTGCTGGAACCTCCGACAGCGTGCCATCCCGGCTTTCGTCAGCGCCACAAGATTGGAGCGTCGGTCATAGGGATCGGGCTCGCGCGAAATCAACCCCTCCCGGCCCAACTGGTCCAGAACCCGAACAAGTGCAGAACTGTCCACCCCCATGACTGACGCCAGATCGCTCTGTTTCAGCCCGTTTCCCATCACCATCAGATAGGCCATGGGCCGCATGGTCGCGAGCGTCATGCCCTCAGGGCGCAGAAGACGGTCAAGCTGGGCCCGCCAGAGGCTCGACAGCCGCATGACATGAAAGGTCAGTTCCATGTCATGAAAACTGCTCTCCCGAAGAAGGGACGCACCATACTGGACAGCCATTTTCAATGACACCTCAACTGTTGACATCTCAATAGATTATATGACAACATACGATTTGAAAACAGATCCTGTTGACATTTTCGTCAGGAGGTTCAGTTTTTGATCCATATCACTAACCGACTCTCCCTCGCATAATGAAGGAGTCGTTGTGTTTGATTGAGGAGCGTTGTGGGCGAGTTGTCTTACAGTCTGGCGTTTGGCAGTCTGGTGGTTGAC
>NZ_JAERLX010000007.1:0-137449 GCF_018256135.1 Gluconobacter sp. Dm-74 | reverse complement strand
CGCGGGGTGGAGCAGCCCGGTAGCTCGTCAGGCTCATAACCTGAAGGCCGCAGGTTCAAATCCTGCCCCCGCAACCAGTGATACTTGCGATACGAACGCATCATAAACCCCAGCCCGGAAACGGGCTGGGGTTTATGTTTGTCCGCGCGGTATACTAAGTATTTGTCGGAATTATGGAGGGATCAACGCTGATAATCATGATGTGATTAAAGGCATGTTTGTCTCTAATGGCTGGAACCACTTTGTATGGCTGTGCGTAGTGTCTGAATATTCGGTCAGATGTCATCTTTTAGACGACGTTTGATAGCTGCATCGGTGTTTGTGGTTCATATTCAGAAAGTGTTCGAAGGAGATGGTTATGACGGATGAGACGAAAACAATTCATACGACTGAATCGGGTATCCCTGTCTCCAGTGACGAACATTCTCTGACAGTTGGTGCGGATGGTCCGATCCTGTTGCACGACCACTATCTGATTGAACAGATGGCGGCGTTTAATCGCGAGATGATCCCTGATCGCCAGCCGCATGCGAAGGGAAGCGGCGCGTTTGGCCGGTTTGAAGTTACCCGAGATGTCAGCCGATATACCTCGGCGAAATTTCTTCAGCCCGGTGTGGTAACTGAAGTTGTAGCGCGATTTTCGACAGTTGCAGGCGAAGCTGGAAGTCCGGATACATGGCGCGATCCGCGCGGTTTTGCTCTGAAATTTTATACCGAAGATGGCAATTTCGATATGGTCGGCAATAATACGCCGGTCTTCTTCGTGCGCGATCCCCTCAAGTTTCAGCACTTTATTCACTCGCAGAAACGCCGCGTCGATAATGGTTTGCGCGATAACGACATGCAGTGGGATTTCTGGACACTGAGCCCAGAGACCGCGCATCAGGTAACGTGGCTGATGGGTGACCGCGGCATTCCGGCTAGCTGGCGTTATATGGACGGGTTTTCCAGTCATACCTATTTGTGGGTGAATGCGACCGGAGAGCGCTTCTGGGTCAAATATCACTTCAAGACCGATCAGGGCATCAAGTGTCTGACGCAGGAGCAGGCAGGTCAGCTTGCAGGCACCGACGCTGATTATCACAGGCGCGATCTTCATACGGCGATCAAACGTGGTGAACATCCGAGCTGGACGCTCAAGATGCAAATCATGCCGTATGAAGAGGCCAAGACCTATCACATTAATCCGTTCGATCTGACCAAGGTCTGGCCGCAGGGCGAATATCCCCTGATTGAGGTCGGCAAACTGACATTAGATCGCAATCCGACGGATTTTCACTCCCAGATCGAGCAACTCGCGTTCGAGCCGAATAATTTCGTGCCAGGAACCGGACTGTCCCCCGACAAGATGTTGCTGGGGCGTTCGTTCGCTTATGCGGATGCACATCGAGCGCGGCTGGGCGTGAACTACAAACAAATCCCGGTCAACGCGCCGAAATGTCCTGTTCACGGCTATATTAAGGGGGGGGCGATGCGGATGCACGAGGCACGCGATCCGGTATATGTTCCCAACTCAAAAGGTGGTCCTGTTGCCGACGCACAGCGTTTCCCGGAAAATGCAGTCTGGGCGGCAGATGGCGACTTCGTGCGTGCGGCTTATACATTGCGTCCGGACGATAATGATTTCAGTCAGGCCAATGCTCTGATTAACCACGTTATGGACGATGCGGCGCGCGACCGACTTGTGAATAATATTGTCGGCCATGTGTTGCAGGGCGTTGAAGAACCCGTCCTGTCGAGAGTGTTCGAATACTGGTCGAAAATCGATGCGACCATCGGATCACGGGTGAAAGACGGTGTGCTTTCCAAACGGACTGCGCATTAAGACTGTTTGACGTTGGGGTCTCGACGCATAGCCTGAGGTGGTGGAAGCTGTAGCCGTTTTTCCACAAGTTTTTGGAACCGGAGATTTATTATGTCTCGTCCGCCACTGCCGCCTTTCAATACCGAGACCGCCGCGCTCAAGACACGGTTGGCCGAAGATGCGTGGAACAGTCGTAACCCGCAAAAAGTCGCGCTTGCGTATAGTCCTGACAGTCAGTGGCGCAATCGGGAGATATTCGTACAAGGGAGAGAAGAGATCGTCTCTTTCCTGACTCACAAATGGGCATGTGAGCATGCGTATCGACTTATCAAAGAAGTCTGGGCGTTTTGGGGGAACAGGATAGCAGTACGCTTTGCCTATGAGTGGCATAATGCCGAGGGACAGTGGTTCCGGTCTTACGGCAACGAAAACTGGGAGTTCGATGAAAACGGTCTGATGAAGCGGCGTTTTGCCGCGATCAATGATTTGCCGATTGAAGTCGGCGCTCGGCTGTTTCATTGGCCACAAGGAAGACGACCGGACGATCATCCGGGTCTTTCGGATCTGAGGCTTTGAAGGGACACATTGCAGTCGACTAAAAAGCCTGCGATTATTTCTAGGGTGGGTTTTGTGAGATTTCCTCCGTGACATGCTCAGAAACCGGCAGCGTGTGGCGAACTGCTGGTGTCGGGGATTTTTGATATGAGGTTACCGGATTTCGAAGCCTGGGCTATTTTCGCCAAAGTGGCCGAACGCGGTTCTTTCGTACGGGCAGCCGAAGAGCTTCAGCTTTCCAAACCGACGATTTCGAAAGCCGTCAGTCGTCTGGAGCAGTCTCTGGGTGTGGCGTTGTTCAGCCGGAATTCGCGACAGATGTCCGTGACTGAAACAGGTCGTATGCTGCTGGGGCATGCGAACCGGATTCTTGCTGAAGCAGAAGCTGCTGAAAGCGAAGCCCGTGGAGGCACTCATCGTCCTTCAGGCCTGATTCGGGTTGCTGCTCCCATGACGTTCGGAATCAGACATCTTTCCCCCGCTCTTCCGGCCTTTTTGGAAAAATATCCGGATATCGACATCACCGTGGACTTCAGTGATTCCCTCGTTGATCTCGTGGCTGAAGGTTATGATCTGGCTTTGAGGATTGCATCTCTGGCCGACTCCTCTCTGCGCGCCCGGCATCTTTGTGGCGTCCGCCTCCTTCTGGTCGCAACGCCGGAGTATCTGGATCGTATCGGACGTCCGACGCATCCGCGTGATCTCGAAGGGCAGAAAAGCTTCGTTTATACAAATACGTCCGCCCCCGGTACATTGCGCCTGACCTCCACAAAAACCGGTGAGGACTATGTGCTGTCTCAGGCTTCGCGCTTTCGGGCAGATAATGCAGAGGCTTTTCTGCCGGCCCTGAAAGCGCATCTGGGGTTTGGTCTGTTTCCCGAATTCATGGTCTGGGATGGCATGCAGGATGGTCGGTTTGAACAGATCCTGCCGGACTGGGATGCCGCAAGCATTGCGCTTTATCTCGTGACATCCAGCAGTACGCTCCGTCCTTTCCGGGTCAACGCCTTGATGGACCATCTGGTCTCGGCGTTTGAACACCCGCCCTGGGCCAACACGACCGCATGAGGTTGGGCCAGAAAGATTGCGGACTTATCGACGCAAGGCATCCACAGAGAAACGACCGGCCCCTGAAGCAGCAAGAGCGAGAAGGCCGCCTGCAATACTGAAATTCTTGTAAAAATGGATCCACATATCGTAACGGATTATACCATCGAATGTCCAGTAATGATGCCCGATGAACGCGGTCACGATCGTATAGACAGCCAGAAGAATGGAAAGCGGCGTCGTCAGAAAACCGGCGACAAGAGCCAGTCCGATACCGAGTTCGGTCATGATGGCGATAATAGCGGACACTGTCGGAACCGGGGCGCCTGTGCTGGCCATATATCCTACGGTTCCTTCAAAGCCCGTCAGTTTGCTCCATCCCATCAGAACGAACAGAAGGGCCAGAAGGATGCGTGAGGCGAGAAGAACCTGATCGCGTGGAAAGGACATGTTCATCGGTTGGTCTTTCGTGTTTGAAAGTATCTGACATTCAGCCGGAAGCTTGCAGGACTGCTCTTCGGGGCTGTTGATGTCTGTTTTACCGACGCTTCATGTGACAATAAATGGAAATGATAGAAATATTATGTTTCCATATTTTTATTGAAAAGGCCGCGTCCATTCCGTCAGCCGAAGGACGCAGCAGTGAATTCTGTTACTGATGCGGCGATGACCCAGACGTCTGGTTTGCGGTAACATCGATGCTTACGCCCACCTGAAGCGCAACCCACTGCCCAGTAGCCCACGGGCCCTGACCAACGCCGAAGATGGAGCGGATCAGATCAAGATGGCCTTTGGCGTGAGCTGTCTGGCCACTGATGTCGAGCGTGAAAGGCAGGGTTTCGGGTCTGCTGACACCACGGATCGTCAGCGTCCCAACAGCTTCGTACGCATTGCCGCCTTTGGCCCGGAAGCTGCGGGCTTCAAATGTCGCAGTCGGGAAGCTGGCCACATTGAACCAGTCACTTCCCGGCATGGCCGCATCACGCTGTTTGTCCGCTGTCGTGGCGCTTGCAACATCGATCGTGATTTTCGCATGCCCCTCTTCGGGATGAGCCGGGTCGAAAGAGATGGTTCCGTCGAATTTTCCGAAATGTCCCGTAAAGGCATTTCCGGTCTGTGTTCCCGAAAAACCGATCGTGCTGTGCGCCGGATCAATCGTCCAGTCTGCGGCGAGAACAGGTGTTGCGGCCAGAAAGCTCATGGCGAACGCGGAAAAGGCTGCTTTTTTAAGGAAAGCCATGATGTCAGTCTCCGTGTCTGGAAGCAGATTTTCTGCCAGTGGCAGGAAGCATCTGTCGCAGAATGTTATCGTTCAAAACGAAATGGTGACGCAGGGCAGCGGCGATGTGCAGAACAATCAACGCCAGCAGAAACCAGCCGCCCCAGTGATGCACCGCTTTCAGTGCGGCTTCGACGGGGGCCTTGTTCTGCAACGTTGAAAGCACCGGCAGATCGGGCCAGAGGATGGTGCCGTACAGAAGGGTTGGAATCCCCAGAGCGGACACCGACACCATGGCCCATCCGCTCAACGGCATGAATATTTGCAGGCCGTACAGAGCAGCATGTGTCAGATGGGCCGCCATGCGCTCGAACCCTTTCATGTCACCGGGAAGCTCTGGCGGCCTGTGCGTCAGGCGCCAGACAATCCGCAGGGCAATGAGGACCATGACCGTAATACCGATCGACTTGTGAAGCTGGTACAGCTGAAAAACACGCATCGGATCGAGGGACAGGTGATCCATGACCAGCCCCATAACGATCAGGGTCAGGATTCCCGCGGCGATCAACCAGTGAAGGAGGATCGCCACGCCCGTATATCGCGTGATCCCGCGGCTCTGCTTTGCGGGTGCTGTCATGAACTCAGCCCTGCTCTTCAAAAGCGCCAGAGATCCGCAGCTGCACGGCATCGCTGACATACGGGACATACATCTTCACGCCGAAATCGCTGCGCTTGATGGTGCCTGTGGCTTCAAAACCGGCTGTGTATTTCTTGTCGAGCGCGTTCACACCTGCGCCGATGAAATGAACCTTCAGCGTCTCAGGCTTCGTAACACCATGGAGCGTCAGATTGCCGGTGACGATGGCATCGGCTTTGCCCGTACGGCGGACGGAGGTGGATTCGAATGTAGCGTTCGGATACTGCGCCACATTGAACCACTGGTCGCCCTTGAGTTCTTCGGTCAGCTTGGCGCTGGTCGTCTGAACCGATCCAACCGGAATGCTCACGGAAAGATGGGATGCGGTCGGGTTTTTGTCGTTGAGGTCCAGCGTGCCGGAAACGTCGGAAAAGACGCCCTGATAGTTCGTGAACCCAAAATGCAGAACGGAAAAGCCAACCTGCGTATGGCTGGGCTCAACATCATAGGTGCCGGACTGCACCTGTTCAGGGGCCGTGACGACCTGAGCTGCTGCCGGATGCGGAATGACGGATGCAAACGTCAGGGCGGTAAGGGAAAGCAGAAAGAAAGAGGATTTCATGTCGGGTTCTCTGGTCAGAATGAAAAAGCAGGGACAGAGAAACAGGCCTTTGAAAGAGCCTGTCTTGCATCCTTGTTGACCAGAAAATTAAGTGAGAATTCCCGGGCAATAAATAAAAACAACAGAAATTCATTGTTTCCTGTTTTTACGCCATCGCTTCCTCCGAAGCCCCCAAATGACCAGTTGCCTCGATTTCCTGCATATCCATGGCCTGTTCCATTTCCCTCAGAACCCGGTCGTGGATCTGTCCTGCATGATGCAGGCGCAGGATTTCCTCCCGGCCCGCTCCGATGGCTTTCAGAACGGCTTCATAATGGGCAATTTCCTCAGGGCGATGCGTCGCGGTATCCGCCGCATACTGACGCGTCACATGCAGGCGATAGCGATATTGTTCCAGAAGACGCGGATGGCGCTCGCTCCCGTCCGGAAGGCGGGACGCCTCTTCAATGGCACGAAGCTGCGCCTCCGCAACCGCAATCCAGGCCCGGTTTTCATCAGACTGGATAACACGCAGTTCTGACGCTCCATTGATCCTGAGCAACCCGATCAGAGGCGCCAGTGTCGTCCCCTGAACCAGAACGGTGACCAGAATTGAGGCAAAAGCACAGGCCAGCGCCAGATCACGTCCGGGAAACCCTTCCGGAAGCGACAGGGCCGCCGTCAGGGTCACGACCCCTCGCATGGCCGCCCATCCCATAATCGTTGAAATGGCCACAGACGGACGCGCGAACCGTTCCGGCCAGCGCCGGCGCAACAGACCGACAATTCCGTCCGACGCGAACAGCCACACAAACCGGGACAGGACCATCGCCACCAGTACGATCCCGACGGGATAGACGAGATGGTGCAGAATATCAGGTGTGCCTCGAAGACGGCCCAGAACACCCCGAAGGGAGAGCCCGATCAGAATGAACAGAACGGATTCCAGCAGAAAGACGAGGACTTTCCAGAACGCATGAGACTGCAGGCGTGTTTCCGCATCAAAATCTCTGTGTTGATGCCAGCCCAGAACCAGTCCCGTGGCGACGGTGGCCAGAACACCCGAAACATGGAGATGATCCGCACCGATATAGGATACTTCCGCCAGAAGAACCGTCGTAATGATAACCATGTCACTGTCGCGCAACCGACGGATGACAAACAACCCAAGAAACCCGACGACAAGACCAATCAGCACCCCGCCGACCGAGACGACACAGAATGTTGTCAGGGCCTGAAGCGGACGGAAAATTCCTGTCAAAGCAGCAACAACCCCAAAGCGGAACAGAACCAGCCCCGTAGCATCATTCAGCAGGCTCTCCCCCTGAAGCAGTGACGTCACACGACCGGGTAACGACAGGCGCTCCAGAGCCGCCTCGGCCGCAACTGCATCGGGCGGAGAGACAATCGCGCCCAACGTGAAGCATGCGGCCCATGGAAGAGCAGGAACCACGAGATGCGCCGCCACACCTACGGCTGCGGTCGTGAACGTTGTAGTGCCAACAGCCAGAAGAAGAATACCGGACAGGTTTTTTCGGAACTCCCGCCAGGCCGTAAACCACGCACTGCTCATCAGCAGGGGCGGAAGAAAGACAACCATGACCAGTTCGGGGTCTATCGTGACTTCAGGAGACCAGGGCGAAAGAGCAAGCCCCGTACCGCCCAGAATGAATGCCGCCGCAGGAGGGAGCTTCAGTTTCCGCGATAACAGCTCAAGAATCAGGATGACAGTCATAAGAAACAGAAAATACTCGTAACGCGCCGTATCAGACATGTTGCGTCCAGTGCTGGAGCCTGCTCGGGAAGAGAGGGATGTGATTTCGGATCTAGCACATCGAACGCGACACTGTTTCCAGTTCTCCGACCACTCCGGCAACGAAATCCGAAAAAGCTCGCGCCTTGGCACTCGTCAGCCTGCCAGAAGGATAGACGACCCACAGATCAACAGGCGGCAAAGACCAGTCCGTCAGGCAGCGAACCACCGTTCCGCATTCCAGTTCCGGCAGGAACATCCAGTCCGCCGCAATGGTCAGACCCAGATCCGCGAGCACGGCGGCTCGGATTCCTTCGGCTGCACTCAGGTTCAGACGCGGGCTCAGTGTTGCGCTTATGTCTTTTCCCTGCTGGTGGAAGACATATCTTCCCCCATCGTCCCGCGCATAGGTGACAGCCTGATGCAGAGCAAGGTCTTCCGGCGTCTCCAGAGCCAGAGACTGTTCCAGATACCGAGGCGTTGCAAGAACGGAACGCCGCCCTCTTGCAAGACGCTTTGCGATCATCGTGCTATCGTTCAGAGGTCCCACGCGAATGGCAACATCAATGCCTTCCGCGACCAGATCCACACGCCGGTCATCAAGTTCGATATCCATTTTCAGCCGGGGATGCTCCTTCAGAAAATCCCCAAGTCGGGGCACAATCTGAATCCGCCCAAAGGTTGTCGGAACCGCAACCCGGAGCCTTCCCTGCAAACTGAGCGTACTGTCACGCGCAGCAGCATCGGCGTCCTCCGCATCGGACACAATCCGGGCCACACGCTCGAAATAGCGCTGTCCCGCATCTGTCGGAGTCAAACCATGCGCAGAGCGAAGCAGAAGCTGTACGCCCAATTGACGTTCAAGCTGGGCAACGGCCTTTGAGACCGCCGGCTGCCCAAGATGCATCAGCCGCGCCGCCGCAGAAAAAGAGCTACTTTCAACGACCCGTACGAAGACGGTCATAGCCTGAAGACGGTCCATTTTATTATTCCATTATGGAATTCTCTCTATACTGAAATGACGGCTGCCAATCCAATACGGAAATATCCATCCTCTGAGGCACGCCGCGGATGGCGCGTTTCACACAGGATTGTTTCCCATGGCCGATCTTCTCTTTTCCCCGAAATTCGTAGGCCCCATGCGGCTCGAACACCGCGTCGTCATGGCACCCCTGACCAGAATGCGTTCCAGCATCGGCAATCTGCCCAACGACCTGATGCTTGAATACTATACCCAGCGCGCCACGCCGGGTGGTCTGCTCATTTCTGAGGCCTCTCCAGTTGCCCTGACGGGATATGGCTTTGAACGGGCCGCCGGAATTTACGATGACGCACAGATCCCCGGCTGGAAACGCATCACGGATGCCGTTCACGCCAAAGGGGGACGCATGTTCCTGCAACTCTGGCACGTCGGTCGTCAGTCCGCGCGTATTCTGCAGCCCGGCGGCGCAGCGCCTCTTGCTCCATCCGCCATCAGAGCGGACGGCACGGCATGGACGCTCAACGGCACAGTCCCTTATGACACGCCCCGAGCCCTGGAACTCAATGAAATTCCATCCCTGATCGACGCCTACCGTCAAGCCGCAGCACGCGCCCTTCAGGCAGGATTTGACGGCGTGGAAATCCACGGCGCCAACGGCTATTTGCCCGATCAGTTTCTGCAGGACGGTACAAACAAGCGCACCGACGCCTATGGCGGCCCGATCGAAAACCGCGCGCGCTTTCTTCGGGAAATTACTCAGGCGGTCATAGACGTATGGGGTGCTGATCGCGTCGGCGTCCGACTCACACCAAGCGGATCTTACGGATCGATGTCCGACAGCAACAGACACGCCACGTTCAGTTATGTCGCCACGATGCTGGAAAACATGGACGTCGCCTACTTGCACATCGTTCAACCACGGATCGGCGCGGATGCAGAACCCGATCCGGTCGACGTGTCTGTCCTGCGTCCTCTGTTTTCTCGAACCATCATCGCAGCAGGCGGTTTCACAACCGAAAGCGCGGAAAGGCTTCTGGAATTCAAGGACGCAGACCTGATCGCATTCGGACGCGCTTTCATCGCCAATCCGGATCTGGTCTTGCGGCTGCGAAATCACTGGCCATTAAATCGATATGACCGTTCAACTTTTTATGGTGGGGACTGTCATGGCTATACGGACTATCCGGCGTTTAGAGAAAAATTGTAATTAAAGGACGTCATTTTTAATGTTTTGCCTTGGCAGACTTCAATGTTCATGACCTCCATTGTGAAACAATTTTTTAGAGGAGAATCGAAAACCCCTTTGATTTTGGATACGGCCCTATAATCCTTTAGCTACGATCGGCACACAAATACGCTTCATTTAACACTAAGGCAGACCATCGAAATATTTGTAAGAGCACGATCATGGAGATCCGGAGGTAAATTGACTGACGATATCCAAAACTAGTCTTTATCCTGAAAATTATAACATACCCACACTGTGTTATAATAAAAATACATTACTATAAATTATTTCCGATTATTGTTTGGTTCGATTTTCCCAATAATTAAAATATATTATAAAGTTACTTAGTTACCGGTATGGTCACGATGGCTCCTGGTGGTTGTGTGGTTTTTGATAATTCTAAAAGCATTTGCGTAATTGTAAATGCTAATTTGCTTTTAAAATCTTTCCGGTCTATCCAGTAGTAATATTTATCATAGTATATAGAAACAAATGAATTTTCTATTTTTTTTCTGCCATATTTTATTTTTATGAGGGGTTTTTCTTCATAATCTAAATCCATAGATGTTCCGCCTGCTGAAAATTCATCTTCTGGAATATTTATTTGGTAGGCAACTTGACCCAGTATTGATAACATACTACGAGATAAAATATTGATTTCGCCTGGATTTGGGGTTCCAGAGCCATAAACGACTTCCATGCGTTTATAGTTAGGAGAGAAGTTCAATAATTTTTTGGTGGTTTGTGTAATTTTTTCTAAATTTGGATTCGATGTCGGATATATATTCAAAAAAACATGACTCGCTCCAGAGGGTTTCCCTTTAAATTTAGGAAATTGTTGAAGCTGAATCTCTAATAATCCTGATGCTTGAAGTAACCTTAAATCATGTATTAATTCGAAGAATTCATCGGTATTATAAATTGTATTATTGTCTACATCTCCGTTTCTTCTTGAGAAGGGTCTATTATTGCTCATTGAATTAATTGATTGAGCTGAAAGTTGCAATAAAATATCAATTGGTAACCCTCCCATCGCAAGAGGCAGCAAACTGGCTGGAGAAAGAGGACTCAAAAAACTGTGTGCGTAAGCATCGCCTGTCACGGGTTGAAAAGTAAACGTTGGGTTCTGTTGTAATTGCGTCGATACGCCACCGTTGGGGCGAATAGGAAAAGTGTCTGAGGCGACGCCGAGAAAGGCATTTTGTTGGAATTGATAGCCTGAAATTAATTGTGTTGTGTCTAGAAGACCTGGAGTATCGGCATATCTAAGTCTAATAAGATTTTGAAGAGTTTGTCTTTTATTTGATTCTATAATTGACACAGAATATTCGTCTTGATCTTTTCCTAGTCTTTGTGATCCTATACTGTAGCAACCACCAAGGCTAAAACAAAAAAATACAATAACTATTTTATCTAATTTTAACATAATCAATCCTAAAACATAGTAAATTTGATTTATGAATATATTTTGAGATGCTCATGAAATATAACCATAAATTATTGTCAAGGTCTTTTTATATTTATTTGTAAATTTATTGAGAAAAATCTTATACTAACTTGTTGTTTTTCTATTGAAAATTAGATATCAAAATTATTATCTGAATACGGTTTTAAACGGTTTTAAACGGTTTTAAACGGTTTTAAACGGTTTGAAACTCTGCACGAGATGAGGTGGATATTCAGCATTCCTATGTATTGCAATATAATAAACTATCATAATTAACAATATTATTATATATTGGGTATTTATATTTTAGCGCAATAAGTTTTTATAAAAATAATGGCTTATTGCGCTAAAATTTTTAGATGATTTTTACCAGCCCCAGCCTGGGCCAAAACCGTAATCTGGGCCAAAGCTCTCCCCCCAGGGCCCCCAGTCTCCCCAGTTCCATTGGGCATCTTGGTAGTCTTCAGCAGTCATTTGTTGTTCGTTGGCGATATTCTGTTGTTGTTGATACGCTAAATAGCGACCGTAAGCGGCTTGGTTTCCAACATATAGACAACCACAAACTGTCGGATCGGCGTAGACATAGGTTACTGTGCTCCCGTGTATCCGGCGTATAAAATGATGTGACGGGAGTTTTTTGAGCATAGCAATCTGCTGAGGCGTTGATGCGGGTTTCATCAGAAACCCTGCTGCAGCAAGATGGTCGTCTTTTTGAGTGGTAATTTGCTGCGGCGATTCACAGGCAGACAACGCGACCATGCAAAAGAGTGAAGTTAAAATAGTTTTTCTCATTATTAAACCTCCGTAAATAAATGCTCATATTGGTTGCCATGCAGATCGTTAGATTGCGGCATTGATATCTATGTAAAAAACGTCCTAAAGTTCCCTCGGGGCCTAATTTTTTCAAAAAATTTGGAAAATATAGAAAGAATTTTTATTCTTTGCCATGTGTTTTATGGTTTTGGTCGATTTTCTCGAAAAGAGATTCCATTATGGGAAGTTTCTTATTACCGTAACCTACACCTAAAGAAACATGCATTAAAATTCTTTCTGGATTAGATAGAAAATGCTCTACATTCCCACTATTTAATGATTTGTTATCAAGTACCGATATATTGACATTTTCATTCTGTGTGGTCACATAATTCATAACGGGCTGATCGCCGAAGCGATCAATTTCGTGTTGACGTGTGAGTCTTCCTACAGAACATATCATATCAAAAATTTTCTTTGTTTCGCCATGGTCGCTAAAGATCATAATCCCAGAGGTGGCTTTCCAGAATGGGAGGGTACCTATTTCACTGTTCCTTGCAAACATCCAACCACCGAACCAGTTAGTCCCAATATCCCATTCGCTTTCATCTATTTTTTTTACGGAACAATTTGCTTCTCTGTAAAGACAGAAATCTTCAGAACATAGGGCATCTTTAATAATTTTATTAATATCACCTCCAACAATAATATCGGTATCTAAGTAAAAAATAGGATTATATTCCTCTACATCATAAAGATATATTTTATATCTTTCGAATATAGGGGTTTTATTTGAGCATTCCTTTACTTCGATATTAAATTGAAAATCAAGTGGGATAAATTTTAAAGTATCTTCTTGAGATCGGTCTGATATTAAAAATATTTTACCAGAATATAATCCAAATTTTCGTAGAGAAATTATCGATAGTGCCGCACATTTATAATATTCATCTGATCCAAATACACAAAAATATACTAATGGGTTTAGCTTTAATAATGATCGCTTCCTTTTGAACGAGTCTAGAACGTATATTTTATTTTTTCGTAAATCTCTTAATAATAATGGCCCTGGTCTACCGCTGATATTGTATGTTTCAAAATTACAATCTACAAATGTTTCTGAATTAATTTTATTGAAGTTTTTAAAAAAAACTTCTTTTCCGGTGTTTTGTTCAATCCACGTTTCGTTCTTGGCCTCTTGAAGCCAACTAAAGGTATCCCAAGAAAGAAGAGCAAAATTTTCCCAAGAAAGAAGATTTGTTGTGTTAAATTTAACTTTTCCTTCCAGTTCAGCTGTTAAATTAAATCCGGATAAGTTAAAAGATATTCCATCCTCTAAACTTCCACCTATATTAACTAATATTGGTTTTTCTTTTGAGGAAAATTTAAAATTTTCCTTTATTCCGTCAGTTATGAGAGCATCCCATTCTGATAAATTGTTCTTTCTTAAAAACCAAACTCCGTCCGTTACCTGATATATAAGGAGAGGATTTATATTTTTGTTGGGATCATCATGGTAAATATTTCCATCTTGAGAGACACATAATATGGTTTTATGAGAAGAAACGACTATCGAACAATCTGATTCAGTAATATCGTGCAGCCAGCTAAAATTTATTTTCTTTGATTCAAGAGAATTAAAATTATCTTCTTTTGTCTGGTGTTTTTTATTTTTCTTTTTGAAATTAAAAAACTTCATTTTATCGTCTTTCTTCTAATAATTTTTCTTGAAGCTAAAACTTTTTTAAATTCTGAGCAATAGCTGCATAGTTTTCTAAAAAATATAAATGACTAACCTGTATTAGTTAACGAACGGGCGGGCTTTGTGCACGAGGTGTTCAATTGCCTGCGGATTCGAAGCGCCGTAATACGCTATAAAGTCTACACCTGATCTTTCACACCTTCTTCAATTTTGCGGCCGCGAAGCTTTGGATTGCGCCTTTTGCCAATGTGTTTTGGGTTTCTCTAATTTTTGCAAAAATCATATAAACTTTGAAGCGTGGCTAGGGAGATATAATTTTCTTTTATAAGTTTTCTTCGATAAAATTGCATTTTTATGGAAGGTTTGAAAAGTGGCTATTAAAGATCCTGTTGTGATTGAGCATCTTAATACGCAGCTCACGAATGAATTGACGGCAATAAATCAGTATTTTCTTCATGCCCGCACACTGAGGCATTGGGGTGTGACCCATTTGGGAAAAAAAGAGTATGACGAATCCATTGAGGAGATGCGTCATGCGGATTGGCTGATCGAGCGTATTCTGTTTCTCGGAGGGCTGCCGAATGTGCAGCGTCTGAACTCTATCCTGATTGGGCAGACAGTTCAGGAAATTCTTGAATGTGATCAGAAGCTGGAAGAAAAAGCGATTCAGGATCTGCGCGAAGGTATCGCTTACTGCGAGAGTGTCCGTGATTATGTGTCACGAGATCTGCTTCTGAAAATCCTCGTCAATGAAGAAGAGCATGAGGATTTCATTGATCGTCAGTTCGACCTGATCAAGCAGATCGGGATTGAGCGTTATATTCAGAAAAACTCTGCTGCGGCTCCCGATCAGGACTAATAGAGGCCGTTTTCAAAACAACCCGGCGTTGTCCGGGTTGTTTCTTATGCGGCGTTTAGATGTGTCTGTTCGGAATGGGCTTTCTGCATTGCCGATCTGAGTAGGCAGACAATGCCAGGGACGCAGTTGCCGCACTTTGCTGTGCATTTTCGGGCTGAATAGATTTCTGCCGGGCGAGATGCTCCGTTGTGGATTGCGATTTCGATATCCTGATGGGACAGCGCGTTGCATGAGCAGACGATCATGAAAAAGCAGGCCTTCGTTCGCTGGAACCGATTTCAGAAACCTACCTTAAATGCAAATGGTTCGCAAATGCATTTTTCTTTTATGCACTCATGACGAATCCTGACTGATCCAGCGCTGAACGACTGGACGTATTGCGAAATTGCTTTGGATGCGGACGACGCCCGGAAGGCGTGAGAGCTCTTCCTTATGGATGCGCTCGTAGTCAGCAAGATCTCGGGCTGCGACATGGAGCAGGTAATCGGCTTCACCTGTCATCAGGTAACACTCCCGAACATCAGGACATTCCCGGATGCGGGTTTCAAAACGACGGAGGGTTTCGTCTGTCAGGCGTTCAAGCGTGATCTGTACGATAACGGTGGTCAGCTTGTGAGCTGAGCGTTCGTCAATGACCGCGCGATAGCCACGGATGATGCCGCGTTCTTCCAGTAGGCGAACGCGTCGCAGACAGGCGGACGGAGAGAGTCCGACACGTTGTGCCAGATCAGCGTTGCTAAGGCGCCCGTCATGTTGAAGGATTCTCAGGATGGATTCGGTAATGCGGTCGAAGATCATGATGGCATTATCGGTCTATTTTCGCAGAATCGATCATATATTTTTCGCTTATTGAAAGATTATGTGATTATCCGGCAGGATATTCTAGCGCACAACGCGATAGTCTCGTTTCTCATGATGAATGCATGTTCTGATCCTTTGTGGCCTTCTTCTCGTGCTGGAGCCCGTCTGACGGTGGATCTGGGCGCGATCGCTTCCAATTATCGGTATCTTCAGAAACTTGCAGCGGATGCTGCCTGTGCGGCTGTCGTGAAGGCCGATGCTTACGGACTGGGTATCGAGCGTGTAGCGCCGGTTCTTGAGCAAGCGGGGGCTCGAGAGTTTTTCGTCGCGCATGTTGATGAGGGGATCAGGCTGCGTTCCGTGGTTTCGGAAAAGGCCCGGATTACGGTGCTTCACGGCCCGAGGCCGGACGCAACGGCAGAGTGTGTGCAGTATGGATTGAGGCCAGTTCTGAACAGCCTTGATCAGATTGCTGTGTGGCGCTCTGAAGCGGTCAAGGCGGGGCGGCCGTTGGAGGCTGCTCTTCAAGTCGATAGTGGCATGTCCCGGTTTGGGCTTTCTGGCGCCGATCTTGATGTGTTGCATGAGGATGGGGCGCTTATGGAGGGGCTGAATGTCAGTCTGGTCATGAGTCATCTGGCTTGTGCAGATACGCCGGATCATACGGCTAATAGCGTCCAGAAACAGCAGTTGCTGGAGATGTCGGCACGGTTGCCGTCTGCGCCGTTGAGTCTGTCGGCATCGTCGGGAATTTTTCTGGGGCCGGACTATCATCTGGATGTCGTTCGTCCTGGAGCGGCACTTTATGGAATTGCGCCGAATCTGGCTGGTCCGAATCCGTTGGATCAGGTTGTCAGACTTCAGGCCCATGTCTTGCAGATTCGTGAAATTCTCCCGGGCGATGGTGTTGGTTACGGGATGACATATCGGCCTGAGCGGCCACGGAAAATTGCCACTGTGGCTGTCGGGTATGCCGATGGCTTTTCACGGCGTGGCGCCGGGGAGGGGTGTGCGTGGTTTGAAGACATCTGTCTGCCAATTCTGGGGCGTGTTTCGATGGATTCCCTGATCGTGGACATTTCGGATGTGCCAGAGGGCATGCTGCGAGCCGATATGATGGTGGATCTGATTGGACCCCGGCGCAGTGTGGACGACGTGGCGGCAGCAGCGGGGACAATCGGATATGAGGTCCTGACGTCTTTGGGGCACCGCTTTTATCGGGAATATGTTGGAAATGGGGAAACGTTCCAAAAGGGCGATTGACATTCCAGCATGGAAAACAAGATAGACGAACTGAAATCGGATTATGTCATGATGGCATGGTCTGGCGTAACAAATCGGAATTCTCATGTATCTCCGTCGTGACAGAGCTTTGACCGCTGTATCCATTATGTTGGACGTCGCTTTCCATGCGGGTCGATCCGGGGTGGTGAGTGGCGCGGATATTGCCCGCCGTGGCGATATGCTGCGTCGGGGGATCGAGCCTGTGTTGCAGGGCCTCTCTCGGGCCGGTCTGTTAGCAAGTGTACGCGGGCCGAAAGGGGGGTATCGTCTTGGCAGGCCTCCGCGGACCATCACGCTGAATGAAATTGTCCGGACTGTTACGGAAGATCCGGAAATGCCCGAAGAGGGCATCAACCTTCTGCGGGCCAAGGTACTCGAGCCGTTCTGGCAGCAGATGGATCAGGAGGTGTCGGAGAAGATGGCGTCCGTCACGCTGGAGCACCTGCTTCAGAATGCGGAGGAAGCGGGCATGCAGCGGCCCAGCAGAGCACCAATTTCCTTTTCAATATAACATTATAAAAAAGTATTTTGAAAAAACTACGAAATGGGTTTTAGAGGACGGAATATCTTACCATAAGGGATCAATCTTTGATCTGGTATGGTGAGTTCCATGTCCTTGGTGTTTCCTTTGCTTGCCGTTTGCAAGCGGGGAGGAGGACGCATTCATGATGGGGCCAGCCGCAGGGTAGGGTCCGTATTCGTCAGGAAGGTGAGCGCTGATGAAACGTCCTGTAAGACTCGAACTTGGTCAGAAGCTGGTTCTGACGGCCAACCGGCTGCTGGACGGTCGTACCGTATGGTGGCGGGAAGACGGGACATGGGACCTTCGGATCGGGCAGGCGGTTCTGCTGGATGCGGATGTCGCTGAGGCGGCGCTGTCCCGGGCGGTGGAAGAGGCCCAGCGTGAGGGGGTTGTCGGGGTGTATGATACGGCGGTTTTGCCTGTTGTGCCTCCTGAACCCGTGACTGTTCGTGAAAAAATCCGGGCTCATGGCCCGACCGTGCATCCGGAATTTGCAGTGGAGACCGCACAGTGAGCGTTCCTGTCGGCCATTATCAGTATGACCGGATTGACCGGGATTTTCTTCGGGCGCGGATTGCCGAGTTTGAGGGGCAGGTGAAGCGGCGTCTGGACGGGACGCTGAGCGAGGACGAATTTAAGCCTCTGCGGCTGATGAATGGGCTGTATCTGCAGCTTCACGCCTATATGCTGCGGGTGGCCATTCCTTATGGCATTCTGGACAGTCGGCAGTTGCGCAAGCTGGGTGAGATCGCCCAGCGCTATGACCGCGACTATGGGCATTTCACCACGCGGCAGAACATCCAGTTTAACTGGATCCGGCTCGAAGATACGCCGGATATCCTGCGCGAACTGGCTGAAGTAGACATGCATGCCATCCAGACCAGCGGGAATTGCATCCGCAATGTGACGTCGGACGAGTATGCTGGGGCTGCGGCGGATGAGCTGGTGGATCCGCGGGTTCATGCGGAAGTGCTGCGGCAGTGGTCTACGCTGCATCCTGAGTTCACGTTCCTGCCGCGCAAGTTCAAGATTGCGATTTCGGGTAGTCCGAATGACCGGGTGGCGGCGCGTTTCCATGATATCGGGATTCTGGCCCGTCCGGGTGAGGATGGCGCTCCAGTGTTCCGGATTTTCGTGGGCGGGGGACTGGGGCGGACGCCGGTAATCGGCGAAGAGCTGTTTGACAGTGTGCGGGAAGAGCATCTTCTGGCGACGCTTGAGGCGATTCTGCGCGTCTATAATGCGCATGGACGGCGGGACAATATCTATAAGGCGCGGATCAAGATTCTGGTTCAGGCAATCGGGGTTGAGGCCTATCGGGAGGCTGTGGAAGCCGAGCTGGGCCAGATGGAGCTGGACCGGTATCGGCTGACGCCCGAAGCCGTTGCGGCGATCCGGGCGCGTTTTGCCTTGCCATTGCTTGAGGCGCCGGACGATGCAGATGCCGTACTGACGCAGCAGCGGAGGGACGATCCGCTGTTTGAGCGCTGGGTGCGGAGCAATACGCATGTTCACCGCGATCCGGGGCATATTATTGCGACCATTTCGCTGAAGCCTGCGGGGGGAATTCCGGGGGATGCGACATCGGCGCAGATCGGGCGTCTGGCGGATCTGGCGGATGCGTATTCGTTTGGAGAAATCCGGATCACGCATTTGCAGAATGTGGTTCTGGGGCATGTCCGCAAGGACCGGTTGCGGGATCTGTGGCTTGGACTGTCGGAAGTCGGGCTTGCGGAAGCGAATATCGGGCTGATTGGCGATATCGTGGCGTGCCCGGGGCTGGATTACTGTGCGCTGGCGAATGCGCGGTCTATTCCGATTGCGCAGAAGCTGGGTGCGCGTTTTGCGGATACGGCGCTTCAGGCGGAAATCGGGGCGTTGCGGATCAATATTTCGGGCTGCATCAATGCCTGTGGGCATCATCACGCCGGGCATATCGGACTTCTGGGCGTGGACAAGCGCGGAGAAGAGTTCTTCCAGTTGACGGTTGGTGGCCGGGCCGAGAATGGTGCGGCGCTTGGTACGATTCTGGGGGCAGCGCTTCCGGAAGACGAGACCGTTGATGCGATCGCGCGGCTTGTGGACTGCTATCTCGGGCTTCGGGAGAGTGGAGAGACGTTCCTTGAGACTCTGACGCGTCTGGGGCATGAGCCTTTCAGGGAGGCGGCGTATGAAGCTGTTTGAACTCGGTGAGCGGACCGCGCAGGTTCATGATGTGCTGGTGACGGTTGCGGAACTGGCGGAACGGGATGATGCGCGGGCTGTCCTGCTGGAGAGTGCGGACGATCCGGCGCTCCTGCGGCCTTATCTGAACCGGCTGGATCTTGTGGTGCTGCGGTTTCCGATCTTCAGGGATGGGCGTGGGTTCACGCAGGCCCGGGAATTGCGGGAATATCTGCGGTTTTCTGGAGAAATCCGTGCGGAGGGGCATATTCTGCCGGATCAGGCGGCGTTTCTGCGTCGGTGTGGGGTGGACAGTGTCGTTCTGCCGAAGAATGGCAATGGCGATCCCGACCTGTGGGAGAAGCAGCTTCGGCAGTTTCCGGTGGCGTATCAGCGGTCGGTTCTGCCGGAGCGCCCGGTCGGGCCGGGGCTGCGGGTTGAGGAAGCGTCTTAACGGGCGCCAAACCAGCCGCGCCTCCAGAACCAGAACAGCGGCAGGAGAACCGACAGGATCATCAGGATCAGGCTGTAAGGATAGCCGTATTTCCATGATAGCTCAGGCATGTCGTGGAAGTTCATGCCGTAGATGCCTGCGATCAGGGTTGGCAGGATGCCGATGGCGCTGACGACGGTCAGAACCTTCATTCCGTCATTTTGTTCGATGCTGATGAAGCCGAGCGTGGCGTCCAGCAGAAACTGGACCTTGTTGACGGTCTGGGCGTCGAAGTCGTTGAGGGATGCGATGTCTCGCCCGGCGACCTTGATGCGGGTTTTGAGGGCCTGTGGCTCTTTCTCTGTTCTGTCGCCGATATAGATCAGGACGCGGTCAAGGCCGAGCAGGCTATCGCGGATCATGGAGGCGAGGTCGCCGCTGTGGCCGAGGCGACGGAGGGTTTCGCGCAGCATTTCGGCGGCTCTGGCGGGATCGCGGGGACTGCCGGTACTGAAAACGCGTTTGGAGATGGCGTCGAGGTCCCGACCCAGGCCTTCCAGAATGTCGGCGAGGCGGTTGATGATTTCCTCAATGATTTCGACGAGGATTTCATTGGCGGAAGGGCTGCCTTTGGCTGGATCACGTTCGGCCTGACGGCGACCAACGATATCGAAGCCATAATAGTCAGTATAGCGGACCGTGATGAGGTGGTTGTCTGTCAGGACGAAGCCGATGGGCAGGGAAAAGGCTGTGTTTTCCTCGCGTCTGACGAGGGGAGTCGAAAGATAGAGGGTGCCATCCTGTTCGTGATGGCGGGAGGAGCTTTCGATTTCCTCAAGCTCGTTGCGGCGGGGAATATGGGTGTTGAGGGCCTTTTCTGCGCGGGCGACCTCGTCGAGAGTCGGGTTGATGAGGTCGAGCCAGACCGCTTTGGAGATATCGACGTCCGGTCCGGTTTCCCGGGCCGGAGCGCCTGCGGGGCGCACGAGGAACATCAGGCGGGTCCTTGAGGGCAATGGAAAGGCTGTGAGGCTCCCTCATGTCCTGCCTGAGGCGGGTTCGCAAGGTGCAGGGGGTGGGAATTGTTGCGGGAGAGGCCTGAAAACGGCGAGACGGATGGACGGCGGGGGCTGCTCTTGGTATCGCATTGGAGCCCTGAAGCGGAACCGAGTGCGGTATGACGAACACATCTTCCCCCCTATCTTCCTCTCTGGCCAATTCGCTTCGTTCCGGCCCTGACCAACGGGGACGGTTCGGGATTTTTGGTGGCCGCTTTGTTGCGGAAACGCTGATGCCGCTACTGTTCGAGCTGGACGAGGCCTATCGCGCTGCGCAGGCTGACCCCGCGTTCCGCGAAGAGCTGGACTATTATCTGAAGGATTATGTCGGTCGTCCGAGCCCGTTGTGGTTTGCCCGGCATCTGACGGAAGAGCTGGGGGGGGCGAAGGTCTACTTCAAGCGTGAAGAGCTGAACCATACAGGGTCGCACAAGCTCAACAACGTCATGGGGCAGATTCTCGTGGCTCGGCGCATGGGCAAGACCCGGATCGTTGCAGAGACGGGTGCGGGGCAGCATGGTGTGGCGACGGCGACGGTCTGTGCGCTGTTTGGTTTGAAATGTACCATTTACATGGGTGCGACGGACGTTGAGCGGCAGAAGCCCAATGTGTTCCGCATGCATCTGCTGGGTGCGGAAGTGAAGCCCGTGACGGCCGGGGCGGGGACGCTCAAGGACGCGATGAACGAGGCCATGCGTGACTGGGTGGCCAATGTTGCGGATACGTATTTCCTTGTGGGTACGGTGGCCGGGCCGCATCCGTATCCGGAGATGGTGCGGGACTTCCAGTCCGTGATCGGGGTTGAGACCAAGGAGCAGATCACTCAGGCCGAGGGGCGTCTGCCGGATGTGATTGTGGCGGCTATTGGTGGCGGTTCGAATGCGATGGGGATTTTCCATCCGTTTCTGGACGATGCGGATGTGAAGCTGATTGGTGTCGAGGCGGCGGGGCACGGGCTGGATTCCGGAAAGACGGCGGCGTCCATTTCCCGTGGGCGGCCGGGTGTGCTGCATGGCAATCGGACCTATCTGCTTCAGGACAAGCACGGCCAGATTGAGGAAGCGCATTCGATCAGCGCGGGGCTGGATTATCCGGGGATAGGGCCAGAGCATTCCTGGCTGAATGATATCGGTCGGGCCGAGTATGTCGGCGTGACGGATAAGGAGGCGCTTGAAGCGTTTCAGGTCTGTACGCGGACGGAGGGCATCATTCCGGCCCTCGAATGTGCGCATGGGCTGGCGCATGTCATGAAAATTGCGCCCACGATGGCGAAGGACCAGATCATCGTTCTGAATGTTTCGGGTCGTGGGGACAAGGATATCTTTACTGTGGCGCATCATCTGGGAGTGAAGCTGTGAGCCGGATCCAGACACGTTTTGCAGCTCTGAAACAGGAAGGGCGCGGAGCGTTGATTCCGTATCTTCAGGCCTGTGATCCGGATTATGACACCTCGCTGGAGTTGCTGAGGGCGATGCCGGGAGCGGGGGCGGATCTGATCGAGATCGGTGTGCCGTTTTCCGATCCGTCCGCGGATGGACCGACCATTCAGGCAGCGGCCCTGCGTGGACTGAAGGCCGGGGCGACGCTGGGGCTGGTGCTTCAGATGGTCCGGGCGTTCCGTGAGACGGACAGTGAGACGCCGATCGTGCTGATGGGGTATCTGAACCCGATCGACAGTTATGGCCCGGCGGAGTTCTGTTTCGATGCGGCGCAGGCGGGTGTGGACGGGATCATTGTCGTCGACATGCCGACCGAGGAGGCGGACCTGCTGGATGCTCATGCGCGGGAAGCCGGGTTGGACATCATTTCTCTGGTGGCGCCGACGACGTCGAATTCCCGTCTGTTCCATGTGCTGCGGGATGCCACCGGGTTTGTCTATTATGTGAGCATTACCGGGATTACCGGGACGAGCAGCGCGAGTGCTGCGGATCTGGAGAAGGCGCTGCCGCGTATCCGGGAAGCGACCAATCTGCCTGTGGCGGTCGGGTTCGGGATTTCCACGCCGGAGCAGGCGCGGACGGCGTCTCGGATCGGGGATGCGGCGGTTGTGGCTTCTGCTCTGATCAAGACCATGGCGGGTACGCTTGAAGACGGGCGGGGGACGGAGCGGACCGTTCCGGCTGTTCTGGCGCAGCTTGAGGCATTGGCTGCGGCTGTTCGGGCTTGATGTTTGGCATTCCGACAGGCTGAGCCTGTCGGAACGCGTTTGATCAGGTGTTGTTGCGCAGGGAAAATCCGAACATCATCGTTGCGAAGCCTGCCATCAGCAGTTCTACGGCGATGAACATGCCGATCAGCCAGAGGCCGGACCAGGGCAGTGTCATATAAAGCAGGATTCCCACGACGAGCGTGATGAGGCCACTGAGGGCCAGCATGATCCAGCTTTTGTTGGTGCGGTGTCCGCCAGCCCAGAAGGTTCGGGCGAGGCCTGCGAAGATCAGGCAGCCTGCGAGAATGGCCGTGATGAAGATCGAGCCGGTTGCAGGTTCCTCGATCAGGAGGATGCCGCCAAGGATGTAGAGGCCGCCGATCAGTCCGGACAGCCACTGGTTCGGGACGGGAAGCCCGCGATGGGCGAAGCTCTGCATGACCTGTGCGACGCCGCCCACGATCATCAGGACGCCGAGGACCACCATGCTGGCGAGGGTGGTGGCGATGGTGTCGAGGGCGGCCAGAATCCCGAGAACGATCAGCATAGCGCCGAAGCCGATGAACCAGCCGGGTTTAAGGCCCTGGGGGTTGGGAAAGCGAAGGGTGTTGAAGCTGTCGGACATGGTTTTCTCCGGTTGGGAGCTGGGTTTGTTTTGGCTGATCTCTATCGGGAGGCCTGCCGGTTTCGTGACACAACGCATGATATCGCGGTTCGTATCAGGCAGGATGACATGTTTTGTAAGGTGGGTAGGAGAGATAAGGCAGGGTAGTTGATGGTTGGGCTGGCATAATCGATGTCCTGACGCTAAAACGCGCCCAGAGAATGTGGCCCTTCGCCGGGCTTTACCCCTACTCCGTCCTTTGTTCTGAAGGCGGCCAGAAAGTAATGAGACGACATGAGCTGGATGACCGACTACGTCCGACCCAAGCTGCGTGGCCTGCTTCAGCGGGATGTGCCGGACAATCTGTGGACTAACTGTGAATCCTGCGGGCAGATGATGCTCACCAAGGAACTGGAGCGGTCCGAGAAGGTCTGTCCGCATTGCGGCCATCATATGCGTGCGACGGCGAAGGAGCGTCTGGGTTGGACGTTTGATGGTGGGGAATACACCACTATCGAGTTGCCGAAGATGCCGGTCGATCCGCTGGGGTTCAAGGATTCCAAGCGTTATACGGATCGTCTGAAGGATGCGCGGAACAAGTCCCATCTTGATGAGGCGCTTGTGGTTGCGCATGGTCTGATCAAGGGACAGAAGGCTGTGGTTGCGGTCATGGCGCCTGAGTTCCTGCTTGGGACCATGGGAGCTGCGCTGGGTGAGGCATTCGTGGCGGCCTGTCGTCTGGCCGTTCTGCAGAAAGCGCCTTTGGTGGTCTATACGGCTTCGGGTGGGGCGCGGATGCAGGAAGGCGCTGTCAGCCTGATGCAGATGCCACGGACGACGATCGGTGTGCAGATGCTGCAGGAAGCGGGTCTGCCCTATGTTGTTGTCTTTACGAATCCGACGACGGGTGGTGTCTCGGCCTCCTTCGCGATGCTGGGGGATGTGCATATTGCCGAGCCTAATGCGCTGATCGCGTTTGCGGGGCCGCGCGTCATTCAGGATACTGTTCGTGAGAAGCTGCCGGAAGGCTTCCAGCGGTCGGAGTATCTTCGTGAGCATGGGATGGTCGATATCGTAGCCAAACGCTCGGAGCTGCCGGAACTGCTGGGGCGGATTCTGGGCATTATGACGCGTCAGAAAACCGTTTCTGACTCGGCGATCTGATGACTGCGGAGCGTGGGGCGCCTGTTCGGCTGTCCGGCGAATATCAGGGGCGGCCGGGGGCCGTACTTGCGCGGCTTCAGGAGCTTTATCCGGCGCTAATCGATCTTTCGCTGGGGCGACTTGAGGTGCTGCTGGCAAAGCTGGGCCATCCTGAGCGTCATCTGCCGCCTGTGATTCATGTGGCGGGGACGAACGGTAAGGGCAGCACATGCGCCAATCTGCGGGCGATTGCTGAAGCGGCCGGGCTGCGGGTGCATGTCATGAGCAGCCCGCATCTGGTGAGCGTGACCGAGCGGTTCCGGCTGGCGGGGAGGTTGGTGGATGAGGATGTGCTGGTTGCTGCGCTTGAGACGGTCGAACGCGTTAATGCCGGTGCTCCGATCACGGTTTTCGAGGTTCTGACGGCTGCGGGGTTCTTGCTGTTTTCGCAGATTCCAGCAGATTTGGTGGTGCTGGAAGTCGGGCTTGGGGGACGGCTGGATGCGACCAATGTGGTGCCGAAGCCTGCTGTTTGTGTGATTACGCCGGTCAGTCTGGATCACGAAGCGTTTCTGGGGGGCACTGTTGCGGCGATTGCGGGGGAAAAGGCTGGGATCATTAAGGCTGGAGTTCCAGTTGTTTCGGCGGTCCAGGCACCGGACGCTTTGAATGTCATTCGGCGCCGGGCTGCGGAACTGGGTGCGCCACTTCGGGTGGTTGGAGAGGATATCTTCGTCACTGAACAGGTGAATGGTCTGAATTACCGGGATGCGGACGGTGTTCTTTCGCTGCCGTTGCCTGCATTGAAAGGCCAGCATCAGGCCGGGAATGCGGCTCTGGCCGTGGCGGCTTTGCGTGTGTCAGGGCTGAAGCTGCCGCTTGTGGCCTATCAGGGGATTGCTCGGACATTCTGGCCTGCACGTTTGCAGAGGCTGGACGGCACGTTGGCCGGGATGCTGCCTGAGGGGTGGGAATTGTATCTTGATGGCGGACACAATCCCGATGCCGGGCAGGTTCTTGGGGCGGTGCTGGAAGGCTGGAAAGACCGGCCTGTCCACGTGATTGCGGGTGTGAAGCAGACCAAGGATGCCTCCGGGTTCCTGAAGCCAATTATCGAACGTGCCGCTTCCGTTCAGGCGGTGTCTGAGCCTGGGCAGCATCTGGCGATGCCGGTTGAGGAAATCATTGCCGCTTCTGGTGGGCGGGCGATCGCCGGTCCGACGGTCAGAGCGGCGTTGGAGCGTCTGGTTTCCGAAGGGGGCGCCCCGGCCCGGGTATTAATTTGTGGCAGTCTTTATCTGGCGGGTGTGGTTCTGGCAGAGGATGGCTGGATCGCCAGTTAATCCGTTTCTGGGGACGGAGTGGGATGTTAGAAGGGCGCGTGAACATGATCGAATCGCATTCCTCTCCGTCCGCTTCTGATGCTTCCTCAAACGATGGAGATCTGGGTCTCCTGCTGAGGCGCAGTCCTCCGTCCAGTGTTGCTGCCGAACAGGCGCTGCTGGGCGCCATTTTGACGAACAACAAAGCGTATGAGCGGGTTTCGGATTTTCTGGAGCCTGCTCATTTTTCCGATCCGCTGAATGGTCGGATCTATGAAGCGATTGCCCGGCGGATTGAGCGGGGGCAGTTGGCTGATCCTGTGACTATGCGGGCCGAGTTCGAGCATACCGGTGTTCTGGATGCGGCGGGTGGGCCTGCCTATCTGGCCAAACTGCTGACGGCGATGGTCGGAATCGTCAATGCGGGTGATTACGGGCGGGTGATCCATGATGCCTGGGTGCGGCGTCAGCTGATCGATATTGGTGAGACGGTCGTTAATAACGCTTTTGGAGCGCGGCCGGATCTGGATGGATCGGATCAGATCGCGGCGTCCGAAGAAGCGCTGTTTAAGCTTGCGACGGAGCGGGGCCAGGAAGGCGGTTTCGTTTCTTTCACTAATGCTCTGACGGAAGCGGTCAAGGTTGCGACCAAGGCCTATCAGCGCACCGGCGATGTGGTGGGGCTTACGTCGGGTCTGCGGGACTTCGACAAGCGGACCGGCGGTTTGCATCCTTCCGATCTGATTATCCTTGCCGGTCGCCCTGCAATGGGCAAGACGGCGCTTGCGACCAAAATTGCGTTTTCGGCGGCGCGGTCGATCCTGCGCGACGCTGAGGATAGTGGCGAAAAGCCCAAGGGGTCGGTCGCTATTTTCTCGTTGGAAATGTCGTCCGAGCAGTTGGCGACCCGTATTCTGTCGGGCGAAGCTGAGGTTTCGGGCGAAAAGATCCGACGCGGTGACATCGGGCAGAAGGAATTTGACCGCTTTGTCCGCGTGGCGCGGGAGCTCCAGCGGCTGCCACTTTATATTGACGATACACCAGCGATTTCTCTCTCCGCCATGCGAACGCGCTGTCGGCGGTTGGCTCGGACGCAGGGGTTGAGTCTTGTAGTCGTGGATTATCTCCAGTTGATGCGGCCTGCGATCGGGACCAAGCCTGACAGCCGTGTTCTGGAAATTTCAATGATTACGCAGGGACTTAAGGCGATTGCGAAAGAGCTTTCTGTGCCGGTGATTGCGCTGTCCCAGTTGTCGCGTCAGGTCGAATCGCGCGAAGACAAACGACCCATGTTGTCGGATCTGCGCGAATCGGGCTCGATCGAGCAGGATGCGGATGCGGTCATGTTCGTATATCGCGACGAGTATTACCTGCAACAGCGTCAGCCTAAAGACAGCGCTTATGACAGCAATGACAAATTCCAGGTTGCGACAGAAGAGTGGCAGCGCAAGATGGCGTTGGTGCACAACAAGGCCGAGCTGATTCTTGAGAAGCAGCGGCATGGCCCTACCGGAATGATCCAGTTGTATTTCGAAGGGGAATATACCCGTTTTGGGGATCTGGATGTTATTCATGAGTAACTCTCCGGAGGAGGGGAGTACTTTGAATGGCGTTGTATCTTGATAAGGGGCAGCGTTAAAAGTACGCGATATTTGCTCGAAAAAATCGTTATGCTTTTTTCGGGAATGTCTTGGCTAGAGAGCGGACATAGAACGTCGTAATTGGTTAATTAATACAAAACCAGTACGAATTTCATCAGGATTCTACGTCTGAAAAAAGCTGAAATATGAAACTCTTCCCGGCGGTTTCGCAAAAGGGAGGAGTGCATCTTTTTTCTGGATTATGGCTGCAATGCAGAAAAAGAGCGGCAGCTAAAACCTGTCATAATGGCTCAAAGCCACATTTGTTTCTTGACCCAGTGGCACAGTGCCATTAATTTATCGTTAATCGGTGGTTGCCATGGGGGCGATTGACGGGGAAGGAAAGGAGCCGGTCATGAGTTCAGACTGTCTGATGGCCGGGGATATTTCCGATTTGTTCATTCCATCGATGAAGCGAATTTATCGTGTTGTATCGAATGGGGGGCACCTGAATGCGTATGGAAACCAGTGAAACGGTCACTAATGGATCTCCTCATCTGGTCTCTTGGGCGGATCAGGTGTGTCGGAAGGCGTGTTTCTGTCCGTGTTCTGAGCCATGTCTTGCCGCTGGAGCACCAGTTCTGGGTGCAGAGCAGCCAGTCGCAGGGCCAGTTCTTCGTCGGTACGACCGTTCAGGACGCCTTTTAGAAGAAAATCGGTCGATACGCGTAGCCGGTTCGAGAGCGCCGCGATGAGAAAGACGCTGGGCGCGCGGTCGCCGCGTTCAATCTTGTTCAGCGTGGAAGCGTCCACGCCCAGCAGGCGGGCGCATTCGCTCTGGTTGGGCATGACGAGCTCACGGGCCCAGGAAATGCGAGTTCCTATGGCTCGTTGGAGTGTGGTCAGAGAGTCTGGGCGCTTGTGTTTGGCCATGAGGCCTTTTTAGCAATGGCTTTATGCCAAATCCAGAAGAAGTTTTTTTTATCATGCTCTATGGCATTTTGCCAAAAATTAGTGGCAGTTCCATACTGAGGAAGGATGTTGAGATGAGGCAGGTCAAATCAGGTTCCGTACCGCGTCGTGTATCCGCAAGCGCCCTTGCTGCCATGCTTGCGTCTGATGGTTGGCTACCGGAGCGTGGGAGCGTGCGCAAGGGGCGTCGTCGTTCCGCACAGAAAACATCCGGGAAGTCTACGCCGCGGGCTCGCGTGGTAATAGATCGGGAGACGGCCGAGGCTCTTCCTGCAGGGCATCCTGTCAGTTGGAATGCGTTGTGGGGCGCGGATCTGGTCCCGGTTTTTCCGGGATTACAGCCAATGGGCAGTCGTGATGCCGGTATGGAGATCAACTGATGTTTGGAATGGTGCAGGAGGTGTCTTTGTCAGGCGCGCATGCGGGATCTGACGTCATGGTGAAGCCGACTGCGGAGCGGTATCAGCATTCCGAGATCCGTGAAGAGAATAAGGCGTTCCGGGTCGTGAATGCGGTGCAGTCCATGTATGACGCAGGCGATATCGGAGACGACGAACTGGCTGCTGCGGATCGGTGGTATCGCGAATATGTTTTCGCGTCTCTTGGAGTGATGGAAAATCCGCAGTCTGATGGTCGTGTGAGGGAGCGTGGTGACATCCATACATGGATGATTGGACGGGGACAGTGTTCTGCGCGGATGAGCCAGATTCGTGAGATGCTTGGTCTTTGTGCGCATGTGCGTCTTGAGATGCTTCTGGCACGTGAGATGTCGTTTTCGGCCATGGCGCGACATCTCTATCCAGCGCTGTCGGAAGGGCGTGCGCGAATGAAGGTTTCGGCGCAGTGTGCGTTGCTTCTGGAGCAACTGGCGCATGTTTATGAGGTGATTTCCAGAAAGAAACATAAGAAAAAATATGTTAACGATAAATTATCTATTGATATGTGAGCGCAGTTTTGATATAAGAAATGCATACTGAAGAATTATACATAAATATCCAAAGCCGATCTTCTGAAAAGGAGGTCGGCTTTTATTTTGGAAGTTTCCTGGCAAATGGAAAAGTGTGAGATTTCTTCTGGTAGTGTTGTGTTGTCTGGTCGTCAGACGTTTATTGTCCTTCAAAATAAATCCGATTCACTTGTGGGATGCCCATTTGTGTATGAGGGGGAGCCAGTTCATCGGGCTGATGTTGCTTTGGAGTGGCACGAACTGGTGGATGCGGGTCTTTCACGCCTGGATGTGAGATGCAGGTCCATTCCCTGTCAGCGTTCGGTTTTGTCGGTGCGAGTGATCGGGCGGGTTGCGCCGGAAACTTTGGCACGTGTGGCTGTGCGGGCTGAGCGTGAGCAGATGCAGCGTAATGTGGAGGTTCAGGCGCGGAAAAGAACGTGTCAGAGCAGCGTGCATCTGCGGCAGAAACCGGTTCGGGCTGTCTGGCTGGAGGGGGGCATGATGATGAGCCGCAGGGAGGCTGCGCTGAGATCTGGCTGAGGGTCGGTTCTCAGGTCGATCTGGGGAAGAAGGTTAAAGCAGATGGGTGAAGAAATATCCGGCAAATGTTCCTTGCGGCGGGAGCAGTCAGAAGAACGGAAAAAAAGGTTTCTCGAGCATCTGTCTGTGAGTGGAAATATTTCGGAAGCCGGACGTGTTGCAGAGGTTCGGCGGAGTACGCTGTATCTCTGGAAAGAGGCAGATCAGGATTTTTCATCCCGTTGGGAAGATGCTCTGGAGGAGGCTGCGGATGCTCTAGAAGCGGAAGCGCGGCGGAGGGCTGTAGAGGGATATGATGAACCCATTACATATGCGGGGCGTGTTGTCTGCGATCCGGATACGGGAAATCCTGTTGTCCGCAAGCGGTACAGTGATGGTTTGATGGCATTTCTGCTTCGGGCGCATCGTCCATCCCGTTTCAGGGCTGGTATGGAGGCTGATGGACGCTCGGGAGTAATCTCGATCAATATCAGCAGTGATGACAGCGCCCTTTAGGCTGAATGACTCGCAGCGTGAGGCGGTGCGACTGCTCGGTGGGCCGGCAAGGCATATTCTTCTGAGAGGTGGGTCGCGGTCGGGGAAGACCTTTGTTCTGGTTCGGGCCGTTGTGATACGGGCGTTGAAGGCTCCGGAAAGTCGCCATGGTATTTTTCGTCATCGGTTGACGGCCCTGAAGGCGTCGGTTCTGCGGGATACGTTTCCGAAGGTTATGCGGATGTGTTTTCCGCAGGTTGGATGGAAGTTGGACCGGCAGGACTGTGTTGTAACGTTTCCGAATGGATCGACGATCTTTTTCGGAGGGCTGGATGACGAGCAGCGGACCGAGAAGATTCTGGGTCTGGAATTTGCGACGGTTTATCTGAACGAGGCCAGTCAGATCAGTTATGGCGCGCGGAACATGCTTCTGACGCGTCTGGCACAGAAGACGGGCCTTGTGGTCAAGGAATATATCGATGCCAACCCGCCTACGATGGGGCATTGGCTTTATGCGCTTTTCGAAAGCGGGATCGAGCCTAAATCGGGGGAGCCGGTAGGGGATCGGTCGCTTTATGCGACGATGATCCTGAATCCGCAGGCGAACCGGGACAATCTGAGCGAGGATTATCTTGCCAGCCTGGAAGCGCTTCCCGAGCGGGAAAAACGGCGGTTTCTGTATGGTGAATATCAATCGGTTGTCGAAGGTGCGTTGTGGCGGCTGGAGATGTTCCGTCGGGAGGCGGCGATTACGGCGCAGAGCCGGGCGGATGTTGCGGCTCGGATGCGGCGTATTCTGGTGTCTGTTGATCCTTCTGGGGCGGCGGGACCTGAAGACTACAGGTCCGACGAGATCGGGATTGTGGTCTGTGGCGTTGATGCGGCTGGTGTGGGGCATGTTCTGGAAGATCTGTCTGCCCGGGATAGTCCGGCGGGCTGGGCTGCCCGGGCCTTGCGGGCATTTGATGACTGGGGTGCTGAACGCATTGTTGCGGAGCGGAACTTCGGGGGGGCTCTGGTAGAGGGCACGATCCGGAGTGTGCGGGCGCATGCTTCCGTCAAGCTGGTGACGGCGGCGCGGGGCAAGGCGGCGCGTGCTGAGCCGGTTGCGGCGCTCTACGAGGTTGGCAGGGTTGTTCATCATGGCCGGTTGACGGTGCTTGAGGATCAACTCTGTCATTTCTCGGTCAGTGGATATCGCGGGCCACGGTCTCCGGACCGGGCGGATGCGATGGTCTGGGGGCTGAGTGAACTGATGCTTGCCGGAAACGGCGGCATGACGGGCTGGAGCTCGTCTGGATTTTCGCTGGCGCGCTGAGCCGACCGTTTCAGGTCGGCGAGTGGCCTGAAACAATGGAGAACACATGGACTGGTTGTCCCTGCAACAGCGTTATGCTGTTCCCGCGGGTGCGTCCGCGCGGACGGCGCGGCTGCTGGCGCTCAAGCGTGTTCTGGATGGGACGCAGTATGATGCGCTGCCGCATCCGTTCTCGATGGAGAAGTCGGGAGCGGGCGAATATATCCCGTTATCCAGTCGCCGTCCTTCGGTCCGGACCAATCTGTGTCGGACGGTTGTGGATGAGGCGGTTTCGCTCCTTTTTGGGGATACGCACTGGCCGGGTCTGGTGACGGACGATGCGCGGGTGGCGCATGCCATGAGCACGTTTGCTTCGCAGACCAGACTGGCGTCGCTTCTGATGGAAGCGGCGCGATTGGGGTCTGTCGGGTCGGTTGCGATCCTGTTTGAAGTGTCCGCAGGGGTTCCGAAGCTGTCTGTTCTGGAAACGGCTTATCTGACGCCGTTCTGGGATGATGCGACGGGCGAACTGTTGCGGGTCGAAGAAAGGTTCCTGGTCCGGGGGCGAGATCTGGCGGCGCAGGGTTATCCGATTGCGGGTGAGCTTCTGGGCGCGCAGTTCTGGTGGCAGCGGGTCTGGACGCCGGTCGACTGTGCGGTGTCCGTGCCGTGGCTGGTGGGAATGGATGGTGGGGTTCGGGACGAGAGCCGTTCCGTTCGTCATGGGCTGGGGTTTGTGCCGATTGTGTGGACGCGCAATCTGGGTGGACCCTGTGGGCGCGATCCGGAAGGCGAGTGCACGTTCGAGCGGGCCATCGATACGGTGATCGAAGCGGATTATCTGTTGTCTCAAGCAGGGCGGGGGCTGAAATATGGCTCCGATCCGACGCTGGTCCTGAAAACGGGTGGCTTTTCGGACGGGGTGGCGCATCAGGGCGGTGCGGCTTCGGCGCTGACGCTTCCGCCTGAGGGAGATGCGAAGCTTCTGGAGATCAACGGCAATGCTGCGGGCGCGGTGCTCGATCATTATCGGGAACTGCGGTTGGTGGTGTTGGAGCAGCTTCATGGAAACCGCGCGCATGGTGACAGGGTTGGCGGCGCGCAGTCCGGCAAGGCCATGGAGATGATGTGTCAGCCGCTGATCTGGCTGGTGGATCGTCTGCGGCATTCCTATGGGGAAGGTGCACTGCTGTCGATTTACCGGATGGCGTGTCGCTTTTCCTGTGTTCTGGAAAACGGGCTGCGGCTTGGGGGCGAACTGGTCAAGGACCTGCCGCATTGCCGCATGAGTTTGCGGTGGCCGGCGTGGTTTCCGTCCACAGACCCGGAACTGCTGTCGCTGGTGCAGGGGCTGGTGGTGGCGGTTTCTAATGGAATTCTGAGCCGTGAGACTGCGGTTCGGATGTTTGCAATGGCATCGGGAAATTCTGATCCGAATACGGAATGGAAAATGCTGGAGCAGTGGTGTGCTTCTGAACAAGCATGAGTGTTGACGGGGGAATGATGTCCGGAACTGATGACACCATTGAGGATGTGGATGCTCTGCGTCAGGCGCTGAATGAAGCGCGGAGCGAGGTTGAGGCGGTCCGTCAGGAAATGACGGATGTTGTGACGCGGCGGGAGACGCTTCAGCGCAGTCATGAAGAAGCGCTGACCCGGATGCGGGAGGAGAGTAACCGCGAGGTTATTGTGTCGGCGCTCAGGGCGGAAGCGATCCGCAATGGTGCCCATAATCCTGATGATGTTGTGCGGCTGATTGATCTCAAAGGGATCGAGCGGGGCGAAGACGGCTCGGTGGTTGGTGTGTCCGAGGCTTTGCAGCAGGCCCGTCAGGAGCGGGCCTATCTGTTTGGTGAGGTGCTGCGGCCTGGATATTCGAGCGGAACGACGGTCGGGCAGGCAGCGCCTCGTCCGGGCGGGGTTGAACCGTTCAATGCGCGGGCCGTCAGCGAGGCGGATTACGAAACGCGCAAATGGCAGTTTCTGGCTCAGAAGTGAGCTTCGGAGCGATATTTGACCGGGTCTGATGGCAGGCCGGGTTCAGACAACACATTTATGGAAAAAATACATGAGCATTGATAATTTTCCTGTTCAGCTTCAGGCCGCCATTCAGCAGGGTTTTCTGGCCCGCGAGTTCGAAAATGGTCTAAAATCCCGTCTGGGCTTTCGCCAGGTTGCCGATCGCGAAGTGTTTCCGAACGCCATTGGTGAGACGCTGACGAAAACACGCAAGAGCCTTAAGGCGCCTGTGACGACGCCGCTCAACCCGACGGGGAATACCAATTTCGATAATGGTCTGAGCCCGTCTGGCTGGGCCGTTGAGCAGTATACGCTGTCGATCAACCAGTATGGCGATACGATCGACTTGAACATGGTGACCAGTGGTGTAGGGATTGCGTCGCAGTTTTTGGCCAACGCCAACACCAACGGTGTGCAGGCGATGCAGTCTCTCGACCGGCTGGCGCGCAATACGCTGTTCGGTGGTGCGCAGAATGGTGTGGGCGGCTATCTGGGCGGTAATACGCGCGTGACGGCGACACTGGGAAGCGCTGGGAATACCATTTCGGTTGATGACATCCGGGGTTTCCAGTCTGTGATCGTTCATGGTCAGGTGACGGCGCTCAGTGCGACCAATGGTATGACGGTGACGGTGGGTAGCGATGTTTATACACTTGTCAGCGTGGCGGCTGATGGGACGAATGTGTCTACAGCGCCGGGTGGTGTTTCTGGGCAGATGACGTTCTCGGCTTCAGTTTCTGTTGCGGATGGGACGGAAGGTCAGGCCGTTGTAGCTTCCACGGCGCCGATGGTGATCCGTCCGAATGGTCGTCTGACGACGGCGGCGTTGCAGACGGCGAGTGCGAACGGTCTGGCAGATACGCTGGGCATTCAGCAGGTTCTGGCCGGTGTGGCGACACTGCGGCGTAACAACGTGCCGATGATCAATGGTGCGTATCACTGTTATCTGGATGATCTGCAGCTTCTGTCGCTCTTCCGTGATCCGGATTTCAAGCATCTGTATCGTGGCGCTTATGGTTCGGAAGAGTATCGTTCCGGGCAGGTGATTGAGCTTCTGGGCGTGCGGTTTATTCCGACGACGGAAGCGCCGCAGCAGGCGTCGCTTGGGGCGGGTTCCATTCATCGTGCGCTTCTTCTCGGTCAGGGTGCGCTGATCGAAGGTGACTGTGCGCTGACGGGTCATTCCGACATTCCGGATGCCGAGCGGGCGCTGATCGAGATGGTGGACAGCGTGGCGATGGTGACGCGTGAGCCGCTGGATCGACTGCGGCAGATCATTGCGCAGTCCTGGTACTGGATTGGCGGTTTTGCTCTGCCGACCGACGTGACGGCGGATATGACGGTCATTCCGACGGCGACGAACAGCTATCTCAAGCGGGGTGTTGTGATCGAGAGCCTTGGTACGGATGCTCTTGGTCTGACGTTCTGACCTATTTCTGGCCCCTGTCTTTGAGGCGGGGGCCTTTCTTGCGAGGGGAATGACATGTCCGGAACGGTTGGTTTATCGACGGATATTCTCTCGGAAGGAGAGAAAATGGATATCCGGCGATTCTGTGGGTATCCCGCGATCGGATCGCGGGAAGGAAACCAGGAATCATGGCGTTTCTTCCAGGTGGAAGGCGCGCTGGAATGGCGGATGAATTATCTGTCTGCGGCGGAGTTGCAGCAGATCCGGCTTTATCTGTCGCAGCTTTATCCGCTCGAAACCGCAATTACGGCGTCGTCGGACAATCTGGATACGGCGCGGGCGGCTAGTTGGTATCACAATGGTCGCGAAGTGCAGGACCGGATGATGTTGTTTACGCTGTGGCGTCGTCGTCTGTGCGCGTTTCTGGGTGTGACGGGTGGACTGGAACTGCAGGACGGCCGGGCAATCGTGGTTTGAGGAGGGTATTGTGCAGCAGGCAATGATCGCAGCCCGACTTTCCAGAGGATATGCCAAAGCGGCGCAGGTTCTGGGAGCTTTGGGCGAGCAGTATCGTCCTTCGAGCGGTCTGTCGCCGATGAGTGTGCTTTATGCGCAGCCGATGCTGGCTTTCGATGTGGATGCCGGGTTTTCGTTTGAGCGTCCGATTGGATGGGGGATTCCGACGGAATATGTGCTGACGGATCGCCGGGATGATACGCAGGTGGGCGATATTCTTGCTGCGAGTGGTCGGACGTATTTCGTAGCGTCCGTAGAGCCTCTGCGGCCGCCGTTATGTGTGGTGTGTAGCCGGACCGTGTCGGTGAGCGGTGTTACGGGAGTGGTGCAGACGCTCGTATCGGACTGTCCGGCGGCTATTATCATGCGGGCGAAGGGGGAGTCTTCGGGAAGCGGTGTTCCGGGGGCGACACGGCCGGGTCAGTCCGTAATGTATCTTCCGCTTCTGCCGGGAGTTGTTCTGACGCCGTATATGACGGTTACGACCGATTTGGGCACGACCTATACGGTCAATGCGGTGGAAACATCCGGGTTCGGTATTCGGTGCACTATGTCATTTCAGCAGGTCTGAGGGGGAGAAGAATGACGGATGCCTCCAAAGTCGGGCTGGCGCTCGCCTATAACTGTGCGCAGGTTCTTTATCCGCAGGGGTTGTCGGGTGTTTCTGTGACGGGGCGGCAGGTGGTGTTGCGGCGGGGGTGGCTTTTACCGAGCGATCTTTTTACGGCCCAGAATATTCGTAACAATATCGATTTCGTAACAGTTACGATGGCGCCGCGGAAAATGCCGGAATGGGCGGAACCACTGGGGCGGCCCTGGCGGGTGCAGCAGAAGGTTGAGCCTACGGTCGGAGTTGTTGTGACGGATGGGGCGGTTGAGATCGTTTTTTCCGGTAATGCGACGCCGGCGGGAGTGGTGGCGGTCTGGCTGGATGATATGCCACAGGGAGGGGAACCTTCTGCGGCTTATGCGGTGACGGCTCAGGATACGCCCGAGACGGTTGCTGCGGCTTTGGCGGCGGCTTTGACTGGCGGTGTGACGAATGGTGCGGTTGTCAATGTGTCGGGGCGGGTTCTGAATGGTTATGCCGGTGGCTATGGCCAGTCGGTGCGGGTGACGCGACGGCAGGCGCAGCTCTATCGGGTTTCGATCTGGACAGCGGATGCGACGGCGCGCGAGACGCTCGCATCTGTTCTGGATACCGCGCTGGCGGAGCAGAGCTGGATCAGCACTCTGGACGGGAGGGAAGCTCAGCTTCGCTTTCAGAGTGTGGAAGATGTCGACACGATGCAGAACGAGGCGTTGTATCGGCGGGATTATTTTTATGAGCTGGTATTCGATACCCTGCAGGTGCAGTGGGCGTCCGAAATGCTGTGCGGGATTGGAAACCTGTCCGCAGGGGAGGGGCTTTCGGCATCTTTCGGCGTTCTGGCACCCGGGGTGGCTAATCAGACGGTAACGGCGGCTCTGGAGGCCATGCAGGCTGTGGTTGCGGCGCAGGCGGTGGCTTCGGCTTATCCGGGTTTGAGTGTCGACCGTTTCGGGACGGTGGTTGCGCTCGGCGGCTGACGCAGAAGCTGGGTGATAAAAGCTGAAATTTCATCAGGAAAGCGGGTGGCCTTCATGGAGGCGCCCGCTTTCTGCATTTTGGAGAGCGATCCGGGGATGTCTCTGGTCTATCAGGCGGGAACGCTGAACACCACGGCACTGACCGTGCCAAATCTTTATGTGCAGATTGCCCAGCCGCAGACGCTGGCCCTCTCGGGCGTATCGTCTTCGGTGTTAGGGATTGTGGGAACCGCTGGCTGGGGGCCGGTGGGGATGCCGCTGCCGATCGGGGGCATGAGTGATTATGTCGCGGCGTTTGGCGCCAAGCAGAACAAGACGACGGATGCGGGTCTGGCGATCAATATTGCTGTCATGCAGGGAGCGTCGACGTTCGTGGTTGTTCGGGTGACGGACGGAACGGATGTGGCTGCTTCCGGTACGCTTGACGGGGTGACGATTCAGGCTGTCTGCACTGGAAGTGCGGGTAATGGCATTGTTGCCGCAGTGACGGCTACGGGGTCCGGCTATGCGCTGGCGGTGACGCATGCCGAGCTGGGTTCAAGGACTTATGCCGGTGCGGACTGGTCCGGGATTGCCGCTGCTGTGGCGCAGGATCTGAGTGCGCTCGTGAAGGTTGTGTTGCCGGAAACGGTTCCGGCTGTGGCTGCTGCGAGTGTGACGCTTTCAGGCGGCACGGATGGTGGTGTTCCGACCACGGCGCACTTCCTGGGGCAGGACAGCACGGTCCGGACGGGCATGTATGCGCTGCGTGGACAGGGATGTGCCGTCGGGTTGCTGCATGGTGTGTCGGACAGTACGTCCTATACGGCGCAGGCGGCTTTTGGGGCGTCCGAGGGGGTCTATATGATCGCCGTGGGCCCAGCTGCGGATACGGTGATGAATGCGATTGCGGTCAAGGCATCGAGTGGTCTGGATGCGGCGTCGGTCAAGCTCATGTTCGGGGACTGGTTGTGGTGGGATGATGACAGCAATGGTGTGATTCTCGTTAGTCCTCAGGCATTTGCGGGTGGCAGGCTGGCCGCGCTTTCACCTGAACAGTCCAGTCTGAATAAGGCTTTGTCGGGGGTTGTGGGAAGCCAGAAGGCCGGTCTGACGGGAAGCAGTGCGACGTATTCCACGGCGGAACTGTCCGTGCTGTTTACGGCTGGAATTGACGTGATCTGCAATCCGGCGCCGGGCGGAAGTTACTGGGCTGTACGGTGTGGGCATAATTCGTCCAGCAAGAGTACCATGAATGGCGACAACTACACGCGTCTGACGAACTATATTGCGTCTTCGCTTGCGGGCGGCATGGGCGGTTATGTCGGCGAGGTCATTAACGACACGCTGTTCAGTGATATTCGCTCGACGCTTTTGGGGTTTCTGTCGTCTCTGCTGTCTCAGGGTATTCTGGGCGTCCAGAATGGTGAACTACCCTACAGTGTGGTCTGTGATTCGAGCAATAATCCGCAGTCCCGCACGGCGCTCGGGTATGTGCAGGCGGATGTGGCTGTTCGATATCAGGGCATCAACGAGAAATTCATTGTCAATCTGCAGGGTGGCGCGTCTGTCACTGTATCGTCTGCTTCGGGGAGTGTCGGCTAAATGGCAAATCCATATAGCATTGGTCGGGATTGCCGGATTACGGTTCTGTGGAATGGCCAGCGGGTTGATCTGAGGGATGTGACTTCTTTCAGTGCGGCTCAGGAAACGCATGCTCTGCGTGCCAACCCGCTGAATGGTGTTCCTCTGGAATTCAATGTTCCGAACGGTTGGCGGGGAGCGTTTCAGATTGCCCGCGCCAATGCGGCGCTGGACAATCTGGTGGCGGCTGTAGAAGCTGCCTACTGGAATGCGGGGACGGTCGGAAGCGGGACGATCTACCAATACGTTGTGGAACCGGATGGTTCGACGAGCACATGGGAATTCAGCAATGTTTCCATGCAGTTGAAAAGTGATCCCTGGCAGGCGGATCATATGATCCATCAGACGGTTCAGTTCTTTGCTTCTACGAGGACGAAGATTTCGTGAGTGATTTTCCGCAGGAAATTGTTCTGTCAGATAAGCGCCGTCTGACGTTGCGCGAGATTGATCCGGCGGACATGCTGGATCTGATTGAAGCGGCGGGAAGTGCGATCAATGGGGCTTCGGCGTCTGCATGGCTGGGCTACGCGGAAATGATCTGTTCCGTGACAGCGATTGATGGTGTGCCGGTTCAAATGCCGCAAAGCAAGGACGAAATCCGGAATCTTGCCCGACGTGTCGGAAAGTCCGGGATTGCTGCGCTGACACCGTTGTTTGAGCGTGATGGGGATGACGATATTCGGGACGTCGCAAAAAACTGAGTCGGCACTCCGGGTTTCAGGAGATGCTTTATCTTCTGGATCACGGGGTGCCGTGGGATGTTTTGCGGGGGTGGTCAGGGGCGCGGCGTCTGGCCGCGTGTGTCATTACCGGTGAACGGGAAGGACACTGTTTTGACTGGGAAATGATGCGGTATCAGGGAGAGATATGATGCGGGAGAACATCTGGCGGAATATTCTCTTGGTCAGGACATTTTTCGGTCAGTCTGCCAGAGGGATGCTGCGAAGGGAGACGCCGGTTTCGGCCGTGCCTCGTTTGCGGAAATCGGGCTGGGCGAAGACGGTTCATGCCAGAAATCATCCGGGGATTGCGGTCAGGATGGCGTATTCCGGAACGCGGGAAACATCCAGTACTCGGAGTGTGCCCGGCGCAGGGAAGCCGACTGGGTTGCGAAACGAGGCGCACTTTTCAAGGCGAAAAGGGGATGAGGGATCGATGCTACCCTCTTTTTCTGCCAGATCTGTTGTTGCTCTTGCCGGGAACAAGGGGCGGATTAAGAGGGTATCTACCTTTCCGAATTCTCCGCGGCAGATGTCTCAGTTGCGTGTCAAACAGGATAAAATAGTTTCTAATAAAAAACGTATTAACCTTGTTTCCCGAAGAACTGTCTCTCCGAAAAGACGATCGGGGTTGCTCGAAAGAATATTCCCTTCAAAGTCTGCGAGGCGTGTTGGGAGTGCTGCATCGTCCGTTGTTCTTGAGACGATGCGGCGGTCTGGAAACTCCTTGTTTGTGCCGCAAGCTCGGCCTCTCCTTGCGGGGGAGGGGATGTACGGAACGATCGGGCGGGAACAGAAGTCGCAGCATGTTTTTTCAGAGGCTCGACCATCCCACAATACTGAAATTGTGAATGATCGTCTGGAGCATGAGGTGAGGAGCGGGGATTTTCTGCTGGGTCATCGTGATGCCCGTCTGGCGGCGCGTCGTTCTGGCGGAGGTGTGGATGAGATCATGCAGCCTCAGTATCCCGGTCGCAGTATCGGATTTTTCTGACAGAGGAGATGTTCTCTGATGGGTATTGGCCTTTCTGACATAGAAAATGCCATTGGCGCTGTGGGGCGTTTGGGGGCGTCGTCGCCTGTCATACTGGGAAGTCTGGTTCTGACGGGAATTGAGGTTCCGGACACGCTTCAGGTTGGCGGTCGTCAGATGCTGGTTGTGCATCGTTTGCCAGGTGGTGGGCGGGTTGTGGACGCGCTGGGCAATGATCCGGGACGGCTGGAACTGCGGGGGCGTTTTCTCGGTCCAGACGCGCAGATGCGCGCTCAGGCGGTTGAGCGCATGCGCATGGCGGGACAGCAGGTTGCGTTCTCGGCGGCAGGTCTTTCTGTGCAGGTGTGGATTGCGCAGTTTACTTACGTCTATCAGGCGAAGGGGGCGGTCTGTTCCTATAAGCTGGTGCTTGAGAGGCCTCAGGAAACAACGTCCGTTCAGAGTCTGTCGACCCTGTCCGGCTTGCTGGGAGATGACGTCGGGAGTGCTCTCGACAGTTTTTCTGGGACAGTTTCGGACATTTCCGAAGGGGTCTTTACTGCGGTCGGGCAGGTTTCGTCGGTTGTGGGGCAGGTGATGCCGCTGGCCAGTTTGGTTGGTGCAGGTGGTTTTGCTTCGAAAGTTACGGATGCACTGGGGACGGTCAATGGCGTGGCGCAGAGCGGGATGAATCTCGCAACCATTCCCTCCGCACTGGCATCTGTTGCGGGAGGATTGCAAAATGCGGGAAGTGGTTTGCAGTCCATTATTGCCGGGGCGGGACAGAATGTTGAAGCCATCCAGCCGGTCAACAGTGCTTCGCTGAATACTCTAGGTCAGAATGCGGCACTTCTGAGTGCGGCGGCTGATGCGGGGGGGCTGGTGAACCGGTCTGCGGCGAATATTGCGGTGGCTCAGGGGCAGGAGACGGCTTTGCCGTCGGTTTTCGCATGAGGGAATGATGCAGGATATTATTGTCAGTGCTGCGGATATTTCCCTGTTTCATGTGGCGGCGCGTGAACTCGGAGATGCGTCCCAATGGTGGAGAATTGCGCAGGTTAACGGGATGGTTGACCCGGATTTGGGCAGGATTTCTGAAACTGTTGTTCTGAAGGTTCCGTCAGTTGAGTCTGATCTGGTGTCCGGTCTGCCTGATGGAGCATTGGAATGAGTGTCAGAAACCTGGAGGTTCAGGTTCTTTTTGACGGGCAGGTCGATCCTGTTCTGGCGCTTGTGCAGTTTGAAATCGACGCCAGCCGGTATGAGGCGTGCGATATTGCTACGCTTCGTCTGGCTGTCAGAAAGCAGGGAGCGGCGACGCCATGGTTTGAGGCGGAGCAGCCTGCGCGGAAGTGGGTGACACTTCAGATGCGGGATACCCAGAATATTGCGGCGGCCTGGACGACGCTGTTTCAGGGGCGTCTTGATCACATCGATTATGTGGCTGAGCATGCCATTCTAGAAATGGAATGTCGTGATGCGCTGGCAGCGTTGATGGATCTGCGTGTTCAGGATGCGTGGCTCAACCATACCCAGCAGGAACTTCTGGAAATTATGGCGCAGGCGGCGGGGCTTGAGGCACGGATTACGTTGCCTTCGGATCAGGCGGCGCTGATGGCGGGTCAGTTTTGGCAGATCGAGCATAAACGGGGTGCTCTTATGGGGCAGCACCGTTTTCAGACTGCGGCGGATCTGGCGTTTACGGTCGCAAGGGATGCGTTCTGTGATCTTTATGCCGACGGAACCTCTTTGGTCTGTCAACCACTGGGGTCTGCTTCGGAGGCTGGTGCGCAGGTGACGGATATGCGTCAGGCGGTTCTTGAGACTGGAATTGCGCGCGATTTGCAGTTGCTGGCGGGTGTGGTCGTTCATATGGCGTCGTGGGATTCTCGGCAGAGAAGTACGACTCACGTCTATTACGATGGTGTTTCTTTTTCTCAGGACGCGCCTTCGGGAAATTCTACCATCCATACATTCCGTGTTCCCGGGCGTCGGCTGGAAGACTTGCAGAGGCTGGCGCGAGGAAAACACGCTCGCATTGCTGCTCATGCATTATCTGTCCGAATTAAAATTCCTGGAATTATCGGAGTTTCGCCACGGAATTTCATGACCGTGGCGGTGGGAAATGGTGAGAAAACCCTGGGGATCGATCAGGTTCTCTCACGCTTTTCCGTGGAGCAGGGATTTGTGCAGCATGTCGTTCTAAGAGATCGGGGAGGTGAGGCATGAATGACGCCCGTTTTGATGCGGCCGCTCTGCAAGGTCGGACGGCGCATACCATGTTTGGGATCGTGTCTGCCGTTGATCCGGTCAATCATGCCGTCAAAGTTCGCATTCAGCCTGAAAACATAGAAACAGGCTGGATCCCGGATGCGTGCGGTGTGCATGCGGGGGATCTTCGGATTGCACGTCCGTCTTCTCCGGGAACGCATGTTGTGTTGCAACCGGTCGAGGGAGATGGAGAGCATCTGGTCGTGACGGGTAGTGTGTATGACACGGTGGTCATGGCGCCTGTGTCTCCGCTGACCGGTAAGGTTGCACAACCTGGCGAATTTCTTGTCAAAGGCGGGTGCGGTCTTCCGCCGTTGTCTGCTTCCGGAAGTGTTGGGGCATCGTCTTCCGGTGCGGGGTGGTTGCATATTGGTCCGGATGGTGTGGCGGCGGGTGCGGGAAATGCGTCTCTCCTTATTAAGAACGGGGCGATAAGTCTTTCTGTTGGTGGAACGGATATGACGCTGACATCTGTCGGACTGACTCTTTCCGGAGGGGATATTCGCACTGACCAGCATTCTCTGAATGAACATATTCATCTGGCAGGAAGCCAGAAACGGGAGGGCCGCTTGGATGATCGCTCTTTCGCATATTTTCGGAAATGATCTGGTTCTGTCCGTTGGAGGGCTTCAGACAGTTTCGGGCTCGGAGCTTACGAGGCAGGGATTGCTAAGGCGTCTGCTGACGGTTGCAGGAAATTATGTCTGGCAGCCCGATTATGGAGTGGGGCTTCCGCTGATGGTGGGGCAGGTTATTGCTCCGGAAGCCATGGAATCCGTCATCCGGGCGCAGGTTCAGGAAGATGCCAATGTGGACTCTTCAGAGGCCGTGACTGTCACCGTGACGGATGAGGGGCTGGGCATTTGTAGATGTGATGTCTCCTATGTGGATGCCGGGTCCGGCCAGCAGCAGAGCCTGTCTTTTTCCTACTGAAATAATGAGAGCGGCACAGTATTGAACCGCTCCAAGAGGATGCGATGTCTCTCTCTTTACGTTCCTTTTCCACGACCGTTTCCACTGCGGTGACAACGGCGCAGGCATCCTGTTCGCAGTTGCTGGACGTTTCCATCGGTTCTCCCGTTCGGGCCCTGATGGAAAGTGTTGGCGGTGTTGGTTTGTGGTTGCAGTATTTAGTGTTGCAATCACTGTTACGGACCCGACTGTCGACGTCAACGGGATCAGACTGTGACAGTTTTGTCTATGATTTTGGCATGAGTCGATTGCCCGGCACGGCAGCGACAGGTGTTGTGACGTTTACTTCTTTTCTGGCCAGCGAGCAGTCGGCAGTTGTTCCTCCAGGAGTGATTGTGCGGACAGTCGGGGGGATCTCCTTTGCGGTGACGCAGGATCAGACTTTGCCGACATGGTCTGCCTCTGCGGGAGGATATGTGCGGGCAGCGGGCGTTGCGACGTTGTCGGTTCCTGTCGCGTGTCAGGAGGTGGGAGCGACCGGAAATGTTTCGGTTGGTGCGATCTGTCTGATGGGAACGGCCGTAGCGGGGCTGGATACGGTGACGAATGGTGCACCCTTCCTTAATGGTTCCGATCAAGAAACAGATAGCCAGTTAAGGGCACGCTTTCCGCTCTGGCTGGCCGCAAAAGCCTCGGCCAGCAGGGCTGCGGTGGGTAATGCCATTGCCAATGTCCAGACGGATTTGAGTTATTCGCTGCGGGATGGTCTGGATACGGGGGGGAATGCGCGCAGCGGGTATTTTACGGCTGTAGTGAATGATGGAAGCGGTGTTCCGTCGGACCAGCTTTTATCGAATGTCTATGATGCCATTGATTCTGTGCGGGCTCTTGGGGTCGGTTTTGCTGTGCAGGCGCCTCAGGATCTAACGCTGAATGTATCCATGGATGTCATTGTGCCTTCGTCTGTTCCGGTTCAGCAGGCCGTGAGCGCGATCCAGTCGGCCGTGTCCAAGGATATTGCGTCCACGACAGTGGGTGATGGTTATCCGTACAGCCGCCTGTCCTATCTGGCTTATGCCGGTGCGGGCGTTACCGTGACGTCTGTTCTGAATGTCCGACTGAATGGCGGGCAAATCGATATTCCTGCAAATGGCAATCAGGCACTCATGGTTGGGAATATTCAGATCAATGTCACTCAGGGTTGAGGGGGTGAATTCTGAATTTTTGGGACGGATGAGGACTTTTTATGGCTGTATTTAATACATATCCCAAACTCAACTCCCTGACGGGAGAAGAAGTTGTTGTACTGGCAGATTCCAGCGGTACACGAACCGTTACGGCGACGGTCTCCCAGATTATCGAGGCACCCGTCAGTGTTGCGGCAAGTGGTCAGTTCTACTCGGATAAGGGCGCCCAGATAAAACGGTTTGCGGACCGGCTTCTGGTGGGTGTTGCAGCCGATAATCCTACTTTGAGTGACAGGGCAAGTTCATCGCAGGATGACTGGCTTTCGGAAACCATGGGGGCAACATCCATCGGTCCCTGGGCATTGCAGGATGCTCAATGTGCGTCGCTTGCACAGTTTGGCAACAGTGCGTTTGTTGCGGGGTCGCGCACATCCGATGCCGTGACCGGTAAGGCGTTGCTGGGTTTTCAGCCGAGTTCCATCGGAGTGGCGTCCTGGGGAATTTCCGATGATACGTCCAGTCCGACAACGACAACCGCTTACGCCTATTATGGCGAAGCATGGCGTCTGGCAGGAGTGAATTATCAGCCAACTTTCGGAATGGAGCTTGAGGCTGTCAATTTTGGTGGCCTTGCGGTGGGGCAGTCCACGCCTTATGCGCCGAATGTTGGCGGTGGCGTCTATGGGATCCAGCTTGGCGCGGGTGGTGGTCAGACATCGGGGACTTCTGATGCCGCAGCTGGCATGGTGTTCGTTTCCAATCCGAATTCATGGCAGACTGGTATTGTCTTTGGTGCCCAGTCCCTGACCGGGACGGATGGCAAGGATTCCGGATATGCCTCGGCTGTTTCTCTTGCGCGCAATCAGGCTGTGGAGTGGCATACGCCGGAAACTGTTTCTGGTGTTGCCGGATCCAATGTTGGTGCATTTGTTCGTTCTACCGTGACGGAACGCACCAACGGCATGCGTCAGGAATTTACGGATAACGGGATTCTGTTCGGCAATATCGAAGGTGAGACACTGTTCTCGGTCGCCAGCATGCCCAGCCCGACCAATGCGCTTCAGGTTCAGGCTGGGGCCGGAGCACAGGCGGCGGGTCTGTATGTGCAGGAAGGGACGGGTGGATCGGGAAATCTGGGTCTTTTTCCCGCGAACGGCGGAGAGTTGCAGATTACGTCTCCGGTGACGGGAACGGGTGGGACGATGCCGACTGTTGCCAGTGGTGGTTTTCTGCACATCAACATCAATGGCGCAGATTATCGTATTCCGCTGATGGCTCCAGACCAGGTCGGAGGGTGAGGGGATGGCGGTTCTTTACGATGAAGGCAAAGACATCCTCCGAGCTTCTGATGGTAGCGTTCTGCTGGATACGGGGCCTGCGCCTGGCTCTATAGAGGATTTTGCAGGGCGGTTCCGGCGTCTTTTGCCGACGGGGTGGTTTCCGCCTGCTCCTCAAGGGCTGGAAGCAGAATCCGCACCGGTACTGGCCGCAATTCTGCGTGGTTTTGGTGCGGTTTTGGCCGGAATCTGGCAATTAATGCAGGAATGTTCCTTGCAGATGCGTCTTGCAACAATGAGCGGCGCTTTTCTGGATATGGCTGCCGAAGATTATTTCGGGGATGGGGGACTGGTTCGTCAGGCATCCGAGCCGGATGTCGTGTATCGCAAACGCATCCGTGCTGCACTGTTTGCCGAACGCAACACCCGTCAAGCTGTAACGAATGCGCTTGTTGCGGTGACGGGTGTGCAGCCGGTGATTATCGAAACCCTCAATGCGTCCGACTGTCATGCGCTTGCCTGTGAATCGGTTCCTGCCATGGGCGGGGGGTACGGTTATGGTGCGCAGGCCCTGCGTTACGGCAGCCTTCAAGGTGGTCAGTTTTTTGTGGAAACACAGTTGGGAAAAGCCGCAGATCTGGCGACAGTCTGCCGTGTTGTCGATCAGACGGCAGCCATGGGCGTTACCGGCTGGATCAAGGTGAAAAATTAATGGATCGGGCCATCGTTTATGCGGGATCAATACCGCTCGATACGGATCTGCTGCGGGCAGGGCGTTATACCAAGTCGGCATTCGGTAATTTGGCGTCCATGCTTTACGGACCGAATGTCATGGCGGCCTCGGGACTGGGATGTTCGACGGCTTATAACAGCCTGAACCTGACGATTGAGGCAGGGTCGATTGTTGCTCCCGGCGTTATGGATGCTTCCGCCATTGGTGGCAATGGTGGTGGTCTGGCAGCGGACACGACCGCTCTCACATGCCAGTATATCAGCACGGCCTCGCAGACTATTACTCTGCCCGGATCGGGCAATACATACACGATTTACGCTCTCTGCTCCGAGCAGGATGCTGATCCGACGGTGCTTCCGTTCTTCAATGCCAGCAATCCCTCCCAGACACAGGCTGGTATTCAGAACAATGGCAGCGCGCTTCCTGTGCGTCGGACGGGCACTATGACCTTTGTCGCGGCGACCAATCCACCTGTCGCTCCGACAGGTGGGTGTGTTGTGGCGCTTTATACGATTACGGTGCCGCAGGGGGCGTCTACTTTAGCGGGAGTAACGGCTCAACCAGGACAGGTGTTCTGGCCGACCATTCCTGAGCTGGCGACGCAGGCTCTGCTGAAAGCGTCGACCGAACCCATGACACTCGTGACCGGAAATGGTTCGGTTTCCATCCCGGCCTGGGCCTCCAGAGTGGAGTTGCGTGTTATCGGTGCCGGTGGAGGCGGCGCGGCCTCGCAGGCCACGACGACTGCCAGTTCGTTTTCTGGTGCCGGCGGCGGCGGTGGCGGGGATGCCTGGGGCATTTATACCGTCAGTCCGACGCAGGGCAGCGGACTGGCGATTACGGTCGGGAATGGCGGCGGGTCCGAACAGACGGGGGGTACGTCTCTCGTCAGCTATCTCGGGCAGACACTCCTGCAGGCCGAAGGCGGACAGGGTGGCACGTTCTATTCCACGACGGGGTCTGCAGGTGGAGTTGGCGGAAACGCATCGGGCGGCACCGTTTGGAACCAGAGCGGAACGTCCGGTGGTGATGGACAGTGCAACGCCTACACGTTCTCAGGCTATGGAGGCGATGGCCCGTGGGGTGGTGCAGGGCGTTGCGGCAATCAGGGCGGCCGGAACGCCACGCGATATGGTGCGGGCGGTGGTGGCTCCTATTCAGCGACGACCGACGGCGCATCGTCCAGTGGGGGCACAGGATATCAGGGCTGTGTCCTGTACCGTTTCCTACCCTGACAGGCTCAGTTCAGTGCAGGTGTGTCATCCGCCATATCGGAGGGTGGCATGCTTTTGCTGAACTGTTTGACGTCTTCTGCCGAAACAGGGGAGGCGTTGTTGCCCCACGCATGGCGGATGAACGTCACGACATCGGCAATCTGCTGGTCGTTCAGTTTATGGTTGAACGCAGGCATCGTGAAGGAGGAAGGCGCGGCGGTCATGGCAGGAAGGGTCGCGCCAGCCTGAACGATATGAACGAGTGACACCGGGTCGGTCTGCATCACGACGGGATTGCCCGCCAGTGGCGGAAAGACGGCAGGATATCCCTTGCCATCCGTACGATGGCAGGCGGCGCAGCGATCAATATAGACGCGCGCGCCCCGCGATGAGAGATCCGCTTTGTGAAGCTGGTCCGTAATGGTGGGATCGTATGTCCAGGGTGTCTGGGACTGGTCGGCCGCTTGAAGGCTTTTGAGGTAATGCGCGATCGCCCGCAAATCCTCATCCGTCAGTTTCTGTGTGCCATGCAGAACGGCAGACGTCATGGAGCCGAAGACGCTTCCGGTCTCGGCGCGACCCGTCTTGAGGAACGCCACGATATCCTCTTCGCGCCAGCGGCCCAGTCCGGTCCGGTTTTCCTGACGAAGGGAAGGAGGCGTCCAGCCATCCACTACGGCCCCGCCAGACAGATAAAGACGGCCGCCATCGGCCGTCAGGGATTTTTCCTGCATGGTGATGGCGCGTGGAGAATGACAGGCCCCGCAATGGGCGGGCCCTTCCACGAGATAAGCGCCTCGTGTCAGTTGGGGATCGGTAAATTCTCCGGCGGTGCGGGTGATGGCGTTATGAGGCGTGGGCGCAAAAATCCAGCGCCAGAACGTCAGTGGCCACCGCATGGACAGCGGCCACTTAATCTCGTTGTCCGGCGTTGCAACGGAAGCCGCTGGAACGCCTTTCCTGAAATAGACAAACAATGCGTGAATATCGCTGTCTGTCATCCGGGCATATGAGGGAAATGGCATGGCGGGATAAAGGGTTGAGCCATCCCGGCGAATGCCTTCCCGCACTGCTCGGCTGAACTGTGCTTCCGTATAGCGTCCAATCCCGTGTTCGGGGTCGGGGGTGATATTGGTGGAGTAGATTTTCCCCATAGGAAGAGAAAATGATACTCCTCCAGAATATTCCGGTTTCCCGTAAACGGAATGGCAGGCCGCGCAGTCGGAGGCAGCTGCCAGATAGCGTCCTTTTTCCAGAGTAGCTGTGTCAGCATCCTGCGCGACCGCAGATCCCGTAAGTCCGGCTCCGAGAATGAGGACTACAAAGAGGGTTCCCTTCATGCTTTCACCAGCGGGCCAGGGGATTTGAGATAGGTTGCACGGATATGATGCGCGGCCCAGTATGCGAGCGCAGCCACCATTCCCGTCGGATTATATCCCATACCCTGCGGAAACGCATTCGACCCGATGACAAAGACGTTGGACACATCCCAGCTCTGAAGGTAGCGGTTGATCGCGCTAGTCTGGGGATTTTCTCCCATAATAGCGCCCCCGCCCAGATGGGTGGTCTGATAGGTGCGTGTGTCGAAGGGTTGACCCGCATTGAGATGAACCAGATTCATTTTCGTCGCGCCCATGGCGCGGGCGATGGGTTCGATTTTGCTCACGACATACTGGTTCATACGGATGTCGTTATCCTTCCATGTGAAGGTCATGCGGAGCAGCGGCTGCCCGTAAGCATCCTTCCACGTTGGGTCGAGATCCAGATAAACATCCCGATACGCCATGTTGCTGCCATGGGCGTCGATACCGAGCGAATGCTTGTAAGTATTGACGAGGGAGTCCTTGTAGGCGGAGCCCCATCGCGGCGTTCCTCCCCCTCCGGCGCCGAGTGCGGCGGCAATCGGCTTTACACCCGCCTGATTGACCCAGACAGGCGATCCCCCCACAAAGCCGAGCGGTCCGTGATCGAAATTCATGCTGTTGAAATCGTCAATGGCTACCCCGGCGCCACCCGCCCCTACGAACTGGTTGGTATAGGTCGAAGGCGACAGCCAGACGCGTGAGGACGTGATCGTCTGGTAGACGAAATTGCGTCCGACTGTTCCGGTGTTGCTGACGGGATCGTAGGGTTTTCCGATCCCGGACATGAGCATCAAATGAACGTTGTGGAACTGGAACGCCCCCAGAATAACCAGATCCGCCGCGAGCGAGGTTTCTTTCCGGGTTTTCGTGTCCAGATATGTGACGCCGGTCGCTTTTGTTTTCGTGCTGTCGAGATCGACGCGTAGAACATGGGCATTTGGAATCAGGGAAAATCTTGGATCCTGCCGCAGGACAGGCAGAATGTTCACGTTGGGTGAGGCTTTTGAATACAGGTAGCAGTCATACCCGCTGCAATAACCGCAGAAATTGCACGGCCCCATCTGGCAGCCGTAAGTGTTGGTATACTGCCGCGACGCATTGGCCGCGGGAAGCGAATAGGGATGGTACCCGGCATTTTTTGCGGCATCCCGGAAAACTGATGCCGAAAAAGTATCCTTCATGGCTGGAAGAGGAAAATTATCGGAACGATCCGGGGAAAAAACATTCCCGTCTCCAACAATTTTTCCCTGAACTTTGTAGGCTTCTCCTGATGTCCCGAAAACCTTTTCTGCTTTGTCGAAAAAAGGTTCAAGCTCGTCGTAGCTGATCCCATAATCCTGAAGGTTCATGCCTTCGGGAATGAATTTCTCGCCATACCGTTCGATTATGGCGCTGCGGAGCCTAAGGTCTTCTGGGGCAACGCGGAAATGGACGCCAGACCAGTGCAGCCCCGCACCGCCGACGCCTTCGCCGGGCAAAAATGCTGCGAGCTGTCGGTACGGCAGGGCTGTCTGATCCATGGTATTGCGGATCGTCAGGGTCGACTGGGAGAGGTTTTGGAAAAGCCGTTTGCGGATGGCTCCGCGCAGTTCATCAATGGATTCCGGATAGGCTCCTTCAACGGGCGTCGTTCTTTCCGCCCCCCGCTCAAGCATGACGACCGACAGACCGGCTTCAGTCAGTTCCTTGGCCATAATTGAGCCGGCCCAGCCGGCGCCTACAATGATCGCATCGACATGTTTGACCATCAGGCCGTCTCTCCGGAAATAGAGACCGGACCAATGGGATAGGACGCACCTTCCTGATTCACCCAGTCCATGAAGTCTGCCCGTGCGCCGGGAAAGCCAAGCATGACCCAGCCGCCAAGGCCTCGGTTGCCGCCGTAAAGCGGATCGGCAAAAGCTCCTTCTAGTGTGTTGGTCCGAAGCTGTTCAAAAAAGACTCGTCCCGGAAGGTCGCCAAGCTGTACCGAACCGCCTTCTAGGGCTGTCAGGATTTCGTCCTGCTGCAAAGCGGACAGAGCCGCAAATCCTTTCCCGTATTGCTGACGGGCGTAGTGCTCCACGCCTGCAATTCCCTTGCGATACAGGTCTTTGGGGACGAACGGCAGTTGGTAGCCCAGATTGGCTGGACCCTGTTCGAACGGCCCGGACATGTACCAGTTCTTCCCTAGAGCGTATGGGGTCTGCATCTGCCGGTCCAGGAATTCCGCAACACCGAGCGCCCTTGCGCCCGGGCCGTTATGGTCAGCGGGAAACAGGCGTTCGCAGGCGGATTCGAGAAACTGGTATTCCGCAGCATTGAAAAAAGCCGGTTGATAGGGCTGGGCCGCTTCAGCCGCCAGAGCTTCGGCCCAGTGGGCATTTCCTGACGCCACCCAGAATGACGTGGTTCCCAGAAGGCCTTTCATGACACTGCGGCGCAGTGGATTGTTTAATGTCGGTTCCATGGGCGCACAGCTTTCTTCGGGGATAGAACCAAAGGGATAGAAAATATGGAAATGGGTAATTCACAAAGCCTGTTTTCTAACGAAGACAGATGAAGCCCGCCAGACGACCGCTCATCACAACCTGCCGAGAGGCCTTAACCCGAACTGAAATTCAGTGGGTTGCGGAACTGCCCGTTGAAGGAAGTTGCAGGGTTCCGGGCTGAGGTGAGCGCTGGACGGTGGCGGGCGTGGTTGTGGTGTCGGTCTCTGCACCCGTCGGGAAAATAGCATCCGGAGCACTGGGGGCCGCAACAACGGGCGTTACGGTTTTTGCAGACGTAGGAGGTGCCGTATCCGGTGTGCTCAGTGTGGGTGCTGTGACCGGCTTAGCTCCCGGAACGCCCAGTGTCTGCTGCTCTACGCCGCCATTGACGATTGGCGTTCCCGCAGCATCTGTCATCCAGGACAGGAGCTTCTTGCGGATCTGAAATTCCAGCTCCACATTCATATCCTGCATCATCTGGTTGGTAAGGGTATAGAGTTCCTTGCGGGATGTCGGATCGCGGTCTCCGGCGTCCAGCTTGCGCGTGATGCGGGCATGAACGAATCCGGTATGCTGGTTGTTGGCATCCGCGACATTCAATTGCACATCCATGGCGCCTTCCACCGCATTGTCGCCCGCACGGTTCAGATAGGCCTGCTTTATGATGAAGTCTGCCTTGCCCGAAGTCCCGCTGGCGACTAGACGCTGTCCGGCCATGTTTTTGAGAGCCTGATCCGGCGCGATGGGTGCTTTGGCCGACAGGGAATCCGGTGCAGCAGGTGCTTCGTCCTGAACGTCGATCGAAGCCACATTCAGATGGATCTGGGGAAGATAGCTGTAATCGGTCGGGGGAAATGTCTCGTCCGTAGTTCCGTCCGAGCAGGCCGTCAGACCCAGAGACAGCATCAGGGTTCCCAGACCGGTCCAGTAACGTATGCGCATATTCCTGTCTCCTGAAGGCTTTACCGACGACTGAAAAGGGACTTGATCCGGCTTTTCAGCCTCTGTCCAGAGGCTGGAAGGTGGGAAGGGGGCGCTGGCGGCTGGGACAGCGTATAAGACGGCGCCTCTTTGGAAGGCGAAGGAGGCGGCGTTTCTTCCGGGGGCGTTGAACGAAAACCGGAAGCCTGCCCGACCCCAAAATCTTCCGCTCTGAACGGGCGTGCGTCCTGGATCAGGAACACATGTTCGGGATGACGGGCATACCAGCCCAGAATCAGCCCCGGAATCATTGCGGCTGCTGGATCATCACTGATCAGCATCGGAGCATCGGGATAGTAAAAAGACGGACGCAGCGCCGGAAATGCCTCATTCCAGATCAGGTAAAATACTGTATCGGCGTCCTGAAAGCGGCTCACACTGAGCGACTGCACCTGAAAGGTGATCTGGGCCAGCAGCGGCAGCGCCGTGAAGGGCGACGAGACGATCAGCGGACCCTGACCCTGCCCGCGCTGGGCTGCCAGCAGGGCTGTGAGCCGGTTTTCAGTAATCTGCCGCCCGTTCGGACAGGACAGGGCTTCGCCGCTATCGGCATGACCAGACGGCAGCAGCAGCGTATGGGGCGCAAACCCTCCAATCCATGAGCCGGAGAGTTCATTGACGGCGATTTCAGGCAAAGTTTCGCAGGACGGACTGGCCTGCGGGGGCAGGGGAGCACCTAAAACTCCAGTCGCCAGCGGCCAGAACACTCTGTCCATCGCCACCAGAAGACGCTTCCGGGCGGCCTCATCGAGCGTCAGAACATGACTTGCGCAGTAGTCATCCCCTTCAAGCCACCAGCAGGCCTGCTTGCCGGTCGCGTCTTCCTTAAAAACCACAACGCTGAAATCATCCGCCACAACATTTCGACTGGCAGGGCTCCAGCCGGGATAAAGCTGCTCGACCGGAAAGCCATCGAGCTTCACGCCATCAAGCAGGGGCAGCGTCATGCAGTCCGTTCTCCCAGTTCCCCGCGCGTAAAGCGGAAACCGACATTGCAGAATTCACAGTTCATCGTGATGGCGCCATTTTCGACCATATGGTCGAGGTCGTCCTCGGGGAATGTCTCCAGAACGGAGGCCAGCCTCGCCCGGTTGCATCGGCAGCCATAAGCCAGCGCGCGTGGCGTCCCAACACGGACGTCCAGCGTGCCGAAAAGCCTCTGGATTAGGCGCTCGTTGGACAGGTCCGGGTCAAGGATTTCCTGCTCCGTCACTGTTCCAGCCAGCGTACAGGCGGTTTCCCAAGCGTCCTCATCCTGTTCGGACGCCTCGATCCCGCCTTCTGCCGCGATCCGCTCCAGAACAAGCGCCCCGGCCTTCCATCCATCCGCCGATTTCGCACAGAACAGCCGGATCCAGCAGTCATGCTGTTCGCTGGTCTGGAAGTAGTTCACGGCCATGTCCGCCAGCGTCGTGCCGGTCAGGTCTACAATGCCCTGATGCCGGTCCATATCCGGCCCCTGATCGATGGTGAATGCCATATAGCCGTCCCCCAAAAGGCCCTTGGCCGTCTCAGGGAGGGTATCCCGGTCCGCATCCTCGCGCAGACGTGCGAAGAACCGCAGATCCCCGCTGTCTGTCGCATCCGCCACGAGCATCGAAACCGGACCGTCGCCCTTGATCTGGAGGGAAAAGGCCCCCTTGAACTTCAGGGCTGACACCATGGCCGCCACGAGGGCCAACGCTTCTCCCCCAAGCTGCGAAACAGCATCGGGATTGTCATGCCGCGACAGAATGGCATCCGCCAGAGGCCCAAGTCGCACCAGACGTCCCCGCACCGGGGAGCGTTCCAGATAGAAGGGCGTAACACCGCCCGAGACGACCATGTTCGGAACGTCAGGCCGGTTCGTGTCGAGGAAGGGGGGTGTATCCATCAACCGTTTTCTTTCCCAAGAGCCCAAAGCAGCAGGCCCTTCTGCGTGTGCAGGCGGTTTTCCGCCTCATCGAAGACAACGGACGCCGGGCCTTCAAAGACCTCCGGCGTCACTTCTTCCCCGATATGGGCAGGCAGGCAGTGCAGGAACAGGGCATCGGGTGCAGCTTTTGCCATCAGCGCCGTATCGACCTGATAGGGCTGGAACACCTTGAGGCGGGTTTCACGGTCCTTGTCGCCCATGCTGACCCAAGTATCCGTCAGCACGGCATCCGCGCCCGCGACGGCTTCCGCAGGGTCGCGGAAGACCTCGATCGTCGCACCATGGGCGCGCGCCCACGTTACGGCGTCAGGGTTGGGCGCGAACCCCTCCGGCGTTGCCAGACGGACATTGAAGCCCAGCAGGGCCGCGCCTTCCATCAGGGATGTCGCGACATTGTTGCCGTCCCCGATCCAGGCCAGCGTTTTGCCGCGGATCGGCCCGCGATGTTCCTCGAACGTCAGAACATCCGCCAGAATCTGGATCGGATGGGAGACGGGCGTCAGGCCGTTGATGACCGGAACCGAACTCCACTTCGCGAGTTCGCGCAGATTGGCGTCATTCCCGGTCCGCAGCACGATCACGTCCAGAAAACGCGACAGAACGCGGGCGGTGTCGGCCACCGTCTCGCCCCGGCCAAGCTGCATGTCGCCCGGCGAAAGCACCGAAACGGACCCGCCAAGCTGCCCCATCCCGACCTCGAACGACACGCGGGTGCGCGTCGAAGGCTGGGCGAGGATCAGGCCGAGAGTACGGCCTTCCAGCGGGCGATCCGGATGCAGGGGCTGACGGCGCCCGTTCTGCATGGCCTTGACCTTCGCGGAAAGGTCGATGATCTGCCGGATGATTTCGGGGCTGAAATCGCGCAGATCCAGAAAGTGCCGGGGGGCTGTTGTCGCGCTCACGATGCTTTCTCCTGCGTGGCAGAGGCTTTCAGTGATAAAGCGGCTTTCACCAGCCGCTCGCAGGCCTCACGACATTCAGCTTCCGTGACGATCAGCGGCGGGACGAGACGCAGCACATTGTCTCCAGCGCCTACGGTCAGAAGGCCCTGAGCCAGAACGGCCTGCATGACGTCGCCCACAGGCGGCACACAGTGCAGGCCGCGCATCAGTCCAAGACCGCGGACATTGTCGAAAACGCCTTCCGAGCGGCTGACAACGTCTTCCAGCATCTTGCCGAATGCGTCTCCGACCGTGCGGACATGCTCCAGAAAGCCGGGGCTCAGGATTTCTTCCAGAACGGTCACCCCGGCCGCACAGGCCAGCGGATTGCCGCCAAAGGTCGTCCCGTGGGAACCCGGTGTCAGGTGTCGCGCCAGTTCTTCCGTCGCAAGCACGGCGCCAAGCGGGAAGCCGCCGCCAATGCCCTTGGCCATCGAAATCACGTCCGGACGGATGCCATACCATTCATGCGCGAACAGCTTGCCCGTGCGTCCAACACCGGTTTGGACTTCATCAAAACCCAGATACAGCCCGTATTCGTCACAGACGGCGCGCAGCCCTTCCATGAACTCGCGGGTCGCAGGCTTGATACCGCTTTCGCCCTGAACAGGCTCGACAATTATGCCCGCCGTGTGCGGCGTAATGGCCTCACGCAGCGTGTTGGTGTTGTTGAACGGCGCATGGTCGAACCCTTCCACCACCGGGCCAAAGCCCTTCTGATAGGCGGGATTGCCCGTCGCGGAGATCATGGCGAGCGTCCGGCCGTGGAACGCCCCGTCAAAGCACAGGATGCTGGTCCGTTCCGGGTGCCCGTTCTCGAACTGGGCGCGGCGGATCATCTTGACCATGCCTTCATTGGCCTCGGCGCCCGAATTGCAGAACAGCACGGAATCCGCGAACGTGTTCTGCACCAGCAGTTCTGCCAGCGCCTCCGCCTGCGGAACCCGATACAGGTTCGAGACATGCATGACCTTCGCGGCCTGTTCCGCAATGGTTTTAACCAGTTTCGGATGGGCATGTCCCAGCGAGGTCACGGCAATTCCGGCCCCGAAATCCAGATATCGTCGCCCGTTCGTCGCCGTCAGCCAGACGCCTTCGCCCTGCTCGAAAGCGAGGTCGGCACGTTTGTAGTTCGGCATCAGCGCGGGGATCATGATGGATCTCTGAATATCTGGTTGAAAACGAAACGGTTCATGCGGAATCGCAAAACCCTGCTCCGGTTGCCCGGAGCAGGGCTTCAAATTCCGCCAGCGCATAGTGAAGGGCAGAACGGGGTTCCGTCAAACCCCGGCGTGCTGGAATGTCGCGGTTAACCCGGCAAATCAGACCCGCTGATACAGCAGATCCCGCGCCAGCCAGCACCCGACCCGTACCGCCGTCACGCTCCCGCCCTGCCGTTCAAACGCCAATGTCCAGTCTCCGGGAGCCGTATGATCCAGCGCGCGCGGGCAGGGCAGAACCCACACATCCTTTGCCAGACGTTGAAGCATTTCCATCCGTCCATCGCCCAGAATTCCCGAAAAACCGCCATAAACCACGCCGCCTGCCAGTGTGATGGTGACTTCGGCCTCGTCCAGTTCCTCGCAGCGATAGACGCCCGCCAGTTCAGCAATATCCTCGCCGGGCGTCTCGTCGCAGCTGGTAAGGATGCTCGTCCGGTTTTCTCCCGGACGCTCCACCACGACTTCCGGTCCCTCCGCAGTCTCCTGCGCTTTTACGACGGCCGATCCAGCTTCGGCACGCGTTGCCGAAATCCCTTCCAGAACCTCCGGTACCATTAGATAACGTAGCTTTGCTCCACCGGGTGCGGGTTCGATTCGGGCCGATAGCCCCGTCTCCCGCTCCAGATAGGTCCCATACAGCGCGGTCGGAGGCTGCGTGCTGCGGTCCGGCTCGTATGGAACACCCAGAGCCGCTGCCAGAATCTGCGCCGCCGCAACCTGTGCCGCGCTCATGTGGTTGAACATCACCACGACTGACAGGCGCTCAGATGCCACATGCAGCCGATGGGAGCGCCAGCCCCGCAGAGCGCCACCATGCATCGTGACGTCCCGCCCGAACATCGTGCTGCGTTGCAAGCCGAATCCATAAGGCGCGGCCTGACCGTCACTGAACGTCACCGGTGCGGTCAGACGCCGGTACAGACTGTCCGGCGCGTCGCGTGTGGCATCAATGAACCGCTCCCAAGCGATCATGTCGTCCAGAGATGCCCCAAGCCCGGCATCCCCCGTCCAGATGACATTGTTGACCGCCGGACGGAAGCCGCTCTCCACGGTTCCTTCATAGCCGACTGTCCCATCCGGCATGGCACGCGTATCGGCGGCCAGAATGGCGCGTTCCATGCCCACCGGATTGAAAATGGATGTCTGGAGCAACTCGGCGAAACTGCGCTCCGTCCGGTCCTGAAGAATGTCGGACATCAGCCTGAAATTCTGGTTCACATAGGAATAGGACGTGCCGGGCTGAAACTGGAGCGTCCGCGTTCCCTCAATAACGCGCCGGGCCTCGCGGTCTCCGAAGTCGCCTTCGATGGGCGCGCCATGCAGCATCGCCACGGCCCAGTAATCCCTAAGCCCCGACTGGTTATGCGCCAGATGCAGCATTCCCGGCGAAGGCTCGTCGAGTTGTGGCAGGCGCGCATCCACATCCGCGTCCAGCTCGGACGGATCGTCATACAGATCCAGCAGCGTCCCACAGGTGAACTGCTTGGTGATGGAGCACATGCGAAACAGCGTGGACGGCGTGAACGGAATGCGGCGCTCTACATTCGCATAGCCCCAGCCATGCCGGATCAGAACCTCGCCGTCCTTCAGAACGGCTACAGCCCCGCCGGGGCCGGGAAAGCGGGCAGGGAGGGCGGAGACGGCCGCTTCAAGACGGGCAAAAAGTGAATCGCTCATGGAGGGAATGATGGCTCCAGACCGTCTTGCCGTAAATGCCTTTCACCCGGCATAATTGTCCCATCATGGAGGACAATCCCGCCCCGCCCCCCGTTCCGGATGCCGCGTCCCTGCGTGAGGCCGCGCTGGCACATCTCGCCCGCTTCGCCACGACCGAACAGGGTCTGCGTCAGGTGCTGGATCGCCGTCTGCGCCGCTGGGGCGTACGTGCGTCGCACGCCGGTCTGCCCAACGAAGACATCGAATCCGCCATCGCCGCCCTGCGCCCTGCCATCGATGGAATCGTCGCGTCCATGACCGATCTGGGCGCCGTGGACGATGCTGGGTTTGCCCGCAGCCGTGCCACCAGCCTGACCCGCACCGGCCGCTCCCGGCGCGCAGTGGAAGCGCATCTCGCCAACAAAGGCGTCGATCAGGAGACTGTCCGCGACGCCCTCAACGACTCGCTGGGCGAACGCTCGGACAGCAGTGCACGGGAAGCCGAACTCGCCGCCGCCCTCGTTCTGGCCCGCAAGCGTCGTCTCGGCCCGTTCCAGCGACCCGACCGCGAAGACGACGATTCTCTCAAGACCCTTGGAATCTTTGCCCGGAACGGCTTCTCCCGCGATGTCGCGCAGAGCGTGCTCGACATGGACCCCGAAGAGGCGGAAGACCGCATCATCGCCTTTCGGAGTCTGTGAGCATGACATCCCGCTTTCTGCCGCTCGGTCTTCTCGTGATGCTCGCGGCCTGTGGCAACCGCTACGAATACAGCCGTGCCAGCTTCAACGGCCCGCTGCAATGCGCGCCCTATGCCCGTGAACGCACCGGCCTGAAACTGAGCGGAAGTGCGGCTTCATGGTGGGGGCAGTCCAGTGGACGCTATGCCCACACCCATACGCCCCGTCCCGGAGAAGTGCTGGTTTTCCGCGCCACGTCCCGGGTTCCCAGCGGCCATGTCTCCATCGTGCGCCGACAGGTTTCAGACCGCACGATCCTCGTCGATCATGCCAACTGGGAGCCCGGCCGCATCGACCACGCCGTACCCGTGACGGATGTGTCGGCCCGCAATGACTGGACGCTGGTGCGGGTCTGGTGGGCGCCGGTTCATGGTCTGGGAAAGCGCGCTTACCCGACCTATGGCTTCATATCATCGCATGACAGTGACGATGCTTCCTGAGAGGAATGCTTGCACAATCGTCCAAGCCTTGCCACATGATGAGGCCTCGGGTGGATCCCCTCGCTTTTCGGAGTAACACACTATGGGTAGCATGAGCCCCGTTCACTGGCTGATTCTGGCGGTTGTCCTGCTCGTCGTGTTTGGCGGCGGCGGCAAGATCAGCGGCCTGATGGGAGACTTTGCGAAGGGCATCAAGTCCTTCAAGAAGAACATGGCCGACGATGAATCCATGACCGCGACGGACGCTCAGCAGGCTCCGGGTCATATTTCGCCGCCGAACCAGAACCCCGGCTACAGCCAGACGACCACCAGCGATACGCACCGCAATCAGGTCTGATGCAGAACCTCAAGGTTGATGAAAGCTGGGGCAATGCCAGCCGCCAGATCGTGCAGGCAGGCCAGCGGATGGACCAGCGCGGCTGGGTTCCGGCCACAGCGGGCAATCTGTCATGCCGTCTGCCGGATGGCCGGATCGCCATTACGCGCTCCGGTGGCCACAAAGGCTTCCTGACGGACAGCGACGTCATTGAGATCACGCCGGACGGCGTGCCGGTCGATCCAGCCAATCGCGCCAGCGCGGAAACGCTGTTGCACACGCAGCTTTACGCCCATGATCCCGCGATCGGCGCCGTTCTGCATGGCCATTCCGTCGCCGCGACCATCCTCTCCATGGATGAACCGTCCGACGCGATCACACTGGCAGGCTATGAAGTCCTCAAGGTTTTCGAGGGCCAGACGACCCACGACACAAGCCTTGAACTGCCCCTGTTCCACAACGATCAGGATATCGCCCGGCTGGCCACGGTCGTCGCACCAAAGCTCGGGGACATGCGCCTTGGCTATCTGATCCGTGGCCACGGCGTCTATGTCTGGGGCAAGGATATGTTCACGGCCTTGGCCCGCCTTGAGGGGCTTGAGTTCCTGCTGGCCTGCGAACTCGCCCGTTTGCAGAAAAAGGTCTGACCATGAGTCGCCTGACCGTCTATCGCGACGATGCCCCCGACACGATCCTGCTGGACGTCATCACGCCCGGCGAGATTGCGGAGACCCTGCGTCCCCACAATATCCGCTTTGACCGCTGGTCGGCTCCCGTAACACCGGCGCCGGACGCCCCGGCGGAAGAGGTTCTGGAGGCCTACCGCCCCTATCTCGACACGCTGATGGGCGAGACGGGCGCAGGCAGCGCGGATGTGGTGCGGATCAACGCGTCCACGCCGAACCTCCCGGAACTCCGGAAAAAGTTTCTGTCCGAACACACCCACAGCGAAGACGAAGTCCGTTTCTTCGTGCACGGGCAGGGCGCGTTCGTCCTGCATATCCGTGGGCGCGTCTATTCCGTTTTATGCACCCAAGGGGACCTGATCTCCGTTCCCGCAGGCATCCCGCACTGGTTCGACGCCGGGCCGAAGCCGGACGTGGTGGCCCTGCGCGTCTTCACCGACACGACCGGCTGGATCGCGCAATATACCGGCGATGACATCGCCAACCGCTTCCCCGCTAAAGTTCCCTGAAAGTCTCCCATGATCCGTCTCGTCCTGCTTGATATCGAGGGCACAACCCTGCCGATCTCTTTCGTGCGGGACGTCATGTTCCCCTATGCCGCGAAAGCCCTTCCGGCCTTGTTGCAGGATCACACGAACCCGACGGTCGTGGCGGCGCGGGCAGATATCGTTATGGAGTATCCGGGACAGGACCCGCTGAAAGTCTGTCAGGACTGGATGAAGGCGGATGTGAAGGCAGCCCCTCTCAAGACGCTTCAGGGCCTGACCTGGCGTCAGGGTTTCGAGGACGGCACTCTTCAGGCCGATCTGTACCCGGACGTCCCGCCCGCTCTGAAGGCATGGTCGAAAGGCGGCCTGCGTCTGGCCGTCTATTCCTCCGGCTCCATCCCATCCCAGAAACTGCTCTACGGTCATACGGCACAGGGCGATCTGACGCCTCTGTTCGAAGACTTCTTCGATCTTTCAACCGGCGGGAAAAAAGACGCAGCTTCCTACGAAAAGATCACGACCGCCGTCGGCCTACCTGCAGACGAAATTCTGTTCCTGTCCGATATCGGCGCAGAGCTGGACGCTGCCCGGACGGCGGGCATGAGCGTCTGCCAACTCGTTCGGGAACAGGACGGCACCGTCCCACATCCGGGTGTCGCGCAGGCCCCCGATCTGACTTCGGTCGCCAGTCAGTTCAGCTTGCCCGTCGCATGATCCTGCATACGGACTGGCGCAATATCCCTGCCTCCGCCCGTAATACGGTGGCAGCGCTTGGCAATTTCGATGGCGTGCATCGCGGCCATGTCCACCTTCTCGACACATTGCGGATGGCTCGGCCCGATCATCCACTCTCCGTCGTCACGTTCGACCCGCATCCCCGCACGCTATTCCGCCCGCAGGACCCGCCGTTCCGCCTGATGCTGCCGGATGTCCGCGCCGCAGCCCTCGGCGGGCAGGGCGTTGAACATGTCTTTCAGATCCCATTCGATGCGGAATTCTCCCGTCTGAGCGCCGAGCAGTTCGTGAATGATGTTCTCGTGAGCGGCCTGAGGGTGGCGCATGTCGCCTGTGGCGCGGATTTCGCCTTCGGCCATCGCCGACACGGCAATATCGACCGTCTTGAGGCGCTTCTCGTGCCACACGGAATCGGCCTGACCATCGTGCCGCAGCTTGTCGATGAGGGCGGCCCGATCTCCTCCAGCCGCATCCGTCGCCTGTTGCAGGAAGGCTATCCCGAGCGCGCCGCCGAGGAACTCGGTCGTCCGTGGAGCATCACCGGTCCCGTCATGCACGGTGACCAGCGCGGGCGTCTTCTCGGCTTCCCGACCGCCAATATCCCCCTGACCCAGCATCTCGAACCCGCGCGCGGCGTCTATGCCGCCCGCGTTACCTTACCTGATGGCCGGGTGATCCCCGGTGTCGCCAATATCGGCCGTCGTCCCACGATCAATGACGGTCGGGAAAGCCGCCTCGAAGTCCATCTCTTCGATTTCAACGAAGACCTATACGGCCAGACCCTCAGCGTTGCCCTGATTACGCTACTGCGTGAGGAAAAGCGGTTCTCCGGTCTGGACGAACTCAAAGCCCAGATTGCCGCTGATGCCGCGCAGGCCCGCGCCATTTTGGCCAACTGAGTCTTCTTCTCAATCACCTGAACCTCGATGGACCGCGGCCCTTCTCCGTTTTCGGGGAAGGGCTTTTTCTGTATGACATTGTGTGTCATTTCGGTCACTTTCCTAAAGAGAGAATGAGAATCCTTCGCATTTTTGCGGAATCTGTATTGAGAATAATTCTCAATAAATCTTTAAGGACAGCATCAGTTTTCGTTTGCAGGATCGTGATCCGATGTCGTCCAGACTACCTCGCCCTCCTCTGGGCCCGCTCTCTCTGGCCGCTGGTCTGACGTTTGTCTGTACCGCAGCCCATGCCCAGCAGACTGATGCCCGGCATCATCACAAGGGTCGCCGTCAGCCCGTTTCCAAAAATACCGTACTCCCGCCGCAGGCCGCCAAATCCGCAGTCCCGAAGAGTGCAACACCCACTCCGAAAACGGCGGATAACAGCATCAGCGCCGCCCCCGGTGAGGACGAGCATCTTCAGGTTCTGGGCTCGCCCATGAACATCCTGCACGAGACCATGGGTCTGAGCCGGATGCCGGAAGATGCGCTGCATACGCCGCAGACGATCAACATCGTCCCCCAGCTTCTGATGCAGCAGCAGAACGTCAAATCCCTCGACGAAGCCCTGCGTAACGTGCCGGGCATCACAGCCTCCGTCGGTGAGGGCGAGGGCGGCATGGCGGGCGACCAGTTCCTTATCCGCGGCTTTCAGGCCCAGAACGATATTTACGAGAACGGCCTGCGCGATTTCGGCGTCTATACCCGCGACAGCTTCGATTACGATCATGTCTCGGTCATCAAGGGGCCGTCTTCCGAAGTCTTCGGTAATGGCACGACGGGGGGCGCCATCAACATCACCACCAAGGTCGCCCATCTCGGCGACAGCTATGGGGGCAGCTTCTCGGGAGGCTCGGCGGACTACTACCGGGGCACGCTCGATTTCAACAAACAGATCGGGGACTCCACGGCCATCCGCATCACCGGCATGGGCAACGAGAACAACACGGTTGGCCGCGACAACGTCTATTCGCATCGCTGGGGCATCGCGCCGTCGATTGCGTTCGGCCTGGGCAAGCGCACGACGTTTACGCTGGAATATTTCCATCAGACGGACAACCGCGTGCCGGACTATGGCGTGCCGGTCGTGACCAAGCCGGGTACGCGGATTGCAAAGCCCCTGACGGAATACGGCCTGAACCGCAACAACTGGTACGGCACGACCTACGATCAGGATGCTTCGAACGTGGACATGCTAACAGGCCGTCTGAAATTCGACCTGAACAAGCATATCACGCTGTATGACGACCTGCGCGGCGGCATGTACAGCCGGTATTTCTCCGCTTCACAGCCCGGCTGCGATACAACCTGCGTGGCCAATTATTTCAACAACCCCGAGGCGGCGACCATCAACCGGCGCGGCCATCTGGGCGGCCCAGAGCCCTACCAGCAGGACGACTGGTCCGTGCAGAACGTCTTTTCGGGCGTTGCAAAATTCTCCACAGGCAGCATCCGCCATCAGATCATCGCAGGCGTCGACGTCGCGCATATCTATGACCGGCGCACCAACTACGCCTATAATTTCAATGGCCAGAACGGTACGCGGACCGACACGACAAGCCTGACCAATCCTTCTGCCACGCAGCCCGGCCTGCTGCTCGGCACGCTTGGCCAGTATAGCGGCACACTCGTCAACATCCCCGGTGTCGGCCGTGCGCTTTACAAGACGGGCGATGCGACCGACGTGGGCGCGTTCTTCTCCGAACAGGTCTGGCTTCTGCCCGAGTTCTCGATCCGTGGCGGTTTCCGCTGGGATCACTGGAACAGCCATTATTCGGCCAATGGCGGGATGGTCGGCGCAGGTGTGGCCTACGGACAGCAGCAGGACACGTTCAATCCGACCGTCAGCCTGATGTACACGCCGACCAGCGATCTCATGGTCTATTTCAACTGGGCGCAGTCCACCACGCCGCTAGGCCTGTATGTGACGAACAGCTCCGAACCCCTGAAGTCCTCGACGCAGGGGTTCAGTCCCGAACGTAGCAGCCTGTACGAACTGGGCGCGAAGTATAACGCCTTCCACGGCCGCATGGGCTTTACGGCCTCCGTGTTCCGTCTGGAGAAGGGCAACGCCCTCATGACCGATCCTTCGACCGGGGATGTGTCGTCCTCCAGCGATCGCCAACGAAATCAGGGTGTCGAACTCAGCGTCTCGGGCGAGATTCTGAAGAACTGGACGATGATCGGCACCTACGCCTATTACGACGCTACGACCGTCTGGTCCCAGACGGCGGCCGATCTCGGCAAGCGTATCCAGTACGCCCCGAAAAACTCGGCCACGATCTGGTCCACCTACACGATCGCGCCCAACCGCCCGTGGAATGTCACGTTCGGTGGTGGCCTGACATGGCGTGATGGCGTGTATCTGAATGCCGCCAATACGGGCTGGGTGCCTGCGACCATGGAGTGGGATGCCGTCGTCTCGCATAATTTCGGCAAGCACTGGCGCGTGGCCATGAACGGCTACAACCTGGACAACCGCCTGAACTACAGCAACCTGTTCAGCGACCGCGCCACCCCGTCCGTCGGCCGCTCTTTCCTCTTCAATCTTTCGGCGAATTACTGAGCCGAAACAGCCTCGCCTGAAGGAGAAATTCCCATCTCTTTCAGGCGCTCACGGACCCGCTCCAGCAGGTCCGCATCGCCCTGCTGCCCCAGCGCCGTGAGCTTCTGGTCCATCGCCAGCAGGATGTCGGACGTCGCATCCACAACAGCCTGACGCCACCAGCCCAGCGCCTCTTCGACCTTCCCGGCATCCACGAGCGCCGTCGCGTAATTATGCTGCCCCCGGTAATCGCCGCCCTCGGCTGACTTGCGGTACCAGTCCAGCGCCGCTGCCCGGTCCTGCGGCACGACCCAGCCTTCTTCCAGAAACCGCGCATAGAGGTTCATGGATTTCGCATGACCATGACCGGCGGCCGTGCGGAACAGATCCAGAGCCCGCGGCAGATCCGCTTCCATGCCGATCCCGCGCATGGTGAGGATGCCCAGATTATACCGGCCCCATTCGTCGCCCGCAGCGGCGGCGGCGGTGTAACATTGCGCCGCCTGTTGCAGATCCTTCTCGCAACCCCAGCCGAACTGGAAACACCGGCCGCGCATGTTGTGCCCTGGCCCGAACCCGGCACTGGCCGCGATCGTGAACCACTCCAGCGCCCCCGCCGGATCGCGCGGAACATGCACGCTGTCCAGCAGCACCTGCCCCCATTGCACGATCTGAAGATGCTGCCCCTTCAGCGCCCCCTGCCGGATCTCCTCGATCTGCGGCGGCAGCACAGGAGCCTCAGGACGACGGGGGCGGGCTTTGCGGCCCAGAAATTTCCGAACGATCCGCTTCATCAGAGTGCCGGAACGATCTGCTGGACCGTGAACCCGTCTTTCCGCAGAAGGGCAGGTAATCCCTGCGGCCGCGCCATATGAAGGGAGCCCACCGCCACGAACAGCGAGGTTCCGCTTTCATGGATCTTTGCAATTTTTGCAGCCATTCCGACATTCCGATCGTCCAGAAGGCGCGACATGAAGCGCCGTTCCTGCGCGGTGTTCAGACAGTCACACCAATCCCGGTACGCATCCAGCCGCTTCACGTCACTGGACGCCCACATTTCCGCAAGCCGCCGGTTTTCGGCCTGTGTCTTGCCCGATGATACGCCCTTGACGATGTCGTCGATGAACGCATCTTCATCCGCCTGATCCGGCCCGATCAGCAGATCACGCTGCATCTGCACCGTCTCCAAGCCGATCAGCGGTTTTTTCAGACTGCCTGCCATGCCCTGAAGCACGGCATCCACGGCATAATCCGGATAATATCCATCCCCGCGTGCCGAAAGCGCCTCGACGCCCGCTGCTTCGACGCCCACAGCCACATGGGCGAACGCCGCACTCGGCACACATTGCTGATCCATGAGCGCATCCACTTTCGCCTTGCGTCCGGACTGCACGAGATGCGCCCAGCGCGCCGCATCTTCGGGCTGACGCAGGCTGGTTGCGGTCTCGGGAGCGTTCAGATCAAGTTCCAGCGCGACCTCGCTGCTGTGCAGGATCGCAGCGCGCGTCAGCGGACCGGGCATCAGCCAGTCCTGCTTCGCGACATGCAGCGTCCCGTACAGCCAGGACGAATGCCCGTCCTTCGTCACTTTCCACAAAAAGCCCCGGTCCGGAGCCGTCCTGAACATCTGCCCCATCCGGGCCTTGTCCGGCACACTTGCCGCCGCCGGACAGCGGGGCGCCTGCGCGAAGGCTCCCGTGCAGAAAACCAGCACAAGCCCTGCAACAGACTGGAAAAGACGATGTGACCGCACGGATCTGCCTTCTGAAAAAAGCGCCATATCTCGCATCATCCGCCAGTCCCGCTGTCCCGGCAACCCGCTTTGAGACGCCCCTGCATTGCTGCCGTCCTCAACCCTGGACTTGACCGGATTGGCTCCCGATCTCCATATGGTCCCCCTTAGTGTGAATGACCGAAACTGGCCCGTCTCCCATGTCCGATAAGACTCCCGATCCTTCCGTCGCCGCATTCAAGGAGCAGCAGGACCGCTACCGCGATACCGTGTTCCTTCCCCGCACCGGCTTTCCGATGCGCGGCGGCCTGCCCAAGCGCGAGCCCGAGACGCTCGCCCGCTGGGCCGAGACGGGACTGGACGACCGGATCCGCGAAGCCGGGAAGGGACGTCCCGTCTTCACGCTGCATGACGGCCCTCCCTACGCCAACGGTCATATTCACATCGGACACGCCCTGAACAAGGTGATGAAGGACGTGGTCAATCGCGCCCATCGCATGTCGGGCTACGAGGTCCGTTATCTTCCGGGCTGGGACTGTCACGGCCTGCCGATCGAATGGCGGATCGAGGAACAGTACCGCAAGGCGGGCAAGGACAAGGACCAGGTCCCCCTGCTCCAGTTCCGCGCCGAGTGCCGCCAGTACGCTGCCGAATGGGTCCAGAAACAGGCCGAAGACTTCAAGCGCATCGGCGTACAGGCCGAATGGGCCAACCGCTACGTGACGATGGACTTCAGCTCCGAAGCCAAGATCGTCGACGAAATCGGCAAGTTTCTGCTCAATGGCAGCCTTTATCGCGGCCTGCGCCCCGTCATGTGGAGCCCGGTCGAGAAAACTGCCCTGGCCGAAGCCGAAATCGAATATCACGACATCGACTCCACCACGATTTTTGTGGCCTTCCCGGTCATCAAGGACCCGACACCCGCCCATGCCCTGAGCGGCGTCTCCGCCGTCATCTGGACAACCACGCCCTGGACCATCCCGGCCAATCGCGCGCTCGCTTATGGCCCGGATATCACCTATGTCGTCCTGCGCATCGACGAAACAAACGAAAACAGCATCGTCCCGCAGGGCGCAAAGCTGCTGGTGGCCGAAGACCGTGTGGAAGCCTTCTGCACGGAAGCGGGCATCATAGCCCATCACACGCTCTACACCCTGCCCGGCACCGCCCTCGAAGGCGCGGTCTGCGCCCATCCGCTGCGTGGCCGTGGGTATGAATATGACGTGCCGATGCTGCCGGGCGAGTTCGTCACGACCGATGCCGGTACGGGCCTTGTCCACATGGCGCCGTCGCATGGTCAGGACGACTTTGCACTCTGCCGCCAATACGGCATCGAAGTCCCCGAGCTGGTGGAAGACGATGGCCGTTACGCGCCGTGGGTTCCGCATCTGGCTGGCATCCATGTTTTCAAGGCTGCCGATCCGGTTTGCGACCTGCTGACGGAAGCCCGCCAGTCCGCCGAACATGACGATGCGGCCGCCACCGGCCTCATGGCCCGCGGCTCGGTCCGCCATTCCTATCCGCATTCCTGGCGCTCCAGAGCCCCGATCATTTTTCGCGCCACGCCGCAATGGTTCATCGCGATGGATGGCGAGACGAAGCTGCGCGAAAAATCTCTCAGCGCGCTGGACAACGTCACCTTCGTCCCCGAAGCGGCCCGCCGCCGCCTCACGTCCATGATCGAACAGCGTCCGGACTGGTGCATCTCCCGCCAGCGCGCCTGGGGTGTGCCGATTGCGGTGTTCGTCGAGAAGCGCACCGGCGAGGTCCTGCGCGATGTCGCCGTCATGCAGCGCATTGTCGACGCCTTCCGTGAGAAAGGTGCCGATGTCTGGTATGAAGCTGACCCGGCCGTGTTCCTCGGCGCCGACCGCAATCCCGCCGATTACGAACAGGTCTTCGACATCGTGGACGTCTGGTTCGAAAGCGGCTCGTCCCATCGCTTCGATCTGGGGCAGGAGGGGCTGAACTTCCCCGCCGATGTCTATCTTGAAGGCTCCGACCAGCATCGCGGCTGGTTCCAGTCCTCCCTGCTGGAAAGCGTCGGCACGATGGGTGTTGCGCCCTACAAGGCGCTCGTGACCAACGGTTTCGTCATGGACGAGCAGGGCCGCAAGATGTCCAAGTCTCTGGGCAATGTCGTGGCCCCGTCTGACGTGACGGACAGTCTCGGCGCGGACATCCTGCGTCTGTGGGTCCTGAACTCCGACACGAACGAAGACCTTCGCATCGGACAGGAAATCCTCAAGCAGCAGGGCGAGCTTTACCGCCGTCTGCGCAACACGCTGCGCTGGCTCCTTGGTGCGCTCGATGGCTTCACGGCCGAAGAGGCTGTTCCTTACGCCGATCTGCCGCCCCTGGAGCAGTATATCCTGCACCGCCTGTCCGAACTGCGCGGCCTGATTTCCAGCGCGGTTGAGACGCATCAGTGGGTGGGCGTCTATCCGGCACTGCACGGGTTCTGCACCACCGACCTCTCGGCGTTCTATTTCGACATTCGCAAGGATGCGATCTATTGCGACGCCACATCCGATCCGACGCGCCGTGCGGCCCGCACGGTTCTGGACGTCCTGCACCGCGCGCTTTGCACCTGGCTGGCCCCTGTTCTGGTTTTCACGGCAGAAGAAGCCTGGCAGGCTCGCTTCGGCGAGGAAGACAGCGTGCATCTCGCCCAGTTCTTCGAGCCGGACGTCGAATGGAACGACCCCGAACTTGGCAACCGCTGGGAAGACATCCGTGCCTATCGCCGCCTTGTCACGACCGAGCTGGAAACGGCCCGCCGCGATGGCACGATCGGCTCCTCACTCGAAGCTAGCGTCACGTTGCCGCTGTCGCAGGAAGAAGCCGGAATTCTGGGTGGTCTCGACTGGGCCGAACTTCTCATCACGTCCCATGCCGAAACAGAACTGCTGCCGGGCGACACGGCTCATGGCGGCCCTCAGGTCGAGCGTGCGCCGGGCCATAAATGCGCCCGCTGCTGGAAAGTCCTGCCGGAAGTCGGGGAAGACGCCGAACATCCAGCCCTGTGCCGCCGCTGCATCGATGTGGTGAGCGCCTGATGTCCCTGTGGCATGACGGTATGAGCCGTACGGGGCGCATGGTTCTGGGCTTCGCTCTGCTGGTTCTGGTTCTCGTTCTGGATCAGGCCAGCAAGGACTGGATCCTGTATGTCTATCATCTGCCGGATCGTGGCTCGGTCGAGATCCTGCCGTTCCTGAACTTCACGATGGTCTGGAACCATGCCGTGACCTTCGGCATGTTCGGCGGCCTCGGCAGCCGGGGGCCGTGGATTTTCTGCGCGGTCTCGCTGATTGCGGTGGGGCTTCTGGTCTGGACCCTGACGCGGACGAAGCGCACGCTGGTGGCGGCGTCCTGTGGTGCGATCGCCGGGGGCGCCATCGGCAATGTCATCGACCGCCTGCGTTATGGCGCGGTCGTGGATTTCCTGCACGCCCATGCGTTCGGCTGGTCCTGGTATGTCTTCAATGTCGCGGATTCCGGGATCGTCTGTGGCGTCATTGTCTGGTTGATCGACTCCCTTCTTGCCGAACGTCAGGCCGCCAGAGCGTCGAACGCGAAGTGATACGCTGGCGGAACTTGTTTCCACGCTCTGCTCCGGCCTTGCTCCCGCGCCGCGCGGACTGTAGGAGTGTTCCAATCATGATCGCGTCCCAGGGGCCCTCCATGCGTCGTAACCGTCTTTTCGTTGCCCGTCTCAGTGTCCAGATGGGTGCCATGGCTTCCGTCGGCCTGCTGCTTTCGGGCTGCTCGGGCGCCGATGTCTCCCGCGCGATCGGTCTCGAACGGGCCATGCCCGACGAGTACACCGTCACAACCCGCGCCCCGCTCTCCATGCCGCCTTCCGAGCAGATGCAGCTCCCCGGCGCGGCGGATGCCCATCGCCCGGACGAAAGCCCGCGCATGCAGGCGCTCGAAACGCTCTCGCCGGACACGGCCCTGCACCCGGATTCCGGTAAGGGCAGCACGGGGCAGACCGCACTGGTCGGACAGGTGGACAAGTCCGCCAATGCGCCGAACAATGCCGAACTCGGCGCGGCCGATGCGGGTTTTGTGGACAATCTGATGTTCTGGAAAGGCGGCAATGCCGGGTCCGTCGTCGATGGTGACGGCGAAAACCGTCGCATCCGCGAGAACTCGGCTCTGGGCCGTAACCCCGCAACGGGCGCCACCCCGACGGTCCGCAAGAAGAAAGCCTTTCTCGGCGTTCTCTGAGTACGCTCGTTCCTTCCGCTCTCTGATGGGGCGCAAGGAACGGCCCTGTCTGCCGTCCGGCTCCAGTCCGGACGATGAGGAGGCATCGTGACCGAGGCCCCGTCCTTTCCCCACCCCCCGAGCCGCCCCACAATCCGTCGCCTGTCCGGTCATGTCATCGACCTGATCGCAGCGGGCGAGGTCATCGAACGTCCCGCCGCCGCGCTCAAGGAACTGGTCGAAAACGCTATCGATGCTGGTGCAACCCGCATTGTGGTCGCGCTGCGTGCAGGCGGGACGGACCGGATCGACGTCACTGATAATGGCTGCGGCATGAGCCGCGTCGAACTGGAACTGGCGGTCGAGCGGCACTGCACGTCCAAACTTCTGGACGATCATCTCGTCCAGATCCGGACGCTCGGGTTCCGGGGGGAGGCGCTGCCCTCCATCGGCGCCAGCGCGCGCCTCTCCATCACGTCACGGACGCCGGAGTCCGATACCGCCTGGTGCATCCGCGTGGACGGCGGTGTCATCACCCCGCCGCAGCCCGCCTCTGGCCCGGTCGGTACGCGCATCGTTGTGACGGACCTGTTCTTCGCCACCCCGGCGCGGCGCAAGTTTCTCAAGAGCGCGCGCGTTGAGAGCGGCCATGCCGAGTCCGTCATGCGACGGCTGGCCCTGTCCGCGCCCCATTGCGCCATGCGTGTCCTGCTGGACGACAAGGTCCTGTTCGACCTGCCCGAACAGAGTCCGATCAGTCGTGCGGCCTCCATTCTCGACACCACGCCTGATACGCTGATCCCGCTGGATGAACAGCGAGGGGCCGTGCGTCTGTCCGGTTTTGCCTGTGGTCCGGCCCGGACCCGCGCCACCGGATCGGGGCAGTTCATTCTGGTCAACAACCGCCCGGTGACGGACCCGATGCTCCGCACCGCCATTCGCGTGGCCTATCGTCCCGTCATCGAGCGCGGCCGCTTCCCGGTCATGGCGCTGCATCTTAAAGTGCCGCTGGAACGGCTGGACGTGAACGTCCATCCCGCCAAGACGGAACTGCGTTTCGCCGATGAAGCCGAAATCCGCTCCCTCGTGATCGGCGGTCTGGGCCGGGCGCTGGGGCATGGCTCGAAGGGCGGAGGCGGCATCCATGCGAGCTTCGCCCCGCGGCCTTCCATCGTCTATCCGCCCCGCCCGCCGGAACCCCGCGAGACGGTGACGTCGCTCCCGTTACAGACCACTCAGCCCACGGCCTCAGCGCCCCAAACCCCGCAAGCCGCCTCCCGTCAGGGTTTCGCAGAAACGGACCCGGCTTTCGCTCCTGCCGCCCGTGCCCCGCAGCAGCCCGAGGCGCTCGATCCGGCATTTCCGCTCGGCGCGTCCATCGCGCAGGTTTTCGACACCTACATTCTCGCGCTCGCACCCGATGGCGACCTGATCCTCGTGGACCAGCATGCTGCTCATGAACGCCTGACCCATGAGCGCCTGCGCGAACAATATGCGAGCGGTGGCACTTTGCGCGCGCAGGCCCTGCTCCTGCCCGAAGTGGTGGACCTGCCCCGCCGCGAGGCTGAAGCGCTCATGGCGCGGGCGGAGGATCTCGCCAAACTCGGGATCGACCTTGAGTCTTTCGGTCCCGGCAGTGTTCTGCTGCGCTCGGTTCCAGCCCTTTTGGGCGCGAAGGACATTCAGGGTCTCCTGAAGGACGTTGCCGACGAACTGGCCAGCGATCCGGATCTGGACGCTGCTAATACGGGAAGTTTCGCCCATCATCTGGACGCCATTCTCGCTCGGATGGCCTGTCATGGCAGTATTCGTGCAGGTCGTCGGCTAAAGCCCGAAGAAATGGATGCTCTGCTGCGAGAGATGGAACGGACACCGCGCGCCAATACCTGCTCGCATGGACGGCCGACATGGCTTCGATTGACACGACGGGAACTTGAACGTCTCTTTGGACGCGTAAAATAACACGTAGGGTTGAAGAGTGGTTTCTTGCAGCCCCATGTTAGGACCAGCGGCGATCACGTTGCCGGCAGGAAAGACAAGAGAATGTCAGCGTCACTACAAGGCAGTTCCGAGGCAACTGATGCCTCGCTTATCCACTCTCTCCGCGCCATTCTCGGAGCGCGGCATGTCCTGACGACCCCTTCGGCGACCTATCGCTTCCGCAAGGGGTTCCGTTTCGGCATGGGGGACGTGGTGGCGGTGCTTCAGCCGGGCAGTCTTGTTGAATTGTGGCGTGCCGCGAAGCTCTGCGCTGAGTCCGGCCGGATCATCATCATGCAGGCCGCCAATACGGGCCTGACGGGCGGCTCCACCCCTGACGGCAACGACTATGATCGTGGCGTGGTCATCATCAGCACGAACCGTCTGGACGGCATCCACTTGATCGGTGAAGGCAGGCAGGTCGTGTGTCTGCCCGGCTCCACCCTGCATGATCTGGAAGACAAGCTTGCCGCCATCGGCCGCGAACCGCATTCCGTGATCGGATCGTCCTGTATCGGTGCCTCGGTTCTGGGCGGTGTCAGCAACAATTCTGGCGGCGCGCTGGTCCAGCGTGGCCCCGCCTTCACCGAAATGGCGCTGTTCGGCCAGATGGGCGCGGATGGCAAACTGCATCTCGTCAATCATCTGGGCATCCGTCTGGATGGCAATCCAGAGCAGATCCTCGCCGCCGTGCAGACCGGGCAGCTTCCCGAAGCGGCCATCGACTGGAACGCCGGACGCGGCCACGACGAAAATTACGCCACCCATGTCCGGGACGTGGATGCCGATACGCCCGCCCGCTTCAATGCCGATCCCAACCGTTGGTATGAAGCCGCGGGATGTGCGGGCAAGCTGGTCGTGTTTGCGGTGCGTCTGGATACGTTCGAGGCGAACAAAAATCCGGCCGTCTTCTATATCGGGACGAACAGCACGTCCGATCTCGAAGACCTCCGCCGTCATGCCCTGACCCATTTTGATGAACTGCCGATCGCCGGTGAGTATCTGCACCGCGATGCGTTCGATATTGCCGAGAAATACGGCAAGGATACGTTTGCGGTCATCCGCTATTTCGGCACTAAATACCTGCCGAAATTCTTCTCCATGAAGTCCCGCTTCGACGTTTTCGCGCAGAAACTGCCGTTCCTGTCCGATCATTTCAGCGATCTGGCGATGCAGGCCCTCAGCCGCTTCCTGCCGAAGCAGCTTCCCCGGCGCATGTGCGAGTACCGTGACCGTTTCGAGCATCACCTGATGCTCAAGGTCTCGGCCCCCATGACCGCTCCCGTTCGGACCTATCTGGAACAGTGGGCCTCAAGCACGGGGGGCGCTTTCTTCGAATGTACGCCCGAAGAAGGCAAGCTTGCCTTCCTGCACCGCTTTGCTGCAGCGGGTGCTGCCGTGCGGTACCGCGCAGTCCATACGAAAACGGCCGAAGACATCGTGGCGCTGGATGTTGCTCTGCGCCGCAATGATCGTGAGTGGTTTGAGGTTCTGCCCAAGGAGATCGAGGACAAAATCATCCTCAAACTCTATTACGGCCATTTCTTCTGCCATGTGATGCACCAGGATTACGTGATTAAAAAGGGCTACAACGCCATGCAGGTGGAGCACGACATGCTCCCCGGACTAGACGCCCGTGGCGCGCGCTATCCGGCGGAACACAATGTCGGGCATCTCTACAAGGCGCCGGACGAGATGGTCGCCCATTACCGCAGCCTCGATCCTTGCAACTGCTTCAATCCGGGCATTGGTCTTGCGACCAAGACCCGGAACTGGGTTGCCGAGAGCGTCTGACGCTCCCGGTTCTGTTGCGGCCCGACCCTTGTTAGAATGCGGCGGTCAGGTTCATGTTGAAAGACCGCCCCATTCCCGGCAACGGCCCCAGAACACCCGTAGCGTCGTAATCCCCCAGTGAGAGGCCGCCTAGCGGCAGGTAATATCGCTGATTCAGCACGTTCGCGAGTTCGGCATTGAGCGTGAAATACCGCCAGCGATAGCTCCCCCCAAGCCCCAGCAGCGCATAGCCGGGCGTGCGGGGTTCGTTGCGCAGCCAGTCTACGGTGTCCTTGGATTTCACGAGCGTCACCTCGACGCGACCTGTCCAGTTCTCATAGGTCTCGTGTAGCCCGATCAGGCCGTTCGCCGGCATCTGGTGATACAGCCCCGAATGCGTGACCAGATCCACACCGCGCACCCAGTTGATGTTCCCGACCAGCTCGCCCCGTCCATAAGCCGTCCTGTCCCACAGACGCACTGAGCCTGAGGCGTTGATGCCATAGCTCTGGGCGTTGTGATTGACGAACCCCAGCATCGACAGCCCGTTGGAGAAGCTGCTCAACCGCCGGACGTTAATGTAGTTGTGCGTGTAGGTATAAAACGGCTGGATCTTCAGGTCCCAGCGCTGGGTCGGATTCGGATCATGCCAGTCCACCGTCACGCTGGCCGTATTGGCGACCTCGGGAGACAGGTTCAGGTTCCCCACATAACCATTGCCATCGCCAAACCAGCCGATCATCCGCGTCGCCATGCTGCCCATGCCCCAGGCATAACGCTCATAGAGGTTTGGCGAGCGCGTCTTGCGGGCATAGCCCCCTTCGATGGACAGGCTGTCCAGCGGCTTCCAGCGGCCCGTCGCGGTCACGTCGAAATTGACGTCCGTGCGTCCGCGTGAGGCCTGATTAAAGCGCTCTGCCGCCATCGCATCGGCCATGGACATCATCCCGGTCCAGGAATACGGCGCGACCTTGCCCGTATTCATCATCACCAGATCGTTGCGAAATCCAAGTTGTGTGGAAAAACGGGGCAGCCACTGCGCGTCCCATTCCGAGAAATGTCCCAGCCGGTCCCGATGGCCGTTATTGATGTTGTGATAGGTGCCCGGCCCCATCATCATGCTGCCCTGAAGCGGCGGCCACCAGTCGTTCAGTCCGTTATGGTCGAAGGAGCTGCCCAGTTTGAGCGTGTGCTTCAGCCCGAGCGGAATGGTCGCCTTGATCGCATAGGTCGCCGTCCGCGCATCCGTGTTCATTGGCATGCCTGTGGTCGCGCTATGGCCACCCTTGTCCGAAAGCATGTCCATGACATGCGTCACCCGCTGCCAGGAGCCGCGCACATCGAGTGTGCCCCAGTTGAAGTCGCCCTTGTACTTGCCGTTCACGAAGGTGGAGCGGTTATTCGTCATGTCCATGTACTGGTTGGGAAATCCCTCATAGGGAATGTCCTGCTGACCGAAGCTCAGGGCCAGAAGGTGATTGGCCTTCTTCACGCCCAGCGTCACGGCATGGTTGAAGCTCAGATACTCGGTGGACCGCACGCGCTGCCCGTTCCCACCAGCCTGATAGTCGCTGGCATGGGAATAGGAGGCCGTATAGCGCAGGCTGAACATGTCATTGGCGACCGTCAAAGACCCCGAGGCCCCCGAACCGCCGCCATTGCTGCGATAATCACCCCGCACATGCCCCGTCACGAGGATATTGCCCGTTTTGGCAAAGAGCGGGTCTTTGCGCTCGATCTCGACGGTCCCGCCGATGCTGTCTCCGCCCAGACTCACGGGCGTGATCCCCGCAATTGCCACGGCGCGCGAAACGTTGTCGGGATCGACATAGGACATGGCGGGATTCATATGGTTCGGACAGGCGGCATCAATCCGCATGCCGTCCACGAGCGTCGCCACCCGATCGTCGGCCATGCCGTTTAGGACGGGCAGGGCGGAAACGCCGCCTGCGGAATAGGTGCTGTAACCGAGCGCATGGTCCAGAAGATGCGCTGTATCCGCGCTGGTCGTCTGGTGCTGGCGTATGCCGATGACGTTCAACTGCTCGGCCTTGGCAGACTCGACGGAGTCCGTCTGGGAGAGGACATCCTGTGCGGATGCTCCTGAAAAGGCGCTCAGGGTAAAGAAAATGGCCGTCAGGCACGGGCGCGCATAACCTGCGCCCGTGCGGGTCCTGTAATGGGGGAGCATGATCCACATCCTCGACTGGTCTGAAATCCAGTCACGGCGGATCACGCCTCCGCAGGCTGTCCCGAAAAAGACAGACTGCAGGCAGTTTCGTCCTCCGCCATGACCACAATGGGGGTCAGACGAGGCGAGGTGGTCCTCGGGAGGGGGGAAGCAGTCGCCAGATCGTGGGAGGCGCACGCGGCTCACCGGGCGTCTGGCGGATCTGGCGTCCCAGGGACCCACAGGCCGGCAGCACAGGCAGACTGGCCAGAATGACCGCCAGAAGCTGTAACAGGGGGCAGAGCGGGCAGGTGCCGTCATGCGAATGATGATGATGTCCAGCCGTCATTCCCGGCATCGGACCGGGCATCACCATGGGGGACGGTGCAATGTCGATGCCCGTCAGGCGCTCGATCGTCGCCCGGGGACTTTCTTCGGGATAGGAACATCCCTGAAGAACGAGTTGCCCCAGAAACCCCAGAAGAACCACGGCGATGACTGCGAGCGCAGGCAAACCGGACCGTCGGTTCGAAGAGGAAAAGAGGCGGGACATGACGCCCGCATCTGGCGCCTGCATCCCCTGCCGGTCAAGAGAGCGAAATACGTCCCGACCCTATATTTCTGTCTGTTTTCAGCCGATTATAGGGCCCGCGTTGCGTCAGTGCAGGGACTTCTGCCGTCCGGTCAGCACATTCCCTGCCGAGGCGGCGGCAATACACAGCACCCCCATCCAGCGCATCGCGGACAGGGCCTCGTGCAGGAACACAAACCCTGACAGAGCGCCCAGCATCGGCTCCATGCTCAGCAGAATGCCCAGATCGCGCGGGCTGAGAGTCCGCATCGCCATCATGTCCAGGATATACGGCACTGCTGAAGACAGGACCGCCACGCTCAACGCAGCCCCGCCCTGCCAAGGATGGGTCAGAACTGTTGGGATCGTCGGGATCAGACAGGGCAGCAGCAGGATGGCCGCCGTGCTCATGCCCAGTGTCGTGGCAACGGGCGCCGGGAACATTTTCCCCATCCGCGTGCCGGTCAGGATATAGACCACCCATCCACACCCGCTCAGAAGGGCCGCTGCCACACCGAACAGATTGAGCGACGCCAGACCCACTGTCGGCCCCTCAGGCCGCAGCAGCAGGAACAACCCAGCCACCACAAGCCCCGCCCAGCACAGATCCAGCCAGCGGCGGGAGCCGACCAGCGCCAGCGTCAGGGGGCCGGTAAACTCAAGCGCGACGACCACACCCAGCGGCAGCCGGACCAGCGCCACGTAAAAACAGAAATTCATGATCGCGACAGACGCGCCATAAGGCAGCAGCAGCTTCAGCCGCTCGACCGTCAGCGTGCCCGGAGTCGGCCGCCAGATGCACAGCAGGATCACAGCCGCCAGACAGACGCGCAGTCCCACCATGCCAGTTGGGCCAAACAGTGGGAACAGTCCTTTCGCCAGTGTCGCGCCGATCTGGAAGGAGGAAATCCCTCCGATCAGACATCCGACCGCCTTGAGCTGGCTCTGGGACTCCGTAGAGCTGGCCTGTGACGACACGCTCAGACGTCGAGTTCGTCAACGGAGCGGGCATGTTCCTGAATGAAGCGGAACCGCAGTTCCGGCTTGCGGCCCATCAGGCTTTCCACACGCTCGCTGGTTGTCAGACGGTCCTCGGGCGGGGTGATGACGCGCAGAAGCGTCCGCCGAGCCGGGTCCATGGTCGTTTCCTTGAGATCCTTCACCGGCATTTCGCCCAGACCCTTGAACCGCGAGACCTCGACCTTCGCATTGGCCTTGAAATCGGTCTTGATCCGCCGGACGCGGTCCTGATCGTTCATGGCATAGACTGTCTTGGGTCCATGAGTGATGCGATAGAGCGGCGGCTGCGCCAGATGCAGATGGCCCTGACGGATCAGTTCCGGCATTTCGCGATAGAAGAACGTCATCAGAAGCGAGGCGATATGCGCCCCGTCCACGTCGGCATCCGTCATGATGATGACGCGCCCATAGCGCAGACGGCTGATATCGAATGATGCTCCAATGCCGCAGCCCAGAGCCTCCGTCAGATCCCGAAGCTCCTGATTGGCCCGTAGCTTGTCGGTCGTGGCGGAGGCCACGTTGAGGATTTTACCCCGCAGCGGCAGCACGGCCTGCGTCTCGCGGTCGCGCGCTTGGCGGGCGGACCCGCCAGCCGATTCGCCCTCTACGAGGAACAGTTCGGTCTCGGCGGCATTTTCGCGCGTGCAGTCCGTCAGCTTGCCCGGAAGGCGCAGTTTGCGCGTGGCGCTCTTGCGGGCCGTGTCCTTGACTTCACGGCGGCGCAGACGCTCTTCCGCACGTTCCACCATGAAGGCCAGCAGGCTGTCCGCCTGTTGCGGATTGCCGCCCAGCCAGTGATCCACGCGGTCACGCAGCGCACCTTCGACCAGTCGCGATGCCTCCTGAGAGGTCAGTTTGTCTTTGGTCTGGCCCTGAAACTGCGGATCGCGAATGAAGACCGAGAGCTTGGCGGCCACGGAACCGAGCACGTCCTCAGCCGAAATGGCGGCGGCCCGCTTGACCTTGCGCTGATCGCCCCAAGCGCGCAGGCCCTTGACCAGCGCGGCCCGAAATCCGGCCTCATGCGTGCCGCCCTGAGGCGTGGGAATCGTGTTGCAGAACGAGGACAGGGTCGCCGTCCCGCTCTCAAGAAACGCCACAGCCCATTCCACGCGGCCGCCCGTCCGCCCATCGGATGCGATCGGCAGATCCACATCTCCCGCCCAGAGCGGTGTCAGCAGATCCGGGTCAGGCCCGAGTTCCGCCGAAAGCGCATCTTCCAACCCGTTAGGGAACTGGATGGTGGCCTCAACCGGTGTTTCGTCGCCCGCTTTGATGAGGGATGCTTCGCATTTCCACTGGATCGTCACTCCCCGGAAAAGTGCCGCCTTGGAGCAGCACATCCGATAGAGCCGGGCAGGGGAGAAATGATGGTTGCCGAAGATTTCCGGATCGGGCGTAAAGCGTACCGTCGTGCCGCGCCGGTTGGGCGCGTTGCCGACTTCCGCCAGCGGCGCCAGCGAAACACCACGCATGAAGTCCTGCCGGTACAGCGTCCTGTCCCGCGCGACCTCGACTTCCAGTTTCTCGGACAGCGCATTGACGACCGAACTGCCCACGCCATGCAGGCCGCCGGACGTGTCATAGGCCTTACCCGAGAATTTTCCGCCCGCATGCAGCGTAGTGAAAATCACTTCAAGCGCGGATTTCTCAGGAAATTTCGGATGAGGGTCGGTCGGGATGCCACGACCGTTGTCGCGCACCATGAGCGTGCGCGGACCTTCCAGCCGAACGTCGATGGTGGTGGCATGACCCGCCACCGCTTCGTCCATCGCATTGTCGAGAATCTCGGAGGCGAGGTGATGATACGCGGTATCATCCGTCCCGCCGATATACATGCCCGGACGGCGCCGGACGGGCTCAAGCCCTTCCAGCACCTCGATGTCGTGGGCACCATATTCCGTATCGACCACTGCCTTGCGGTTGCCGCCGGACCGGGTCTTGCCTGTCTTTCCTGACTCGAACAGATCGCTCATGTCTGCGTTGTCGCCGCCCCGCTAAGGAACGTCAAGCAAACGCTTCGAGGCAGGGCGACCGGCGGCTTCAGAACAGGGTCTCAGGCGCGGTTCGTGCGGCGTGTTGCGGCCTTTTTCGTCACGCCCTTGCGGGAGTGGCGGTCCACGGTCGCCGGAGCTTCGCAGCTCTCATAGGAGGCAGGCTGGGCCACGTCCTTGGCTTCGGCGTAATGGGCCAGATCGGCAGAGCTTTCGAGAGCGTTGATTTCGTCGAACATTGCTTCGCGCTGCTGGCAGAACACCGTGCCGGATTTCAGTCCACCGAGCGACTGGATATCGGCAAGCTGCGTGATGTAGTCGTCATGCTCGACCTGCGCGCGACGACCATAGGTCGTGCGGAAATAGCTGTTCAGGCGCTCGTCCGCATTCAGCAGGGCAGGGCGGAACTTGTTGACGAAGGCATTGTAGCGGTCCTGCGCCTTGCACGACAGCGCCGTCACCATCAGTTCGGACTTCAGTCCGGCCACATCGAAAGCCTCGTGGGCGGGCGAATTGCCGCAGTCCGCAGCGCGGGCGGAAAGAGGATGAACAGCAGCAAGCGTAGCGCAGGAAAGCCCCACAGCAAGCAGGCCCTTGACGGAACGACGGAAGATCGACGGCATTGACAGACTCCACAAGACCGGATCGACCGGCCACAACCACTGGAACAGACTACCCGCGGTCGACCCCCGGCGAAAGCTGATTCTGCGTCTGAGGAACGTGCGGCAAGCCCTTCATCTGAAACATGATTTCATGGCAGAAAAGGGGCGTGACGCCATTCAGGGGCAATTTATCGACCCTGCGGCACAAAATACCGTCAAAATGGTCAGAGCATTCGGATGCAGCCTTTCGCCCCGTGCCGTCCTGCTTTACATGCGAACGTCTGTCTGCTGCGGAAACGCGGCCTGTCCTGTCACGATGCGTTGGAGTTGACCGTGCGTCTGCGAGGTTCTGCCATTACCCTGGGTTCGGCATTGGCCGTGTCCCTGCTTCTCTCCGGCTGTGCCCAGCAGCCGATCGTCCAGCGTTCCGTGGCTCCGAATCCTTTCGGCTACCAGCGGACATCCGCCGTCTGCCACGTCTCGTCCGTCAAGAAGGCTGCCGATGGCACGATGAGCGTGGACATGACGGTCCGCAGCGATGACGGCCTGTGCTCCATCGCCATCCAGCAGCCGCTGGGAGGTAATTATGCCTCTTTCGGCGTCAATCCTCCGCCGTCACACGGCAAGGCCTTCCTCTACAATTATGATGGCAAGACCTATGTGGATTACACACCCGCTACGGCTTATGCCGGAACGGATTCGTTCACGGCTGAGCTGATCCCAGGGAACGGCCAGAAGCGTGAGCATCTGACGATTCACGCCACGGTCGATGCAACCGGTGTGGTCGTCGCAAAGCCGCCCGCCGTCGTTGCGCCTACGCCGGTCAAGGCTACGGCCAAGAAGGCTCCCGTCCGTCACACGACGCGCCGTAAGAAATAAGACCCATTCCAGTCATGGACAGGGCGGAGAGGCTTCTCTCCGCCCTTTTTTGTGCCTGACAGACACAAAAAAACCGGCGGCTCCCCAAAGGAAACCGCCGGTTGACCGGAAAGGAGAGCCTGCTCGCAGGTGTTACTTGAAGTCGATTTCCACGCGCCGGTTCTGCGGCTCGCGTGTATTGGCGGCCGTGACCACCAGCGGATGGCTCTCGCCGAAACCCTGTGTCGCGATCATTCCCGCCGCTACGCCATCCCGCACCAGCTCTTCCTTGACGGCACTCGCACGACGTTGGGACAGCGCCATGTTGTAGGCTTCGCCACGCTGGCCCGGATGCGCTGCCGAACTGTCAGTATAACCGCTGACCTCGATATGCGTGACCTGAACGGACGTAGAGTTGCGCGCTGCTGCCGCGACCACGGCTTTTGCCCGTGCGCTCAGCGTGGCCGAATCCCAATCGAAGAACACCAGATAGGTCCGGGTCGGTGCAGGGCCCGGGATCGGCATTGGAGCTTCAACCGGCTTCGGCGGCGGCGGAGCTGGATTGAACTCGTAGCGCAGACCCAGCATCAGCGAGTGGTTGAAGTCTGTCCGGGTGTCGCGGTTGCCGCTGGACACGCCGAATTCCTTCGTCTTGTCCCAGCCGCCATAGATTCCGGTGGCCGTGGCATGATGTCCGTTCGGCCCCATCAGCGTGTAGAATCGGTATTCCGCGGTAGCCGACAGACCCACGACCCACGGAACAGGGAAGGAGAGACCGAAAATACCCTGATAGGCAAAGTTTCCGGCCGTGCCGCCGACATGCTGGTCAAAGGCGCCGTTCGGGGCATGAACATAAGTGTTCATCGCCTGCCAGCCATAGCCGATACCCGCGCCGAAATACGGGAAGACCCAGGACTTGCCGATATCCATGTCAAACAGAGCATTGGCCATGACGCCATAGCCCTGCTGACGCCCGCCGACAGAGGACGGGAACGTGCTGGAACGGAACTGCTGCAAGCGGTTGTTGCGGTAGTTGCCTTCGACCTCGACACGGAATCCGTTTCCAAGGCCATAGCCCAGACTGCCGATTCCGGTCACGCCCGCCTGATAGTGGTCACGCCCGCTCGGAAAGACAGGCGAGAGACGTGCCGTCTGGTCCTGATTGAAGCTCGCGCCGCCTTCACCTGCAACATACAGCCCTTTGACGGGCTGTGCGGTTGCGGCACCCATGACGAGCATCGAAACGCCTGCAGTGAACCCGGCACGGGTTAGCCAGGTCCTGACAACGGATCGGTGCGTCATGTCCATTTTTCTCCAACCAGCCAAATCTGCCAACCTTACCGTGTGTGTTCTTGCCGAAAGCTCGGACGATGGCAACGCATCACACGGCATAATGCCGCATCATGCAGTTTTCTTTATGGCAGGTTCGCCATGTGCTGTGTCTTCACTCCCACAGTTTACGCCTCTTCGTCCAGATCGAGCCTGCGCGATCCGAGGGTCCGCTCGATGGGCAGGGAGACGTCGCGCATCTCAAGCTCAACGATCCACAGATCGGGATCATACTGTTTCTGCCGTTCCAGATAGGCGTCCACACTGGCGGCATCGCTCGCATCCACGCGGGTCCAGCCCGATCCGTCTTCCCGCAATACACCAGTCCCGCCTGAGCGGTCCGTCAGGACGATCAGGACCGCACCGGCATCCTCGTCTCCCTTTTTCAGAACCATGGCCGAGGTTCCGTCCGAGGAAATACGGCGCAGGACAGCCCGTACCCAAAGTCCCGTTTTCAATCGTGCGCCCATAACCGTTTCCGTTCGTCCTGCAAGGTTAGTGGAGAGGCGCGCTGTTCTCGTCGGGAACAGACTCCAGAGCCGCCTTATAGGCGGCAGGGGAAGACAGCAGCGCCTTTGCTGCGTCCATGTCGGCATCCGAGCCGATGGCGGCCGGACAGTGCTTGCGGATCTCGAGGATTTTCGCGACCGGGACCGGATAGCGAGCGGCCCGGGCGGTCTGTACGGCCTCGCCCTGAAGGCTGTTTCCCGCTTTCAGGGCGGAAAGCTGTGCCTGAAGTGCGTCCGCTCCAAGCGACGTGCAGATCTGCGGCATCACGCCCAGTCCCTGAATCGGCCAGCCCAGTGGGGCCTGATTGCGACTCCATGTCACGAACAGTTCGCCGCCATTCGGCATCTGCCCGATCACCTGAACCAACCCCTTACCTAGCGTTTCGCTGCCGATCACGACGGCGCGCCGGTGATCGGCCAGTGCGGACGCCAGAATTTCGGCAGCACTCGCCGTCCGCCCGTCTACGAGAACCACCATGGGCGTTCCGTTGGTCATGTCGCCGCCCTGAACGGCCCAGATATGGTTGGCCAGAGGATTCCGGCCCTGCGTGGTTACGGCGACGCCATGATCCAGAAGGAGGGCCGCAGTCGTTACGGCCTGTTGCAGGACGCCTCCGCGATCGCCGCGGAGATCGAGAATGATGCCCGCAGCCTTGCCTTTTCCCGGCGGCGGAGCGGGGGCGTCCGGGGTCGGTTCGTCCACGACCTGATCGATATACTGGCTGATTTCCTCGGCTGTCTGGGTCGAGAAGGACGTAACGCGCAGAACGGTGAAGGGACCATCGGTGGACGCAAACACGGTTTCGGGCGGAACCTGAACCCGTTGCAGTTTGAAGGTCGTGGGTCGGTGTCCCTTCGCGGCGATTCCCAGCGTAACGGCGCTGTGTTCGTCACCTTCCAGCCACTCCTGAACGGTTGCGGCATCCTGACCATGCGTGGAGCGTCCATTGACGGACACCAGATGTTCGCCCGTATCGATGCCTGCTTCCCATGCGGGACCATTGGCGTTGACGGCCGTAATCACGATGGTCCGCCCGCTCTGCCCGAGGCTCAGCCCGACCGTGCCGGTGCTGCCCGTACGCCGCGTCCGGTCCGACGTGGCGGGAGAGGGGCCGAGATAGCGGGAATACGGGTCAAGATGATTGAACAGTTCGTCAAAAAATCCCTGCAACAGCGCGTCTGATCCGGCATCCCGCAAGGTGGAGGAATGCTGCCAGGCCGCCTGCATAGCCGCCGTGACCAGATCCGCCCATGCGGTATGGCTGTCCGCCCAGGGCAGAACCCGGCTGAACAGGACGGTCTGGCCCTGAAGAACGCTCAATGTCGCGGGGGACGGCGCATCGGCAGGTTTTTCAGCCGCGACGGCCGTTCCGGGCGTATGGACAACGGCAGAGGCAGGGGATGCGGCCGGAGGCGTGACCGTGACGGACAGGGTCGGGTCGATGGCCGTCAGACCGTCCAATCCCCAAACGCAGAAATCCCGCGCGGAATGGGCCTCCAGCGTTCGCGGCTCCAGAAAGCCGAGCGCTGCGACCAGAACGTCCCGCGTGGTGGGTGCCGAAAAAACGGGAGGTGCGGGCGGGGGCGGAGCGGCTGTGGGCGTTGCGGGAGCCGGGGCATTGCCGGTCGGTGTCTGGGCTTTTGCGGTGCCGCTCTGAACTGCGAGAACCATGATGCAGACCGTCAGACACAGCGCCACACGACATGCCGCCTTGCGGCTGCGCGGCATGAAAAAGGTCACAGGGCGGGCGACATGACGCAAGACGGGGTCCTTGGAGACGGGACGGCAAAAAACGGCTGCTCCCGTAACGCGACCACGCCACAAACTTCAGCCACGGTAAAGACTTGCCAGATCAAATCTGGGGTCGGCAGTGCCATCTGGCAACACTGCCGACCCGATCTGTTTTCAGTCTTCCGACGACGTGTCGGAGACAGTCTTACGCTTCCGCGGCGTTGTGGTTTTCGTTTTTGTGGCGGATTTGGCCGAGATACGCTTCGTTACCGTCTTCGGAGCGGCCTCATCCCCTTCCGCAGAGGCAACGGCTTTCTTGGCCTTTGTGGCCTTCGGAGCTGCTTTTTTCGCCGAAGTTTTTTTTGCGCCACCTTTCAGTGGTTTGCCCTTTTCCGCCAGAAGCGCCACGGCCTCATCGAGCGTGACCTCCTCCATATCCTGCCCCTTCGGCAGGTTGGCGATCAGCTGACCATGCTGGGCATAGGGTCCGAACCGTCCCTTGCGGATCATGACCGGTTCGCCGTCTTTTGGATGGGCTCCCAGATTTCGGATGGACGCCAGCTTTTTGGCCAGCGAATCCACAGCCCGGTTCAGCCCGACCGTCAGAACATCGTCGTCTTTGTCGAGCGTGCCGTAGATCGCACCCATCTTCACATATGGCCCGAACCGTCCCAGACCGGCCTCGATCTTCTCGCCCGTTTCAGGGTGAAGCCCGACCAGACGCGGCAGGGACAGCAGCCCCAGCGCCTGTTCCATGGTCATGGTGTTGCCGTCGATTCCCTTGGGAATGGTCGTCCGCTTGGGTTTGGCTTTCTTGTCCTCGGGATTGGGTTCGCCGCGCTGGATATACAGCCCGTACGGCCCGCGACGGATCGAGATGTCCTCGCCGGTATCCGGGTCCTGACCCAGAATTTTCGGACCGTCATTCAGCCCTTCGGTGTCGCCTTCTTCGGCCACCAGACGGCGTGTGAACTGGCAGGTCGGATAGTTCGAGCAGCCGATGAAGGCGCCGAACTTGCCCAGCCGCAGGCCCAGCCGCCCGGTTCCGCAGGATGTGCAGACGCGCGGATCGCCACCATCGGGGCGGGGCGGGAAGAAATGTGGCCCGAGGTCTTCGTCCAGAGCGTCGATGACGTCCGAGATTTTCAGATCTTTGGTTTGTGCCACCGCAGCCGAGAAATCATGCCAGAACGCGGCCATGACATCATGCCAGTCCGCGCGGCCGCCTGAAATGTCGTCAAGCTGCTCTTCAAGCGAGGCCGTGAAGCCCGAATCTACATAGCGCTCGAAGAAGGACGTCAGGAAAGCCGTAACCAGCCGTCCACGGTCTTCGGGGATGAAGCGCCGTGCATCCAGCCGCACGTAATTGCGGTCCCGCAGCACGCCCAGAATGGAGGCATAGGTCGAGGGACGGCCAATGCCGATCTCTTCCATTTTCTTGACGAGCGAGGCTTCCGAATAGCGCGGGGGCGGCTGGGTGAAATGCTGTTCGGCATCCACGGCGCCGGTCGTCAGGCGGTCGCCTTCCTTCATCGGCGGCAGGAGCTTGCCGTCTTCGTCTTCGACCTTGGTGTCGTCCCGGCCTTCGATATAGAGCTTGAGGAAGCCGTCGAATGCGATGGTCGATCCCGTGGCGCGCAGAAGCGTCTGACCGCTGGCATCGGCCAGCGTCACTGCGACCTGATCCAGTTCCGCCGACTGCATCTGCGAGGCGACGGAGCGCTTCCAGATCAGTTCGTACAGCTTCTTCTGGTCGGGCGTCAGCGCATGGCCAACCTGCTGGGGCGTCAGGAAAACATCCGTCGGGCGGATGGCCTCATGGGCCTCCTGCGCGTTCTTGGCCTTGGTGGAATAGGCGCGCGGGAAATCCGGCACATAGTCGTCGCCGAATGCTTTGCCGATATGACCGCGGATGGACCCGATGGCTTCCTTCGCCATCGTCACGCCGTCGGTTCGCATATAGGTGATCAGCCCGGTTGTTTCGCCGCGCAGATCCACGCCTTCATAAAGTTGCTGCGCCGTACGCATCGTCGTCTGCGCGCTCATGCCGAGTTTGCGGGATGCCTCCTGCTGGAGGGTCGATGTCGTGAACGGCGGTGGCGGATTACGCTTGGTGCGCTTGCGCTCGACGGAGCGGACCGTGAACTGGCCGCCCAGAACCGTATCGCGCGCTCCGAACGCCAGTTGTTCATTGTTCAGATCGAACTGGTCGAGCTTTTCGCCCTTCAGATGGGTCAGGCGAGCCTGAAAGGCGGCCTTGCCGGGTGTCGTGAAGCCGCCAGTGACGGTCCAGTATTCCTTGGGGCGGAAAACCTCGATTTCGGCTTCGCGCTCACAGATCAGACGCAGTGCGACGGACTGCACGCGCCCGGCACTCCGGCTGCCCGGCAGCTTGCGCCACAGGACGGGGGAGAGCGTGAAGCCCACCAGATAGTCCAGCGCACGGCGGGCGAGATAGGCGTCGATCAGCGGGCGGTCCAGCTCGCGCGGAGCCGCCATCGCTGCCGTAACAGCCGATTTGGTGATTTCGTTGAAGGTGACGCGATGGACGTCCACGTTCTTCAGAAGCTTCTTTTCTTCCAGAACGCTGCGGACATGCCAGGAAATCGCTTCGCCTTCGCGATCCGGGTCAGTGGCGAGATAGAGGTTTTTCGCCCCCTTCAGCGCCTTCGTGATGGCAGAAATCTGCTTTGCGCCGCGTTCATCCGTCTGCCAGCTCATGGCAAAGTTCTCGTCCGGGCGCACGCTTCCGTCTTTGGGCGGCAGATCTCGCACATGTCCGAATGAAGCGAGCACGGTATATCCGCTTCCCAGATATTTGTTGATCGTCTTGGCCTTTGCCGGGCTCTCGACCACCACAACGTCCGTCATCGCCACTCCGGTATTCCGCGTCACTTCAGTTCGGCAGCAACGCCACGCGTCCGCCGGGCACAAACTCCACGACCCCACCGAGCTCAAGCTCAGCCAGCGTCGCAAGCACTGCCGACACGGAGAACTGGCAGCGGCGCACCACATCGTCAACTGCTACAGGCGTCACGGAGAGAAGAGACCGCACGCTTTGCTGTACGAGATCGGGGTCGATCCAGCCGGTGTCGGGGAGGTCGCCCCATGCGAGCGAAGGTTCGGAAAAGCCGGTCAAGGGCGGGTTGTGGCGCGCTGGACGCTGCCACGGCGCGGGTTCGCGTTCTGGAAGCTCCGTCGGCAGGGCCTGAAGAATATCGGCGATATTTTCTGTCAGGGTCGCCTGACCAGTTTTCAGCAGATGATTGCCGCCCCGTGACCGGGGATCGAGCGGCGAACCCGGCACGACCAGAAGCTCGCGGTTGTAGGACTGGGCGAGATCCGCCGTGATCATTGTACCAGAGTCCAGCGCTGCCTCAATGATCAAACATCCCGACGAAATCCCGGCGATCAGGCGGTTGCGTCGCGGGAAATGGCGGGCCTGCGGGGCGGTTCCGAGCAGTGCTTCCGTCACCAGGCAGCCTTTTTCGGCAATCTGCTGCTGAAGGGATGCATTCTCCGGCGGATAGGCATGATCCAGCCCTCCGGCGATCGCACCGACCGTCAGGCCGGGATGCAGTGCGGCGGCGTGCGCTGCCGAGTCGATACCCCGCGCCAGACCGGAAACCACGCAGATTCCGGCATGGGCCATTTCGGCCGAAAGGCTTTCTGCAATCCGGATTCCCGCAGCCGAGGCATTGCGCGCACCTACCACCCCTACAGACCGCATCGACAGCTTCCGGACATCTCCGAGCGCGAACAGCACCGGTGGCGCATCCGGCACATGGGACAGAAGCAGCGGATAGCCCGCATCCCCCCGGACCAGCATTTTCCCGCCCAGTTTTTCAAGGCGTTCCAGTTCGTCCGTCATGCGAGAAACGGACGGAATGGCAGGGTCGTCCCGCCGCCCTGCTTTACGCATGCGTCCGGGCAGTGCGGCCAGAGCGGCTCCGGCGCTGCCATACTGCGCCATCAGTCGCGCAAAGTTGATCGGACCCACGCCCGTCGTCTGCGACAGACGCAGCGTGTCGATTCGGTCTGCGGCAGAGATGACGGGAGAGGCGGCTACGGAATCTGTCATAAGGTCTTTCTCCTTAAGGCAGATTCCTTAATAGGCGCTTAAAAATATTAGGAACGGGGCGCCTGATCCACGTTCACGCGCGGCTCCTGTCCCGTGAGAAGGCGGGCAATATTGCTCCAGTGCCGCGCCCAGATCAGCAGCGAGATGAGCAGCGTCGCCACCGGGATGGGGGAGTGCAGCGCCCGCCCGGACAGCAGCACCATCAGCATCGGCGCGAGCAGAAATGCCGCCAGAGCCCCGGCTGAGGAAATCCGGCTCAGGCGCGCCACCAGCAGCCACACCACGCAGCAGGCCAGCCCGACCGGCCAGGACAGAGCCCAGATCGTCCCGAGACCCGTCGCAACGCCTTTGCCGCCCCTGAAGCCGAGCCAGACTGGAAAACAGTGCCCGATAACGACGGCGACGGTCGCCACGGCCATGGTCATTTCGCTCACGCCGGGGAAGAAAAACCGTGCGATTAGGACAGCGGCTGCCCCCTTGAGCGCATCCAGCAGCAACGTGGCCGCTGCCAGACCGCGTCGTCCCGTGCGCAGGACGTTTGTTGCGCCGATATTGCCCGATCCGATCTTGCGGATGTCCCCGCCGCCAGAAAGCGCCGTCAGCAGCAGCCCGAACGGAATGCTTCCGATGACGTAGGACACGAGAAACAGCAGAATGAGTTGTGCCTGAAAGCCGCTCACGAGCGTGCCTCCGCCAACCCGTCAGCCGTGAAGACTTCCACACCGCGCTTGAACGTCCGCAGGACACGGCCTTTCAGATCCCGACCGTCAAAGGGCGTGTTCTGCGCGCGTCCCGGCAGGTCTCCGGCCACCACTGTCCATGAGCCTTCCGGATCAAACAGGCACAGATCGGCATGGCTCCCGACTGCCAGCGTTCCGGCCTCAAGGCCCAGCAGGGCGGCTGGAGCAGAGGTCAGTAGACGCAACGCATCTACGAGTGGCAGTCCCGCGCCGAGCGTGACGCCCAGCAGCGTGACCAGTCCGGTGCCGCCGGCACGGGCCTGCGCGAAAGGCAGCCGCTTGTCATCTGCATCTGCCGGAGCATGGTCGGAGGCTACAGCGTCAATCGTTCCATCCGCCAGTGCGGCGCAGACGGCCTGTCGGTCCGTGTCGTTGCGCAGGGGGGGAGAGAGTTTCGCGTAGGTGCGGAAGTCGCCGATATCGTCTTCGGTCATGGAGAAATAGGGCGGCGCCGTATCGCAGGTCACGCGTACGCCCCGGCTTTTGGCTGCACGGATCAGGTCCAGCCCTTCTGCCGTCGAGACATGCGCGAAATGCAGCCGCGCGCCTGTCATGGCCGCCAGACGCAGATCGCGGGCGATCATGATGGCCTCGGCTTCGGCCGGAACCTGTGGCAGGCCCATCCGCACTGCGCGTGCTCCGGCGGTGGCACAGGCCCCTTTAGCCAGAGACGGATCTTCCGGATGCTGCACCACGATGGCGTCCAGAAAGCGCGAATAGGACAGCAGGTTACGCATCTGCTTGGCGTCTGAAATCGCGCGGGTTCCGTCCGTGAACGCCACGGCTCCGGCGTTGCGCAGGAGCCCGAGTTCGGCCATTTCGCCGCCCTCGCAGCCGCGCGTCAGCGCGCCATAAGGATGGATCGAGACCATGCCCGTCTCTTCGCCCCGGACCCGCAGCAGATGCACGAGCGCCGGGTTGTCGATCGGGGGTAAGGTGTTGGGCAGGACCGCCATGGTCGTGATGCCACCCGCGACAGCCGCCCGCGCCCCGGAAGACACGCTCTCACGGTATTCCGACCCCGGCTCCCCGAGTGCGACGCGCATGTCCACAAGGCCGGGACACAGCACGGCTCCGGCGCCATCAATGACCCGCGCGCCTTCAGGGACCGACCCGTCTTCGCAGGCGACGATCTTTCCCTGACGCACCACAAGTCGCCCGATTTCGTCCCGGCCCGAAGCCGGATCGATCAGTCGGACTTTTTCAAAAACGATATCGCTCATACCGGCATCCGTGCCCGGGACAGACGGTCCAGAACCGCCATCCGCACAGCCACGCCCATTTCAACCTGTTCGGAAATCACGCTCTGATCCGAATCCGCCACGTCCGAGGCGATTTCGACGCCACGGTTCATTGGGCCCGGATGCATAACCAGCGCGCCGGGATTGGCCAGCGCAAGACGGCGGCGGTCCAGCCCAAAGAAATGGAAATATTCCCGCGCACTCGGCACCAGACCCGCCCCCATGCGCTCCTTCTGAAGCCGCAGGGACATGACGACATCCGCGCCGTCCAGCGCCTTGTCCATGTCCGAATATAGCTCGACATTGCCGAGCTCAGCCATGGCCCCCGGCAGCAGCGTCGGCGGGCCGACCAGCCGCACCCGGTTTCCGAATGCCGTCAGCAGATGGATGTTGGAACGTGCCACCCGGCTGTGTCCGACATCGCCGCAGATCGCGACCGTAAGGCCCTCAAGACGGCCGAAATGCCGGCGGATGGTCAGCGCATCCAGCAGCGCCTGTGTCGGATGTTCATGCGTGCCGTCGCCCGCATTGACGACGCTGGCTTCGACTTTCTGCGACAGCAGGGCGGGCGCGCCGGACTGCGCGTGGCGGATGACCAGCAGGTCACAACGCATGGCGTTGAGCGTCGCCGCCGTATCCAGCAGCGTCTCGCCCTTGTTCACCGAACTTGTGGCGACGGACATGTTGATGACGTCCGCGCCAAGCCGCTTGCCCGCGAGTTCGAAACTCGTGCGGGTGCGGGTGCTGTCTTCGTAGAACAGATTGATGACCGTCCGCCCCCGCAGCGCATCACGCGGCGCGGAGCGCGAACGGCTCAGCAGCGCATAGCTCTCCGCCAGATCGAGGAACGGCACGAGCTGTTCAGCCGACAGCCCCTCGATTCCCAGAAGATGCCGGGGGACGGAGGGCCGCTCAGCCATCGTTGGATACGGAAGCGAGAACGGCGGCGATGCGGGCCAGAACCTCGTCCTGTCCCAGCGCTGCGAGCGTCAGATCAATGCCCGGAGACGTCGTGGAACCGGTCATGGCCGCGCGCAGCGGCTGGGCCACGGAGCCGAGCTTGATCTCGTGTTTTTCAGCATAGGCGCGCAGCGTCGCATCGACGGTTTCCGGCGTGAAGTCCGAAAGCGCGGCCAGATCCTTGCCGACGCCCTGCAGAACCGTGCGCCCGTCCTCGCCCAGCAGCTTCTCGGCTTTAGGGGTGAAGGTCAGGGGCAGGGTGAAGCCTGCGAAAGCGGCATTGTCCGCCAGTTCCACGAGCGTCTTTGCGCGCTCCTTGAGGCCCGGCATCATCGCAAGGATGCGCGCGCGGGTCTTGTCATCCGTCACAACGCCGTCGCGACCTGCAAGGCGCTGCATGACGTCATCCGTCAGGCGCGCATCATCGGCAACGCGCATCCAGATCCCGTTCAGATGCGCCAGCTTGACGTAATCCATGCGGGACGGGGAGCGGCCTACGCCATCCAGATCGAAGAGCTTGATCTGTTCCTCGCGGGACAGGACTTCGGCATCGCCATGACCCCAGCCCAGACGCAGCAGGTAGTTGCACAGGGCTTCCGGCAGATAGCCTTCCTCGCGGAAATCCACGACCGACTGTGCGCCATGGCGCTTGGACAGCTTGGCGCCATCGGGGCCGTGGATCAGCGGCAGATGTGCGAAATGCGGCAGGTTCCAGCCCATGGCACGATAGATCATGGCCTGACGGAACGTGTTCGTCAGATGGTCGTCACCGCGCATGACATGGGTGATGTCCATATCGTGATCGTCCACGACCACGGCATGCAGATAGGTCGGCGTGCCGTCCGAGCGCAGCAGGATCAGGTCGTCCATTTCGGAATTTGCGACCCGGACTTCGCCCTGCACCAGATCCTTGATGATCGTCTCACCGTCACGCGGGGCCTTCAGGCGCACGACGTACGGCGCACCGGCGGGCGCTTCGGACGGATCGCGGTCCCGCCATGTGCCGTCGTAACGGGGCGGGCGCTTCTCGGCCATGGCCTTCTCGCGCATGGCGGTCAGCTCTTCGGGCGTACAGAAGCACTTGTAGGCCTGACCCTTTTCCAGAAGCTCAAGCGCCACTTCCGTATGGCGGTCCTGCCGGGCGGACTGGAAAACCGGTTCCGCATCCGCCTCGATTCCCATCCAGGCCAGACCGTCAAAGATCACGTCCACGGCTTTTTGAGTGGAGCGTTCCTTGTCGGTGTCTTCGATCCTCAGGAGGAATTCGCCGCCGTGATGACGGGCAAAGAGGAAATTGAACAGGGCGGCGCGGGCGTTGCCGACATGCAGCAGACCCGTCGGGGAGGGGGCAAATCGCGTACGGATGGTCATGCCGCCGTCATATCATGCTCTGACCCGCGCTTCCATCCGCCTGCGCCAGTGGGGCTGCGGTGCTCCGTCACGAGCCCGCGCTTTACAAAAAGCTAAGGTTCTTCAAGCGCGTGTGATTTCCAGCCGCCTCCCGAAGCGGCCTATTGTGACGTTCAATAGTTCGGGTGGTGCCTTTCCAATGAACAGACGCGATTTTAATGCCCTGCTGGCAGGGCTGGGTCTGACCTTCGGAGAGGGGAAGATCCATCACGCCAGCGCCACGACCTCCCGTGTGGATGTCTTTACGCTGCGCGCCAATGACTGGGTTCCGAACAATCCGGAACTTCCTGTCATCGTCTATCGCAATGCGCTTGAAGCCGGGCCGGATCGCGAAGCGGTGTATGAAGACCTGTTCAGCCGGAACGGCTGGCCGCCGCAGTGGCGCAACGGTGTCTATCCGTTTCATCACTATCACAGCCTGGGTCATGAAGTTCTGGGCTTTTCCAACGGTTCCGCACGCCTGATGCTGGGAGGGCCGAACGCCCGAACGGTTGAGGTGCGCGGTGGCGACATCGCCGTGCTTCCGGCCGGAACGGGGCACTGCAATCTCGGATCGGACACGGAGTTCACCGTCATCGGCGCCTATCCACCCAACCAGTCTTTCGACATCCTCCGCGCCGCCCCCACGGCGGAGCAAAGTGCCCGTATTCACGGCCTGCCATTCCCAAAAGCCGATCCGGTTCAGGGTGCAGCAGGCGTCCTCGCACGGGAGTGGCACCCATCATGACGGGTTTTCCTCTCAGGCGGCGTCCGTTCCTTGCAGCACTCGCGGGGCTGGCCACGGTCAGCAGCGCCAGTGCGGTCGAGGCGACGAGCCAGAAAATGCGGATCGGCATTATCGGCACAGGTCATGTCGGTACGACGCTGGCGGAGCTTTGGGTTCATGCGGGTTATCCCGTCATGGTGTCGTCGCGCTCCCTGAGCGAGGCGCAGTCTCTGGCCACATCGCTGGGCCCGCTCGCCACGGCCGGAACCCCGGCGCAGGCGGCGGCCTATGGCGATGTGGTGGTGCTGGCCGTCCCCTATGGTGCTATTCCGCAGCTCGGCCCGCAGCTCAGCCGGACGTTGTTGGACAAGGTTCTGCTTGATCCGTCCAATCCCTATCCCTGGCGGGATGGGGCGATTGCGGATACGGCGCAGCGGGACGGGGCGGGGGTGACGACACAGCGTTATTTCCCTTCGGCGCATGTGGTGCGGGCGTTCAACTCCATTGACATGACCACGCTGCGTTCCGAGGCGCATCGCGCTTCGCCGCTTCTGGCGGTTCCTGTGGCGGGCGATGATGCGCAGGCTGTGTCGCAGGTGACGACGCTGGTGAGGGCGGCCGGATTCGACCCTGTCGTGACCGGCAATCTTGCAACCGCAAGGCTGTTTCAGCCGGGGAGCACCGGGTTTGAACTGGAGCGGGATGCTACTGGTCTGAAACAGGCGCTGCACCTTCCGCAGTAGATTTTTCCGCAGGAGGCGCTCGCCTTATTAGGGGAGGCGCGTCCTGCGGAAAAATCCGTTACGGTTCTGTTTGTGAAGACAGAACCCCTCTCCGTCCCGGACCTCGATCCGCGCGAACTACTGGAGCGCGAAGAAGGCCTCGACCTTGTGCCGAAGCTGCCTTCGCCCCTGATCCGGTCTGTGCTGGATCAGGGGCGGCAGATGATCTGCTGGCTTCCGGTGGCAGTCGGGCTGGGGGCCGTGTTCTATCTCGTCCTGCCGTTCGAGCCCTCCATTGTGTCTGTCGTCCTTGCCACCCTTGTGGTTGGGCTGCCAGGGGCAGCGTGTCTCCGGTGGGGCTGGCAGCGGCTGTTTCCGCGCCTGCTGGGGTTTGCGCTGCTTGCTTTTGCGGCTGGTTTTGGTGATCTGGCTTTTCAAGCCTGGATTCAGCCGCCCATGCCGGTGTTGCCGACCCATGCCACCGTTCTGACGGGCCGCGTACAGTCGCTGGAAATCCTACCGCCCCGGAATGATGACGAAGATGACGGCCATCGCATCACTTTGGCCGATGCCGTGTTCGACACGCCCGTTGATGCCGGAATGGCCCCATTGCGCCGGACGCTGCATATTCGCCTGCGGGACGATGACGATCTGTTGCCCGAGCCGGGAAGCACGATCAGTCTGCGCGCGATGCTGCGGCCGCCGCCCCCGCCGTCATGGCCCGGCGGACGCGATCTTCAGCGCGAGGCATGGTTTTCGGGGCTGGCGGGAAGCGGTTATGCGCTGGGGCCGATCAGTCTTTCAGGCGCAGTGGTTCGGGCTTCATGGATCGAGACCCTGCGCGAGGCTGTTGCGTTCCGCACCGCGGCTGTGCTGCCCGACCAGACCGCCGCGATTGCGGCCACGCTTCTGGCTGGTGAAGCCGGGGGCATTGACCAGCAGACGCGGGAAGCATTTTCCGCTTCGGGACTGGCGCATTTGCTTGCCGTTGCGGGTTTGCATCTGGGGCTCGTGATGGCCGCCGTCATTGTGACGTTGCGGTGTGGTCTGGCGTCCATTGAATATGTCGCCCTGCGCTGGCCCTGTCGGCAGATCGCCGCCGTTTCGGGGTTGTTGGCCGGAGCGGGCTATGTGCTGTTGACGGGGGCGCATCTGCCCAGCCTGCGGGCGCTGGGCATGGCGAGCCTCGTGACGCTGGCCATCGTGACCGGGCGGCGCGTTCTGTCCATGCGGTCGCTGTCCATTGTGGCGCTTCTAATCCTGCTGGTTTCGCCGGTTTCGGTTGTGGATGTGTCGTTCCAGATGTCTTTCGCCGCCGTGATGGGGCTGATTGCGGGCTATGGCGTGTTGCGTGAGCCGCTTATGCGGCTTCGCGGTGAGGGGGAGTGGTACAGGGTTGTGGCATCCTATGGCGCGGCCCTGACGCTGACGAGTCTTCTCGCCGGCTTGGCGACGCTGCCGGTCAGTATGGCGCATTTCGGGGCGTTTCAGCCGTGGTTTGTGCTGGCCAATCTCGTGGCGGTGCCGCTTGCGGCTGTCTGGATCATGCCGGTCGGGCTTCTGGCGCTTGTTGCCATGCCGTTTCATGCCGAAGCGCCGTTTCTGAAACTCATGGGCGTGGGCATCCGCGTCGTGCAGGCGCTGGCGGAGCGGGTGGCGGCGCTTCCGGTGGCGCCTCTGCCGCCGGAGTGTCTGATCGGTTTGTGCCGGATCAGCGTTGGGGCGCAGACCGTTCTGCTGCGTCCGCATGATTTATCGGACGGTGTTCATCTCCCGACGGCGCAGCAATGTGACGGGGTGAACCTGTTTATCAGCGCCTCTCCCGCCCGCAAAGGCTGCGCGGATGTGCCGTTCATTGATCGGTTTTCGGTCTGGCGCGACGGGGCTTATGCCGTGTTCGCCGGGCGTGCCCTTACGATTGTTTCGGATCGGAGCTGGCGGGGGAACCGGCTCTGGGTGCCGCCCGTGGGTTGGCACGGCATGCCGAACCTGCCTCTGGCTCAGTCCGAGTAAGGCCTGAATTTTCAGGCCGTGGCTGTTTTGCGTGTGGACGGGGCTACCGTGCGTTTGTCTGGATACAGGCACCATGTCGTGGCCGGGCAGCGCCAGCATTCGGGCGCGCGGGCCTTGCAGACATAGCGCCCGTGCAGGATCAGCCAGTGATGCGCCGGGCGGAGCATGTCTTTCGGGATGCGGGCGACCAGCCCGTCCTCGACCTGCCGCACGGTTTTGCCGGGGGCCAGACCGGTGCGGTTACCAATGCGGAAGATGTGGGTATCGACCGCCATCGTATCCGCGCCGAATGCGACATTCATCACGACATTTGCCGTCTTGCGCCCCACACCAGCCAGCGCTTCGAGCGAGGCCCGATCGGAGGGGACCTGTCCGCCGTGACGCTCCAGCAACTGATGGCAGAGCAGGTCCACGTTATGCGCTTTCGCCCGCCACAGGCCGATGGTGCGGATGTGTCGCGCAATGCCCTCTTCGCCGATGGCTGCCATGGAGGTTGGGTCGGGGGCTTCCTCGAACAGGCCTTTGGTCGCTTTGTTGACGGATTTGTCCGTCGCTTGTGCTGAGAGCACGACGCTTACCAGAAGTTCGAACGGATTGCGGAACACCAGTTCGCTTTCCGCATCGGGATTGGCTTCGGCCAGTGCCGTGATGAAGGCTTTGGCGGCCGCCTTGCTCATGGCCCGCTTGGCGGTTGCGGGGGCATCGGTCATGACGGGCACTCCAAGAGGGTGTGTTGCCGGGGGTGTGTTGCGTCTGGTCCGGACACACAGCAAGATACGGCAAAGTTCTGAAAACTCCATGCCATCACACCCCATGCCATTACACCGTGGCCTGTTCTGCATGACATTGCAGACCGGCAGACGGCGGAGCGCCCTGTGCCTGATACCGTTTCCGATACCCCTCTTCCCATGAGTCGCCAGCAACAGGAGGGCCGCAAGCAGGAGGTGTCCTTTACGGACGTCCTGTCTTTCGTCTGTAGCCGCTGGTGTGATCATCCTCTTCTGCTGGCCAAGACCCTCGGCGGCGTTGCCCTCGCCACGCTGGCCGATGTCTGCACGCCGGTTCTCGCAGGCCGTCTGGTGGAGGATATTTCCCGCCATGCCGCTGGCCCGGCTGTGGAGAAAACTTCGGAACTCCTGCATCTGCGCGATGATGCGGGGCTGATGGTCGCGGGGCTGATCGTCCTCGGGCTGGTCGGGCTGTTCGGACGGCGCTCTTCCTTCATCGGGATTTCGCATCTCACGCTCGCCATCATGCATCGTGTTGCCAATCAGGCATTCGATCGGGTGCAGCGCTTCTCGACGGACTGGCATGCCAACAATTTTGCCGGCTCGACCGTCCGCAAGTTGACGCGTGGGATCTGGGCGATTGATACGCTGGACGACACGCTCCTGCTCCTGATCGCGCCGGAAGTGCTGGTTCTGGGCGGGACGACGGCGGTTTTGATGGTTCGTTCGCCGTTGATGGGGTCGGTTCTGGCGGTTTCGGTGGTGCTGTTCGCTACGCTCTCCATCCTGCTGACCCTGCGCTATGTCGCGCCGACGGCCCGCGCGTCCAATGAATGGGACACGAAAATGGGTGCGGCCATGGCGGATGCCGTGACCTGCAATCCGGTCGTCAAGGCATTCGGTGCGGAAAACCGCGAGGACGACCGGCTCGACAGCATCATCCGGGGCTGGCGTCAGCGCACACTGACGACATGGGTCCGGGGCACGAATAGCGCCAATCTTCAGGCTCTGGCCTCGCTCGCCATGCGGATGCTGCTGATCGGGCTGGCGGTCTGGTTGTGGTGGGGAGGGAATGCTGGTCCGGGAGATGTGGCCTATGTTCTGACCATGATGTTCCTCGTGCAGGGGTATCTGCGTGATCTGGGGCAGCAGGTCAGTCAGGTGCAGCGTTCGGTCAATGAGATGGAAGAACTCGTGGCGATTTTCCGTCGCGATCCCGCCATTCAGGACGCAGACGATGCCCAGACGGCGCGTTTCACGACAGGGGCGATCCACTTCGAACATGTGGACTTCCAGTATCCGGGGCAGGCCAAGCCGCTTTACCACGACCTGAGCATTGACATCGCGCCGGGGTCCCGCGTGGCGCTTGTCGGGCCGAGCGGCTCGGGCAAGACGACCCTGACCAAGCTGCTCCAGCGCCTTTATGACGTGAATGGCGGGCGGATCGTGGTGGACGGGCAGGATATCGCCCATGTCACGCAGGACTCCCTGCGCGCGCATATCGCCATTGTTCCGCAGGAACCGGTGCTGTTTCATCGCACGCTTGCGGAAAACATCGCCTATGCGCGCCCCGATGCGAGCCGCGCCGAGATCGAAGACGCCGCCCGTCTGGCCAACGCAGCGCCGTTCATCGAGCGGCTGCCCGAGGGTTACGAAACCATGGTCGGCGAGCGTGGGGTGAAGCTCTCAGGTGGCGAACGCCAGCGTGTTGCCATTGCCCGCGCCTTTCTGGCCGATGCGCCCATCCTGATTTTCGACGAAGCGACGTCCAGCCTTGATTCCGAGTCCGAATCCCTTGTGCAGGATGCGATGCGTCGCCTGATGCAGAACCGGACCGTCATCGTTGTGGCGCATCGTCTCTCGACCGTCATGGAACTGGACCGCATCCTCGTGTTCAGTCAGGGCGCGCTGAAAGAAGACGGAACGCACGCCGAACTGATTACGCGCGAGGGCGGGATCTACCGCCGCCTGTTCGAGCTTCAGTCACTGGAGGGCTGAGGCCGGAAGGAAATTGGCATCTTTCCCGGTCTGGGGGCGTTTCGTCCTTCAAGGACGTTTCCGCCCGGAGCACAGGATGCCCGATAAAGAAGCTCGGCGGGAGCCAGACAGGAGACCGCCGCATGACCATCCGTTCCGCCTTCACTGCCCTGCTGCTCGCAACGCCTGCCGCTTTCAGCATTGGAGGTGCGCTGGCTGAACCGGTCGCGTTCGAGCATGCGCGGCTGATTGACGGGACCGGGGCTTCGGCACAGCCGGACGCCACGGTGGTCATCGACAATGGTGTGATTCTTTCGGTCGGCATCCCGGCTCCTGCCGATGCGCGGCATGTGGACCTGACGGGCAAGACGCTGATGCCCGCTCTTATCAGCGATCACAGTCATGTCGGCCTCGTGAAAGGTACGGGGGCCAGCCGCGACAACTATACCCGCGCCAATATTCTCGCCGCCATGAAGCAGTATTCCGACTATGGCGTCCTGACTGTCACGGCGCTGGGTCTGAACCGTTCTCCGCTGTTCGATACGCTACGTCAGGAACAGCATGAGGGCCGCAATCCGGGGGCGGATCTGTATGGCGTGGATCAGGGGATCGGTGCGCCGGATGGTGTGCCACCGGCCGCCATGGTTAAGGGCGTTGGTCCCGATCAGGTGTTCCGTCCGACCACGCCGGAAGAGGCGCGCAAAGACGTGGATCAGATGATTGCGGAACACACGGATCTGGTGAAGCTCTGGGTGGACGACTTCCGCAATGACGTCCCGGACGGCAAGACCTATCCCATGCTGCCGCCCGCTATCTATCAGGCCGTCATCGACGAGGCGCACCAGCACGACACGCGGGTTGCGGTGCATATCCACGATCTTGCTGTCGCCAAGGCCATCGTGGCGGCAAAAGCCGATATTCTCGCGCATGGCGTGCGGGATCAGCCGGTAGATCATGATCTGATCGCGGCGATGCTCCGTCAGGGCACATGGTATATTGCGACGCTGGATCTGGACGAAGCGAACTATCTCTATGCCGAACAGCCGGAGCTGCTCTCCAATCCGTTCGTTCTGGCGGGCATGGACCCGGCCCTGCGCCGTCAGTTCACGGACCCGAAATGGCGTGCGGAGACACTGGCCAAGCCTCTGACCAAGGCCTCGCATTACGCGCTGTCGGTGAATCAGAAGAACCTCGCCGTTCTGTATCGGGCGGGAGTGAAGGTTGGTTTCGGGACGGATTCCGGGGCCGCACCGACCCGTATTCCCGGCTTTGCCGAGCACCGTGAGTTGTATCTGACGGTGCAGGCCGGGCTGTCCCCTGTGCAGGCCATCAGTCTGGCCACGGGCAATGCCGCGGCCCTGTTGCATCTGTCAGACCGGGGTGTGATTGCGCCCGGCCGCCGGGCGGATCTGCTGATCGTGGATGGTAATGCGGATGAAAACATCGCCACCGTGGACCAGATTGATCAAGTCTGGCAGCGGGGCGCGCTTGTCAGCCACGGCCCCGTGCGTTCGAAGGATTGATTATGCTACGATCTCGGGGCGCGAACGTCCCGAGACGAGCCGGAACATCGGCCCGGTCAGCGTCGTGGAAATCACGGCCAGAACCATCAGGGAAGCGAAGGCAAATTCCGAAATCATGCCATGCGCGTGCAGGATGGTCGCCGCCACGATTTCCATCAGCCCCTTGCACTGCAACAGGGAGCCGATACCGAGTGCCTGACGGTTCGTCAGGCCCGGAGCAGGCGGGAAAATCCATACGGCAAGGATTTTCGTGACGATCGCAATGACGACCAGCAGCAGGGAGGCCAGAACGGACGGCCATGTCAGCGCATCGCCGTCGATCCGCAATCCGCTATGGCCAAAGAACATCGGGGCCAGCCAGATCAGTGAGAACGTCCCCACGGCCTCGACCGGCAGGCGACGGACCCAGCGTGGCGGCATGAGCGCACCTGCGAAATAGGCGCCGATCAGTTCGTGCAGCCCCAGTTCGTGGCTCGCCCAGGACCCGGCGGCCAGATAGGCCGGAACAGCGGCCCAGATGATCCAGATCGGCGGGTTTTTCAGGTTCCGCGTGGCCCAGCTGCTGAGGAGCGCCATGCCGACCAGAAGCAGGACGGCCAGTCCTTCAAATCCGGTCCAGCCATGCAGCGCCTCGGTTCCGCGTGCCGCGAACTGGAGGATGGCCAGTCCGATCCAGAGGGCCGCATCGTCCACGACCGCGAGTTTGAGGGCAAGCTGTCCGACGGGGCGATATACGGGCTCCAGTTCGCGCACGATCCCGATCAGGACCGGCAGCGCACTGACGGAAATGCACAGCCCGATCGACATGGCGCCGATCCAGCTATTGCCATGTGGGGCCTGCCAGCCATGCAGCGGCAGGAAGAACAGCTTGACCAGAATGGTGCCGATGGCGAACGGAACGCCCAACGCCACGAGCGCTCCGCCCAGCAGGCGACCCAGTGTCGGGGAGGGGAGGTTTTCGGCTTCGGGAGAATGGGTGGGATTCTGCCACATTTCCAGTCCGGCGGTGAACGCCAGAACCAGAACGGCCAGCCAGCCAATATAATCGCCGTAAAGCGAGGGAATACCGACTTTTGACGCTGGAAAATGCAGGACCGCCAGAACAATGCCCACCAGAATGGGCAGGATGGCAATGGGAATGGAACGCCTGAGCAGTTGCCACAGTCCCCACGGAACGAGGACAAATATAAATGCATCCGCAAACAGTGCTGTCACATTCCCCATGACGATCCCTTTTTTGTTTCAGGTCCGGTCAGGGTAACATGGATCAAAAAAATTAGGGTAATTTTTTATTTCCATGTAATAAATAATTCTATGTTTGTGTTTTCAAAGAACTGTTTTTGAAAGGAATGAAAACCCGGAGTTTTCTTTTGGAAAAGACCGGGTTTTTCCAGTCATCAGGCGATAAAATTCTTCAGGAATTGCTCCAGCGCCCGGCCGCGATGACTGATGACATTTTTCTCGGCTTCGGTCATTTCCGCAAAGGTCCGGCTTCCGCCTTCCGGCACGAACATCGGATCGTAACCGTGCCCATGATCGCCGCGTGGGGGCCAGATGACCGTGCCGTGACATTCGCCCTGTACGGTCCGGGTCTCGCCATCCGGCCATGCCAGACATAGGGCCGCGACGAAAAAAGCCCGATGATCGGCGCTATCGCCCATTTCCTGATGCACGCGGTCCATTGCGATCTGCATGTCTTTGGTCGGGCCGCCCCAGCGCGCGGAATAAACGCCCGGACGATTGTCCAGCGCCGCGACGCAGAAACCGGAATCATCGGCCAACGCGGGCAGTCCGGAAGCCTTGGCCGCGGCCAGAGCTTTGATGGCGGCGTTGCCGGTGAATGTCTCTTCCGTCTCTTCGGGTTCCGGGAGGTTCAGTTCGGCGGCCGAGATGACGGTGATCCCGCTCTCGGCCAGCAGGGTGGAGAATTCGCGCAGCTTGCCGGCATTATGGCTGGCCAAAACGATTTTCGAACCGCGGGACAATGTCCGCATCATGTAGTCTCCAGGACGTGATTTTGGGCGTCGAACAGTCGGGCCGTGCCGAGCTTCGCCAGTCGGAGGAGTTCGAAAAATTCGCTCTCCTGAAATGGCTTGTCCTCGGCGGTTCCCTGAATTTCGATGATGCCACCATCCGCCGTCAGGACGAAATTCGTATCGGCCTGCGCGCTGCTGTCTTCGATATAATCCAGATCCAGCACGGCTCCGGCATCCGTCAGCCCGCACGAGACCGCTGCGACCTGAGCCGTGAGGGCTTGGGAGCGTTTGATGTTCTTCAGCGCGATCGCCAGCGCCACCCAGGCGCCCGTGATGGAGGCGCAGCGCGTACCGCCATCCGCGTTCAGGACGTCGCAGTCGAGCGTGATGGTGCGCTCTCCCAGCTTCTTCAGATCCACACAGGCCCGGAGCGACCGGGCAATCAGCCGCTGGATTTCCTGCGTGCGGCCGGACTGCTTGCCTTTGGCCGCTTCGCGCTGGCCGCGATTGTGGGTCGCCCGGGGGAGCATTCCGTATTCGGCCGTGATCCAGCCCTGTCCCCTGTTGCGCAGGAAGGCCGGAACACGCTCCTCGACCGTGGCCGTGCACAGGACTTCCGTGCCGCCCACGCGGATGAGCGCGGAGCCTTCGGCATGGCGGGCAAAGCCCGTTTCGATTGAAACAATGCGGTTTTCGTCCGGCGCACGCCCGGAGGGACGCTTGCGTGCGGTGTCAGTCATGTCAAAAAAGATCCTGTGGAAGAATATGTCCCGCCTCTAGCGCGTTTGACGCAGACCCATCCAGCCCCGACAGTGGGTTTACCATGATGCGACCACAGCCTCCCCTGTTCCGCCCTTCCATCCCGATGCCGCACGGTCTGGGAGATCGTGAAGCCGCGATTTTGCGTGAAATCGTTGAGGAATATGTCGAAACGGGTGAGCCCATCGGCAGCCAGACGCTGGCCCAGCGCCTGCAACCGGCGCTGTCTTCGGCCACGATCCGCAATGTCATGGCGGATCTGGCGCGGGCCGGACTGTTGTTCAGCCCGCATGTTTCAGCCGGGCGTCTGCCGACCGAAAAGGGCGTGCGCCTGTTTGTGGATGGCCTGCTCCAGTTCGGCACCCTGACGGAAGAAGACCGCGCCAGCATCGACAGCCGGCTCGATATTCACGGGCGGTCCTATCAGGATATCCTGTCTGAAGCGTCGTCCCTTCTGTCGGGCCTGTCTTCCGCTGCCGGACTGGTGCTCGCACCGAAATCGGATGCCGCGCTCAAGCATATCGAGTTCGTAGCACTTGGTCCGGGGCGGGTTCTGGTCATTCTGGTGGGTTCGGACGGGCAGGTGGAGAACCGCATCATCGAGACCCCGCCCGGCGTGCCGCCTTCCGCTCTTGTCGAGGCCGGGAACTACCTGAACGCCCGTCTTGGTGACCTGACGCTCGGCACGCTGCGCGAGCGGGTCCGGAGCGAAATGGATGCCAGCCGCCATGAACTCGATGCCCTGACGGCCAGTGTGATCGAAAGCGGTCTTGCGACGTGGGACGCCGATGGAGGGACGCTGTTCGTGAAAGGGCAGGGGAAGCTGCTGGCCGACATCACGGAAATCGAGCGCCTGACGACGATCCGCATGCTGTTCGACCATCTGGAGACGCAGGAGACCATGCTTCAACTGCTGCAACTGGCGGATGCGTCCGAAGGGGTGCGGATCTATATCGGGCGTGAAAGCGGGATGTTCGGGATGTCGGGCGTGTCCATGATCGTGGCGCCTGCCCGCAACGAAGCCCAGAAAATCGTGGGGGCGATTGGCGTGATCGGCCCGACCCGTCTGAATTACGGGCGGATCGTACCTGTTGTGGACTACACCGCGCGGATGGTGGGCCGTCTGCTGGGCTGAGGGCGTCTGAACGTTTCGGAATAATGGTCCCGGGGTTACGCCTCTTTCATGAAATGACCTTTTTAGACGGGGCGACGAAAGGGGCGGAATAATGCTATGCAGGGGGCATGACGCGACGCTCTCTCCGCTCCCGTAACCCTCAAGGTCCGGGCGCCACGCCACCACGCCCTCCCCGTTTTCGCCGCTACCGGCAGTCCCTGGCGATCATCGCCGGTGTGGGGCTTGTGGGTGTGGCCGGAGCGGGTGTTCTGGGCTGGACGACCTATGCCAAGCTGGTGGCGGATCTGCCCAGCGTGGACAGTCTGCGCGCCTATCAGCCGCCGACCGTCAGCCGCATCTATGCTGCCGATGACCGTCTGATGGCCGAGCTGGCGAACGAACGCCGGATCTTCGTGCCGATCAACGCGATCCCCGAGCGTGTGAAGAATGCCTTCATCGCGACGGAAGATCATAATTTCTATACGCATGGCGGCGTGGATTTCATGGCGATCGGCCGGGCGGGTCTGACGGACATTTTCGCGCGTCATGGCCGCCGTCCGCTGGGTGCTTCGACCATCACCCAGCAGGTGGCGAAGGTCATGCTGCTCAACAGCAACGTCGTGAGCCTCGATCGCAAGATCAAGGAAGCTCTGCTCGCCATGAAGATGGAGCAGGTGCTGTCCAAGGACAAAATTCTCGAAATCTACCTGAACGGCATCTATCTCGGGAACGGTGCCTATGGTGTCGCCGCGGCCGCGCAGAGCTATTTCAACAAGCCGCTCGACCAGCTCGACGATGCCGAAGCCGCCTCTCTGGCAGCACTTCCCAAATCGCCCACGAACTATAACCCGTTCCTGCATCCGCAGGCCGCGATGGGCCGCCGCAACCTTGTGCTGGATCTGATGGTCGAGGCAGGCGTTCTGACGCGTGAGCAGGCCGATCAGGAAAAGCAGGAGCCGCTGGTCCCGCAGCAGAAGCAGCGTTTTGGGCCTTTGCCGGATTCCGAATGGTTCGGTGAGGAGGTCCGTCGTCAGTTGATCGCCCAGTATGGTCAGGACCGTGCGGCACAGGGTGGTCTGGAGGTCCATACCAGTCTGGACCAGAACCTTCAGACCACCGAAACGCGTCTGCTGCATGAAGGGCTGATGAATTACGACCGCGCCCATAGTGGCTGGCGGGGGCCGTTGCGCAACCTGCCGGATATTCAGGATGACGGCTGGGAGAGCGCGCTCGATCATGTCACGCCGCCCGGCGGGATGCTGCGCGAGTGGCGTCTGGCGGTGGTGTTGCCGGGTGGCACGCATGTCGGCTGGATCGAGGACGGCAGCGCCCGCAAAGGCGCGCTTCTTGCGAGTGATATCGCCTGGGCGCGGCGGGCGCATCCGCTGCGTGCCGGGGATGTCATCATGATCGAACCGCAGGAAGGCGGTTCGGCGGCCCTGCGCCAGATCCCACAGGTCGAAGGTGCAACGGTGACGCTGGATGTGCATACGGGCCGCGTTCTGGCGATGGTTGGCGGCTGGTCGTTCCATGAAAGCCAGTTCAACCGGGCCACGCAGGCACTGCGTCAGCCGGGATCGTCGTTCAAGCCGTTCGTCTATCTGGCCGCGATGGAACAGGGGATTTCCCCGTCCGAGCGTTTCGACGATTCGCCCATTTCCTATGGCGACTGGCATCCGCAGAACTACGAACATGACAACTGGGGCCCGACGACGCTGCATGACGCGCTGCGCGAAAGCCGCAACCTCGTCACGATCCGTGTTGCCGCCCATCTCGGCATGAAAGCGGTCGCGGATACGGCCATCCGCGCCGGGCTCGTGGCGCAGATGCCGCATGTTTTGCCCGCGGCGCTGGGTGCCGTCGAAACCACCGTCATGCGCGAGGCCGCGGCCTATGCCACGATTGTCAATGGCGGCCACATCGTCACGCCGACTCTTGTGGACGACATTCAGGACCGCTCCGGGAGCGTGCTGTGGCAGGCAGGGGGGCTGAAGCTCGGCACCGCGATGCAGGCTCCGCCCAGCGAACAGCCTGCTCCCACGGACGGAACTCCGGCCGATGGCACGACACCGCCTGCCGCGCCGGTTGCCCCGGTCCCAGCCACGCCCGTACCCGGCAGCGTGTCCGTTCCCTCCCTGACCGACACGCGCCCGACGCTGGCCAGCGAGCAGAGCACGTTCCAGATCGTCAAAATGATGCAGGACGTGATCGCCCGGGGTACCGGCCGTATGGCGGGTGTTGGCATCGATCGTCCCATCGCGGGCAAGACCGGGACCAGTCAGGACTTCCATGATGCTTGGTTTGCCGGATTCTCCCCCGATATCGTTACGGTGGTCTGGGTTGGTTTCGATACACCCCAGACGCTGGGCCGCAATTCGGATGGTGGCCGCATTGCCGGGCCGATCTGGAACAAGATCATGAAGGTCGCTCTGGCCAGCCGTCCGAAGCTCGACTTCCGCGTGCCGGACGGTATTACGCTGGCCAGCTACGACACGGGACGCATTTCGGCCGTCGATGGCTTCAAGACCGATCAGGTTCCGGGTGCGTCCGTTGAGCTACATGGCTTTGGCGCTGGTACGGAAGCCCTGACTGCCGCCGATACGGGCGCGGACAGCGTGATTTCGGATTCCGAAAGCGGCATGGCCCAGATGCCGGATCAGCCGGGAGGCGGCACGCCCGGCACCGGGTCGTCCGCAGCGCCGGGACAGGCCCAGAAACCTGCTCCGTCCGATGGTGACATTGGCGTGGGCGGCCTATACTAAGGCCACCAGAACAGACCCCCCTTATGAGTGGAGGACACTATGTCGGCCGAAACCGAGGCCCTTTCCGTCCAGATCAAGCAGTCGGTGGCACTGCTGAGGAGGCATCTTTGACTGGGATGTCGCAACAACACGCCTCGCGGAACTGAACCACCGCGTTGAAGACCCTGACCTGTGGAACGACGCAGAAGCCGCCCAGAAGCTGATGCGCGAGCGCACGACGCTCGCCAACCAGATCGAAGGTGTCCAGCAGATCGAAGCCGAGGTCGAAGGTACGCTCGAACTGGTCGAACTGGCAGAGATGGAAGGGGATGACAGCCTCGTTCAGGATGCCGTGCAGACTCTGCGTGCCATTGCCGAAGACGTCCGCAAGCGCGAAATCGAAAGCCTGCTCTCGGGCGAGGCGGACAGCAATGACTGTTACGTCGAGGTGAATGCGGGCGCTGGCGGTACGGAAGCTCAGGACTGGGCCGAGATGCTCCTGCGCATGTACACGCGCTGGGCCGAGCAGCATGGCTACAAGGTCACGTTCATCGAAGGCAGCGAAGGCGAGCAGGCTGGCATCAAGTCCGCGACCATTCAGGTGAGCGGTGCGAACGCCTATGGCTGGCTCAAGACTGAGGCCGGCGTGCATCGTCTGGTTCGGATCTCACCGTTCGATGCGGCGGCCCGTCGTCAGACGTCGTTCGCGTCTGTCTGGGTCTATCCGGTCGTGGATGATTCGATCGAGATCGAGATCAACGATTCGGATTTGCGCGTCGATACGTTCCGGGCCTCGGGCGCGGGTGGGCAGCACGTCAACAAAACGGATTCGGCCATCCGGATCACCCATATCCCGACGGGGATCGTGGTGGCCTGTCAGACCGACCGTTCGCAGCATCGCAACCGTGCCAAGGCGATGGAAATGCTGCGGGCCCGGATGTACGAAGCCGAGTTGCAGAAGCGCGAAGCTGCCGCCGCCCAGACGGAAGCCTCCAAGACCGATATCGGCTGGGGACACCAGATCCGGTCCTACGTTCTGGCGCCCTATCAGCTCGTCAAGGACTTGCGGACGGGTGTGGAGAAGGGAAATCCGGGCGCGGTGCTCGATGGTGCCCTGGACGACTTCATGTCGGCCTCGCTGGCGCAGAGCGTCGGGGCGACCCGGTCGGAGGCTAGCGCCTCGGCCCAGTAAACCCTGTTACGTTTAAGCCCTGTCGGCTTTCAGACGGATTCGCTCAGGCGCTGGAACAGAAAAACTGTTCCGGCGCCTTTTTTCTTGAATCTGTCATAACGCGGTGAAGTGACGTTACGTTCTCAGGATTTCGGGGAATATTTTTATTTGCCCGGACAGGGCGCAAAGCGCAGAATATGTCCACAATATGAAAAAATCGTTTCGATAAGAGCAATCACCGGCTTGACAGCATGGGGGTTAGACTGCCCAATCAGCATATCGGGTATGTTCTCACGGCATATGACGCATTCCTATGCGTCTGCAGCGGGAAAGCCTGATGGCAACACAGAAATCGGGGCACCGCACCCGGCAGATGTGGACCAACGCCGGTGTCAGTGAGGGGTAAGAAGGTTTCGACATGAAGAGCTACGCCGCACAGCAGCGCAAGCCGACAGACTACATTGTCGCGATCGTCGTGGCCGTGCTGGCTATGGGCGCTGTGATCTATGCGCTTATGAGTGGTGCTGTGAGCAAGCTGGTCCAGGAAAAGCCGCCTATCAAGACGGAAGTGATCAAGGAACAGCCCAAGCCACCGCCGCCACCGCCACCGCCGCCGCCGCCGCAGATGGAGCAGCCGCCGCCGCCGTATATTCCGCCGCCGAAGATTTCCGTGCCGCCGCCGCCCAAGGCGATCCAGCGTGTCACTCACGCCAAGCCGCCGCATCCGGTACCGCCCAGCCCGACCCCTTCGCCGGAGCCCGTTCCGTCTCCGCCGCAGGGACCGCCAGCTGACGCAGTGCCAGATCATCAGGCAGGCGCGCGGCCGATCAACGGTGCACAGGCTGTCTATCCGGACGAGGCCATGGAAGAAAACCGCGAAGGTCATGTGACCGCATCGTGTGACATTCTTCCGACAGGCAAGACGGCGAACTGTACCATTACCAGTTCGAGCGGTGGCCATGAGTTCGTGGAAAGTGCGCTCGACTTCCTTCGTCGGGCCCGTTACCAGCCCGCCGTTGTCAATGGCGTTCCGGTAACAGAGCATCACCACGTCCTGCACATCGACTTTACGATGGGCGACGACTGATCTTTCGACTGCCGTCAAACAGAATTGCCCTGTCAGGATTTCCAGTCCCTGACAGGGCTCAGAAAAGGGCCGGTCTCCATATGGCCGACACCCCATTAAAAGCTCCGGAAACGGGCATCGATAACGAGGATATGGAGTTCATGACCAGACTGTTCCGCCTTCCTGCCCTTGCCGTTCCGACGAAGGCGCGTGCCGTCCGGGCCAGCGCGCTGGCTCTGACGCTGGCCCTGGCTTCCGGTGCAGTTGCACCGGCCGTCGCTTTCGCCCAGCCGGCTCCTGCCGACCAGAGCGCTCCTGCAGCCGCTCCGGTTGACCCCTCTACCAACCCGGCACCCCCGGCAACGTCCGCCGATCCGGCTGGTGCTCCTGGGGCAGCTGCTCCGAATGATGCGGGTGCACCTGCTGCGCCTGCTGACAGTGCCGCTCCGGCAGCGGCTCCGGCCGACCAGTCTCCCGCAGCGGCTGCAACGCCGGGCGAGAGCGTAACTGCGACGCCGGAAGCTCCTGCTCCGCAGGGTAACCCGTATGGCCTCGGCGCTCTGTGGGCCAATGGCGATGCGATTGCCCGTGGCGTTCTGATCATCATGGTGATCATGTCCGCTGGTACCTGGATCATCATGGTCATGAAATTCCTGGAGCAGGGCCGTCTGTTTGCTGCCTCCAAGGAAGCTGCACGCGAGTTCTGGACCAAGCCGTCCGTTCAGCAGGGTGCTGCTGCTCTGAAGGCGTCTTCTCCGTTCCGCTACATCGCAGAAACGGGCATCGTTGCCGCCGAGCACCACGAAGGCTCCATGCGTGACTCGATCGACCTGCCGTCCTGGACCGAAATGTCCATCTCGCGCTCGGTCGACACCATCAACACCCGTATGCAGGGCGGCCTCGCCTTCCTCGGTACGGTGGGTTCCACGTCGCCGTTCGTCGGTCTCTTCGGTACGGTCTGGGGTATCTATCACGCCCTGACGGCCATCGGCATCTCCGGTCAGGCGTCCATCGACAAGGTTGCAGGCCCGGTTGGTGAGTCCCTCATCATGACGGCCATCGGTCTTGCCACCGCTGTTCCGGCCGTGTTGGGTTACAACCTGCTCGTTCGTCGCAACAAGGGTGCCATGGATCGCGTTCGCAACTTCGCGGCCGACATCCAGTCCGTCCTGATCGGCGGTTTCCGTCACGGCGTCAGCCCGGAACAGGGCAGCATGGCTGTTCCGACCACCATCACCACCAGCGAGCGGATCTGATCCTATGGGAATGAACGTCGGAGGAGGCGGCGGTGACGACGAGGTGGTGTCGGCAATCAACACCACCCCCCTCGTCGACGTCATGCTGGTGCTGCTGATCATCTTTCTGATCACCATCCCGGTTGCCACACACTCGGTGAAGGTCAAGCTGCCGGTCGATGCGAATACGCCCACCCAGACCAGGAAGGGCAACATCGTTCTGGCAGTGAATTCAAACGGCCAGGTGTTCTGGGACACGACGCCGGTTGCGAACCACACTGACCTGCTGAACCGTCTCGTCGAGGTGGCAAAGCAGAAGCCCCAGCCGCAGATCCAGATCCGCGGTGATCAGGCTGCCAAGTATCTGGCAGTCGGCCAGGTGGTCGCGACCTGCCAGGAAGCTGGTATCGCCCACGTGGACTTCATTACCGAGCAGCCTCACTCGAACTGAGGTCGTGTCGGGTCGTTCCGGACAGGGCGGCCCGACAAAGCTTTCACGTCACCTTTTTGGAGAACCGCCGTCATGGGCATGAGCGTCGGATCTGACAGCACGCACGAAGACGAAGGCATTGTCGATATCAACACCACGCCGTTGATCGACGTGATGCTGGTGCTGCTGATCATGCTGATCATCACCATTCCGCTTCAGACACACTCGGTGGCGATCGATCTGCCTCAGGGCAATCCTCCCCCATCGACCGAACAACCCAAACTCGTGACCGTCAGCATCGGCTACGACAACAGCATTTCCTGGAACAACGAGCCAATTACGTCCGAGGCGTCTCTTCAGGCTCATTTTCAGGCCGCTGCCGCAATGCCGGACCAGCCTGAAATGCATATCCACCCGGATCGTCTTGCGGACTACAAGACCGTGGCCCATGTTATGGCAGACGCACAGCGTCTTGGTATGACCAAGCTTGGAATTGTTGGTCTGGATCAGTTCATGGAAGGACAGTAATTCGTGTCTTTGTCCCTTTACCGCCGTCTGAGCGCCCGTAATCTTCTGCTGGCCGGTGTCTTTGGTATCGCCGCGTTTGCTGGCTCCGCCCATGCCGATGACGTTCTCGGTCAGGCTGTTGGCAAGGATCTGCAGCAGGCCCAGAGTGCTTTGGCATCCAAAAATTATGCCAAGGCCATGGAAGCCGTCGATGCCGCAGACGCGGTCAAGGGCAAGACCGATTACGAAACCTACACCACGGCCCAGATGCGCGCCGCGATTGCCGCACAGTCCGGCAACACGGACGCCGCAATCAAGGCCTATGACGTTCTGATCAACAGTTCGCGTACGCCGAAGGCCGCGAAGGGTCAGATGCTGATGGCACAGGCCACCATGGCCTACAGCGCCAAGCAGTACGCTCGCGCCATTCCGGCGACCGAGCGCTATCTGAAGGAATATGGCGCCGACCCGCGCATGCAGACCATGCTGATCCAGTGCTACTATCTGCAGCAGGACTGGAAAGGCACGGCCAAGGCCGCGCAGGAGCAGGTGGACGCCACGATCAAGGCCGGCAAGGTTCCGGCCGAAAATCAGCTTCAGATGCTGGCCACGGCCTATACGAACCTGAAGGATGCGGACGCCAAGACGCATGCCTATGTTCTTCTAGCCAAGTATTATTCGAAGCCTGATTACTGGTCGATGCTGATCCATGATCTGGTGGCGAATCCGAACCTCTCGCCGCCGCTCATTTTCTATGTCGAGCGCCTGCGTCTGGCGACGGGTGTGCTGAAGGATCCGTCCGATTATCAGGACATGGCCGAGCGTGCAGTGCAGATGGGCCTGCCCCAGCTTGCGCTGAACCTGCTCAATCAGGGTTATGCGAATCACTCGCTTGGTAACGGCCCTACCGCCGCTGCTGATGCGAAGTTCCATGCGTTCGTTGCCCAGCAGGCTGCCACGAACCGGAGCCAGCTTGCTGCTGCTGTGACGCAGGCGGCCTCTGCGCCAAATGCAGGACCGGCTCTGACTGCTGGCTACAATCAGGTTCTGAATGGGCAGGTTGATGCCGGTCTGGCCCTGATGAAGACGGGTCTGGGGAAGAATCCGCGTTACCCCGATCTGGCTCAGGTTGAATACGGTATGGCGCAGATGGATGGTGGCCAGAAGGCCGAAGCCATCAAAACGTTTGAGGCTGTTTCTGGAAACGGAGCGGCTCGTGACGTGGCAGAACTCTGGTCGCTGCTGCTCTCGCGTCCTGCGAAGTAAGACAGTCTTTCGACTCACAAAAAAGCCGGGGCTCTCCCCGGCTTTTTTGTGTTCAGAACGGCAGGACCGTGTCCATGAACTGCTGCCCGTAACGTGGTGTCTGAAGCTGCGTGAGGGTTCCGCGTCCACCGTAGGAGATCCGTGCTTCGGCCATCCGGTCATGCGTGACGGTGTTGTCCGCCGTGATGTCCTGAGGGCGGACAATGCCGCTCACGCCCAGCTCGCGTAGCTCGCTGTTGACCCGGACTTCCTGTTTTCCCATCACGACAAAATTGCCGTTGGGCAGGACCTGAGTGATGGTTCCGGCCAGACGCAGGGTAACAGTTTCGTTGCGGGTGATTTTCCCAGTCGCGCTGGAATCGCTGCTACTGGCCGTATTCAGGCTGTTTGCACCGGTAATCGAACTGATGATCTTGCCCTTGATGCCGAAAAGGTTGGGAATGCCGAACTTTTCGTCAGCGGCTCTGTCAGCCGTCGTTCCGTTGTTGAAGGCGGCGTTGTCGGTGATGTCCACGATGATCGTGACGAGATCCCCGACCTGAGAGGCCCGCTGATCCTTGAAGAAGGCTTTGCTTCCGGAGCGCCACAGGCTGGCCGCTTCGTCAGGAGGCGGCTGAAGAGGGGGCATCGGCATGCTGACCGGACGGTAGGAGGCGGCAAGCGTCGGATTTGTGATGGATGTCATACGGGGTGGCCGTCCGATTTCGGACATCTGGGCGAGGGAATTGCAGGCTGACAGGACCGGCAAAAGGCCAAGCAGCCCCAGAGTACGCACAGAATGTCGAAAAAGGTGCCGCATGGAGAAGTTGAGATCCGTCAGTTCCGTAGGGTCTCAAGCAAACACGATAGCGGTAAAAAACCTGTTAAGACACCCGCATTCTTGCGCGTTTAAAAGGCGCGTTGAACGTGACTGATCAACCATTGCGTCGCTTACTTTCCCTTGCCCTGTTCGCGGATGTGACCGAAAAGAGTCCGGTCTGGGATGGCATTTGGTCAGTCTGGGCCATTCTGCCGGGAGAACGCCCCATGCCGACTGTTTCTGTCTTTTCTGTTGCGGGCCGTTCGTTCGCTTATGGCTCCTGACATGGGGTTGCGGATTCTGCTGACGGGTGGGCAGGGATTTGTTGGGCAGCACCTCAAAGCCCGGCTTCTGGACCGACTGCCCGGGCATGTGCTGCTGGAAGATCCGATGGATATTCGGGATCGGGCTGCGGTCGAACGTTTTGTCCGTAGTGAAAAGCCCGATGCCTGTCTGCATCTGGCGGCCGTCTCTTCGGTGGCGCGCGCCGAGGCTGAGGACGCATGGACTGTCAATCTGGATGGAACGCTCATTCTCGCCGAGACTTTTGAGGCTTATGCCCCACAGGCCAGTTTTGTGTTCGTCTCAACGGCCGAGATCTATGGCGCGAGTTTCTCGTCAGGGCAGCCGCTCGATGAAACAGCCGTTATTGCGCCGGTCAATGCCTATGCGTCCAGCAAGGCGGCGGCGGATCTGGCGATTGGCAATCTGAGTCAGGAGGGATTGCACGGCGTGCGCCTGCGCTCCTTCACGCAGGCCGGAACGGCGCAGGATGAAGCGGCGATTCTGCCACTTCTTGCGGCACAGGTTGCGCGGATCGAGGCTGGCCAGCAGGCTCCGGTCATTACCGTTGGCCAACTAGATGCCGGATTTGACGTTACCGATGTGCGTGATGCCTGCGACGCCTATATCAGTGCGCTCGTTCCGCCTCGTCCGCTGCCCAATGGCATCGTTCTGAATATCTGTTCAGGCGTGACGCGGACCGTCCGTTCGATGGCGGAGGACCTTCTGGACGTTGCGGGTGTTTCGGCCACGCTCAGGGTGGATCCGGCCCTTGCCTCGCCGTCTGGTCTTGCGGTCATGCAGGGTAATCCGGCGGCGGCGCGTGAGGCACTGGACTGGTCCGCGCGCATTCCGTGGAGCGAGACGCTGGTAACGGTTCTCAATGACTGGCGTTATCGCATCACACTCTGAAAGCCCGTAATACAATCGACAAAGACCATTTTCTTCGCAAAACCGGAGTTCGTATGATGACAGATCCCCATGACACTGAAATCACGGTGCTCGCCACTGCGAACGGACTGGTCATTCCGGTCGAGTTCCATGCAGGCGTGCGGAGCAATCTGGATCTTCTGCGCAATTATGGTGCGCTGATCGAAGGGCTGGAACTGCCTGATCGCCTCGAACCTGCATTCCGGTACGAGCCATGAGCGGCCTTCAACTGCGCACCGTTGCGCTCGCCGCCAGCGTTCGCAAGGGCGAAATTTCTGCTCGTGAACTCGCGGTGAAGGTTCTGGCCGATATCGAAAGCCGGGACGGAGCCTATGGCTGCGTCACGCGCCTTCTGATGCAGCGTGCGCTGGAAGCGGCTGAACGGGTGGACCGTCTGGTGCTTCAGGGGCAGGACCCCGGACCGCTCGCGGGTGTGCCTTTCGGTATCAAGGATCTGTTCGATGTCCGCGGAGAGATTACGACGGCGGGGTCCAAGGTTCTCGCCAATGATCCGCCCGCCACGCAGGATGCGGTTCTGGTCGCGCATATGATCGCAGCCGGGGCCATCCCCGTTGCCCTGACGAACATGGACGAATTCGCCTACGGATTCGCCACGATCAATGCGCATTACGGCAATACCCGCAATCCGCATGCGCCGGACCGCCTGGCGGGAGGCTCCTCAGGCGGGTCGGCGGCGGGTGTGGCGGCGCGGCTGTTTTCCATCGGGCTGGGGTCCGATACGAATGGCTCGATCCGCGTTCCGTCCTCGCTCTGCGGTATCTGGGGGCTGCGCGCGACGCAGGGGCTCCTGTCGACCGAGGGCAGTTATCCGTTCGTGCCGAGTCTCGATACGGTCGGGCCGTTTGCGGACAGTGCAGGTGGGCTGAAGGCCTGTTTTGAGGCTCTCAGCGCCAAGGCGCTTCCGGCTGTGGAGGCAGGCAGCCTGCGGATTGCCCGGCTTGGCGGCTGGTTCGGTGAAAACATGTCTCCCCCGATGCAGACGGCCATCGACAAACTCTCGATGGGGCTGGGGGCGACGGATGTGGTTGAACTGCCGGAGGTGGCGCGGGCGCGGGCGGCGGCTTTTGTTATCAGTGCGTCCGAAGGGGCGGGGCAGCATCTTACCCGCTTGCGGACACGGGCTGCGGAATACGATCCCGCCGTGCGTGACCGCCTGTTGGCCGGTGCGCTTCTGCCATCCACGCTCGTCTTTCAGGCCCATCGTCTGCGGCACTGGTTTCGGGACCAGATGCATGAGGCGTTCGCAAAGACCGACATCCTGCTGGCCCCGGCGCTTGTCGGGGAAGCGCCGCGCTTCGATCAGCCTGAAATCGAGATCGGGGGCAGGATGGTCTCCGCCCGCGCCAATCTGGGGCTGTATACGCAGCCGCTGACGCTGGCTGGGTTCCCGGTTCTGACGGTTCCGATGAAGGTTCCGGGCCTGCCGCTCGGCGCGCAGTTCATCGCGCGTCCGGGGCGGGAAGACCAGCTTTTCGCGCTGGCGGAAAAGCTGGAAGCGGACGGGCTGGCCGAAGCCCGTCTGATCTGACTCAGGGCTGTTTCAGCGCCTCGGCCATTCTTGCGTGGTCGAGGCGCTTTTCCCACGCAGCGATCAGGACCGGGGCCACGCAGTTACCGGCGAAATTGCCGATAGCCCGGGCGATTCCCACGAACCAGTCCACGGCCAGAAGCATCACGAGGCTGCCGGGTGGAATGGAGGGAACGCTTGCCAGCGTTGCCGCCAGAACGACGATCGCAAAACCCGGAATGCCGTGCGCGCCTTTGGACGTGATCAGAGCGGTTACCAGCAGGGTTGTGATCTGCCAGAACGTCAGATGCGTCCCGGTCGCATTGGCCAGAAAAATGATGGCCAGCCCCAGATAGATCGACAGTGCATCCAGATTGAGCGAATAGCCCGCAGGCACCACGATTCCGACGACCTGCCGCTCGACGCCCAGCTTTTCGAGCTTGGTCATGAGGCTGGGCAGAACCGCATCGGAGGCCGTGGTGGTGGCGACGATCAGCAGTTCTTCACGGAAATACCGTGCAAATCGCAGCGGGTTTACGCCTGCGAGCCGAAGGCCCCCGCCTAATGCGCAGACGACAAATGCGCCGACCAGCAGGAAGTACAGGACTGTAAATCCGGCCAGATGGCCGATTGTTCCGAGGCCATATCGTGCCGTCGTCGTCACCATTGCTCCGAAGACGCCCAGCGGAGCCACGCGGATGATAAGGCCCATCATGCGTGAAAACAGGTCGGACACGCTTTCGATCAGTCGGACCAGCGGCAGGCCCCCCTCTCCCATGCCGCTCAGGCAGCATCCGACAAGAATTGCAAAGACCAGGATCTGGAGCACGTTGCCCTGCGCAAACGCATCGGCCGGGGTGTGGGGGACGAATGAGAGCAGGAAGCCGCTAAAGCCTTCCGCACGAAGATTCTGTGCATGGCCGCCATAGGAGGCGATCATTCGGGCATCGCTCGCTGTGGGGACGAAGCCTACGCCCTGTCCTATTCCCAACCCCACTGCCACCATGACCGCCACGACAAGCGCCACTGTGGTCATGAGTTCGAAATAGAGCATCGCGCATCCGCCAAGACGCCCCACTGTCTTCAGGGAGCCCGCACCCAGAATGCCGAGTGTTACGATGCAGAACAGTAGCGGCCCGACCGCCATGATGATGAGGCGCATGAACAGCGCTGTCATCCAGCCCACGTCATCCGCGAGGGAAGGACAGAACAGCCCCGCACCCAGCCCCAGAACGGTCGCCAGAACGACCTGCGCGAACAGGCTTTCCGCAAAAGACTTCACCATGCTGCGACGGCTCCGTCGCTCCGGGGGTCAGTTGCGCCTTCGAGCCGTCCGTTCTCGTGACGGACTAATGCACCGGCATGGCCCATGATGATGGACTGTTCTTCAAGCGCTTCGACGACATGCCCTGCCGTTTCAAGCTGCGACATCACATCTGGGCTGAAGCCCGGCTCCACCTTGAGCGACAGGCTCTCTTCCCCCCATGTTCGTCCCAGCAGCCAGCGCGGACGACGGATGGCCTCCTGAAGCGGAACGCCGTGGCGGACGTGGCGGCTGAAGACTGCGGCCTGTGTCTGGGGCTGCCCTTCGCCACCCATGGTGCCGTAAACCATGGTCCGTCCGTCGCGGAGTCGGGCTGCGGCCGGGTTGAGCGTATGAAAGGGCTTTGCGCCGGGGCGCAGGATGTTCCAGCCCGAATGGGCCAGACGGAAGGACGAGCCTCGGTTCTGCCAGAACAGTCCGCTCTGTGGCAGCATCACGCCGGAGCCGAACTCGAAATACAGGCTCTGGATCATGCTGACGGCCACGCCATTGCGGTCGATCGCGCCCATCCAGGTCGTGTCGCCCCACTGCGTCTGTTCCGTCCAGGGCATGGCATGGGTCATGGACATCCGGGCTGTCATCGCCTCCAGCCGTGCCGGATCGGCAAGAAGGCTCCGCGCCAGCGCTTCGGAATGCTCGCTGCCATCCGTGTGACTGTTGCGATAGAGAAACGCCTGTTTGGTCGCCTCGACCAGCCCGTGGATGTGCGAAAAGCTCTCCGGCCCGTCGTCGCGGCTCAGATGATCCGAGAGCGCAAGGATCAGAAGCGATGCCACGCCCTGTGTGGGAGGCGCGGTGTTGTAGAGGGTGCCATCGCTCGTCTGGGCCTGAAGCGGTTCCTTGACTTCCGCGCGATGCGCCAGCAGGTCCAGCGACCGAACCGGGCTGCCCGCCGCCGCCAGATCCGCTGCCAGGCTGCGGGCGAGCGGGCCGTTATAGAAGCTCCGCAAGCCGTCCCGGTTGAGCATCCGCAGCGTCTGGGCCAGTTCCGGCGATTTGCGGATGCTTCCCGCTGTCCAGGGTTTGCCTTCGGGAAAGCAGATCCGCGCCAGTGTCGGGTCCGACATCAGTTCGTGCTGTTTCTGCGCGAGCAGGGCGCCTTCGCTTTCGGAAACCACGCGGCCATGTTCGGCGTAATGGATGGCGTCGCGCAGCAGCCGGTCCAGCGGCAGGGGATCGCGCAGTTCGGCGCTCAGTTCCAGCGCGGTTTCCCAGCCCGAGACTGTACCCGCAACCGTATTGGCCGCAAGGCCGCCGCGCCAGGGAATGACGGTGTGCCCGGCTTCGGTATAGATCGTATGTTCGGCGCCCATCGCCAGCGCCCCGCAGGCGTCGATGGCCACGGTGCGGCCGTCCGGATGGCAGATCAGCCAGAATGCATCGCCGCCCAGCCCCGTCATGTGCGGATACACCACGGCCAGCGTGGATGCCGTGGCGACGACGGCCTCAATGGCCGTACCGCCTTCGCGCAGGACATCCAGCCCCGCCTGACTGGCCAGATGGTGCGGCGACGTCACCATTCCGCCAAGAGCGTTGGGTGTGAGCATGGTCTTGTCCTTAAAGATGAAGGAGTTCGGGTTGAAGGCGCGGGACATGCGCGCACAGCGTCCGGATCAGCAGGTCTTCGGGGCCCTGCGCGGTCTGATGACGGGTGGAGGCGATGAACTCTACCTGCGGCATGTCCGGCAGAAGGCCCGGCGCGCAATGCGGCAGATGCTCCACATTTCGCAGAAACGCGGGCTGCGGGGTCACGCCATATCCCGCCCGGACGGCGGCTAGAAGCGCTCCGAGACTCCCGCTGGTAAAGGCCAGATGCCACGCTCTTCCGCTCTTGTTGAGCGTCTCGATCGCCAGTCTGCGCGTTACGCTGCCATCGGGGAATGTGACGAGCGGAATGGATTGTTCTGCTGGAAATTCCGTGCCTGCGGGCGCGTACCAGCGCATGTCTTCGGTCCAGAGTTTCTGGCCGCGCGTCTCGCTTGTGCGCCGCATCCCGCACCAGACATCCAGTTCCCCCTGTTCCAGCAGGTTTGCCAGATGCGCCGACAGCCCCACGGTCAGCGTGATCTGAAGGGAGGGGTGGGAGGCGCGGAAGGTGCCGAGAATTTCGGGAAAGCGCGTCAGGAGCAGGTCTTCCGTCACACCCAGCCGGATCGTCCCGCGCGGCGCGTCCTGTCGGAAGCGGGACAGGATGCTGTCCTCGCACTGTAGAAGCTGTCGGGCCAGACCGATCAGTGCCATGCCGTCTGCGGTCAGACGCACGCTTTTGGTGCTGCGGGCTAGCAGGCGCGTGCCAAGCTGCTCCTCCAGCCGGCTGACATGCTGGCTGATGGTGGACTGGCTCACCCCCTGGCTCTGCGCGGCTGACGTGAAATGCAGTGTCTCCGCGACGGCGAGAAAGGATTGCAGATGGAACGGATCGAGATGCATCTGATCTTTCATGCCAATATGTGGGACCATATTTATTGGCAGGTCAACTTGATCTGATTCCGTTATGAGCGCAAAGTTCCCCCGCTTGACCCATCACCCCGGACAGGAGCCCTCATGACAGCCCACGGAGCCCGCGCCGTCGAGCGGTGCCGTATTCTCGCGGATGGTCCCTTCAGCGAGACGCCGGGCAGTCTGTTCCGATTCTGGCTTGGCCCTGCCTATCAGCGCACCCTCACACAGGTCGCAGAATGGATGGAAGAGGCTGGTCTCAGCACCCGTCTGGATGCCGCCGGGAGCCTTGTTGGCCGTTACGAGGGTCTTGTGCCTGGCGCTCCGGCCCTGATGATCGGTTCGCATCTTGATACCGTCCGCAATGGCGGTGCGTTTGATGGCAATCTGGGCGTCATGTTGGGGATCGAGCTTGTCTCCGCCCTGAACGAAGAGGGTGTCCGTCTGCCATTCGCGATCGAAGTCATGGGGTTCGGGGATGAAGAGGGTTCGCGTTTTGCGGCTCCTATGATCTGCTCCCGCGCCATGGCCGGGCTGATCGAATCCATCCCCGAAGATATGACGGATGCGTCCGGCGTGACCATGGCTGAAGCCATGATCCGCTATGGTCTCGACCCCTCCCGCCTGACCGAAGCCGCCCGTCGCCGGGACGAGCTGATCGCTTATATTGAGCCTCATATCGAACAGGGCCCGGCGATCGAAAGCGTGGACGGAGAAATCGGCGTCGTCACCGCCATTGCCGCCCAGACCCGCCACCGGGTGACCGTCACCGGCCAGTCCGATCATGCGGGTACGACGCCCATGACCATGCGTCGGGACGCCCTGACGGCGGTGGCCGAAATGATTCTCGCTGTTGAACGTCATGGCCGGTCCGGAGGAGCCACGCAGGTCGCTACGGTCGGGCAGGTTGAGGTCGTGCCCAATACCTCGAACGTTATTCCGGGCGAAGTTCGCTTCTCGCTCGATATGCGGGCTGAAACCGACGCCGCTCGGGATGCGATGGTGGACGCCATTCGCGCGGATCTGCATGCCATCGCCGCCAGCCGGGGCATCGGCATCACGTTCGACACGCCGCAGGTCCTCCCTGCCGCTGCCTGCGCGCCCGAACTGGTGGAGCGCCTGTCCCGGGCCGTGACGACCGTGACCGGCCGGCCGGCCCAGCGCGTTCTCAGTGGTGCGGGGCATGATGCCATGGCCATGGTCGGTCTGTGCCCGATGGGGATGTTGTTCATCCGCAGCCCCGGCGGCCTCAGCCATCACCCCGATGAAACCGTTCGTGTGGGAGACGTCGCGCTCGCCCACCGCGCCCTGCTTGCCTTCGTCAAGGAATTCCAGTCATGAGCCAGCCCTCAACTTTCGCACAGCTCGACCCGCCGTCCCGCCTGCTGATGGGGGCGGGGCCGACCAACGTCCATCCGCGCATCCTGCGCGCCATGTCCTATGACGTGATCGGGCAGATGGACCCGGAAATGACCGCCTATATGGACGAGGTCATGGCCCTGTACCGCGAGGTCTTCCGCACGAAGAACCACTGGACGCTGCTCGTGAACGGCTCGGCCCGGTCGGCTATTGAAGCCGCTCTGGTATCGCTGGTCTCGCCGGGCATGAAGGTCGTCATTCCGCGTTTTGGCCGCTTTGGCCTGCTGTTGACGGAAATCGTCCATCGCTGCGGCGGTATCCCGTGTACGGTGGATGTGGAATGGGGGGAGGTCGTTGACCCAGCCCGCATCGAAGCCGCCATCATCGAACACAAGCCGGGTCTGGTGGCCTGCGTCCATGGTGATACGTCTACCACGACTGCCCAGCCGCTCGAAGAGATCGGCCGGATTTGCCGCAAGCATGACGTGCTGTTCTATGTGGATGCCACCGCGACCCTCGGCGGCATGACGTTCGAGACCGACGCCTGGAACATCGACGTCGCCACGGCAGGACTTCAGAAATGCCTGAATGGCCCTCCGGGTTCCGCGCCGATCACGCTTTCGGACCGTGCCGTTGCCGCCATTCTCAAGCGCCGCCATGACGAAGCCGGGATCGCCACCGGTCAGGAACAGGGGAGTGGTCCGGTCATCCAATCGAATTATTTCGATCTGGCGATGCTGATGAACTACTGGTCTCCGGCCCGGATGAACCATCATACCGAAGCGACCTCCATGCTCTACGCCGCGCGCGAGACGGCACGTCTGGTCGTGGAAGAGGGCGTGGAGGCCCGTGTTGCGCGCCATGTCAGGGCAGGGCGCGCCATGGTTGCCGGGCTGCGGGCCATGGGGCTGAAGGTCTATGGCGACGATACCACCCGCATGAGCAATGTCACCGGCGTCTGGGTGCCGGACGGCGTGGACAATGCCCGCATCCGCGAACTGATGCGAGACGATTTCGGGATCGAGATCGTCTCGTCCTTTGGACCGCTGACCGGGAAGATCTGGCGCATCGGGGCCATGGGTCTCAACGCCCGCAAGGACAAGGTGCTCCTTACGCTGGCCGCGTTCGATTCCGTTCTGGCTGGCGAAGGCGTGACGCTGAATCGTGGTGCGGGCGTGGATGCTGCCCGTGCTGCCTGGGACGCGGTCTGAGCAGTTTTCGGGCCGGGGACTCTATCCGGAAGCTCTATTTCGGATGGTTCTTCCGGCCTGAACCACTTTTCTTCCCGCCACCGTCTTCCTTGTTGACCGTGGCCCAGGCGCGGCGCTCCGCTTCCTTTTCGGAGATGCCGCGCTTTTCGTAGCTCTCCTCGATATGCTCCGCTTTGCGCTTCTGTTTGTCGGTATAGGCTGACTTGTCCCCACGAGGCATGATCCTGCCCTCCTGCATGAGATCCAGCCTCCTCTACGTCCGAACCCGACACGCGTTCCGCGGCGCTTTGTCCCTACACAAACAGGTGTAAGGGCAGGAGTGCGGGCTTGATCCGAAGCCCTCATGGCGCGAGCATCTCCGAACTTCATTGCCGCCCGGAGAACATGCAGAATGTCGCTCGTCTTTCATCATACGCCCGAACGTGCCGCAGTCTGGCGAGAGAAATTCGCTCGTGCCCGGCCGGATATCCCGTTTCATGTCTGGCCTGAAACCGGCCCGAAAGAAGATGTCCGCTATCTTGCGGCCTGGCAGACGCCGGACGATCTCGGCACGCTTTTTCCCAATCTGGAAGTTCTGTTCTCGCTGGGCGCGGGGATCGATCAGCTCAATCTGGCCAATATTCCCCCCGGCGTGCAGATCATCCGCATGGTGGAGAACAGTCTGGTTGAGGGCATGATCGAATATGTTTTGTGGGCGGTGTTTTCCTTCCATCGGGACATGTTCCGCTACGCGCGCCAGCAGCGCGAGCATGTCTGGAACGGTTCGCACAACCGTCCTGCGAAGCTCTGTCGCGTGGGCGTCATGGGGATGGGAGAACTGGGGAGCCCGGTTCTGGAGAAGCTCGTCTCTTTCGGATACGAATGCCGGGGCTGGAGCCGCAGCCGCCGGGAGGTCGCGGGCGTGACATCTTTTGCGGGAGAGGCGGAGCTGGACGATTTTCTGGCGCAGACCGACATTCTGGTCTGCCTTGTCCCGCTGACGGAGGCCACGCGCGGCATCCTCAACCGCGACCTTTTTGAAAAACTGCCGAAAGGCGCGTGCGTCATCAACTGCGGACGCGGTGGTCATCTGGTACAGGACGATCTGATCCCAGCGCTCGATAGCGGACAGCTGTCACAGGCGGTTCTCGATGTCGCCACGCCCGAACCGCTGCCGCCCGAACATCCGTTCTGGGATCATCCGCGTATTTTCCTGACCCCGCATATCGCCAGCGCCGCGCAGTCGGACAGCGCGGCCGAGGTCGTTCTGGCCAATCTGCGACGCTACGAAGCGGGCGAGTCCATGACCGGCGTTATCGACACAGGACGGGGTTACTGAAGATGCGGGCCGGTTTTTGCATTTTCCGGCTTGCCAACCCTCAAGGGCTCGGTTAGAACGCGCCCACCTTGATGGGTGCGCCGGTGTAGCTCAGCTGGTAGAGCACGTCATTCGTAATGATGGGGTCGGGAGTTCGAATCTCTTCACCGGCACCATCAAGGTCTTCTTAAAATCCGACTATGATGTTCCGTGTCCTGTCTGTCGGACACGGTGCGGCCTCATGGTCCGGATCTTCACATTTTTTCAAAACATTGCCGATAAAATCCGCGTCCTCTGGGCAATATGCCTGTAATGGGACTACGGTGAGTGTCGATATCCCGATGCAGAGGACTGCCCGGAGGAGGGCAGACTGTCAAAAGACGGCTCCCTGCGCTAGGTTAGGAGCCCGATGTCTGACCGTTTCCATAAACGGCTGTGGCGTAACGCCGTCAGCTTCTCCCGCAGTCAGGAGCCTCACGCCTCCATCCACGCGGTGGAGGGGCTGCGCGAATGCCCGACCTGCGGCCTTTTTCAGCATGTCCCGCGTCTCAAGCCCGGCCATCTGGCGGAGTGCCTGCGCTGTGGCTGTCAGCTTGCCCGCCGCCGCAAGACGTCCCTGATCGGCGCTCCGGCTGCTTTCTGCCTCACCTCCGCCGCACTCTATGCCGCTCTTCTCATCAGCCCTCTCATGACGCTGAATGTTTATGGGCGGGAAAATACCGTTTCCCTCATGAGTGGGCCGATCGAACTCGGACATCAGGGCTATGGTATGATCGGCGTGCTCGTCGCCCTTGTGACGGTGATCATGCCCGGGGTCATTATCGCCCTGATGGCGGCCATCCTGTATGGAGCCTCCCGCCCGCAGATGCCGGACTGGACCCCGCGTCTGCTCACCTGGTACGACCGCCTGCGCGGCTGGTCGATGGTGGAAGTCTATGTGCTTGGCGTGCTCGTGGCATACACCAAGCTCGTTGACCTCGCGCTCGTCATTCTTCAGCCCGGCGTCTATCTTCTGGGGGGGCTGATGCTGAGCATGGCCGCCGTGGATTCGACGTTCGATGCCGAACGGATCTGGCGCAGCCGGGACATCCGTCCCACCGTTGAAGGCCATCACGGGCATCGTCTGGACGTTGCGCATCTGGATGCCCGCAACGGCGTTATTCCGCCCGTGGAAAACATGCTCTCCTGCCATGCCTGCGATCTGGTTCTGGCGTTTGATCACGCCGTGCCGCAGGAGCAGGACATGGGCGACTGCCCCCGCTGCGGACAGATCCTGCGCCGCCGCAAGCCGCAGAGCCTGATCTCTGGTACATGCCTGCTGGTAGCGGGGATCGTGTTCTACCTGCCCGCCAATATCCTGCCGGTCATGACTTACACAAAGGTAGGGCAGGGCGCGCCCAGCACCATCATCAGCGGTGTGATCGAGTTGTGGCAGGCGGGAATGATCCCGCTTTCCCTGCTGGTGCTCTTTGCCAGTATCACTGTGCCGGTTCTCAAGATCGTGGCCCTGACCATCATGATCATCGGCACCCGGTTCCGTTCCCGCTGGCATCTGCGCAACCTCTCGAAGCTATATCGGCTTGTCGTCATCATCGGTCGCTGGTCGATGATCGATGTTTTCATGATTTCTATCCTCGTCGCTGTTGTGCATTTCGGCTTTCTGGCGAATGTCACGGCCGATCCGGGGATGGTATGCTTTGCTCTGGTCGTGATTCTGACCATTTTCGCAGCAGAGCTTTTCGATCCCCGCAGTATGTGGGATGCAGCCGGTCTCAACGGCGTGGTTGCCCCTCCTCTGGCGGATGGGACGCCTCCTGAGACAGAGTCTCCGACCGAGTCCGTTCCGCAACTGCCTTCTTCTGACCCAAACGACATGGAGCCTGAACGCGCGTGAGCGATTCCCGAAACAACCGGGGGGAGCAGCCGGTCTCGCCCAAGGAAGCCCCGGTGCGCCGCACCCGCTTCTCTCTCATTCTGCTGATTCCCGTGGTGGCCATTCTCATCGCCGGATGGCTGGCGTGGGAGCATTTTGCCACGCGCGGCCCCGAAATCACCATCACGTTTGAAACGGCGGATGGCCTGACACCCGGCCAGACGCAGGTAAAGAACAAGGCCGTAACACTCGGCACGGTGCAGGACATCACCTTGAGCGACGACATGAAGCATGTCGACGTGACGGTGCAGATGAATGCCAACAGCGCCCATATCCTCACCGATCACACCCGTTTCTGGGTCGTGCGTCCGCGGATCAACGGTGCCAGCATCACCGGCCTCGATACGCTGTTCTCCGGTGCCTATATTGCTCTGGACCCTGGAACGGATGATGGCCACTACCAGAAGTTCTTCAAGGGACTGGAATCACCGCCCGGCGTCCGCTCGGACCAGCCGGGTGAGACGTTCTGGCTGGTGTCTCCTTCACTGGGCTCGCTTGGTCCGGGGTCGCCGGTCTTCTTCCGCGATCTGCAGGTGGGCGAAGTGCTGGGCTACACGATGCCGCCGGGTGGCAGAGGGCCAATCGTCATTCAGGCCTTCGTCAAAGCGCCCTACGACCACTATCTGCGGACGGACAGCCGTTTCTGGAACGTCTCGGGCGTTCAGGTGGGCCTTGGTGCGGGCGGGTTGAAGGTCCAGCTCAAATCGCTTCAAGCTCTGTTCTCTGGCGGCATTGCCTTTGGTCTGCCGGAACAACGCCTTGCCATTGATCTGCCCACTGCCCCCGCCAATTCCGTCTTCAAGCTCTATGCCAGCGAAGCCGATGCCGATAACGCCCGTTATCACAAGCGTCTGCGGGTCGTGACGTATATCAACTCTTCCGTCAAAGGTCTGACGAACGGCAGTCAGGTAACGATGTTTGGTCTCCAGATCGGCACGGTGACGGATGTCCGACTCCTCCTGCAGGGACCGACGAAGCTGCCCCGCGTCCGCGTGGATATGGAGCTTGAGCCCGAGCGCATGCTGTCGAACTGGGATGAGCGGCTTGAGAACAGCAGGGATGCGCCTGTGGAAAAATATCTTCAGGCTTTCGTAGCCGAAGGGATGCGCGCCTCGGTCCAGAGCGCCAGCTTCCTGACTGGCGAATCGATGATCGCCCTGCAATTCGTCAAGAGCGCGCCCGTCACTACCCTGACCTATGAAGGGGATGTCGCCGTTCTCCCCAGTCAGGCAGGCGGTATGGACGGGATCATGGAATCCGTCTCCACCATTACCGACAAGATCGCAGCAATGCCGCTGACCGAAATCGGTGGGCACGTAAACGATCTTCTGGCGCATGCGGATGGTCGTCTGAACAGTCCTGAAGTCACGCAGTCCCTCGCGGCCTTGCGCGATTCGCTCCAGAACCTGAACAAACTGACGAAAACCGCCAACCAGAACCTGCCGGAACTGATGAAGAGCCTTCAGACCACAATGAACAGCGCGCAATCGGTTCTGGGGTCTTATGGCGGCGACACGGATTTCCACCGCAGCCTTCAGGGCATGATCGTCCAGCTGACCCAGATGTCACGGTCCCTGCGTTTCCTTACGGATTATCTGGATCACCACCCCTCTGCTCTCATTACCGGCCGCAGGAACTGAGCCATGACACAGTCTTCGACGCCCCGCCTTCGTTTCCTGTCCCTGATGGGTGCTCTGGGGATGAGCGGCCTTCTTGCAGCATGCAGCAGCGACCCGACGCTCTATACGCTCGCACCCGTACCGGGAGTGGCGCAGGCCGGTGGTCCCGTCGTGGTCGAGGTCCGGACGCCTGTTGTCAGCACACGGCTGGATCGTGACACGATCGTCAGAGCCAATGAGGATTACCAGACGCGTCTCGCAACCGGTACAAGCTGGAGCGAGCCGCTTTCGGATATGGTCGGTCAGACGCTGACAAGTGATCTGGCCCAGCGTCTGCCGGGCACGACTGTTTTTGCCGAGAATGATGCGGTGAGCACGACTCCGTCAGCCTATGTCGAACTGACCGTTCGTAATTTCGAAGCTGATTCGGCAGGACATGCGCTCGTGACGGGCACGCTGTCAGTTCATCCGGCAGGGAAGATGATTGGTCCTGTGCTGACATCGCCTGTCGTCTGGCAATCGCAGGATGCGGTGGCGTCCAGTACGACAAAGCTGACCGCAGCCCTGAGTCAGGGAGTTGCCGCGATTGCCGATCAGGCCGCCGAAAAGCTGCGTCTCCTTCCGCCCCCCGTCACGAACTGACGGGGCTCAACAGAAGGCACAAACAAAAAAAGGCTCCCGAAATAGGAGCCTTTTTTGTTGGAAGAACCGACAGGTTGAAAAGCGTTAGAGCTTTTCAACCTGCGTAAAGTCGAGGTCCACAGGGGTCGAGCGACCGAAGATGGACACGCTGACTTTGAGGCGCTGACGCTCGTCGTCGACGTCTTCGATCATGCCGGTGAAGGACGTAAACGGACCATCGGCCACGCGGATCTGCTCGCCAATCTCGAAAGACAGGCTGGAACGGGGGCGCTCGACGCCTTCCTGAGCCTGCTTCATGATCCGGTCGGCTTCGGCTGCCGTGATGGGGGTCGGACGGTTGCGGGTTCCGAGGAAGCCCGTGACCTTGGGGGTGTCCTTGACGAGATGCCAGGCTTCGTCCGTCAGTTCCATCTTGACGAGGACATAGCCAGGAAAGAACTTGCGCTCCGCATTGACCTTACGGCCGCGGCGCATTTCCGTCACGTCTTCGGAAGGGACGAGGATCTGTTCGAAATGGTCCGAAAGGCCCTTCTGTGCCGCCTGTTCCTGAATGTGACTCGCGATCTTTTTCTCGAATCCGGAATAGACGTGAACAACATACCAACGCTTCGCCATGGTGCGAACCTAGCCTCCGACGCCAAAAAGTCCGCGGACGCCAAGGCCGATCAGCTGGTCCACGATGAAGAAGAAGATGCAGGTCACGGTGACCATGACCAGCACGGCACCTGACGTGATCAGGGTGTTGCGACGGGTCGGCCACGTGACGCGCTTCGCTTCGGCGCGGACGTCACGGACGTAAGCGACCAGATTGAAGCCGGATCCGTTCTTTTGAGGCGCTGTTTTCCGCGACTCGTCTTTCGGGGTACTGACCGACACCATCGTCCTCGAATCAAGTGAAAGTCCCGCTCCCGGTGTCGGGGGGGACATCCGGCGAGAAGGAGTGGCAGGGGCGGAGGGTCTCGAACTCTCAACCTCCGGTTTTGGAGACCGGCGCTCTAGCCAATTGAGCTACACCCCTATCGTCGTGCAAGGCGTCTTGTGAACGTCATGCCAGCGACAGTGGTCGCAAAAGAGAATGTTCAGGACTGAAAGTCAAGTGCCCTGAAGATCTTTGTTGTGGAATTTCCATTTTGGATTTTCCCCTCTTGCGGGCTCGACAGGAGATGGAGTAAGGACACTCCCAATCCGAGCGGGCGTAGCATAGTGGTAATGCAGTAGCCTTCCAAGCTTCTTAGGAGGGTTCGATTCCCTTCGCCCGCTCCAGATTTCCAGAAAATTCAGTTTCTGTCCTCACTGCCACTGGCAGGGCGTATGCGATGGTGTTGCGTCTCCGAACTGGAGAACCTGAAGCGCCACAGCCGCATCACCGACATTTCCAGACAAGTGGCCTTTGGGGTCCGAGCCGTGAGCAACCGGCGCCACGTCCTCGCTGAGCAGGATGTCCCCCGGATTCAGCTCGACGCTGGTCCCGTCCATGGCCTTGACGAAATAGATCCCTGAAAGCGGCACGATCCACTGCACCCGATGACTTTCGCTCCATCCTCCCTTCCAGTGCGGAGGCTGAACGCGCAGGGTCACGGTTGCCGGTCCGTCATGGGGGCTGCTGAGCATGATCTTGTCGCCATCAGGCGTGAGAGAATCTTCATGGAAGGTCGACATCTTGCACTTGGTCAGATGCGTGGTTCCCTGCGGATCGGTCCAGTTGTCCCAATAGGAGATGGTGGGGAAGGAGGGTTTGTCCTCGATGGGGGTCGCATGAGCCACTGGACCCAGGACGGGGACGGACAGGGCGCCGAGCAGGAGAAAAAGGCGCTTCTGGATAGACATCGAATCTCCATATGTTTTTTGTTGGGGAGGGTGTGACGAGGCAGAAGAAAATCTGCCGGAAAGCCGCTGTGAAGCGCCCGTCATGCCAGTTCGGCATCATAAAACGCAAACCCGCGTCACGATCCTTCCGTCTGAGGGGGCTATTTGCGATCCTCTTGGTTGCGCAGGGCTGGGACAGCGTGCTAGAGGCGGCGCCAAGTGGAGGACCGGGTTTCAGACGAATCCTGCGCAGGGACGTCTATGCCCGGTCCGGACAGTTTTGATGCAAGGGACCGGATAAGCCGGTTCCGGCCGCACTCTGCGGCGGATTTAGTGAGACGGAACACGCGTGTGACGGTGACACAGGTGCCGCAGGTTGGACAGACAGGGGGCTTGGCCCAGCGCTACGCCCGTGCGCTTTATGATCTCGCTTCGGAGCAGGGAAATCTTCCCGATGTTCTGGGTGAAGTGAAGGCGCTGCGTACCGCCATTTCCGAAAGCGACGACCTGCGGAAATTCCTGGCTGACGCCCGGATGGACATCCGCCAGGGTCAGACGGTTTCGAATGTCCTGATGTCGAAGCTCGGCTTTGGAGACGTCCTGCGCCGGTTCGTCGGCGTCATCGCCGAAAACCGCCGTCTGCCTGATCTCGCATCCATTCTGGACGGTGTTCTGGCGCTTGATTCCGCCCTGCGTGGCGAAGTCGTGGCCGAAGTCCGCTCCGCACAGCCTCTTAACGACACGCAGCGCAGCCAGCTTCAGGCCCGACTGGCCGAAGCCGGTTACAGCCGCGTGTCCATGACCGAACATACGGACGCTGCCCTCCTTGGTGGCATGACCGTACGGATCGGTTCCACACTCTTTGACACTTCGATCGCCGGGCGCCTGACCCGCCTGCAGAACGCCATGAAGGGAGCCGCGTGATGGATATCCGTCCCGCCGAGATTTCGGACATCCTCAAGCAGCAGATCGCGTCTTTCGACCAGGTCGAGACCGTTTCCGAAACGGGAACGGTCCTGTCCATCGGCGACGGTATCGCCCGCGTCTACGGCCTGAACAATGTCATGGCCGGTGAAATGGTCGAGTTCGAAGGAACTGGCCTCAAGGGCATGGCCCTGAACCTCGAAGCCGACAATGTCGGTGTGGTTCTGTTCGGCGATGGCGACGGTATCCGCGAGGGCGACACCGTCCTGCGTACGAAGTCCGTGGTTGAAGTTCCGGTCGGCAAGGGCCTGCTGGGACGTGTGGTTGACGGTCTGGGCAACCCGATCGACGGCCGTGGCCCGCTGACGGACGTTGAGTACCGCCGCGCCGAAGTGAAAGCTCCGGGCATCATGCCGCGCCAGTCGGTCAGCGAGCCGATGCAGACGGGCATCAAGGCCATTGACGCTCTCGTTCCCATCGGACGTGGCCAGCGTGAACTGATCATCGGCGATCGCCAGACGGGCAAGACCGCGATCCTGATCGACACCATTGTCGCCCAGAAGCCGGTCAATGCCGAAGGTGATCCGAAGAAGTCCCTGTACTGCATCTACGTCGCTATCGGCCAGAAGCGTTCCACGGTGGCCAACCTGGTCCGCACGCTGACCGAGCATGGCGCGATGGAATACTCCATCGTTGTCGCCGCTACAGCCTCCGATGCGGCTCCGATGCAGTATCTCGCACCGTACACGGCCTGCGCCATGGGTGAGTACTTCCGTGACAACGGTATGCACGCTCTCGTCTGCTACGACGATCTGTCCAAGCAGGCTGTGGCTTACCGTCAGATGTCCCTGCTGCTGCGTCGTCCACCGGCACGTGAAGCGTTCCCGGGTGACGTGTTCTACCTGCACTCCCGTCTTCTGGAGCGTGCGGCCAAGATGTCCGACGCCAATGGCGGCGGCTCCCTGACGGCCCTGCCGGTCATTGAGACACAGGCTGGCGATACGGCTGCCTACATCCCGACCAACGTGATCTCCATCACCGACGGTCAGATCTTCCTTGAGACGGACCTGTTCTACAAGGGCATCCGTCCCGCCGTGAACGTCGGTGGCTCAGTATCCCGCGTGGGTTCCGCAGCCCAGATCAAGGCGATGAAGCAGGTTGCCGGCAAGATCAAGCTGGAGCTGGCACAGTATCGTGAAATGGCTGCGTTCTCGCAGTTTGCTTCCGACCTGGACGCCGCAACCCGCAAGCAGCTTGATCGTGGTGCCCGTCTGGTCGAGCTGCTGAAGCAGCCCGAGACGTCCCCGCTGCCGGTCGAAGAGCAGGTTGTTGTTCTTTACGCCGGTACGCGTGGCTACGTTGATCCGATCGCCGTGGACAAGGTTGTGGCCTACGAAGCCGCTCTCCTGTCCGAGCTGCGCGGTGCGGGCTCTGACATCCTGACGGCCATTCGCAATGACCGCCAGATCAAGCCGGAGACGGAAGGCAAGCTCAAGGAGCTGCTCGAAGCATTCGGCAAGCGCTTTTCGGCCTGAGGATAGCCCATGGCTTCGCTGAAGGAACTGCGTGGACGGATCACGGGCGTCAAATCGACGCGCAAGATCACGAACGCGATGAAAATGGTCGCAGCTTCCAAGCTGCGACGCGCCCAGATGCAGGCCGAAGCGGCTCGCCCCTATGCCGACGCTATGCGTCGCATGATGGCAGAGCTGGCGACGGCGACCCGGGGTGAGGACGCGACAAGCCTGCCGCGCCTTCTCGCGGGAACGGGCAAGGACCAGACCCATCTCGTGGTGGTGCTGACCTCTGACCGTGGCCTTGCTGGCGGCTTCAACGCCAATATCGTCCGCAGTGCCCGTCAGCTGGTCGATACGCTGGTATCGGAAGGCAAGACGGTTCGCATCCTGCCGGTCGGTCGCAAGGGGGCAGATATTCTCGTGCGTCACTATCCGGACATGATCGTTGATCGTCTGGCCGGAACCGAAGGCAAGGATGTCGGGTTCGACAAGGCTACCGACATCGGAGGCCGGATCGTGACCCTGCTGGAAGCTGGCGACATCGACCGCTGCACGCTGGTCTATAACCGCTTCCTCAATGCCATGACGCAGGTTCCGGTCCAGGCGCCGCTGGTTCCGCTCGCGGTTCCCGAGAACGACAATGCCGCTCTGGATGCCGACACGGCCCAGTACGAATTCGAGCCGGACGAGACGACGCTTCTGACGCAGCTTCTGCCGCGCAACCTTCAGGTCCAGATCTTCTCGGCCCTGCTGGAAAGTGCTGCTGGCGAGCAGGGCGCGCGCATGACCGCGATGGACAATGCCAGCCGCAACGCCAGCAAGGCCATCGACCGTCTGTCGCAGAAGTACAACCGTACGCGTCAGGCCAACATTACCAACGATCTGATCGAAATCATCTCCGGCGCAGAAGCCGTTTGAGATCACGCAGGAGACGAATCCGATGTCCGAAACCCTTACCCCTTCTGCCGGAGCTGCCAACAACGTGGTCGGCCGCGTTACGCAGGTGCGCGGTCCCGTCGTGGACGTGCAGTTCGAAGGCGATCTTCCCTTCATCCTGAACGCCCTGCACGTCCAGAACGGTGATCATACGCTGGTTCTGGAAGTCGCGCAGGAAATCGGCGAGCGTCAGGTCCGCTGCATCGCCATGGATACGACCGACGGTCTGGTCCGTGGCGCTGAAGTCCGTGACACGGGCACGCAGATCATGGTGCCGGTTGGCCCGGCAACGCTCGGTCGTATCCTGAACGTCGTTGGTGAGCCCATCGACGAGCGTGGCCCGATCAGCAGCGAACTGCGTTTCCCGATCCACCGTCCGGCCCCGGCTTTCGAAGATCAGGCCGCTGCGTCCGAGATCCTCGTGACCGGCATCAAGGTCGTCGATCTGCTCTGCCCGTACCTCAAGGGTGGCAAGATCGGTCTGTTCGGTGGCGCCGGCGTCGGCAAGACGGTCATCATTCAGGAACTCATCAACAATATCGCGAAAGCCCATGGCGGCGTCTCCGTCTTCGCCGGTGTCGGTGAGCGTACCCGTGAGGGTAACGACCTGTATTTCGAAATGCAGGACGCAGGCGTCATCAAGATCGCCGAAGATGGCTCGACCGAGGGTTCCAAGGTTGCGCTGGTCTATGGCCAGATGAACGAGCCGCCGGGAGCCCGTTCGCGCGTTGCTCTGACGGGTCTGTCGCTTGCCGAATACTTCCGCGACGAAGAAGGCCAAGACGTCCTGTTCTTCGTGGACAACATCTTCCGCTTCACGCAGGCCGGTTCCGAAGTTTCCGCCCTTCTGGGCCGTATTCCCTCCGCAGTGGGTTACCAGCCGACGCTGGCCACTGAGATGGGCGCCCTGCAGGAGCGTATTACCTCCACGAAGAAGGGCTCGATTACGTCCGTTCAGGCCGTGTATGTCCCGGCTGACGATCTGACCGATCCGGCTCCGGCTGCGACCTTCGCTCATCTTGATGCAACGACGGTTCTGAACCGTTCGATCGCTGAAATGGGCATCTATCCGGCTGTTGATCCGCTGGATTCGACATCCCGTTCGCTCGATCCGAAGATCGTTGGTGAAGAGCACTATCAGGTCGCCCGTCAGGTCCAGCAGACCCTCCAAACCTACAAGGGTCTGCAGGATATTATTGCCATCCTTGGCATGGACGAACTGTCCGAAGACGACAAGAAGATCGTTGGTCGCGCTCGTCGCATCCAGCGCTTCCTGTCCCAGCCGTTCCACGTGGCCGAAGTCTTCACGGGCGCCCCGGGTAAGCTGGTTTCGCTGGAAGACACGATCCGTTCCTTCAAGGCTGTCGTGGCTGGCGAGTACGATCACCTGCCGGAAGGTGCTTTCTACATGGTCGGTGATATCGACGAGGCCATCGCGAAGGCCGAGAAGATGAAGCAGGAGGCCTGATCCGATGCCGCTTCGCATCGAGATCGTCAGCCCGGAAAAGCGCCTTGTCGAACGTGATGTCGACATGGCCGTGGTCCCGGGCATGGAAGGCGATATTGCAGCCATGCCGGACCGTGCACCGCTGATGCTTCAGCTGCGGGGCGGCGTTGTGGCCCTTTATCAGGGTGACAAGATCGTGGACCGTTACTTCGTGACGGGTGGATTCGCCGATATGGGTGCAGATCACTGCACTATTCTGGCGGACTCCGCGCAACTCATGAGCGAGCTGTCCATAGACGAGGCGAAGGCCCGTCTGCGGGATCTGGAAAGCCGTTGGGCCGAAATCGGTCCGAACGACGTTGACATGCACGACCAGATCAGCCGCGAACTTCAGTCGGTTCGTGCCGAACTGGAGGCTGTTCAGGATCGCAGCCCGGCTTGAACCTTCTGTTCAGATCAAGTGTGAAAAACCCGCTTCATCGGAAGGTGAAGCGGGTTTTTCTTAGCCATTTCTCCAAAATTTTTCTTTCGCAGAAATGCATGCTCCCGTGCCTGAAAGACAACGTACTCAAACAGCAAGCGTATTGTCTGGGCGTGGAGAGGAGCTCTTGGAAGGTGCCGACCTGATTGGCTTATTCTCAGAAGCCTAATGCTTAAGGGTTTATCCTGCAGGCAGGAGAGGGCTTTCTCTTCAAAAACGCTGTGTGAGACGTAAGACGCGATAGGACGCCCTTCGGGGAACCCGAGAGACGTTGAATAAGCGCTAAACTGGGTAATTCAAAGAAAACGACCCAAAAAAAGCGCCGTGAAGGCGCTTTTTTCAGGTTTTTATTATTTCGGATTCTTAATGGATTATGGGGATAAGT
>NZ_JAERLX010000006.1:0-221007 GCF_018256135.1 Gluconobacter sp. Dm-74 | reverse complement strand
GGCAAAAAAAGCCCCCGCCCCCAAGCCGAAACAAAGCTGATCTCTTGGCCGGAGAAGGGTTTGACAGATCCGTGATTGCGAAATCGTACATTTTCGCAATCCCTCCCGCGTCCGTGACTGGTTTCCGTCCGGCAGACTGGATATGGTGCCATCAGTGATTTTTAAGAGAAAACTGACATCATACCGCAGCCGTCAGGATCGGCCCCGACAGGTCTGGTGTCTTTTGCTGGACAGACCGGAACCATGACCCGACAGTACGATCGCCGCAAAGTAACCCTCAAGGACGTGGCAGCACAGGTCGGGGTTTCCCACACAACGGTCTCCAACGCCTATATCCGCCCCGGCCAGCTATCGGCCGCCCTGCGCGAGAAGATCCTCGCCGCTGCGCAGGAACTTGGATATACCGGCCCCGATCCGGCCGCCAAACAACTTGCCACCGGCCGCGCGGGCGCTCTGGGCTTCCTGTTCAGCGAAGACCTGCCCTACGCCTTCACCGACCCCGCAATCCTGAGCGTTCTCAACGGTGTCGCCCGGTCCTGTGACGATCTGGAAACCGATCTCGCCCTGATTTCCGCGGGCAGCAATCTGCGCAACCGCACCGCACCCGTCTCGCTCGGCAACGCCGCAGTGGACGGTTATATCCTCTATTCCGTCGCTCCCGACAGCCGCTGTGTCCTCATGGCCCAGCAGCGCAATGTTCCGCTCGTCGTGGTGGACCAGCCCCGCCTCGATGGCGTGCCGTATGTCGGGATCGACGATCGCGGCTCCGCGTATCGCGCCGCCAAAACCCTTCTTGAACTCGGACACCGGCATTTCGGCATTCTGTCACTCAAAACAGCCCATGACGGCTATTTCGGTCCTCTGACGGCAAAACGACGCGCCAATATCGCTCACAGCACCATCGCCATGCGCCTTGAAGGCTATCTTCTGGCGCTGCAAGAAGCGAAAATCGCTCCCGAAGACGTCCCGGCATGGGAAATCCCCATCAATTCCGAAGATATGGGAGCGGAAGGCGTCCGCCATCTGCTGAACCGCGCCCAGCGCCCGACCGCGATCCTCGCCATGAGCGACCGCGTCGCCATCGGTGCCATGCAGACCATCCGTGCGCTGGGCCTGAACATCCCGCAGGACGTCTCAATCTTCGGCTTCGACGACATCCCTGCCGCCGAAGGCGCCGATCTGAGCACGATCCGCCAGCCTCACGAACGCAAGGGAACGGAAGCCGTACGCCTGCTGAGTGCGGCCAGCGGCAGCGAGAACGTCATCCTCGACACCGAACTGGTTCTGCGCGGCAGCATCGGCCCCGCCGCGCCCTGACCAGACGGCGGCGTTTCAGTTCCGAAGTGCGGCGGGCAGGTCGCTGAAAGATCCGATCCGCAGATCCGGGTCCAGTGCCGCGCACTGAGTGGCCGATCCGTGGCCGTAACTGGCCCAGCAGGAGGCGATCCCGGCATTGCGGGCGAACTGAAGGTCGGCCACGGTATCGCCCACCATCAAAAAGTCCGAGCGCTGCTGCTTCGGAAACAGCGGCACAATGCGCTCATCCATCACGCGCGCATCAGGCTTGTGCGGAAAATGCGGTTCGGACGCCACAACGCCCGAGAAGAACGGCGTCAGGCCAAAGCGCGCGATGCTCGCACACACGGTTGGCGCGTGTTTGTTGCTGAGAATGGCGAGGATGGTGCCCTGCTCTTTCAGCGCCGCCAGCGTGTCCACCACCCCGTCGAACAGAACCGTCTCTTCCTCGTCCGCCGCCGGATAGAACGCCCGGTAATGACGTACGAACGCCGCCGCATCCTGCTCGTCGCTTTTGGGAACGATCGCCTGAAACAGCGTCTGGAGCGTGCCGCCCCGCGTCAGTTCCTGTTTGAGCGCGTCCGATGTGGGCGCGGAAACGCCCACGGCATCGAACGCCTCTGTCAGGCTGCGAAGAATGGCCGGCTGCGTTTCCGCCAGCGTGCCATCATAATCGAGGAGGAGGATCGGAAAACGTGTCATGCTCCCCTTTTCCCCCGCCGCGCGCCGGAAATCCACCCCCAGAGGCGCAGATCCGAAACGCTTATCGCCCCCCTGCCGCAAGAAGTGCTTTGATCCCCGGCAGGATCGCAATCAGCAATCCTCCCGGCGGTTGCGGGGCATGGGCGGAGGCCAGCATACTGGCCGAATTCTCAAACGCCGCGTCCTGATCCTGAAGCAGACGGGCCGCATCCATCCGCCATGCCGAGCCACTCCGCCCGTTCAGAACATTCAGCCCGGCGCGGGACAGCTGCCCTACGGCGTGCGAGACGGGCACCACGGCTTCAAGCGCCGGAATTCCTTTCGCACTTGTCACGAACGCCGCGTCATTATCGGCCCAGCGCTGAAGCATCTGCCGCAGCGGGCCTGCCAGAGCCGTCTCGCCCTGCGCATAACGCTCCGCCATCGCATTGAACTGGGTCGCCACAAACGAATCAGGCTCCGCGACTGCCACAGGTGCCGACAGCATGGCCTCTCCGGTGGGGGCTGCAAGATGGTTGAGCGCATAATTGCGGACAGGAACCGTCACATCCGTCAGCACTGCCAGAGGCTCTGAACGTCCTGGCGCCATGGCTTCACGCATGGCATGACGATGCTGCGTGGCCTGCAATCCCGTCGCTTCAAGCTCCGTCATCACGACCGGCAAACGGCGCTCCAGATCAGGAACATCCCGCACGTCCTGCGCGGACCAAAACCGCTCGGCCAGTGCCGCCATCCGGGGCCAGAGCCGCGAGTCCAGCATCGGTTCGGACACCATTTCCGCCCAAAGCGTCCCTTCCGCCCCCAGCACCAGCTTTTTCTGTGCGTCATCCAGCGGCGGGGCGTTCACGTCCAGTTCAAACGGCACGGAGAACTCGGGATGTTTGGGCGGGAACTTCGCCAGCTGCTCGGGCGTGATGCCGTCCGCCCGCGTATCGAACGGATCGACCGCATAATGCGTGGCGGCAGGACGCAGCAGATCGAGATAATATCCCGCCGACACCACGACCGGATGCCCGGCGCGCGTGGCCGATCCCGTCCATTTCGACGCACGCCACGGCTCGACAACCACATTTTTCGGGATCGGGGCCTCGCTGACCTCGTCCCATCCCATCATCACATGTCCCTGCGCGGCAATCATGGCCGCGACCTGCCCCGTGAAAGCAGCCTGAAGCGCTTCGGCGGTTTCGTAGCCATGCGCCTTCATATAGGCCGCAATCGCCGGATTTTTCGTCCACTGGGAGGACACGACTTCATCGCCACCCGCATGAATATAACGGTCCGGAAAAAGGCGACCCATCTCGCCATACAGAACCCGCACAAAGCGCAGCGTCTGCGGATTGGTCGGGTCGAGGGCAGCGTTATTAAGGTTCAGCCCCTTGGTGCTCATGTCCGGCAAAGGCTGCGCCGCCAGTTCCGGATAGGCGCGCACGATGGCCAGCGCATGCCCCGGAACGTCGAATTCCGGCACAACACGAATACCGCGATCAGCCGCATAGGACACAACCTCGCGGATCTGCGCCTGCGTATAATACTGCTCCGGGGCGGTCATGGCCTGAAGCTGCGGATATGTCCGGCTTTCGACCCGAAAGGCCGTTCCGTCACTCAGATGCCAGTGCAACACGTTGAGCTTGACCAGTTCCATCGCATCAAGCTGACGCTCCACGGTCTCGACCGTATCGAAATGCCGCGACACGTCCAGCAGCAGACCGCGCCACGCAAACCGGGGCGCATCCTCGATATGGATCCGCTCGACAACCGCACCATCCGGCGTGGCGCGGACAAGCTGAAGCAGCGTCGCCAGACCGTGAATCACACCCGCCGGACCATCCGCCTCCAGCCGCGCGCCCTTGGCCGCCGTCGTGAGCGCGTAACGCTCCTTTTCATCCACACTCAGGTAAGCCCGGTCCGGCCCGGCGGACACATGCAGCACATACGGATCACCCTGCCCCGCAGGCCCGGCGATGGCGGCAAGACGCGTCGTAAACCGTGCAGCCGCCCGTTGCAGCAGGGGCGAGGGGCGTGTGTCCCACACGATCTGCACCCCGCCACCGATCGGCGCCACACCATTGGGCACCGAAACGCTCTGCGGAACGGGCAGCAGACTCTCTTCCGCCCGCGCCGCGCCGGCAGAAATCCCCGCCAGAACGCTTCCCGCAAGAAGCAGCCCCACTGCGCCACGAACCCTGCGGCGAACGATCCGGCCGCGTTGTGAAGCTGTCTGCGTCATCTGAAGCTGTCCCTGAGTATGAATTTCAGTGCGTATCGGGCGCAGGAGGACGCGCATCGAGCATCAGCTCCGCATCCCCGGCAGACAGCGCAATACCATAGAACGTGTGATAGAAAGAACGGATAGACCGGATCATCGCAGGCCGGTCCACCTGTCCGGTCTGAACGATCTGCCGCGACCACAGAACCTGAAGCAGAAGCTCCGGCCCATAACGGTCCCACGGAAACAACCCGGTCGGATTGCGATAGACGCGCCCGGACTGTACGGCCTTGATCTTCGACCAGACCGGGTCCTGCGTCAGCGTCGCCGGATCGCCCGCATTCGCGCCAATAATGACGATATCCGGGTTCCAGGACAGGACCTGTTCGATCGAAACGGGCTGTTTGTTCCCATGAATGCCCTGTGCGGCATTCCGCCCACCCGCACTACGGATCCACTGATCAATGATGCTGGCGTCACCATCGACCCTGAGCGGCTTGAGGGATTCCACATGCAGCACAAGCGGCCCCTGCGGATTGGTTGGAGCCTGCGAGACAGCCTGAAGAAACGCCAGACGATAGGCCTGCGCCCGCTTTGTCGCCAGTGGCGTCTGAAGCAGAGTCGCGGTTCCGTCCACGCAGTCGAGCATCGAATCAAACCGGTCGAACCCTTCAGGCACCACGTTCAGTCCGGCCCGCGTCAGGGCATCGGCGGAATGGCCCGAAGCCGTCACGAACACCAGATCGGGATGCAGCGCCAGAAGCTCTTCCGCATTCAGATTGCCGGGGTCCAGCGTCTCGGCTCTGGACAGCGACGGCACCAGCTTGAACATCCAGGGCAACATCGCCGGGCGCGCCACGGTTCCCACGATCTGGTTCTGCGCCCCCAGCATAATGAGCATCGCATTATGCGCGTACCAGCCTTCCACAATCCGGGTGGGAGGGGCCGCGTAGGCGGTCGGCCCCGGCAGCGCAACCGCACCCATCAAAGCCGTCCCCAGAAATGTCAGGGCCGAAAACCGCTTCAGGGTCCGTGACAATGTCAGTCCCAATGTCATTTCTCGTTCCTTTCCTGATGGAAAAAGCGGTTTCCGGCATGATCCATCTGCATCAGAGGCACCCCGTAAAGCGCCGACATCCGTTGTGCCGTCACGACATCCTGCGGCGGCCCGTCCGCTTCGATCCGACCATGATCCAGAACCAGAACCCGGCTGGCACGCGCATAAAGCTCTTCCGGTCGATGCGAGGTGAGCATAACAAGCCGCCCCTCCCGCGCAAGTTCCGCCAGCAACGCCATCAGACGCAGCTGATACCCGTAATCCAGCCCCGTCATCGGCTCATCCAGCAACAGGCCCCGTGCATCCTGCGCAATGGCCCGTGCCAGAACGACCCGCTGACGCTCACCGCCGGACAGTTCCGTAACGGGTCGATCGGCAAAGCGCTCCAGCCCCATCCGCTCCAGCGCCGCCGCCACGGCCATCTGGTCCTGCGGAGACAAACGCCCCATCAGGCCGGAATGCGGCACCCGTCCCAACTCCACCATCCGCCGCACCGTATAAGGAAACGTCGCCACATGGCTTTGCGGCACGTACGCCAGATGCCGCGCAATGGCAGAGGCAGGCCACGCCCGCAAAGACCGCCCCTGAAGAAAGACTTCTCCCGTCGAAGGTGCGAGAAAGCCCATCAGAAGCCGCAGCAGCGTACTCTTACCAGCACCGTTCAGCCCCAGAAGCCCGACCAGTTCGCCTTCCCGCAACGAAAGATCGATATCCTCCAACACAAACCCGGCCTGCCGCGGCTGGCGGAAACCAAGATTGCGACACGACAGTAATGTCATGCCATCCCACCCCGCAGGCGCCGCAGAACCAGTACGAAAGCCAGAGCGCCGAACAGTTGCGTGACGATCCCAAGCGGAACCTCGCCCGTCGTCAGACTGCGCGCGCAGGTATCGGCCAGCACCAGCCCACCGGCTCCCAGCAGCGCCGTCACCGGCATCATGTTCCGGTGCTCCGCCCCGACGAGCAGGCGTGCCACATGGGGGACCAGAAGTCCGATCCAACCGATAATGCCCGCCATCGAAATCGTCATGGCACAGGCCAGCGTTGCCAGAACAATGAGTGCCGGACGCATCACCCGCACGGAAACACCCAGACTGTGCGCCTCGTCATCCCCCAAAGACAGCACGTCCAGAACAGGCGCGCACAGAACAAGCGCCATCGTCACAACAATAAGCGGGCCAGACACCCACGCCAGTTCGTGCCATCCGCTCGGCGCCAGACTGCCCAGAAGCCAGTCCACAATGGCCGGAAGCTGATCCATCGGATCGGCCAGATATTTTACCAAAGACAGCAAAGCCGTGAAAATCGCATTCCCGATCAGCCCCCCCAGAAGCAGGGCCAAAACCCCGCCCCCCGGCAAGGTTCTGCTAATCAGCAACCCACACCCAACCGCCAGCAACCCGCCCCCGAACGCGCCCATCTGCACCACAAACGCCGATCCGCCACTGACGATCGCAAGCGCCGCCCCAAACGCCGCACCACTCAGCACACCCAGCAGATCCGGCGAAACCAGCGGGTTCCGGAACACCGCCTGATAGGTCGCGCCGCCACAGGACAATGCGCTTCCGACCAAGAGCGCCGCCAGAATACGCGGCAACCGCGCCTGCATCACCACGACCTGTGCAAGCGGGTCAACTCCGGCAGACAGATGCAGCAAATGCCCGAACACGCCCAACACCCGCAGCGGTGACAGCGGATAACGCCCCAGACAAAGCGCGCACAACACGCTCAGAACCACGCCTGCCAGAGCAAGGGAACGGATCAGGGCAGGACGGACGAAAATGGCAAACCCTCTCGGCAGAACAGCAGACGAAACCTGCCGCAGGAAAACCATAAGCCAAGCCTTCCCGCGCCACCAGAACCCCTTGCGCGACGACGTCAGGGCCTGAGCCACGCCCATAACCTGCATTTAAAGTGCATCAGAAGCATAAGATTTTTTGGCACTCGGTGCCATAATAATGGTCATAAAATAGACTTGCTTCCAAAGGACATGTAACAGGATTTCAAACAATCTCCCCAGTATCGTCTGTTATCATCAGTGAGATCCCTGACAGGGAATACTGCAATCCGGACTGAAACAGTCCCGCTTTTACGCTGAAATGACCGAAAACCTGTGTTATTTTCATGACTCTGATTGCATTTATTTTAGGAAACGCACGGTTTTGAGATAGCGCAATCTTCCCTTTCATGGTCCGGTGCCTTAGGTTGCACGCAACAGCCGCCTTTTGTGGCAAATGATTTCAATCCTTCCGGGACAGTCCAACCATGCTCAAACGGATAGCTGCCGCTGTCATTGGCCTTGGTGCCGTGGGAGGCATCGGCTTTCTTGCCTATGCCTGGTACCCCGCCATCGCCCCGATCCCCCGGCCCGCCGCATCGTCGTTCTCCGCTGACGCCATCAGCCGTGGCGCCATCGTCGCGAATGGCGGCTATTGTGCGGAATGTCATACCCGCGTGGATGGCACCCCCGGCCCTGAACTGGCCGGCGACTTCAAAATGGCCACGCCGTTCGGCGATATCTTCTCGTCCAACATCACTCCGGACGAGCAGTGGGGAATCGGCAACTGGTCTCTGGCCGCGTTCAAGCGCGCCATGAACAAAGGCATCGCCCGCGACGGCTCCCAGCTCTATCCGGCGTTCCCGTTCGATCACTTCACCAAGGTCAACGATCAGGACGTCTCGGACCTCTACGCCTATCTGATGACGCGCCCGGCCATTCATCTCAAGCCGCGCGACAACACGGTTCCGTTCCCGATCAACATCCGCCTGATCGGTCAGGGCTTCTGGAAGCTGCTGTTCTTCACGCCGGGCCGCTACCAGAACGACCCCAAGCATGATGCCCAGTGGAACCGCGGCGCCTATCTCGCCGAAGGTAACGAACACTGCGGCGCCTGCCACACGCCGCGTAATCTTCTCGGCGCCGAGAAGATGAGCAAGGTCTATGATGGCGCAGTCATCGACGGCTGGATCGCGCCGCCCCTGAACGACCATAACCCGACGCCGGTCGTCTGGACCGAAGACGAACTGTTCCAGTATCTGCGCTTTGGCGTGGCTCCGCTACACGGTTCGGCCGCAGGCCCGATGTCCCCTGTGCCGCATCGCTTCCTGTCGAAAATCCCCGAGGAAGACGTACGCGCCATCGCTCATTATTATGCAGATGTGGACAAGGCCGCACAGCGCAGCGGCGGCGATCAGGCCGCGATTGCCCGCGCCATGCACATGTCCGGCATCAACCTGACCGGCCCGCTGACGCAGGATGCCGATGCCCGTCTGTATCAGGCCGCCTGTGGCGCCTGCCACTACAACTCCGGCCCGAACCCCGTGCTCGGCCGCCCGGAACTGGCCCTGAACAACGCGCTGTGGCTGGATGAGCCGAACAACCTCTATCAGGTCATGCTGCATGGCATCACCGCAGAGGAAGGTCAGGATCACATCTCGATGCCGAGCTTCTATTCCGGCCTGTCCGATCATGACATGGCCCGCATCGCCGCGTATCTGCGTCGCACACGCACCACGCTTCCCCCCTGGACGGATCTGGAAAAGAAGGCCGCCAACGCGCGCGCCACGCTTGAAGCTCCGCCCATCACCGCTTCGCACTGATCCGGGCAGGACTGGGAATACAGGACATGACCACGAAATTTGAACTCAACGGACAGCCCGTTACGGTCGACGCCCCGGCAGACACCCCCCTGCTCTGGGTCATCCGTGACGACCTGAACATGACCGGCACCAAGTTCGGCTGCGGCATCGGCGAATGCGGTGCCTGCACCGTCCATGTCGGCGGCCGCGCCACACGCTCCTGCATCACGCCGCTTTCCGCCGTGGAAGGCGCTTCGATCACCACGATCGAAGGGCTGGACCCGGAAGGCAATCACGTCGTGCAGGTCGCCTGGCGGGATCAGCAGGTGCCGCAGTGCGGCTACTGCCAGTCCGGTCAGATCATGCAGGCCGCAAGCCTCCTGAAGGACTACCCGAACCCGACGGACGATCAGATCGACGGCGTGATGGGCGGCAGCCTCTGTCGCTGCATGACCTATATCCGCATTCGCAAGGCCATCAAGGAAGCTGCTTCCAAGCAGCAGGAAGGCGCCAACAATGGCTAAAATCGAACAGATTGCGAAAAAGAGCGACGCCGCGCGCCTCTCCCGCCGCAACTTCCTGATGACGGCCGCTGGCGGTGGACTGATGTTCGGCTTCGCCCGCAAGGCGGGTGCCGCCGTAACGCTGCCCTCCCCGATGCCGCCGGAAGCTGCGTTCGAGCCGAACATCTGGTGCGCCATCGCCCCTGACGGCGCAATCAACGTCAACATCGTGCGCGCCGAAATGGGCCAGCATGTCGGCACCGCGCTCGCCCGCATCATCGCGGACGAAATGGATGCGAGCTGGGACAAGATCAAGATCACCGAGGTCGACACCGCGCCCAAATGGGCCGGGAAATACGTCACCGGTGGGTCCTGGTCCGTCTGGGATACATGGGACACCTTCCGTCAGGCCGGTGCCGCAGCCCGCAGCGTGATGCTTGAAGAAGGCGCCAAGCTGCTCGGGACGACGCCGGAACGCTGCACCGTCAGCGAAAGCGTTGTTTCTGCTGGCGGCAAGAGCGTATCCTTCGGCGACATCGTGGCCCGCGCCAAGCCGACCCGGACCTTCACACCCGAAGACATGGCGAAGCTGCCGCTCAAGCCGGTCGCGGACCGCCGCCTCATCAGCAAGCCGGTTCCGGCGCTCGACATCCCGGACAAAACGACCGGCAAGGCCATTTACGGCATCGACGTCAAACTGGACGGCATGCTGTATGGCCGCCCGAAAATGCCGCCGACACGCTATGCCTCGAAGGTCGTCTCCGTGGACGACAGCGCCGCGAAGAAAATTCCCGGCTATGAGCGTTATGTGGTTCTGGACGACCCGTCCGGAATCGTTCCGGGCTGGGTCGTGGCGCTGGCCAAGACCTATCCCGCCGCGATCCGCGCCGCCGACGCCCTGAAAGTACAGTGGAATCCCGGCCCGACGATCCATGTCTCCGAAGCGGACATCATCGAACATGGCCGCAAGCTGACGCTCAATCCGAAGAACGGCGCCTGCGTCTTCAACGACAAGGGCGTGGACGAAGCGCTTGCGATCCATCCCAATCAGGTCTTCGAACGCAGCTATACCTGCGCATCCGTCGCGCATTACCAGCTTGAGCCGGTCAATGCCGTGGCGCGTCATATCGACGGCATGTGGGAAGTTCATACCGGCAACCAGTGGCAGTCCCTCATTCTGCCGCAGCTCGCCAAGTCCCTTCAGGTTCCCGAAGAGCAGGTCGTCATGCGGACCTACATGCTCGGCGGTGGCTTCGGACGGCGTCTGAACGGCGATTACTGCATCCCGGCCGCGCTGGCCTCCAAGGCCATCGGTGGCGCGCCGGTCAAGCTGATCCTGACACGCTCCGACGACATGGAGCTGGACTCCATCCGCTCCCCGTCCTTTCAGAACATCAAGGTCGCGCTCGACAACGATCGCAAAAAGATCACGACCATGGACTATGTCGCGGTCGCGGGCTGGCCAACGCAGGTGATGGCTCCGGCCTTCCTCGCCACGGCTGAAGACGGGAAAAAATACGATCCGTTCGCCATCGCAGGGGCGGATCACTGGTACGACACGGGCCCGACGCGCGTCCGCGCCGTCAGCAACGATCTTGCCAACGCCACATTCCGTCCCGGCTGGCTGCGTTCAGTCAGCGCTGGCTGGACGCCCTGGGCGCTGGAATGCTTCCTCGATGAGGTCGCTCATTCCACAAAGCAGGACCCGCTGGAATTCCGTCTGTCCATGTTCACGGCGCAGGGCCGTAACGCCGGTCAGGCTCCGAACTCCGTAGGCGGCGCCAAGCGTCAGGCCGCCGTGCTCCAGCGCCTGGCCGACAAGATCGGTTACGGCAAAGCACAACTTCCCGACGATACGGCCATCGGCATTGCTACCAGCTTCGGTCAGGAACGCGGCATGCCAACCTGGACGGCCGGTGCGGCGCAGGTTCATGTCGATCGCAAGACGGGCGTCGTCACCTGCCAGAAGCTCTGGCTTGTGCTGGATGCCGGAATTATCGTTGATCCGGGCGGTGCACTTGCCCAGACCGAAGGCGCGGCACTCTGGGGCCTCAGCATGGCGATGTTCGAGGGCACCGAGATCGTCGATGGCACGATCAAGGATCGCAACCTCAACACCTACACCCCGCTGCGTCTCCCAGACGTACCGGAGATGGACATCGAGTTCGTCCAGAACACCGAAAAGCCCACGGGCCTCGGTGAGCCGGGTGTTACGGTGATCGCGCCTGCCATTGGCAATGCGATCTTCAACGCCGTTGGCGTCCGCCTGCGGCATCTGCCGATGCGTCCAGCCGATGTGCGCCGCGAACTGCAACAGCACCCACGCTGAGCCGTCAGCCAATCAGGAAAAGGCCGTAGCCCCAGCCGGGACTGCGGCCTTTTTCATACAGGACCACAGGCCCGAACCCGTCATCCGGGCAGGAGGGTCTTGCCAAGCCCCCCGAAAGTCGTGACAGACTGCAGTGTTCTGGACCCAATAGGCCCCGAACGATGCGCCGCCGGGAAAAGGACAAACTGTGAGCTGGTTTTACGAAGACCATGGCACCCGGAAGGGACCGGTGTCCGCAGACGGCATGAAAGCCCTCGTTAGCGAAGGTATCATCGGGCATTCCACCCTGTGCTGGACCGAGGATTTCGGCGGTGAATGGCACCCGGCCGGAAGCTGCGTCTTCTGGCCTCCGCAACCCGAAGGCGTCCCTCCGGCCCTACCGGCCAGCCTGATCTCGAACCGCTGGCTATGGCTCAGTCTGGTTGGACCGTTTTTTGGCAGCATGGCGGTCAGTGTCCTTCAGGGTTTCGGACTCATCCCTGATTTCGCCAGCAATTTTGCATCCATGATCGTGAGCATCGGCATTTTCTACATGGCTCTCGTCATGGACCGTCGCAGCCTGCTCGCTGCCGGTTTTCGCCCCGGCACGATCCTGTGGATCCTGCTGCCACCGCTTTATTTCTGGCGCCGTATCCAAATTGTCGGACACGGCATGCTGCTCTTTTTCCTGTCGGTTCTGGTATTTCTGTGCGAATTCGTTCCCGCGCTCACCACGGGGTGGCACATCTTCCCGGATGTCGGCCTGTCGGATTACGTCTCCCGCCGCTACTACGAACTGTAAACCCTCAGCAGTACCGGCGGTAAAAAGCCTCGACACTGCTGGCCGCCGTGGCGATCCGGTAACGGGACATATCCCACTGACGCGGCGCCGCAGCTTCAAGACGCCGCAACCCGGCCGTAAGTGCTTCCAGACAGTCAGACGGCAGCAAACATTCCGGTGCATCTGCCAGAATATCCTTCACTCCACCCGCCGCCGTCGCACAAACCGGCAATCCGGCTTCCATGGCTTCCAGCAGCACCAGCCCGAACGGTTCGTGACGTGAGGGCACGACGAACGCATCGAACGCGGCCAGAAGATCAGGCATGTCCGTGCGGTAGCCGGTGAAAAGAATGTCTGCCCGGCCCTGCGCCGCTTTTTGCAGCGCACACCGCTCCGGGCCATCCCCGACCAGAACAAGCCGGGTCTCGGGTCTGAGACCGGCCTGTTTCCACGCCTTTATCAGAAGCTGGAAATTCTTTTCCTCAACCATTCGACCGGCTGCACCGATCACGACCCCGCCCTCAGGAATCCGCCATTCAAGCCGCATCCGCTCCCGCAAAGCCGCCCGACATGCCGCCGTGGAGTGGGGAGGAACCGTCCAGTTGGGGATCAGCGCACATGCTTCGCGCTGTCGTTCCGGCAGAACATCGCGCTGCCAGGACGCGATACAGACCAGCCCGTCATGCGTGCCATAGCTGCGGCCGCGATAGGAGGTGTGTAACGTGGCAACAACAGGCACCGAGCCCGCAAGCCCCGCCCGGCGCAGCCAGCTCGCCCGGGCAGAGGCCCGCCCGAGATGGGTATGAACAATATCGTGCCGCCCGCTGCGTAGCTCCGCAGCCAATGCGGGCAGATAACCCGCACGCCCCGCCCGCACGATTTTCACGTCAGGACACAGAAAACCCTGAATATCCCCGCCCGTGCGTGCATCGGTCGTCCTGCGTTCCAGAAGCAGCGTGACGTCATGGCTCCGCGCCTGAATGGCGGAGAGTTCCGCAAGATGTCGCTCCGTTCCCGCAAATTCCCGGGTCGAGAGACAATGCAGAATTCGCAGTCGGGATGTCACGCGCGTGTTCCTTGATGGGCGTGGCGAAGAAACCGGATATCAGGAGTTCACCGGCCCCCGGCCGTGCCCCAGACGCCTTCAATGACCCGACCACTACGGCTGGACATGCGCTGGAACGGCGGACGCGGCTGGCAGGCCACCAGATAAAGACCAATCGTAAAGAGAAGCTGGGAAATCGTCGTCAGCTGCGTCACCAGCCAGATGAAATCGGGCGCGCCCAGCCCCCGGAAAAGCTGGTACCCCAGAAAGGCCAGAGATAGCAGCCGCATGGCCCGGAGCAGCGGACGCAGCGGATTGAGCATACCAGGCCGAACCATGGGCGCAGAACGCCTCATGCCCAGAAAGAACGCCAGACTGACGCACCAGATCAGCGTGCTGTCGATCATGTTGCCCAGACTGGCCCCGAACAGCAGCATCGGCAGCAAAAGAGAAAGCCCCTCCAGCATCAACGCCCCAAGCTGACAGCTCAGGCCGAGATGGAGCGGCGTCAGACGCGCTGGAAGACGATCCGCCAGAGGCTGGAACAGCCGGTCGAGCAGCCAGTCATCCACTTGGGCAATGCGTTCAGGTAAAGTCATCACACATACTTTATCCGCCTCTCCGCTCTGCTGCACATAATTTTTTCTTCATCCGGCCGTCAGATACAGCGCTTCAGACACGGGTTACACATGGTGGACAGAAACCGACGCAACAGCTTTACTCTTTTGTGAAGATACGTTTCTCCTCAGGAAAGTTCTGAACCGATGTCCGCACTCTCCCGTCTCTCCCGCCTGTCGCTGCTGGCAGCCACCATGCTTGCCCCTCCGGTTCTGGCGGGCGCGCATGCCGCACCTGAAGCGGCACCAGTGGCGAGTGCCGCTCCGGCGACGGTCACGCGGGCAACGCTCTCAAACGGATTGCGGGTGATCGTGGTGCGCGACACACTCGCCCCGGTCGTGCAGACCATGCTGAATTACGAGACTGGCTCCGTAAATGCACCGAAGGGCTTTCCCGGCACGGCCCATGCGCTCGAACACATGATGTTCAACGGTTCAAAAACTCTCGCGCGCGACCAGCTTTCCACCATCAGCGCGCAGCTCGGCAACAACGACAACGCCGACACGACCTCGGACGTCACGCAATATTATTTCAAGGCCCCCGCCAGCGATCTGGACGTTCTGCTGAAAATCGAGGCCGGACGGATGCGCGGCCTGAACATTACCGAAGCCGAATGGGCGCATGAGAAAGGCGCGATCGAACAGGAAGTCTCGCGCGATCTCTCCAGCCCGATCTACCGCTACCTCTCACAGATCCGCGCCGCCCTGTACGCGGGCACACCCTATGAACACGACGCCCTCGGCACGCGCCCGTCCTTTGACGCGACCACTGCTCCGCTGCTGAAAAAATTCTATGACACATGGTACACGCCCAACAACGCCGTTCTGGTCATCACCGGCGACGTGGACCCGCAGGAAACGCTGAAAAAAGTCGAGGCCGCTTTCGGCAGCATTCCGTCCAACACTCTTCCCGAACGCGGCACCGTCTCCCCGACCCCGGCCAAGGCCCAGAGCATTTCCCTCGACACCGACCTGCCGATTGGTCTCGTGACGATGGCATGGCGGATGCCGGGACAGCGCGACCCCGATTATGCGGCCACAACCCTGCTCGCAGACGCCATCAGCAGCCAGCGCGCCGCCCTGTTCGCCCTCGTGCCTGAAGGCAAGGCACTTGATACGGGCTTTATGTATGACCCCGATGCGCAGGCCGGGCTGGGCGTCGTGTATGCCGGCTTCCCCAAGGGGGCCAATCCCGACGGACTGCGGACGGCCGTTGCGGCCATCATGGAAAATTTCCGCACGCACGGCATTCCGGCCGAACTGATCGAAGCCGCCCGCCGCAAGGAAATCGCAGCGCTTGAGTTCAACGCCAACAGCATTTCCGGCCTCGCCGAAAGCTGGTCGCAGGCCGTTGCGATCCAACACCTCAACGATCCGCAGGACATGCTCGCCGCTTTCCGCAGCGTTACGAAAGAACAGGTCGACGCGCTGGCGAAAAAACTGCTCGATCCGGCCCATGCCATCAGCGCGACCCTGACACCGAGCGCTTCGGGCAAACCTGTGGGCCAGAAGGGCTTCGGCGGTGCGGAATCCTTCAATACCCCCCCTGCGGGCAAAGTCGCCCTGCCGGACTGGGCGCAGCAGGCTCTTGCCCGTCTGACGATCCCTGCCGCAGCCCCTCTGCCCACGACATACACGCTGCCCAACGGACTGCATCTTCTCGTCCAGCCCGAACATGTCAGCCATACGGTCGAACTGATCGGCAGCATCCGCCAGAACGCGGATCTCGAACAGCCTGCCGGTCAGGACGGTGTAGCAGGCGTCACGCAGCAGATGTTCCTCTACGGCAGCAAAACGCATGACCGTCTGGCCCTCGCCCGCGCGCTCGATGACCTTTCAGCAGACGAAGAAGCCGGTCCGTCCTTCTCGCTGAGCACGCTGACGCCGAACTTCGAGAAGGGCCTCGCCCTGCTGGCCGATCACGAGCTGAACCCGGCTTTCCCTGAAAAAGCGTTCCGCGTCACCCAGATGCAGGCCGCGCAGGCACAGGCCGGTGAACTTCAGTCGCCCGGCTATCGCTTTGGCCGCGCCGCCCGCAAGGCGCTCGTCCCCCCGCAGGACCCCACCTTGCGTGAAACCACGCCTGCCACGATCAGCAAGCTCACACTGGCGGACGTTCAGGCCTATTATGCCCACACCTATCGCCCCGACCTGACCACCATCGTCATCGTCGGCGACATCACCCCCGAGGCCGCGAAGGCGGACGTCGAAAAGGCGTTCGGCGGCTGGAAGGCCACAGGACCCAAGCCTGACGTCGATCTGCCCGCAATCCCCCTCAGCCGCGCCTCTCAGGCCGTGGTCGCGGATCCGGGCCGTTCGCAGGACGAAGTCAAACTCGTCGAGACCATCGGCATGAAAGTAACCGACCCGGATCGTCACGCCCTTGCCGTTGGCAACACGATCCTCGGAGACGGGTTCTCCTCGCGCCTGATGCAGGATCTGCGCGTCAAGACGGGCTATGTTTACGGCGCCGGAAGCGGTTTCAATTATTCCCGCACCCGTAGCGGCTTCGGCATTACGTTCGGCGCTGATCCCGACAAGGTCAGCAAGGCCCGCGCACTTGCCGTGAAGGATGTCGAAAACATGCGGACCACCCCCGTCTCACAGGAAAGCCTCGACCTCGCCAAGGCCACCCTTCTGCGCAGCCAGCCCATGTCCCGCGCCAGCTTCAGCGCCCTGGCCGGAAGCTATCTGTCCCTGATCGCGCTGGACCTGCCGCTCGACAGTCAAGCCAAGGCCGCGCAGGCCATCTATGACATGACCCCGCAGCAGGTGCAGGCTGCTTTCCGCAAATGGGTCCGCCCGACCGATCTCGCCCAGATCGTCATGGGCCCACAGCCGAACTGAACCGGCTTTCAAACACAAAAGGCCGCGGAAGCAGTTCCGCGGCCTTTTTTATGAGGGTCGTCCTGAAGGAGGATCAGTCGATCAAGCCCTCGTCTTTCAGAACACGCAGCGCATACTGAATGCGGTGCCGGTACAGATGCTCAGCCTGCGTCCGCGCCTGCGCCTTGCGCGCCATCTTCACACGCAGTTCGTTGTTGTTGAGATAGGTCGCAACCAGTCGTTCGAAATCAACACGGTTCGAGAAAACCGGAATTTCATCAGCCGAATAATAACGACGGATTTCATGGGTGTCTTCATGGAACACCTGAAACGCCCCGGCCAGCGCAGCCTCGAAGGTCCGCGGCCCCGGCGTGGAAGGCGCAATGATGAATCGCTTGTTCTCAAAGCTCAGCGAGCGCCCCAGATTCAATACCAGCTTGGACCGGCGATACAGCTCGACAAGCTGAGACTTCTCGATCCGGGCATCGGAGAACCCGATCCCCAGTTCCCCCCAGCCCGGCCCAACGATCTTGATGTTCAGATCCCGCAATGCTGGCAGAAGATTGCGGACGATATCCTTGCGATTGGTGAACGCAACACCACAGAACAGAACGTCGATCGTCTTTTCCGCATGATCTTCGATTTCGCCGTAATGCAGCTTCGGACTCGCCGCCAGCGGCAGATGGAACACCCTCTCGCGCTGGTAGAAATTATGGCCCCAGCGATCACAGGAGAAAATCACATCGAAATCGTCGGCAATGCGATAGTTCGCATCCTGCTCATAGGGGTCTTCGGTCGCCCAGAAGACCGTGACGGCGCCGATCTTCTTCGCCTCTCGGCAAACCTCACCGAAATAGGTGCTTTCAGGAAGATAGGAGCCGATGGCAAAGACGATCGTCGGCTTGAGGAACCGGATGGAGCTGGCTGCGGCCGAGATATGAACGGCCGTGACATTTTCCTCGCCAAAACAGTCCGCCCAGCCATCCATGATGGACTCGCGGATCTGCGTGTTGGCCTGACTTTCATACCGCCCACCGCTACAGACGAGCACCCGGCCGGTCATGCCGGCTGGTGCGCTATCCGTCACGCTGACGTTTTCGACGTCCACGACCGTATCATTCACTGCGTCCATAACCTTCCTGCTCTCCCCAAACTTCTAAAACCGGTCGTATCCGGTCCGTCATGCCATGCAGTTCTGAACAATCTCAGACAGTGTCTGTCGGAAATCGGCCGGAGAACAGTCCCGCTCGACAGCCGCAAGGGCCCCGCTGCGCAGAGTCTCCCACAGTTTTCCGTCCCGATAAAGCCGTTCCACAGCCGCCGCGAAAGCCTGCGGATCATCCGCCGGAGCTGCCAGAATCTCGACACCCTCAGCCCAGCCAAGCTGCTGCTGAAGCAACGTCGTCACAACCTGCGGCAGACCATAAGACGCTGCTTCATGAACCTTGAAGGGAATACCCCCAGCAAACCGCGTCGGCGCGACAAAAACCCTGTGCCGATCGAACAGCTCCCGCGGATCCCCGACAGGCCCCACGATCTCGACCCGGCTGTTGGTCGAAAAGACCGTCATATCCACATCCGGCCCGACAAAACCCGCAATCGTAAAATGGACATCCGGCGGCAAAACCCTGTCCAAAAGAGGCAGAACGCTCTCCACGAACCAGACAAGACTGTCATGGTTGGGGGCACCCTCGTCATGAATCGCGCCAAAGAACAGGATGTTGTGACGGTTCTCGAACGGGGCGGGGGTCGGCTGGGGGCTCAGCTCATGTCCAAGTACCGAGACATTCACACAACCCGCGCGGCGCGCCAGTGCGGCATCATGGGTCGTCACCGTCAGGACCTTCTGACAGAAACGGGCACAGTCCAGTTCCTGCTGAAGCATCTCGTCGAAACTGATCTCCGGAGCCGGAAGGCCCAGAATCCGTATCCGCTCCAGCGTCCGCGGCGTGGCAATCACCTCCGTATCCAGAACTGGTCCGGCGACCGGAAGATAGCGGCTTGATTCATTGAGCAGCGGCAGAAGGCGTTCCAGATTATGCGTGCGGCCGATCCAGACCAGATCGTAATATCCCACACGTTCCTGAATAAAATCGGCAAAGCTGGAAAAATTACGGTCGACGATCAGTTCCACCGTTTCGGGAAAATCCCCGAACAGGTCGATAGATGTCTGATCCCGCAGCAGAACGGGGAAAACCGTAACCTGATACCCAAGAGCCGTCATCTCGCGGATGATGTCGTTGGAGCGGACATACCCCGACCCCAGACGACGCAGCGGCAGACGATCCTCGATGAAAAGAATTCTCCTGCGCTGGCTGACGCGATGTTCACGGCCAAGCACGGCATTGCGGATATGGGCGGGCTGCTGATGCCGCAGGAAATCCTGTTGCAGACGCGCAAAGGTTTTCAGGTTACCGCGGATTAGGGCATGGGAGCCGGCCGCACCTGAACTTCCGAATTCCAGATGCTCGATGACCACGCTCGGATCATAGACAATCCTCTTCCCGGCCTTGAGAATCCGCACACACAGATCCGCATCCTCAAAATAAGCAGGCATGTAACGCGGATCATATCCGCCAAGACGACGCAGCAGTGCAGTCCGCACCATTAAAAAAGCGGCTGAACAATAATCCACGTCCCGGACAAAATTGGCGCTCGTCAGGTTTGGGTCGTCCTCACGCAGATAGCCGTAAGTCGCTCCGTCCCGCCAGATGATCGATCCGGCTTCCTGAAGACGCATGTTTGTCCGGATCAGTTTGCCGCCGACAGCCCCGATATCAGGTTGCCCATGAAACCGCTTCAGGGCATGCAGAATGGCATCGGGATAAAGGCGGATATCGTTGTTCAGATACAATGTAAGCGGCGCTTCCGCTTTTTCCAGCGCAAGATTACAGCCCTGAAGATATCCGATATTGTGCCGATAACGCAGGATCGTGGCGCCGCGCACCATCCGGCCGATATGCCGCGTCTGGTCATGAGAACCGGAGTCCACGAGGATGAGTTGAATATTTCCGCCATAGTTGGCACGCAGGGATGCTAGGGCCTGTGCCGTCAGGGCGATCCGGTCATAAACCACCATCAGCACACTGACTTCGGGCACGCCATGAACGGTGAAATCCAGCGGATGGCGGACTAGTGACGGCAGGATGGCTTCGGCCTCACGTTCGAACAGCGTCCGGGACTGTTCCTCTGGAATGGCGGAAACAGCCGCAAGAGCCGCCATCCGTCCCTCGCCCAGACCCGTGCGCCCCGCCACAAGATGGGCAAACGCGCTGTCATACAGACGATTGCGCACATCGTTGCGGACCTGCGTCTGCGACATATGGGCCGCAAGATCCACGCCTGCCTGCGGAATACGGCCTTCCTGCGCACCGTAACGGACGAAATGATCATAACCGTTACGAAAAAAACCATGCTCCAGCGAAGGAAGAATGTCGGGATGGGCCGAAGCGTAGAACTGTTCGGAAAAGAACTCCTGAGGATCGAAAAGCCGGGGCGTTTCGTTCGTGAGGTAATGATGCAGGGCACTCGAATAATGTCCGGCAGCGATCTCCTGACGGACTTCTGGATAGCGCGTCAGATACCAGACCGGATCAAAATACCAGGAAACGCGTCCGGCATCGGCAACATGTGCCGGCAGACCAAGCCAGGAGCCGAACAGGCCAATCCGGCTGTCGAAATGATCCGGAAATGTCAGCGCCAGTTCCCGGCAGAGTTCATCATCGAAGAAATGATGCCCCCGGTAGTAATGACTTTCGCCGATCTCAAGAAAATGGTCGTAGCCGTTGAGAAAGCCGTTTTCGGTCAGAAAACGCTGTGTCAGCTCCGGATAGCGGCGGCGATAGCCCGGTTCATCGAACAGCCAGTGCGGCGCGTGGGTTTTGTAACCCGTCGCGATATAGTGCTCAAACCCTGACGCCCACTCTTCACGGATGAGACCCTGACGCACATCCTTGTGGGTCTCGCGATACCACACCTCGTCAAAATACCGATTGGGGGAATGTCCGTAACGCTGGCCCGTCTGCAGATAGAACTCATACGGGCCCTCCTGCCCCTCTTCCCGCATCCAATCCCGAACCTCGGGATAGCGCAACAGATACCACTGCGCATCAAAGCGGGACCATCTAGGGATACGCTTCTCTGACAGTGGCGCTGCAACACTTTCAGACATCAGGGGCAAGCCTCCCGCTCGCAGGTCAGGAAATAATCTTTGCCGCGAGAAGACGCTCGGCACGCTCGACGTCATGGGGTTGCACGTCCGTCCGTTCGACCGTCAGGACAGCCCCCTCGGCAAATGTCACGACGATGTCCGTCATTCTCGATCCGTACACATCTCCCACGACGTTCACGAGAATGAAGCGATAGACACCATCGAGCGGACGCGCATAGCCTTCACGCGGCAGAAACTCCCCTCTGAACCCGACGCAGAGCGGCGCGTCCCGGTGAACCTTGCCGACATCGGTGCGGGCCACCCGGTCCATCGCAAAGAAGATGATTTCTTCCCGACTTTCCGAAACCAGGCCACCATAAACCTGCCCGGCTCGAGACAGATTACGGAAGAATATCCATCCGCAGACCACCAGAGGAGATTCAGGATCGGAGGGAAGAGAGAGATCACCGATCAGCCCACTGAACTCGTCAATGAAATACTCCAGAGCACCCGTCGTGTACGGATGCATCGGGTGTTTGCCGACACCGGACAGTTTAACATTCCGCATCAGACCATTGCTGTGAGAAACACGATGGAAGTCAGACAGGACAAGATCGTTCGACGGAACACTACGGGCAATGTTCCGGATCTGTCCGCCTTCAACCTCGATCTGAATCGGAGTCAGCTGGAACGCACCCTGACCGTTGATCACATTGATCAGACCGACGCGGAAACGCCCTTCACACCACTTGCCACGCAGCGCGACCTTCCCCAAGAAACCGGCACGTCGGGGCGCATCGACGAAAAGCTCCGCGATATCGCCCCTGATTTCGCGCTGGCATTCCAGAAAAATCATCGGACTATCCGGATCTTCGCCGATCAGAACCGTAAACATCTGTCCGGCAGAACTCACACCGGGAAGGATCATCCAGCCTCGGATATGGAACTCGGACGCCCCCTGAAAAACCTCTTCATCCAGGCCGGAGAAAACATGGTGGCAGATATCGTCGATATAGCACTCCGCGCCCTGCACGGAGAACCAGTCTGAAATCGCGACCGGCAGCTCCACAGACAGGTCACGGGCGGTCGGAGGGTCGAAAATGTGACGCGGGGGAGCCTGATGACGCCATGACGCATGCGGCAGCAGGTGAACCTGCCCGGCATCCAGACGCAGTTCGGAGACGCCCATTTCACGCCTCGGGGCCGTATCGTGATAAAGGGCGAGAAGCTCGTCAGCATAGTCCCGCGCATGGGTCCAGAGCGCCGGCGTAATGTTCTGCATGATCTGACGGCGCAGCGGCTCGGAAGAACGCAGAAGCTCCAGACGCTCAAGCACCATGCTGGGACGGCTGATGGGAACCTTGAAACCGTTCACACCGTTTTCCACGCGGTCTCCCAGAGCTCCCACATCCGTCACGATGGGAATAAGCCCATTCTGCCACGCTTCGGAGAGAGAAATGCAATATGTCTCGGGCCAGATCGAGAGGTTCAGTGCGACATCCGCGACTTTCAGCGCGTCAATGTCCCCCATGTTGTAACGGCCATAAATCTTGACATTCGCACGCGGGACAGCCGTCAGCACCGCCTCATATTCCGGGCTCAGATATCCGAAAATATGAAAAACGAAATGATCCGGATGCGCGATCTCGATCAGGCTGAGGATCGTGTCTGCACCCTTGGTCCGCAGGAAATTTCCGACAATCGCGACGCCAAGAGGGCGTTCCCCGAGAGGTTGATACGCTTTTCTCAGAACCGGAACCGTATTGTCCGGGCTCGGAATACCCATCACGAGGCTGCGCTTGCTATCGAGAACCGGATAGATCTCATGCGTTAGATTACGCGAGTGAACCGTCCCGAACAAGATGGCATCAACCGAGTGCAGCATCTTCGCCACGAAGGCGCGGCGCGTCTGCTCCCCGCCATGTTCCACATTTTCTGATGCCTTGAGGGTAATGTCGGCCGCGAGAACGGAACGGATCTCGTCTTCGACATAACGCAGCTCATGATTGAGCAGATTGTAACGTGCGGAAAGCAGCCAGAAATCATGGGCGGAGAAAATCACGCCCGTCCCGTTTGCCTTGGCAATGATCGGCAGCGACAGGGCATGGTGGCCCAGATGCTGGAAATGGACGAGATCAATGTTGTACTGACTGAGAACGCTTGAAAACGCCATTTCTTCGGGCGCATCACACATGGCGTCCTGCCAGCCCACTTCCGGGACGTCAAAACGCTCCAGTTCGTGACCATTGGCTGTTGTCAGGCGGCAGAAATTTCCGCGACGCAACCAGTAGAAATATTCTACGTCACGCGCCAGCAGCGTGCAAAGACCCTGCTGATAGACCTCGACACCGCCCCATGCTTGCTCATGAATTGTGGAATGTGTGCACATCAGCACACGCAGCCGCCTGCGCCGGTGCAGCGGCGCAATCGCATGGGTGCGACGGCCAAAATCGGCTCCGGTAATACTGCGGATTTTCTCAAGTCGATGTTCGTAAAGATGCTGCGACAGAACCGACTTCTGCGCGGCCAGCGCAGCATTGCGACGCGCACCTTTCTGCTTGAGCAGCTTTGCGATGGCGGCCACGACCTGATTGGCATCCCGGGCCAGTTCAATGCCATTCACTGTCTCGAAATGGGCGGCGTCCATACTTTCCGGAGCTTCCACGACCTGCGCCGCGCCCGCCAGAGCGAGTTCGAAGAAACGCGGGCCGGGCGCCGTCGCCTGACTGACCTCGCCATGGCTCGCGTAATCGCGGAACATGGTCAGAGTAACGGCGCTGACATTCGCGAAATCTATGAAAGCCTCATGGCTGATAGGACGCTGAATGGCGAGAGCTGCCAGATCGGCTGGCAGAGGCGGCAGGAACTCGTTGGTCGGACAGACCAGCTTGAGCCGGGCATCGGGGAACGCCGCAATGACCTTGCGCAGGGTATGGACGCGATTGGGCCACATCGTCCCCGCAAAGAAAATATCGTATTCCAGAGCGTCAGCGGGAAGCACACTCCGTTCATGGATCGACGGGCTGGCAGCCAGGGGAAGGTAATGTCCCTTGCCATGATAGTATTCGGCGCAGGACGGGTCATTCGTGAAGACAAAGTCAAAAAGCTCGGCATTCTCGACATTGAAATCCCGCATGAAAGGATCTTCAAACGTCCAGAGGATCATGGTCTTGAAAGCAGGGCGGACCCGACGGATCAGCGGAAGATTGATGCGCTGGGCGTCCAGACAGATCAGGACATCATGTTCGCCTGAAGCGGCGATCCCCGCAAGGCTCATGTTGTCTGCGACCGCGACATTGTCTTTGCCGAAAAGCGCCTGAGCCGCCCGCTGTACAGCCAATGTCAGATAGGAATTGGGATTGTGGGTATAGTTCGTGTTGTAAATGACCGCCATCAATCTCCTGGGCGCTGACGCCCACTCCCATATTCAATATTGGCCAGCCGTCCGGATTTCAGCAGAACATGCCTTCCGTTTACGGTATTTTTATCTCAACGCATCTTCTTGTGTAGCGGATGACACGTTTAAGAAAAAGCCCACCGCAAAAGAAGGAATTTTTAATAAAAAAAAGGGCCGCCGAAGCGACCCTTTATTCTCCGACCGAAAGAGAAAAACCTCTTTCGGTGGCCTGTGCAGATGCTCAGGCGTCCGTGTTACGACGGCGGATGGCGGCACCCAGAATGTCACCCAGGGACGCGCCGGAGTCAGAAGACCCGTACTCGTTGATGGCAGCCTTGTCTTCCTCGACCTCACGGCCGCGGATCGTCAGAGCCAGCTTGCGCGACGCGCGGTCAACGGAGACGACCTTGGCGTCAACCTTTTCACCGACTGCGAAACGCTCCGGACGCTGCTCGGCCTTGTCACGGGCCAGTTCAGCGCGACGGATGAAGCCCTGCAGGACGTCATCAACCTTCACTTCGATCCCGTTGCTCTGAACAGCGGTCACGACGCAGGTCACGACAGCACCCTTCTGAACGCGAGACAGGGTGTCAGCTGCCGGATCTTCCTGAAGCTGCTTGATGCCCAGGGAGATACGCTCTTTCTCGGGATCCACATCGAGAACCTTGGCCTTGACGATCTGGCCCTTCTCGTAATGCGCCATGGCTGCTTCGCCGGCTTCGTCCCAAGAGAGATCGGACATGTGAACCATGCCGTCGATGTCTGCGGAAAGACCAACGAACAGACCGAACTCGGTGATGTTGCGGATCTCGCCTTCGATGATCGAACCGACCTTGTGCTCTTCCTCGAACTGTTCCCAAGGGTTGCGCTGAACCTGCTTGAGGCCGAGGGAGATGCGACGCTTGGAGCTGTCCACATCCAGAACCATGACGTCGACTTCCTGCGAAGTGGCGACGATCTTGCCCGGATGGACGTTCTTCTTCGTCCAGGACATTTCGGAAACGTGCACCAGACCTTCGACGCCCGGCTCCAGCTCCACGAATGCACCGTAATCGGTGATGTTCGTGACGCGGCCCGTGAAGCGTGCTCCAGCCGGATACTTGATGGCGACGTTTTCCCAGGGGTCAGCTTCAAGCTGCTTCATGCCCAGGGAGATACGCTGCGTATCGGAGTTGAAGCGGATGACCTGCACGCGAACCGGCTGACCGATCTGCAGCGCTTCGGACGGGTGGTTGATGCGCTTCCAGGCGATGTCCGTGACATGCAGGAGGCCATCAACGCCGCCGAGGTCAACGAACGCACCGTAGTCGGTGATGTTCTTGACGACGCCGTCGAGGATCATGCCTTCCTTCAGGCCCTGGATCAGCTCGGAGCGCTGTTCCGCACGGGTCTCTTCAAGAACGGCACGACGCGAGACAACGATGTTGCCACGAGCGCGGTCCATCTTGAGGATCTGGAACGGCTGCGGATGACCCATCAGGGGTCCGACGTCACGAACCGGACGGATGTCGACCTGGCTGCCCGGAAGGAACGCCATGGCGCCACCGAGATCAACCGTGAAGCCACCCTTGACGCGACCGTAGATCGTGCCGTTGACGCGCTGGTTGTTGCCGAATGCACGCTCCAGAGCAGTCCATGCCTCTTCGCGACGAGCCTTCTCGCGCGACAGCACGATGGAGCCGTCACGGTCTTCGTAACGCTCGACATAAAGCTCGACAACGTCGCCCGGCTTCACGTCCGGGGCAACGCCGGCCGGACCGAATTCCTTAAGGGAAACGCGGCCTTCGCTCTTGAGGCCGACATCGACGATGGCGAATTCATCGGTCAGGCGGACAACACGGCCCGTGACAACCGAGCCTTCAAAGCCGGTATCGCGACCCAGGGTCTCGTCGAGAAGGGCTGCAAAATCCTCGAAACCGCGATCGGTCGAGGTGTTCTGAGTGGCTGAAGCCATGTAGATACGATATTCCCGGACGCCCGTTCCTTGACCGGAGCGGATGTCCACGTCTGCGCCAGACCCAGTAATGGACCGGACGTCTCCCCGCCGCCGCTAAACGGTCAGATCGGGTTGTTGGCTGTAAGACCTGCCCGCCAGACGCGGGACAGACCATCCCCCTCCCCTTCGGGGCGGGCGATACGCTGCACCAACACCCTACGGGGGCGTGGTGTCAATAAAAAAAGCCGTTTTTGGGCTGTTATCGCGTCGGTTCAGCGCCGCGTGTGACGCAGGGCCACGATTTCGCAGGCTTTATCAAGAACCTCTGCGGCAGAAAGCCCGTCCGTTTCGATCAGAACGGCATCCGCGGCCTGAACCAGCGGAGCCGTTTCCCGCGAGGAGTCACGCGCGTCCCGCGCCACGAGCTCGGACACGGCCGCCTCAAGGGCAGAGCCTTCCAACGGAGTCTCGCCCGCCACCTGACGATGTCGACGTAAGGCACGGGTACGCGGAGAGGCCGTGATGAAGAATTTCACGTCCGCATCCGGGAAAACGACAGTCCCGATATCGCGCCCGTCCACGACCGCACCGGTTTCGGACGCAAAAACGCGCTGACGGTCCAGCAAGGCAGCGCGAACAGCAGGCTGTGCCGCCACCACAGACGCCCCACGATCGATCTCAGGAACACGCAGGTCCGTCCGGGCCAGATCAGCCTGTTGCAGAGCCTGCGCCTCAGCGGAAGCATCACCAGCCGGGTCCAGTCCGGCATTCACCATCCGGCGGGCAACGGCGCGATACAGCAGTCCGGTGTCGAGATAGGGCAAGCCCAGTTTCGCAGCCAGAGCCTTGGCGAGCGTTCCCTTACCGGCAGCAGCAGGCCCATCAACAGCAATAACGAGCGGACGAGCCGTCACGCCTTCAGCCCTGCGCCAAGAGCGTTCATCAACTCCACGAAGCCGGGAAAGCTGGTTTCAATGAAAGCCGTATCGTCCACCTTCACAGGCTTTGCAGCTGCAAGACCAAGCACGACGGCACTCATGGCAAGGCGATGATCCATATGGGTCTGGACCGTGCCGCCGCCGAGAGGGGCATCAGCCCCCTTCACGATGAGGTCGTCTCCAATCACCTCGGTTTCGGCGCCGTTCACATTGAGCAGGGCGACAGTAGAGGCCAGACGGTCGCTTTCCTTCACGCGCAGCTCTTCCAGCCCACGCAGGCGGGACGGACCCTCTGCAAAGGCGCAGGCCACGGCAAGGACCGGGTATTCATCGATCATGGACGGCGCACGCTCGGGCGGAACGTCCACGCCTTTGAGCTGGCTGTGACGGACATGCAGATCGCCAACCGGCTCGCCACCTTCCACACGCTCGTTCTCGATGGAGAGGGACGCCCCCATCTCGATCAGCGTCGTAAACAGCCCTGTCCGCAGCGGGTTGAGACCCACGCCCTCGATCCAGATATCAGACCCCGGCACCAGCAGAGCCGCGACGATCGGGAAAGCCGCCGAAGATGGGTCTCCCGGAACCGTCACATCCCGCGCGGTCATGACGACCGGCCCCGTCAGGGCGATTCGGCGTCCACCCGCATCAAGACGCGAGACATCCACTTCAACCCCGAAATGCCGGAGCATGTTTTCCGTATGATCGCGCGTGGCGACAGGCTCTTCCACGACCGTGGTGCCATGCGCGTTTAGACCCGCTAGCAGAATGGCGGACTTGACCTGCGCGGACGCAACCGGAAGGCGGTATTCGATCGGTTTCGCCTCTCCCGTCCCACGAACGGCCATCGGCAGACGACCGCCTTCACGCGTCAGAAACTCGGCACCATTGACCGCCAGAGGCGCAGTCACGCGGCGCATGGGCCGAGACCGCAGCGAGGCATCGCCCGTCATGACGCTGTTGAACGCATGGGACGACAAAATCCCCGCCAGCAGGCGGGCCGCCGTGCCGGAGTTGCCCATATCCAGAACGTCCGCAGGCTCGGTCAGAGCGCCCACGCCACGGCCTTCAATGGTCCACTCCGTGCCCTCCCGCGTGATGGTCGCGCCAAGTGCGCGCATGGCATCGGCGGTCCGCAGCACGTCCTCGCCTTCGAGCAGGCCGGTGACACGGGTGCGACCGGAGGCGAGGGCGGCGAGCATCAGCGAACGGTGGCTGATGGATTTGTCACCCGGAACACGGGTGCGGCCAGAAAGTCCCTTAAGGGACACGGAGACGGTCAGGGGGCGCGAGACTTGCATGAAGATGTTTTTGCTGGGGTGCCCCATACCTGTCAATCGCATCTTGAAGGTGCAGTCATGCGCCCAAAAACTGGCAGGAATCATGCGATGGGATTTGACAGGACGCGCACAAGCTGGCATGGCCGCGTTCCTTATTCGAGGCATCAACAGGTTCCCGCACAATGGCAAAACCCGAACTCGGTCTGAAACGGACATGCGTTGAATGCAACGCCCGCTTCTATGACCTGAACCGCGTCCCGGCGGTGTGCCCGAAATGCGGCACGACCCAGCCGGACGATTCCCGTCTCAAGCGCAGCGAAGTTCCGCTGCCGGAAGAAAAAGATCCGAAGCCTCAGGCCAACGAGCATGAGGACGACGTGGATCTGGAAGTCGCCGATGACGAGGACGATGACGATGTGATCGCCCCGGACGACGATCTGGACGATGACGACGATCTCAGCAACGACATCGAAGTTCCGAACGACAAGGACGACCGCGACGACAACTAAAGTTGTTGCAAAGCTCCTTTGTGCCGCTCTTCTGGCGGCACTGATGAACGGCTGCTCTGATCCGGAAGGCGTTTTCGCCCCGGACAGCGCAGCCGTTCGCGCATTCAGGGCCCGGCTCGACAGCCGCCCCAGCGCAACGGCGGTTCTTCAGTCCCGCTGCCCGTCTCCGATCCGCGTCCTGCGCCTGAGCGTGGACCGGCCCGTAACGGAAGACATCCTGAGCCTATTGCAGGTGACGGAAACGCATCAGGTCAACACGCGGCATGTCCGGCTGCTCTGCGGCGAGACTGTGCTCTCGGATGCCTGGAACTGGTATGTACCGGAACGGCTGTCCCCGGCCATGAACACACTGCTGGAACAGACCGACACACCGTTCGGACGCGTCGTGCAGCAGACTGCTTTCCGACGGGAAAGACTGGAAACACGTTTTCCGGGGGAAGCCTCCGGAATCGTTCTGGAGAACAGGGCGCTTCTGCGCCGGGGCACGGATGACGCGCCAATTTCCCTCGTGGTGGAAGATTATCTTCCCGCAGCCCTGCGCCCCTGAGCTTCAGGAGGCCGGAGACCAGTTCAGATGCTGCCCGCCATCCAGCGCCAGCATCTGCCCTGTCACTGAAGGCAGTGCAAACAGCGCCAGTGCGGCCTGAGCGATCTCTTCGGGGGATGAGCCATGCTGCAGCGGTGTGCGGGCGCACATGCTGTCAAAATGCTCCTGCGTCTGTCGTACGGCGGGAAGAACCGGACCGGGCCCGATGGCGTTCACCCGGACCCGGGGGGCAAGTGCCAGCGCCATGGTCTGCGTCAGAGTCCAAAGCCCTGTGCGGGACAGGGTATAGCTGACGAAATGCGGCGTCAGGTTCCACACGCGCTGATCCAGCATGTTCAGAATCAGGCCCTCGGCTCCGTCAGGAAGCGCCTGTGCCATAGCCTGTGAGAGGGCGAACGGCGCACGGAGATTGGTTTCGAGGTGCAGATCCCAGCTTTCGCGGGTAACGCTGCCCATCTCGTCACGAATGAAAGCGGACGCGTTGTTGATGAGGACGCCAACGGGCCCCAAAACGGCTTCTACACTGGGCAGAAGTGCCTCGACTTCCTCTTCACGGTACAGATCGGCCTTTAGAACACAGCCTTTGCCGCCGATCCGCTCCAGTAGTTCTTCGGCCTCACGGGTACTGTCGCGACAGTGGATAGCGACCGCAAACCCCTGCCCGGCCAGCATTTCCACCAGCGCCGCTCCAATGCGCCGGGCGCTGCCCGTCACAAGAGCCACACGGGGAACACGCGGAGAAATCTGAAACGACGCCATACTCACAAAGACCGCCGGGCCGTCAGCGCCGCAGCGAGCGTGCCGTCATCCAGCACGTCCAGCGCGCCGCCCATAGGCACACCGTGGCCCACACGCGTCACACTCATGCCTGTGGGGAGCAGACGCTCCTGAAGCCAGTGTGCGGTGGTCGCCCCCTCAACGGTGGCGCTCAGGGCAAGAATGACTTCCCTCACCCCGCCTTTCTCGATCCGCTCGAACAGCGGGCGAACGTTCAGATCATCCGGCCCCAGCCCGGCCAGTGCAGACAGGGTACCGCCCAGAACCTGATAGACCCCGCGATGAACGCCCGCACGTTCCAGCGCCCAGAGATCGCCCACCGTCTCGACCACGCAGATCAGCCCCTGATCCCGCGCGGTGTCCGTGCAGATATGGCACGGGTCGACTGTATCGAGATTGCCGCATTGCGTGCAGGTCTTCACGCTCGTGGCTGCGCGCTCCATCAGATGGGCGAGCGGTAGCATCCGGCTTTCCGGCTGACGCAGAAGCGCCAGCGCGGCCCGACGGGCCGAGCGTGGCCCCAGCCCCGGCAGACGCGCGAGCATCGTAATCAGTTGGTCTATATCGCCGTGGCCCAACATGGGCGTAAAATCCCCGCCAGCCGGATCAGAACGGCAGTTTCAGGCCTGCCGGAAGATCAAGACCACCCGTCACGTCGCGCATGGCTTCGGAGCTTGCAGCCTCGGCCTTGGCTTTCGCGTCCGTATAGGCCGCCACGATCAGGTCCTGAAGCGTTTCAATATCCGTCGGATCGGCCAGTTGCGGATCAATTTTCAGGTCGCGCATTTCGCCCTTCCCTGTCAGCTTGACCGTTACCAGTCCGGCGCCAGCGGAACCATCGACCACGAGAGACGCCAGATTGCTCTGGGCGGCTTCCATCTTGGCCTGCATCTGGCTGGCCTGCTTCATCAGTCCGGCAAGGTTTTTCATGGGTATGTCCTTCAGTTCAGGTTCAGATCGTCTTCATCAAGGAAATCGGCATCCAACGGCGCGAATTCCAGATCGGGTGGAGCATCATCGGTCAGCGGCACCGTGATTTCCGGCGGCAGGCCGTATTCATCAAGGGAGTGGTCTTGAACTTCCCCGATTTTCGCACCGGGAAAAGCTTTCAGGATGGCCTGCACCAGCGGATGTTCCTCCACCGAGGCCTGATTGATGGCCACAACCTCTGCGCCCTGCTCGTCGAGTGTCGGCTCACCCGAAGCGGTCGAGGCACTGACACGCCACTGGCCGGGATAGACACGGTCGAGCAGTTTCTGAAGCTGACGCTCGATACGGGCCTGCGGCTCTTCGGCGCGAATCTGGACGTCGGGGGGCGAGAAACGCACAAGATGGACAGCGTTGCGGAGCAGTCCGTGAAGAACGGGCTCGCGCTCCCGCGCCACCATCGCCACCATCTCGCGCCATGTCCGGGGCGGCGGCAGAAGTTCAGGTTCGGGTTCAGGCTCCGGAGCAGCTTCGGCATAACCAACACCGGGCTCGAGAATCGTTCCACCATTCGCAACCAGCCGCACATGCGCCCGAGGCGCAGGACCGCCTGAGCTTTCGCTGACATTAGTCGAGGCGATACCGCTGACTGCAGCCCCTGACTGCGTGGCTGCAGATGCCCCACCTGGCGGCGTGAAAGGCCCGGCTGGCAGGGACAGATCCTGCCCCCCTTCCGTCAACTGGCGGATCAGCCGGTCCGGCGTCGGCAGCAGGCTGGCATGACACAGGCGGATCAGCACCATCTCAGCCGCCTGACGACGATCCGGGGCCGTCTCGATTTCCTGCACCCCCTTCAGCAGGATCTGCCATGCGCGACCCAGAACCGCATTGGACAGACGGTCGGCCAGAGCCCCGCCGCGTGTGCGTTCGGCCTCCGGCAGATCCCGGCCTTCCCGCAAGGACGGAATGGCCTTGAGACGCGAAATCAGATGCAGCAGATCCAGCAGATCCGCCAGCAGCACCCCCAGATCCGCACCGCGGGCATAGGCCTGATCGGTCAGATCCAGCGCATCGGCAGGCTTGCCCGCCATGAGCGCGTCCAGCAGATCGAAAACCAGACCACGATCCGCCAGACCCAGCATGTCGGCCACGGCATCCGCATCACTGGCCCCCTGCGCAATAGCCTGATCGAGCAGCGAGAGCCCGTCACGCACGGAACCATCCGCCGCACGGGCGATCAGGGCCAGCGCGTCTTCCGAAAGGGTCGCCCCTTCCTTCAGCGTGATATTATGGAAATGCCCGGCCAGCAGAGACTGCGGAACGCGGCGCAGATCGAAACGCTGACAGCGGGACAGAACCGTGACCGGAACCTTGCGCAGTTCGGTCGTGGCGAAAATGAACGTGACCTGCGGCGGCGGCTCTTCAAGCGTTTTGAGCAGCGCATTGAAGGCATTACGCGACAGCATGTGGACTTCATCGATGATGAAGACCTTCATGCGCGCCTGCATCGGACGAAAACGCGTGGCTTCAATGATTTCGCGCACATCATCCACGCCCGTGCGGGAGGCGGCATCCATTTCCAGCACGTCGGGATGGCGGTCCGCCAGAATGGCGGTGCAGTTGGCGCAGACACCGCAGGGATCGGCGGTCGGGCCACCGTTGCCGTCCGGGCCAATGCAGTTCAAGGCGCGGGCAATGATGCGGGCAGTCGTTGTCTTGCCCACACCGCGCACACCCGTCAGCATGAAGGCATGGGCCACACGCTTGAGCTCGAACGCGCGGCGCAGGATGCGAACGAGCGAGTCCTGCCCGATCAGGTCATCGAAAGTCTGCGGCCGGTATTTGCGGGCCAGAACGCGATAAGGCGCGGCCTCGGCAGCCGGGGGCGCAGGAATGTCCTGTGCTGGTGCGTCTCCGAAAAAACCGCCACCAGTGTCGGGCGGCAGGGGGAGATCGTCGTTTTCGTCTGTCATGGAAATGTCGAACCCTCAGCACGGAGGATGGGACCGTTAGAAAACGGTCGGGACGCTGCGTAAAAAAGAGCGTCCGGTAACTGTGTGAGGTAGGAGGCCGGACATTCAACCCGGATAAAACTCACTGCGGCTGCTTCCTTCCGGACCTGACCGGGTTGGCAAGGTATCCGTCCAAAGCCGACCTCCCGGCGCTCTCCTAACACGGAGACAGGGGTGTCTGACAACCCCCAATCATCAGAGTGCGCCCTCATTCCCGCGTCTTATTCGCCGACAGCCGCACCGCCCATGTGCCGCGGGTCGGCTGCACCATAGATCAGGCCGGTCTTCGGGGCCTTCAGGCTCGGACGATCGGCAAGGATGCCTTCCGCCACACCCCACGGGCGATGGGGCGACAGGGCATACCCTTCGGACTTGAGAGTCTGCATGGCTGCGTCAGACAGCGCGCCCTGCTCAAGCTCAACAGCCGAAGGCTCCCACTGTTCATGGATTCGCGGCAGGTCGATGGCCTGACGGATATCCAGCCCGTAATCGATTACCCCGAGAATGGCGGAGAGCGTAATCGTCGGAATGCGCGACCCACCGGGGCTGCCGATCACCATAACGACCTTGCCATCACGCGAGACGATGGACGGCGACATCGAAGACAGCGGCGTCTTGCCCGGCGCAATCGCATTGGCTTCCGAACCGACAATGCCGAACATGTTGGGCGCACCCGGTTTGGACGAGAAATCATCCATCTCGTCGTTCATCCAGATGCCAGTATGGCCACCCATCACACCCGCGCCGAACCAGCCATTGAGCGTATAGGTTGCCGAAACAGCCGTTCCCTCATGATCGAGCACGGAAAACTGTGTCGTCTCATGCTTTTCCTGCGTGTCAGGAGCAGCCTGCGCGACAGGTGCGGGAAGCGCTTCCCCTGCCCTGAGCGTGCTGGACACGAGAGCATGATCGGTCGGGATGCCCTGTCGGATCTGATAGGCGTAAGCCGGATCGATCAGATGTTCGACGGGATTATGCACGAAATCCGGATCGCCCAGATCGCGCCGGTCGGAATAGGCATGACGCATGGCCTCGACTTCGCGCTGTACGGCTGGCGCCGTGTGCAGGCCGAGCGCGTGCATGTCATAGCCGGAGAGAATGTTCAGGATTTCGCACAGCGCAACGCCACCACCGCTCGGCGGGGGAGCCGTGTCGATCGTATAGCCCCGGTAGGTGCAGCGGATCGGGTCAAGGTGGCGGATATGATAGTTCTGGAAATCGGAAAGCTGAAGAATCCCGCCGCCTTCGGTGCTGGCGCGCACGATCTCTTTCGCGATCGGACCGTCATAGAACGCCTTCGGCCCCTCCTTCGCGATCAGTTCCAGCGAGTCCGCCAGATCCTTCTGGACCAGACGGTCGCCCACCTGAAGCGGCGTACCATCAGGGCGCAGGTAGAACGCGCGGGCATAGGGGTCATGCTGGAAATAGCGTGTCGAGGTGTGCAAGAGGTCCGCATCGCCCTGGTTCAGAACGAAGCCGTCCCGGGCCAGTGCAATCGCCGGTGCCATCACCTTGGCGCGCGGCAGGTGTCCCCATTTCTGCAGAATGGAATCCAGTCCGGCGACCGTTCCTGGAACCGCAACAGCTTTCCAGCCTTCGGTGGACAGGCCCGGAATGACCTTGCCCGCAGCGTCCTGATACATCGTGGCCGTCGAAGCGGCGGGAGCATGTTCGCGGAAATCAATAAAGACCGTCTGGCCCGTTTTCAGACGCAGGGTCATGAACCCGCCGCCGCCAATATTGCCGGCTGCGGGATAGACCACAGCCAGAGCATATCCGACGGCCACGGCCGCATCGACCGCATTGCCACCCTGAGCAAGGATCTTTGCGCCGGCATCGGACGCGAGATGCTGCGCCGAGACCACCATACCATGACGACCTGATGTCAGCACACCGGCGCTGACATTATCCGGACCGAAAGCTAGCGGATCATGCGCCGAACTCAGCGCCTGCGGAGCCGCATTGGCGAGCGTCGTGCCACTGAGCAGGGCCGTGGCGAGAAGAAGCGAAAACGCTCTCATGCGGTCTCTCCATAAGGGGGCTTGGTGTAGCCTTTGGGGGACAGGGTGAAAATTTCGCAACCATCAGCCGTCACGCCGACCTGATGCTCGAACTGGGCAGACAGGGTGCGGTCACGGGTTACGGCTGTCCAGCCGTCATCAAGAATTTTTACGTCCGGACGGCCGATATTCAGCATGGGTTCGATCGTGAAAACCATGCCCTCCACAAGCTTCACACCCTCACCCGGACGGCCGTAATGCAGGACATTCGGCTCAGCATGGAAATCCCGTCCGATGCCATGACCGCAGAAATCCCGCACGATGGAGAAACGGTTGGCTTCCGCATATTCCTGAATGGCATGACCGATATCGCCAAGCGTCTTGCCGGGACGCACCTGAGCAATCCCGCGCATCAGGGCCTCATACGTCACATCGACCAGATTTTCGGCCTTCTTCGGCGCCTTGCCCACGACATACATGCGTGAACTGTCGCCGTACCAGCCATCCAGAATGGAGGTGACGTCAATATTCACGATGTCGCCGTTGGACAACTTCTTCGGGCCCGGAATGCCGTGACACACGACATGGTTGATCGAAATACAGCAGGATTTCGGATAACCGCGATAGTTCAGCGGAGCGGGGGTCGCGCCATGGGCAAGCGTGAAATCATGAATCAGCTGGTTCAGCTCTTCCGTGGTCACGCCGGGCTGCACATGGGGCGTGATCATGTCCAGCGCCTCTGCCGTCAGACGGCCAACACGATGCAGATGTTTGAAATCGTCCTGATCGTAGAGAACGATACCCCGTGCATGATCCATACCTGCTGCCCGATCCTTCAATCTTCAAAAAGCCCGAACAAAATGCGTCTGTCCGGGCTGGATCGCAAGGAGGCAGGTCAGATTTTCAGGATCAGCTGTGCCGGGAGTGCTTTTTGTGAGCAACGACATGGCGCACGCTGACCATGCGTACAGCAGCCCCATGGTGCGAAATCCGGCCATAACGGCGCGGCGCCGCCGGCGCATCAGCAACTTCCATGGGGCGCGAAGACGCCAGCAGAAAACCGCGATGGAAACGACCACGGCGGCTGGCAGATGCCATCAGGACACCGGAGGGTGCAGCCGGATGAAGCAGTGGCTGGGGAGCGACACCTTCATCCGCAAACCCCTTGTCAAGCAGAGCCACCATTTCCATGGAGCGACGTGCATTGCTGGAAGACCCCATGACCACGCCGATCAGGCGCACATTGCCGCGCTGGGCAGAGGTGATGAGATTATGGCCTGCCAGATCGGTATAGCCCGTCTTGAGACCATCAGCGCCCGCATAGATTTTCAGCATCGGATCATGGTTCGGAACCATACGGCGATGGAAATAGAAGGAGGGGACGTTGAAATAGTGATAATATTGCGGGAAATCCGCAATCAGATGCTGCGACAGCAGGGCCAGATCATGAGCTGTCGTAACCTGATCCGGGTCAGGCAGACCGGAAGCATTACGGAACGTCGTATTGACCATCCCCAGCGCCCGCGCCTGCTGCGTCATGAGCTGGGCGAAACGCACTTCGTCTCCGCCGCCAAGGAACTCACCGAGAGCACAGGCTGCATCATTGGCGGATTTCGTGACCAGCCCCAGAATGCCCTGCTCCACCGTCAGCTTCGTTCCCGGCACAAGACCCAGCTTTGACGGAGCCTGAATGGAGGCGTGGATGGACACCGGAACCTGCTCGTCCAGCGTAATCTGATGCGCCTCAAGAGCGCGGAATGTCAGATAGAGCGTCATGAGCTTTGTCAGGGACGCAGGATAGCGTTGCAGTTCAGCATCCGTCGCAGACAGAACGGCACCAGTTTTGGCATCCATCACATAGCTTGAGACGTGTCCGGCATATTGCGCCTTCGCCGATCCCAGCCCCATGGTTGTCATGGCGCATAACAGAAAAGCTTTCTGGAACGGGAAACGCATCTACTGACAGCCTCTGAACGGAACGTCGTCTCGGGAAAGATCTGGGCTTTTGAGCCACCTGTATTACAGGCAGTCTAGGCGCATTGAAAACTTCCCGTCCACCAGCTTTGAAGGACTTTCCTTAATTTTTCGTAAGCAGGGCGGAAAGGAGGCAGCATCGTGGCACCCGACGCATAAAAACCTTATTTCAGGGGCTTGCAGCCCTTCTCAAGACCGAAATTCGCACCATATCATACCCGTCATGTCTTCTTACGATCTTCCCCCCTGTCCAAACGGCCTTTCCGGTGTCGCGTCTTTACGGAGTCCAGCCCGTATGGGGCCGGAGTCTCCCGACTCCATTCCGCCTCATGGGCCGGACAGGAGAGACGGGGATCAGGACCTTGACGTCAGCGTGGTGGTGCGCCCCAGAACCCGGACGCGCAAACCTTCCATGTACAAGGTTCTGATGCTCAACGACGACTACACGCCCATGGAGTTCGTGGTGCATGTGTTGGAGCGCTTCTTTGCCAAGACCCGGGACGAGGCAACGTCCGTGATGCTTCAGGTTCACCAGCGCGGCGTCGGAGTCTGCGGGGTGTTCACCTATGAAGTGGCTGAAAGCAAGGTGACACAGGTGATGGATCTGGCACGCCAGAACCAGCACCCCCTTCAGTGCACGATTGAAAAAGACTGATCCGTCTGACAGGCAGAAAAGCCCGGATGCAGGATAATTTCTTGTTTCCATCTGCGTTTCTGACTGGCGTTACACGTTACTCCGCGACAAGATACCTTTCCCACGAGAGGTCGAGAGGAGCGCCATCACATGCTGTCCCGTACGCTCGAACAGACACTCCACCGCGCCCTGACATTCGCAGGTGACCGGCGTCATGAATATGCAACCCTCGAACATCTTCTGCTCGCGCTGACAGAAGACGACGATGCTCTGACGGTCTTCCGGGCCTGCGGCATCGATCTCGACAAGCTGCGCTCCGATCTGACGGATTTCCTGGACAAGGATCTGGCCGGACTAGCGGCGGAACGTCCGACGGAACCCAAACCGACCGCTGCTTTCCAGCGCGTGATCCAGCGCGCGGCCATCCATGTGCAGAGCACGGGGCGCGACGAGGTTACGGGCGCAAACGTGCTTGTGGCTCTGTTTGCCGAACGTGAAAGTCACGCCGTCTATTTCCTGCAGCTGCAGGACATGACACGACTCGATGCAGTCAATTTCATCTCGCACGGTATCGCCAAGGCTCCGGATCGGGGTGCAGGACGGCGCGCGGCTGCGGCCTCCAAGGACACATCCGAGCGCGAGGAGCGCAAGGAAACACCCAAGGAAGGCGCACTCGCGACCTATTGCGTCGATCTGAACGAACGTGCGCGTGAAGGACGGATCGATCCGCTCATCGGGCGCGATCAGGAAATCGAACGCACCATCCAGATCCTGTGCCGCCGCACGAAGAACAATCCGCTTTATGTTGGCGATCCCGGCGTCGGCAAGACGGCGATTGCCGAAGGTCTGGCCAAACGGATCGTGGAAGGCGACGTGCCGGAAGTTCTGCTGAATAGCACGATCTACTCGCTCGACATGGGCTCGCTTCTGGCCGGCACGCGCTATCGTGGCGATTTCGAAGAGCGGTTGAAGGCCGTCGTGACGGAAATGGACCAGACCCCTGGCGCCATCCTGTTCATCGACGAAATCCACACCGTCATTGGCGCAGGTGCGACTTCGGGTGGGGCAATGGATGCGTCCAACCTGCTCAAGCCTGCCCTGGCTGCGGGGACGCTGCGTTGCATCGGCTCGACAACCTATAAAGAGTTCCGTCAGCATTTCGAGAAGGACCGGGCGCTTGTCCGCCGCTTCCAGAAAATCGACGTGCCGGAGCCCTCGATCGAGGATGCGATCAAGATTCTTCGCGGCCTGAAGGGCAGCTACGAGAAGCATCACAAAGTCCGTTACACCGAAGAAGCCTTGCGGGGTGCGGTCGAACTGGCGGCCAAGTATGTCCATGACCGTAAACTGCCGGACAAGGCGATCGATGTGATCGACGAAGTTGGCGCGGCTCGGATGCTGGTGCCCGAGAACAAGCGCCGCAAGACCGTGACGTTAAAGGACGTGGAAGAGGCCATCGCCAAGATCGCCCGCATCCCGCCCAAGAGCGTTTCGGCCGATGACCGTGAAACCCTGCGCCATCTGGAGCGAGACCTGCGGAACATGGTCTTCGGGCAGGACAAGGCGATCGACGCGCTGGCTGCGGCGATCAAGCTGTCTCGCGCCGGGCTGCGCGATGCGGAAAAGCCGATCGGCAACTATCTGTTCTCCGGCCCCACGGGCGTGGGCAAGACGGAAGTCGCCAAGCAGCTTTCCAACTCGCTCGGGATTGAGCTGATCCGCTTCGACATGTCCGAATACATGGAGCGTCATTCGATCTCGCGTCTGATCGGTGCGCCTCCGGGCTATGTCGGGTTTGATCAGGGCGGTCTGCTAACCGATGCGATCGACCAGCATCCGCATGCGGTCCTGCTGCTGGACGAAATCGAGAAGGCCCATCCGGACCTGTTCAATGTCCTGCTTCAGGTCATGGATCATGGTCGCCTGACGGATCACAACGGCAAGGTCGTTGATTTCCGCAACGTGATCCTGATCATGACCACCAATGCGGGCGCAGCGGACCTGTCCAAGGAAGCGATCGGGTTTGGACGGACGGCGCGGAGTGGCGAGGACGAAGAGGCGGTCAAACGCCTGTTCACCCCGGAATTCCGCAATCGTCTGGACGCGATCATTCCCTTCGCCAACCTGACGCCGGAGACCGTAGGCCGCGTGGTCGAGAAGTTCGTGCTTCAGCTCGAAGCCCAGCTTGCCGACCGCCATGTGACGATCGAGATTTCCTCGAGCGCCAAAGAATGGCTTGCCGAGCGCGGGTACGATCGGCTGTATGGCGCGCGCCCGCTGGGACGCGTCATTCAGGAATACATCAAGAAGCCTCTGGCCGAAGAACTGCTTTTCGGACGGCTGGCTCAGGGCGGTGCCGTTCGGATCGGCATGAAGAACGGCGCACTCGACTTCGATATTCTCGAAGGCAAGGATGACACCAAGGGCGAGGATGGCGCTTCGAAGAAAGACGAAGCGACAAGCTGAAGCCTGGCACTCCAGAAAAGGCCCGTGAGACACTGCCTCACGGGCCTTTTTTGTTACTGGTAGCGGGTACCGTTCACCACGACATAGCCGGGCCAGGGCCATTTGCGACCTGTGCCATGATGGGTCCAGTCCACGCCCTGGCGGCGCAGGCTGTCGTAATAGTAGCGGCCTTGGACCTCAACCTGATCGCCCTTGCTGACCCAGGGCCATTGCGGTGCATTCATCTGGTCCAGATCGGACACGATCCGGATAGAGATCCCCTGTCCGACCGACAGATAGAAATAGCCGTGCCAACCGCTGCGAGTCCGTTTTGCTCTGGGGGAGACAGCCAACACCTGTCCACACAGATGCTCGGGCAGGTCGATGCCGGTCGGGCCGCTCTGTTCCAGTTCCTGCTGATCGGCGAAGAAACGCGCATTGTCACACTGTGCTGGCATGCCATGCGTGCTGTGGGGTGCAGTATTCTGACCGAAAAAGCCCTGAGCTGATGCGGCCAATGGCGCGCATAGTAGTGCCACAGCAAACGTGGAGAGCAGACGGGATGTCATGAAGAGGGTTTTCTCCTATCGAAGCGGCTCTGTCGTTGCTCTGCCGCCGGAAGGGCCGGACCGGACACAAAAAAGCCCGCCCCGGTGAGGGAACGGGCCTTTCTGCTGGTCCGCGATAACGGATCAGGGGGCTTCGCTGGCGCCTTCACCGGCGGCAGGCTCAGCCTTGGCGGCGTCGCTGACAGCCGGACGTGCCGGTGCGCCATCCGTGATCATTTCGAGCTGACCGGTGATCTGACCACCGTCTTCAACCTGAAGGCGGCGGCACTTCACCTTGCCAATAAGGCGACCGGTCGCGCGGATCGTCAGGCTTCCATTGACGGTCAGGGTGCCGTCGATCGTGCCAGCCAGTTCCGCGTCTTCAACCTCAACGCCACCCCGGAACACACCGCCATGCGTGACCTGAAGCTCCGCAGCATGGATCATGCTGGACTCGACCGTGCCTTCAACAACGAGGCGCTCGGCGTCCTGCACGGAACCCTGAACGCTGATGCCACGGCCGACAACAAGCGTACGACGCTCCGGACCGGTCTGGCGCGGTGCGCCCGGAACGGCGGCCACACCGGGGCGCGGTGCCCCTGCCGGCGTCACGCCCGTCGGAGAATTGGAAGACGGCGGTGCCGGGAAAGGGGTACGACCCATGGGCGCGGGGTCCTTCTGCTGGTTGGGCTGCTGGGCAGGTTGGGGACTGGAGGGCGATCCGGATCCTGACGCGGGAGCCGTCTGGCTGGGAGCGTCCGGCCGGTTGGGGAAAATGGGCTGACCTGCAAGTTTGCCGTTCTCGACAGGCTTGGAGTCATCTTCCGGTTTGCGTCTTCTGAACAAGGAAACCCCGCTGCGGATCTGGAAAAGAACACTCTAATTCTGTCTCGGACGTCTCCCGGAAAATCCATTGCGAGAACTGGACGCTCGCAGACAGAGCATTCGGGAGCCGGTCTTTCGACAAGGCTACACGCTCACGACCCGGCGGGACAAGACGCGCATTTCCATAAATGTGACGAAATCTCACGGATGAAAACGGCGTCGGGGTCACCGGGAGTTGGCGTGAACCCAGAGGGCACCTATGATCGTGTTGATTTAATGGCGCAGCCTGCCCGTTAAATGTTTTTTTCTGAAGTTTTCAGCGACCTGACCGGAGTTCCAATGTCTGCACCCCAGCATGACCTTCTGTGTATCGGCAATGCCATCGTCGACGTTCTCGCCCCTGTGGGCCAGGACCTGATCGACGGGCTTGGCGCTGCTGCCGGGAGCATGACCCTGATCGACGCTGCCACGGCGCATGCCATCGAAAGCCGCGTAGATATCGAAAACGTGACAGGTGGCGGCTCTGGCGCCAACACGGCCGTCGTAGCGGCCCGTATGGGGGCAAAAGTGGCCTATCTCGGCAAGGTCACGGCTGATGAAGCTGGCGACCATTTCACGCGCGACATCCGCGAACAGGGCATCACCTTCCCGTCCGAGCCGCTTCCGGCCGCCGATGGCACGCCGACCGCACGCTGTATCGTTCTGGTAACGCCCGAAGGCCAGCGTACCATGTTCACCTATCTTGGCGCCTGCACGGAATTCACGCCCGAGGACGTGCATGAATCCGTCGTGGCGGATGCAGCCATCACCTATCTGGAAGGCTATCTGTACGACAAGCCACAGGCTCAGGAAGCCTTCGAACACGCGGCCCGTCTGGCCCGCAAGGCTGGCCGTCAGGTCGCCCTGACGCTGTCCGACACGTTCTGTGTGGAACGCCATCGCGCGGCCTTCCACGAGCTTGTGGCGGGCCATGTGGACATCCTGTTCGCCAACGAGGCCGAACTTCTGGCTCTGTACGAAGTCACGGATTTCGAAGAAGCTGTCACGCAGGTTGCCGCTGAAACCAAGCTGGCCGTCATCACGCGCAGCGAAAAGGGTGCGGTCGTGATTGGCGAAGGCGAGCGCCATGACGTTCCGACAACGGAAGTGAAGGTCGTGGACACCACGGGCGCTGGCGATGCGTTCGCAGCAGGCTTCCTGGCCGGACTGAGCAAGAAGCACGACCTCGTCACCTGCGCGAAGCTGGGCAATCAGGCGGCCGGTGAGATCATCACCCGCTACGGTGCCCGCCCGACCGAGACGTTCACGCTTAAAGCCTGAGACGTACCTCTGGGCCGGTCTTACAGATCGGCCCACCCAATACGGGTTACCCCATACCGGTCGAATGCCTCCCGCCCAGCCGGGTCCAGAAGGGCGGCCAGTTCGCCCTCCTGCTCATAGCCCGGCATGAAACGCTTCATCATGGCGTCCTGAGCCGTGGCGGGGTGAAAGTAGATTTCGCTCGTGCCCGTGGGCAGACGCGGAATGAGACTGCGGATACGCTCCGGCGTCATATGGCCGGACCAGCGCAGCCCGAAACACCAGTCATTGGTTTTCAGCCCCGCCTTGCGGATCTGGTGACGCAGCACGCCGATCCAGTGACGCAGGGCGCGGTCTCCCAGCGTGTCGTTGGCTTCGACAGGCTCCGGCGGCTCCAAGGGTGAGCGGACAGCCCGCACTCCATGCTCCAGACCGGCCTCGATCAGAAAGCGCCCGACCGTCGGATGCAGATGCATGTGTTTGTGGGCATTTGCATGATCGAGCGTCAGCCCACTCGCCACAAAGGCCCGGAACTGAGCTTCAATTTCGCGACGCAGCGCACTCCGGGCCTGCGGGCTGAAAAAATACTCCACACCCAGACGAAGCTGGTTCCGTCCGAACCATCCCTGCCCGTCCGTAATGGCGGGCAGATCGAGCACGGACTTGCCCTCAATCGCCACCACATGCAGCCCGACTTTCAGATCCGGCATGGTCTTCGCTCGCCGGATAGCATCCTCGGCGGCATCTCCGGCAACCATCAGACTGGCCGTGGACAGGATGCCGTTGCGATGAGCCTGTTCGATAGCCTCGTTGACTTCGAGGCTCATGCCGAAATCATCGGCAGAGACGATGGCGCGGCGCAGGGAACTGGATGTCATGGCGGACCTCACAAAAAAGGGGCCATGACATGCGCCATGACCCCTGAAAAATAATACGTCAGGCGCGCCGCTCAGGCGGCGTGACGGTCCTTGAGGAACTGGAAGAACTCCACACCTTCGCGCAGACGACGCTTCATCATCTGCGGGCTGCGGATCATCTCGTTGACGATGGAGGCGATCTTGGAGCCGCGGAAGTAGAACTTGCGGTAGAACTCCTCGACGCTCTCGAAGATTTCTGTATGCGACAGATGCGGATAATGCAGCGGTGCAATCTGCACGCCACTCTCATCAATCAGTTCGGCTTCCGCCTCGTTCAGCCAGCCGTTTTCCGTCGCCTGCTTGTGCAGGAACGTGCCGGGATACGGCGCGGCCAGGGAAACCTGCAGGGTATGCGGGTTGATTTCCTTGGCGAACTGGATCGTCTCCTGAATGGTCTCCTTCGTCTCGCCCGGCAGGCCGACGATGAAGGTTCCGTGGATCTTGATGCCCAGCTTGTGGCAGTTGCGCGTGAATTCCTTGGCCGTTTCGACCAGCATGCCCTTCTTGATGTTGTGAAGGATCTGCTGGTTGCCGCTCTCATACCCGACGAGCAGCAGACGCAGGCCGTTTTCCTTGAGAACCTTTAGGGTGTCGTAAGGAACATTCGCCTTGGCGTTGCAGGACCATGTGACACCGAGCTTACCCATTTCGCGGGCAATGGCTTCGGCGCGCGGCAGATCGTCCGTGAAGGTGTCATCATCGAACATGAATTCCTGCACTTCGGGGAAGTACTGCTTGGCCAGCCGCACTTCGGCAGCCACATGCTCGGGGCTGCGGGTCCGGTAACGATGGCCGCCCACCGTCTGCGGCCACAGGCAGAACGTGCAGCGCGACTTGCAGCCACGGCCCGTATAGATCGAGATGTAGGGGTGCTTCAGATAGCCGATGAAGTAGTCGTTGATATTGAGGTCACGCTTATAGACCTCGGTCACGAACGGCAGGCTGTCCATGTCTTCGATCATCGCGCGATCCTTGTTCGCGACGATCTCACCCTTCTCGTTGCGCCAGGTGATGCCGTCCACTTCCGCAAGTGGTTTGCCTTCGGCGATTTCCTTGATGGTGAAGTCGAATTCGTTGCGCGCCACGAAGTCGATCGGGCTGCCCTTCTCCATGCTCTCGGTCGGCTGGACGGCCACCTTCGCACCGACCATGCCGATCATGATCTTCGGATTGGCATCCTTGATCATCTGCGCAACGCGGACGTCAGAAGCGAAGGACGGCGTGGACGTATGGATGACGACAAGGTCGCGGTTCTTTACGTCTTCGAGGATGGGGTCCATGCCCATCTTGGCGGGAGGAGCATCAATCAAACGTGATCCGGGAACGAGAGCGGCCGGCTGGGCCAGCCATGTCGGAAACCAGAAGGATTTGATTTCGCGCTTTGCCTGGTAGCGGGAGCCCGCGCCACCGTCAAAGCCGTCGAAGGAAGGAGGCTGGAGAAAAAGGGTTCTCATCATGATCGGACACTCCTTTGGGTGGCGCCGGCCTGGAGCGAGGGGGCGCAGGACACGGAATTACGTTTTCTTCGGGCGATATGGACCGTTCTGCCCCGCCATGCAACGCGCGATCCGCGCGCACTGCCCACCATGATGGCAGCAGACAGCCAGTCACGGATGACCAGAAGCGGGATGACGCTGGGGAGCGGACAGTCCGTGGCACGGTCCATGATGCGGCTTCCGATGGCACGGAGCAGCCATGTCAGAAGCAGCAGGAGCCATGTCCACCAGGCATTCGGACGGAACAGCACGGCCGTCACAGCCCAGAATAAGGGAAGCTGAATGGATGACAGACCATAGCCGACCGGCGCGACATTTTTGACGGTCCGCCCCCAGCGCAGCTCATGCGCCAGCAGCTCGCCGAGCGAATGTTCGCCCACAGTCGTGTGGGTCAGGGTCGGGGCGATAGCGATATTTTCGCCCCGCGCCCGGATGAGCTGACCCAATTCGGCATCATCCGCCACATGATCGACCAGCGCCTCAAGACCACCGATCTCTTCAAGGGTCTGACGCCGCAGGGCCATCGTGGCGCCCAGACAGTCCTGACGTCCGAGGAAACGGGACATCATGACGCCGGGCAGGAAATTATGATTGATCTGACAGGCACCGAGCTGCTGTACAAGCGTCCCGGCGGCAGGACGGCCAGAATACAGGGTAGTCACCAGACCGGTTCCCTGCTCTTCCAGACTCGTCACAACATGACGAAGATAATTGGGACTGGCATGAATGTCCGAGTCGGAGATCACGATAATGTCATGGCGGGCCTCCCCGTACATGTTCATCAGATTCCCGACCTTACGGTTCGGACCATATTCGCGCGGATCAATCACTACACTGACCGGAACCTGGGGATAACGCAGCCGAAGCCGTTCAATAACGGCCAGAGCAGTGTCCTGCGCGTCCTGCACGCCAAAGACAATCTGAAAGTCGGAATAGTCCTGTGTGAACACGCTTTCCAGAGCATCCTCCAGCAACGGCTCGTTGCCGTGCAGAGGCTTCATGACCGTGACGGCGGGCCATGTCCGCTCAAACAGGCGCAGCGCGTCATCTGCGCGGCGCTCCGTGCGACGGAACCGGGCGAGCAGGAGGGCGCCCGTCAGCGCCTGTAGGTTTCCAGCGGCAGAAACAAGGGCACAGACGCTGGCTGCAATGGTAAGAGGTAAGGGCACGACGGTGTTCTAGCCTTCCCAAACGCTTTTGGGAAAGACTGCCATCGCGGGACCGGGCTCAGTCATGCAGGAAATGGGCTGTCTTGTCGTCCAGATGATCGGCCAGACCATTGGCACCGCCCTGGCTCAGGGCACCCCCGAAATCGGAACGCTGGGCGGCGACCTGACTGATATGCGCGTTCAACAGAACGTCCGTAATCCGCCAGCCCGACGCTCCATTCGTCATGATATAGTCGATGGGCACGACCTCTGCGCCATCTGTCCCGCCGATCGTCGTATCGACAATCACACCTCCGGTCGAGTTTGGGCGCGTCTGTGGGGAGACGGTAAATGCGGCCTGCGCCTGAGGCTTAAACGATGCGGCATAGTGCGCGATCGTGAACTGACGGAACGATCCCAGAAGGCGCGTGCGATCCGAAGGGCTTAGACTGTTATAACGTACACCAACTGAGCGACGAAGAATCGCTTCAAGATCAAACGCATGATCCACGGCAGGAGCAATCATCGTTGCGCGCTGCTGGGCAGTTTTTCCGGTTTTCTGGGCAACCTTCAGCGCGTCATAGAGAGCTGTGACAGGCGCCACGGCAGCAGCGGAATCCGCCGGCGTAACCACATCTGCCGCATCGGCCAGCGCTGCCGGAGAGAGCGACGTCAACGCAACAGGCCCTGTCAGAAGGCAGGCAGACAGAAGAGACAGAGTCACTTTCGGGGGAAAACGGCAAATCATGGTCGTACTTTCGTCCTGGTAGACAATTCTGGGCATAGAGATCAGGTTCATGACACAATGTATCAGGTTCTGGCATCCATAAAGCCATCTGTGCTCGATTAGCCACAGGGGCGGTACGAAATATGCCGTCTGACATTGAGGCGAACACGACAATGGGTCTATAGGCAGTCAATCTAACGCCCGATGGTCCTTCACGTTTTCCGGTTTTCAAAACCGGGGCAGAAAAGGAGGCCACGGGCCATCCACGATGTGCAAGGCCCCGGGCGCCCTGATGGACGCACCTTCCGGAGGCTAGAACCAGAGGATTATAATGGCCGTTCCTTTGATGCAGGCTGTCCGAGTCGGACGGTACGTTGTCAAGCAGCACCTCACGGGCCGCAAGCGATATCCGCTGGTCCTGATGCTCGAACCGCTGTTCCGTTGCAATCTGGCCTGCGCCGGTTGCGGCAAGATCGACTATCCGGCGCAGATCCTGAACCAGCGTCTCAGCCTTCAGGAATGTCTGGATGCCGACACGGAAGCCGGTGCTCCTGTCATTGCAATCGCCGGTGGTGAACCCCTCCTGCACAAGGAAATGCCCCAGATCGTTAAAGGTTTGATCGGGCGCAAAAAATACGTCTACCTGTGCACGAACGGGCTGCTGCTTGAAAAGAAGCTCGACGATTACGAGCCCTCCCCGTTCTTCTCCTGGGACGTGCATCTTGACGGCGATCAGGTGATGCATGACGCCTCGGTGTGTCAGGACGGCGTGTATGACCGTGCCGTAGCGGCCATCCGCCTTGCAAAATCCCGTGGCTTCCGCGTCTCGATCAACTGCACCGTCTTCGATGGAGTCGTCCCCGAACGTCTCGCAGCCTTCTTCGATGAAGTCATGGCTTTGGGCGTTGACGGCATCATGACGGCTCCGGGCTATGCCTATGAGCGCGCGCCGGATCAGGAGCACTTCCTGAACCGCCAGAAGACAAAGCAGCTTTTCCGCGACGTATTCCGCCTTGGAAAAGGCAAGAAATGGCGCTTCACGCAGTCCCCGCTGTTCCTGAACTTCCTGGCAGGCAATGAAAACTATCACTGCACGCCTTGGGGCAAGCCGCTACGTACGGTCTTTGGCTGGCAGCGTCCGTGCTATCTGCTCGGCGAAGGTTATGCCAAGACCTTCAAGGAGCTGATGGAAGACACAGCCTGGGAGCAGTACGGTACAGGCGCATATGAGAAATGCGCCGACTGCATGGTGCATTCCGGTTACGAATCCACAGCCGTCATGGACGCTGTCGCACGCCCCTGGCACATCGCGAAGGTCGCCCTGTTCGGCCCCGAGACCGAAAAGCCGATGGTTCCGGAAATCTCGCTCGCCAACCAGCGTCCTGCCGAATACGGCTATGAAGCGCAGGTCCAGCAGCAGATGGAACGCATTTCCACAGGCGCCAAGCCCGCTCGTGGCCCGCGTGTCCGTGTCAACGGCCGCCCGGCTGCCAATACAGTTTCAGAAGCTGCCGACGCAGCAGACTGAAAACGGATTTGTTTAATCCGCACGAAAAAACCGGCTCCCTGTGAGCCGGTTTTTTTATGGACAAGCCTGGCGTCTACACTCACCAAATGAATGGCATGGCATCCGTCAGTCGTCCTGTTATGATTGGCCATTCATTATTCCGGCCGGACCATGCTGACCCCTATTCTTGTTATCTGCCTGCTCATTTTCCTCAATGCCGTGTTTGCCATGGGAGAAATGGCTCTCATTTCGGCGAAACGGCCACGGCTTGAGGTTCTGGCCAAGCAGGGAGTCCGGGGAGCAACAACTGCAATCCGTCTGGCGGAAGATCCGCACAGTTTCCTGCCGACCGTTCAGGTCGGCATGACGTTGGTTTCCATTCTTGAAGGTACGTTTGGCGGCAGCCAGATGGAAGGCACCGTCACGCCCTGGATTGCGGACGTTCCCTCACTGCGCCCGATTGCCAGCGAAATCTCGATGGTTCTCGTTGTCGCAATCATCACCTTCGCCATGCTGGTTTTCGGTGAACTGATTCCCAAACAGATTGCCCTGCAACAACCGGAAGCCATTGCTTCACGTCTGGCTTGGCTTCTGGTCGGCGTCGCGCGGATAGCACAGCCGATTGTCTGGCTGCTGAGCGGCACATCCTCGCTGGTTCTCCGGGCACTCCGGATCGGACCTCTGACGCGCGCTGCCGTGACGGAAGAGGAACTGAAGGCTGTCCTCGCCGAAGGTGCGCGTGCGGGCGTACTAGAAACCGATGAACAGGCCATGATCGAGCGCCTTCTGCGTCTGGCAGACCGACCGGTAAGAGCCATCATGACGCCGCGCAATGAACTGTTCTGGATCGACAGACATGCGGATCAGGAAACACTGGTCCGCAAACTGCGCCAGACTTCATATGCCCGAATCGTGGTCTGTGAAGGCGATGTCGATCATCCGGTCGGCGTCATTCTTGCCAAGGACATCATGGACCGACTGCTGCTGAAACTTCCAGTTTCCGTTGATGCGGTCCTGCGTGAACCTCCCGTTATTCCGGATAGCCTCAGCGCCCAGGACATGATCGAGCGTATGCGCGGGGTCAATCTCGGAATTACGTTCGTTCTGGACGAATACGGTTCGTTCGAAGGCATCGTCACACCGTCGGACGTTCTGGAGGCAATCGTTGGCGAAGAAAAAACGGAGTCCTCTTCGTCTGAACTGCAGGCCGCCGAAGGCGAAGACGATTATATTTTTGAAGGTTTTATGCCTGCGGATGAACTACGCTCGCGGCTCAACCTGCCGGAACTCCCCGGCGCCGGAGGGTACCATACCCTTGGTGGTGTCATGCTGGCGCTTCTCAGGCGTGTTCCTGCACGTGGAGACAAGGTCGCGTTTGGCGGATGGCTATTCGAGGTTCTGGAAATGGACCGCCGGCGCGTCGGAAAGGTCAAGGTCAGCCGACAGATTCTTGCTGAGGACTGACCAGACGGTTTCAGGCCCGGCTTGTGAAAAAGGCCTGTCTTTCACTGACCGGCGCATAAGCTCCCTGATTGCCGTAGTTCTGGGGCAAAGTTGTCGCCGGAGTTGAGGTCAAAAGTTCAATTACACGCTTCTGTGCCGTAATTGCCCTTTGCAGAAGTTCACCATTGCGATTGCCCAGTTCTGTCATCTGTTCCAGTAAATCTCGATAAGGCAATGCTGACGACTCCAGTTTCTCTTCACTGTCTTCATCATCCGGACAGCAGGGACAAAGATCCTTTTTTCGATCATTGGCTACCGCGACTTCTTGCTCTAGCGTTCTGGCAGCATTCTGCTTGTCGGGCAGGAGCGCCAACGCATCCGGGATGCGCGCTTCTTCCAAGGCAGAATTTTCCTCTTCCAGAATGGCGATCAGCCGCTGCATGGCGGGAATAATGGACGCGCTCATTTCTGCTCCTGCATGGCCAGCATCTGGCGATCGATCGCATCCGTCATGCCGATACCACCATTGTTTTCCATCTGTTTGGCAATCTGCTCCACCAGCATGGGCCGGAACTGCTTTTCTCCGGCTCCGCCGCTGAACATGTTGTCACTGTCGTCTTCTGTCGCGAACATGGGCTGAAGCATTTGGTTGATAGCCATGGATTCGAAATCCTGGGCAGACTTCAGGGTTTTAGCCGGGTCTGCCTTCTGCCCATGTAACGGAAATCCGGATGATATTGTGCTGCTGGTCGAGGATATGGTCATCAACGCATCTCCAGTTCTGCCTGCAGGGCACCATCTGCCTTGATGGCCTGCAGAATGCTGATCATGTCTCTTGGCCCCACACCCAACGCATTCAGCCCTGCAACAAGCTCCCTGAGCGTTGTCCCGCCTGGCACAACCGCCAGATGTTGGTTCTTGCCCGTATCCACCTTGACGTTTGTGCGCGGTACAATGGCTGTCTGGCCATTGGAAAAGGGGCCGGGTTGAGAGACCTGAGGAGTTTCGGTCACTTGTACGGTCAGATTTCCCTGTGCCACGGCAACCGTGCTGATCCGGACATCTGCTCCCATGATGATAGTTCCGCTGGCCTCATCGACCACCACCTTGGCAGGCGTATCGGGCGTCACCAGAAGATCACCGATTCGCGAAAGCGTAGGAACAGGATCATGGCTGCTCAGATCCAGCAGGACCGTCCGCGGATCCTGAACATTCGCAATCGGCCCGAAGGTCCGGTTGATGATTGCCGCGATCCGACTCGCCGTCGTGAAATCAGGATTCCGCAGGCTCAGATGCAGGTTGGCGCGATGGCTGAGGTCGAAAGGAACCTCCCGTTCGACAATACCACCATTCGCAATATGTCCGCTCGTTGGCACATTGCGGGTGATGGATGCAGCTGCACCGCGCGCTGAAAAAGCGTTTGTCGCTAACGATCCCTGAGCCACGGCATAAACCTCACCATCAGCCGCCATCAGGGGCGTGACCAGCAGCGTACCTCCTGTAAGAGAAGATGCATCGCCCGCAGCAGACACCGTTACGTCAATTCGGTTTCCACCATGCGCAAAAGCCGGGAGATCTGCTGTCACCATGACTGCGGCAACGTCATGTGTCTGAAGCTGGGTTTCCTGATCGCGGATGTTGACGCCCAGACGATTCAGCATGGAAATCAGCGTTTCGCGCGTAAAAATCGTATTGGTGAGTCGGTCTCCGGTACCATTCAGTCCCACAACAAGACCATAACCGATTAACTGGTTGCTTCGCACACCTTCCATATCCGTGATGTCCTTGATGCGGACACTGGCTGCCAGAGCAAAACCCGGCAGAAGAAGCAGCCCGACGCAGAAGAACGCGGTAAGCCGCTGCCTCAGAATGCGGGAAAATGACGAAGGTCGCAGAATAAAGCGCATGGGTGACAGGGGGTATCCTGATGCCTGCAAGACAGGTCTGGGGGTCTCAGATGGCGAGGATGGCCTTACAGGGTAAAGAAACCCCTAACGGAGACGCAGATTTCCGCGCTTTCCGATAGACAGGCAAAGCATCTTCGGGGTTGGCGGATGCGCCTTGGGTAGTTATAAGCCGCGCGTTATCGCCTGCGGCTGTTGGAAGCGGACGTCGGCGGATCAGCCAGGGATTGGATGCGCATGATTACGCTGCCGCCGGATTATAGGCCTTCCGACAACGAAGAGTTCATGAACCCGCTTCAGGTCGAGTACTTCAGGCAGAAACTTCTGCGCTGGCGTGTCGACCTTCTGAAAGAAGCGGATGGAACACTTGCGAGTCTCTCGGAAGGAGGAATCCATGAATCCGACATTACCGACCGCGCCAGCGTCGAAACGGATCGGGCTTTCGAGCTTCGGACTCGTGACCGGGCACGCAAACTGATCACCAAGATCAATATGGCGCTCGAGCGGATCGAGGATGGAAGCTACGGCTTTTGCGAAGAGACGGGAGAACCGATCGGCCTGAAACGGCTCGAAGCCCGCCCGATCGCCACAATGTCCATCGACGCACAGGAGCGTCATGAGCGGATGGAAAAAGTCCACCGCGACGATTAAGGCTTGCGCTTGGCGCGCTGACCCGTTACGAAGCGCGCCAAGGCAACGGTATGCTGCTGTAGCTCAGTGGTAGAGCACTCCCTTGGTAAGGGAGAGGTCGACAGTTCAATCCTGTCCAGCAGCACCATTTTTCCTTATTTTCCAAAAAATCCATAATACGATGCAAATCGTATTAAGCGTGACGTGAAGTATCGTTTTTTCCAATACTGGAAGTCATGAAGACTGCCCCCTGCATCGACCTCTCCTAAAATCAAAAATCAATCCGGCGAAAATCCCCGATATTTTTCGTTGTCCCGATTGACAGAATTTTCTTCTAGGTGCGCGCAATTCTCTCTCCCTATGAACAGACTTCCCCAAGACGGGGACAATAATGAACACATCTTACAAAGCCGCCTTCCGAGGCGGTTTTTTTATGCCTGGAGATCTTATGCACCAGACTTCCCGCTGGACCATTGCCGACGCCCTGAAGGTTCATGCCGATGATCCTACGACGACCATGCCTGTTATCGCGGCTGACTTTCCCACAATGTCGGAAAGCGTCATGATCTGGGATACGGGTGCGCTTCGTGACATCAACATGAATTCTGTCACCGTAAATGGATGGCATGTCATCTGGTCTCTGGCGGCAGACAAAGTCGATCTGACCAACGCAAATATTGCAGCCGAATGGGCCAATCGTAACAATACTGCCTATATCGGTTTCTGGTATTCAAAGACCGGAAATGGATCTGACTGGATCTGGGGCGGCCGTCTTCTTCAGAAATCTGCAGATCTTCGCCCTTGGGAGTGGTCCGGCAATCTCGTCATGCGTGAAGGCAGCGAGAACACGGTCGACATGTTCTATACATCATGCGGCCCAGTGAATAACGACTTTGAAAGTGTTATTGCCGTCAGTACCGGCCAGATCCACACTGATGACCAGAAAGTCTGGTTCACTGGTTTTGATACGACGGTCGATATGTTCGATGCAGACGGCGTTCATGAGGCCAACGAAGCGGAAGACCCGTATTTTGATTTCCGCGACCCCTGCCCTTTCCTCAATCCGGACGACGGGCGAATCTATTGCGTTTATGAGACAAATGTTGCCGGCATGCGCGGGCAGTTTGTGATCGGCGCCAATGAAACCGGCCCCATTCCGCCCAACTATACCGTGGATCCGGGCGCAGGTTACGGCGCAGCATCCATCGGGCTGGCCATTCTGGACGACGGCGCCTACGAAGCAGGCGACTTCTCACGCGCCCGCTGGACGCAACTGGGACCAATCGTGTCGGCACTGGGCGTGAATGACCAGACAGAGCGTCCGCATGTCGTGTTTCAGAACGGCAAGCTGTATCTGTTCACGATCAGCCATCACTCCACCTATTCCGGCAATCTTCAGGGGCCGGATGGTGTTTATGGCTTCGTGTCCGATAATGGACTTGCGGGTCCGTTCAGGCCGATGAATGCGTCCGGGCTTGTGCTGGGCAACCCTTCGAGCCAGCCATATTCGACGTATTCACATTTTGTGGATGCTCAGGGGTATGTGCAGTCCTTCATCGACCACGTTCCTACCCCGACGGCTACCGATCCGAACGCCGTCCGGATTGGCGCCACACTGGCCCCGACCGTTAAGCTCGTTCTGGACGACGACCACTCCTACCTCACCGAAATTCATAATTACGGGGAAATTTTTGCACAACGTGCTTGGCCAGCTACTGCGGCGGGTTGAGCCATTCGAACAGGACGGGGAGCATCGTCGGCGGCTCCCCGCCTTTTTTTATTGGTCGGGAATACTTCGAGTCGCCCTTATGAAAAAAGCCGCCCTCCTGAAGGAGGTACGGCTTTTTTTCCATCATTATCGCGGCTGTAATCAGTCGCGGCGGTCGCGGATTTTAACGTAGGCGATCGCGGCATGCTCGGCGCAGTATGGTTTTCCGGGAAGCGGTGTCGCACCACAGAAATGAAAGCCCGGTGTACCGGGATCGCCAATCGGCCAGCAGCACGAAGGACCGCGTCGCGTGGGACGGTCGATGCCAGCTGTCGAAAAGCGCGGTGGCACGGCTGGACGGGGCACAGGAGCGACACGGGGCTCTGGTTTGGGGGGCGTGATGGGAGCCTCCCTGTGAGGCGCAGCAGCAACAGCCTCTTTCTGAACCGGAGAGACGACACGAGCCGCCGCGACAGGCTGAACAGGAGCCTTGGGGGCTTCAGGAACCGAAGGAGCCTTCCGGGCAGGCGTTTCGGCGGCTTTTTCCACAACGCTGGAAGTAGCCTTTGCCGGAGCAGCCTCCTTACCATCGGCGAACAGGTCCGATCCGGCAGCCTCTACGACCTTTGCCTTGGAAGGGCTTTTGCGACGAGGTGCGGCTTCGGTCGTTCCTGCTTCACCATCCGCGGCCTTGCGATTACGGATGGGAGACGGGCGGGGAGGCAGGCCCAGACGATGGGCCTTGCCGACAACGGCATTCTTGGTGATGGAGAGCTGGCGGCCGATTTCGGCGGTCGAAAGTCCCTGACTCCACAGATCGCGAAGTCTGGCGATCGTCTCGTCCGTCCACTCCATATGTTCGTTTCCCTGTCCCGCTTCGGTGCCTGACGTGGCCCGATATGCTGTTGATTTACAGTCCCGGCCCACCGGACCCGAAACATCTTCGGGAGGCTTCTTACCAGAAACTCCCCGCCGCGTCGAAGGCGGTTCTTATGCGACCGTTTCCGCCACGCGCTGAAGCTCCACAAGACCGTTCACGACGGCCAGCGCAATCTCCCCGCGCACCAGCGCCTGGGCATCCAGCCCGAAGAGTTCACGACGCCAGCCGCGCAGGGCGCCAACATCGGTCTCTCCAAGAGCAATCAGATCCAGATCCTCCGAAGAGGCGACCAGACGGGGCGCCACCTTGTGCTCTTCGCATTTGGCAGCCAGCAGGACCCGCAGAAGCGCGACAAGGGCAGCAGAAGGGCGCGCCCGTTCGGATTTCGACGGCGCTTTCGGGAGTTCGGATTCCGGGCATTCCTGAGCGGTGCAGATGACCTCAAGCAGACCTTTGCCCATTTTGCCTTCAGCAAACCCACGGGTCACGCCACGGATACGGGAAAGCGCTTCAACCGTATCGGGATGAACGGCTGCGATTTCCAGCAGGCTTTCATCGCGAATGACGCGCTGACGGGGAATATCGGCGTTCTGCGCTTCCTGTTCACGCCAAGCGGCCACTTCGCGCAGAATAGCCAGCATCCGGCGGTTGCTAGTGCGGGCTTTCAGCTTTTCCCACAGGCGACGGGGATCGGGGCGGAAGGTTTTTTCTTCGGTCAGGATGGCCTGCTCGGAGTCGGCCCAGTGCAGACGGCCCTGCTCGGCAAGCTGTTTGCGCAGGGCCTCATAAACCGTGCGCAGATGTGTCACATCGGCGGCGGCGTAGGCGATCTGGGCATTGCTGAGCGGACGGGCCGACCAGTCGCTGAAACGATGCGCCTTGTCGATGCTGCGCCCTGTAATCGCGCCCACCAGACTGTCATACCCGACCTGATCGCCAAAACCGGCCACCATGGCGGCGACCTGCGTGTCGAAAACCGAGGCCGGAAGACGGTCGAAAATATGAAGGAAAATCTCAAGATCCTGCCGCGCGGCATGGAAAACCTTGATACAATCCGGCTTGGCAAGAAGATCACCCAGCGGTGCAAGATCGATGCCGGGAGCGAGTGTGTCGATCAGGACAACATCCTCAGTTCCGGCCAACTGAACGAGGCAGAGCTCCGGCCAGTAGGTCTTTTCCCGGACGAACTCCGTATCGATAGTGACGAAAGGCTCGTGCTGCAGTTTTTCGCAGATACGGGCCACCTGCTCGCTGGAGGTCAGGAGAACGGGGGTCGGGAAGGTCGGAGCTTTCGAGCGCATGACACGATCCTACACAAAGCGCAGGATCGTGACCACGCCCCTCACGTCCTTCCCTCACCCGTTTTCCGGGCTTCTCAGGGGAAAACGATCAGAGAGACTGGTCGATCCATGCCTTGAGCTGGCTCTTGGGCAGAGCGCCCATCTGCTGCGCGACCGGCTTGCCATCCTTGAAGACGATCAACGTCGGGATGCTACGGACACCATACTTGGTCGGGGCTTCGGGATTGGAGTCGATGTTGACCTTCGCAACCTTCAGGCGGCCCTGATACTCGGCGCCGATTTCTTCAAGCGCCGGTGCGATCATCTTGCACGGGCCGCACCATTCCGCCCAGAAATCAACCAGAACCGGACCTTCGGATTTCAGGACGTCTGCGTCGAAGCTGCTGTCGCTGACGGCAACGGTGTTTGCGCTCATGGGTATGTTCCTTGTGACGAATGAAGTTTCTGAAAAATGATATCGGCTGCCGTGCCCCTCACCGCAAGGGGGCTTTTGATCTGCATCAAACTCCAGACCGCACCTGATCCAGTAGAGTGACCGGGAGTGTGACAACGGCTGGCCCTTCCGTCCAGACCAGCGAACAGTGAATGTCGTAGCCCGGATGAAGTTGCGCCAGCACGGCACGATAAGCCGCCATCTGACGCAGATAGACGACGGGCGTGCGATCGGCGCGAAGCTGCGGATTACGGTTCGTTTTGTAATCGCAGATCCAGATCTGCTTGTCCCCGATCCGCAGACGATCAACCTGCCCGAGCACGACACGCCCATCACTGACGCCCGAAATCGGCTGCTCGGCACGGCTTCCAGGCGCGAAGAGCGCTGCGAGATCCGGGTGCGAAAGAACGCCCAGAACCTGTCCGGCCAGACGTTGGATGTCCGGTTCCGTCAGACCCAGTGCCCGACGGGACAACCAGCGCACGGCCACGGCCTCGCGCTCTGCCACCGGGGTTTCCGGCAGAAGCTGAAGCAGACGGTGAATCATGGTGCCGCGTCGCATGGCCTGTTCGCGGACCGGCGTGGAGCGACCGGCCAGAAGCTCCAGCGGGGAACGGGCCGCGGGGAGTTCGCCGAACTCGGCCCCATCCGGACGGCTGGGCGCGAGCGGACGCGTCATGGCATCTTCACGCTGGGCAATGAAGGGCTTCCAGTCCGGAGCGCGCCCCATCCAGTCTGGCAGCATCGCACAGGGCGGTTCGGCATCTTCGGCCCGGAAAGCAACGGGCGCGAGTGTGCGCTCCTCTTCCAGCACAAGCCGCTCCCCTTCCCAGCCAAGATCCAGAGATTCGGAACGGGCATTGGCCAGTTGACGGAACCCGGCCTCGCACTGCCGGTACCAGCTTGTCTCGACAGGCTCCCGCTTGCCCGCAGCCCCGCAGATCACCAGCCAGTCACTGGCACGGGTGAGAGCGACGTAAAGCAGGCGGTTGCTTTCAGCCCGCGCTTTCTCGGCATCCCGTTCGGACAGAGCAGCCGTGATGTCCGTGCCCATGTCCTTTTTCGGAACCCAGAGCGGAAGTTCGAACGCTCCTGCCTCTTCCCAAAGGAAATCGCTGCCGGGCGGCGGCTTGGACAGCGTATCCGGCATGACGACCAGACGCGCCTGAAGCCCCTTGGAGCCATGCACGGTCATGACCCGGACGGCTCCCAGATCGCTTTCGGCCTCGCGCTTGCTGGTGATCTCGCTGGCTTCGAGCCAGTGCAGAAAGCCCTGAAGCGACGGCGGATGCAGCCCTTCATAGCGCAGGGCCGCCGTCAGCAGTTCGTCCACCGGTTCAGCTGCTTCCGGCCCCAGACGACGCAGCAGCCGCGTGCGGCCGCCATGCTGGCCCAGTGTTTCCGCCAGCAGACGATAGGGCGAGGCATAATCGACGCGCGCATAAAGCGTCGACAGCATCTCCCACGCCTCCCGCCAGTCCTCACGTTCCCGATGACGGTCCCGCAGAACGGTCCAGAGTGGCTGGCCTTTCGGGCCGAGGGCATGGGTCGTGCCATTGCGGGTCGCGAGCGCCATCAGCGAGTCGTCCGTCAGGCCACCGAGCGGGGATGTGAGAACGGAAGCCAGCGTCAGATCATCCTGCGGCAGAAGCAGCGCCGCACAGAGCGTCATGAGATCGCGGACCGCGACCTGCTGCGTCAGCCCGACCCGGACCAGCGTCGCGACCGGCACATTGCGTGATTTCAGCGCCCGGATCAGCGAGCGCAGGAACGGGGAACGCCGCGGCACGAGGATCAGCACGTCGCCCGCGGTCAGCGGCGCCTGCCCCGGCTGGGGCGGACGGCCGATCTGCCGGTCGATCCATTCCGCGAGCGCTTCGGCAAGACGCTGCGGCGCGCTGCGCTGTCCGGTATTGGCGGAAGGCGCGCGCCAAGGCGTCAGACCCTCGTCATCGTCTTCGCCCTGAACGACAGGGACGAGCGGCCAGAGTTCCACCCGTCCCCCCTGCCCCGGACGCGCCGAGACATGCGGACGAAGCGTCTTTTCGCCTTCCTGCAACAGGCCATGCGCCGCCAGCGGTTGGGAAAACACCGCGTCCACGAACGACAGAACAGGCGGGACCGAGCGGAAGGAGACGTTCAGTTCCGGATCACGCCACAACAACCCGGCATTGCGAACCCTGTCCGCGAACTCGGTCCGCCAGCGGTGAAACTGCTCCGGCTGTGCGCCCTGAAACCCGTAAATCGACTGCTTATAATCGCCGACCGCAAAAATCGTGCGCGGACGCGGCCCCATGTCCCACGCACCTTCCCCCGCAAAGAACTCGGAGGTCAGCGCACCGGCGATTTCCCATTGCAGGCCGGAATTGTCCTGCACCTCGTCCAGCAGCAGATGGTCTATGCCGCCATCGAGCTTGTAGAGCACCCAGGCCGCACCCGGATCGCGCAGAAGGTTGCGGGTTTCCTGAATGAGATCGTTGTAATCCACCAGACCACGGGCGGACTTACCCTCCTGAAACGCCGACAGCATGGGCGCGGCCAGACCGAGCAGGGCACGGTTCAGCAGCACCAGACGCAAGCTTTTGAGGCGGGTCTGAAGATCGAGGAGACGCTGCGCCTCCTCTTCCAGAAGCGGCGCAATCCACGGAACAGCGGCCTGCGCCGCCTTGCCGACGATGCCGTTCACCTTGCGCGGACCACCATCCTTCGTCAGCAGACATTGCGTCCACCCTGTTGGCACACGGTCACCCGGTTCCGTCCCGAGCCAGTCCAGCATCTGTTCAACGAAGACACGACCGGACACCGTCGCGCTCCCAAGCGCGTCGCGCAGCCCGGCGCGAAGATCCTCCTCTTTCGGCGGACGACAGGCAAGGTTTTCAAGATCCTCAATGCCTTCCTGCCCGGCTTTCAGGGCCTTGCGATAGGCGCTGACCACACTGTCCGGCAGGGTCGCCCAATGCTCCAGCAGCGGCCGGGCGCGACTTTCCTCCATGTTCAGCGTGCGGATACGCCTGAAGAAATCGTCCAGCCCCACCGTTCCGGCCACATCGGCCGCAAGCTCCGGCGCGCGGGCCAGACCGTCTTCCATCGCCTCGCGCAGGGCCAGCGTCGTGTCGGTCTCTTCCATCAGCGTGAAATGCGGATCGACCGAGGCCTCCAGCGGAAACCGCCGCAATAGCGACTGACAGAACGCATGGATCGTCTCGATCCGCAGGCCCCCTGGAAGATCCAGAACACACAGGAATAGTGCCCGCGCCCGCGCCCGGGTCTCGTCCGTATTGGGAACGTCGAGGCTTTCAAGCTCCGCCCCCAGCGTCTCATCCGGCAGCGAGACCCAGCGTCCCAGCTTCTGTTGAAGGCGATTGGCCATCTCGGCGGCAGCGGCCTTGGTGTAGGTCAGACACAGGATGCGCGAAGGATGCGCACCATCGGCCAGAACGGTACCCCCATCGTCGGTCTGCACATAAAGCGGCAGCATGAGCCGCAGCAGACGGTCGATCAGCAGCTTGGTCTTGCCCGACCCCGCCGAAGCCGAGACGAACACAGAAGCACGCGGATCAGACGCCTGACGCTGCGTGCGGTCGGCAGCGGCGATGACTTCGTCACGGGTGACAGGGCGGGAAACGGGAGGCATGTCGTTCATTCGCCCTCTCCTTCCGCATAGGCCGCGCGCCACTCATCCACGCGGGCAAGCTGCGCGTAATCGGTATAGCGCGGCACATGTCCGGCCCAGGGCTGGGAGCGGTAAGGCTGATCGGGATTGTCGTATTCGTCCACGAGGGTCCGGAGCTTTTCCATCGCCCCGGCAATCAGGGTCGGCGCATCCGTATGAGAGCGTGAGCCCGGCACTTCGCTTTCCTTGCCCGGCTCGTCGCCGCCGGTCAGATGCCAGTAGAGCAGTTTCTTCGTCTCGACGGCCGGAATGTCCCTGAACGCCCCTTTCGCCAGAAGCGCACCTTCGAGCACAAGCTGAACAGACCAGCCCTCCGCAACGTTTTTCCCACTGGGCGGCTGGCCTGTCTTGTAATCGAAGACCGTCGCCAGACCATCAGCCCCGATATCAATCCGGTCCGCCCGGCCGCGCAGCTCAAACGGCGCGAAAGCGGCTTCAAGACGGAAAGACGCCGTCACTTCCACAAACCGCCCCTGCGCAGGGCCGCTTTCTTCCATGTCCGACCGGTAAGCAGCTTCCTTTTCCGCCACCCAGTCCGCAATCCGGGCCAGACGCGGCCCCCACCAGTTCACAAGGGCCGGACGCATATTGGCCTTCACCAGTTCCTCGGCAAAGACGCGGCGCAGAATAATGCTCGCATTGGCAGGCCAGCGCTCGGGGAAGTCGCGCAGAACGCGTTCCATCGCCTCATGCACGATCATGCCGAAATCGGCGTGTTCCGCGCCTTCCTCCAGCGGCTTGAGCGCCCGGAGCTTCAGGACATGCTTGGCGTAGATCGCATATGGATCCTGCATCCACGTTTCGATCTCGGTGATGCTCAGACCGCGCGGACGCAGGGCGACGGGCGGCCGTGGTTCGGGTGGCGCAACGGCTTCAGCACCCGCGAGCGGCTGATCCAGACAGCGCTGCCAGTCCAGTGCGGGATGCACCGGCAGGCTCTGCGACCGTCCACCAAGAAACGCCTCCATCCGCACCATCCACCGTGCCGGAACGCCTGGCGCCCCCTCACGCCGAGCCGAACTCGCGAACACGGCCTCCTTCGACGCCAGAATGGTCGAGACGAAATCATGCGCGCTCACACCCGTCTGCCGCTCCGGCGAGGGCAGCCCGACCCGCACGCGCATTGGGCGACTCAGCCACGGCCCCGGATCGGTCGCAGGCGGCCAGACGCCTTCATTCAACCCGCCCAGCACCACGACATCGAACGCCAGAAGCCGCGCTTCCAGAACACCGAGGATCGAAACGCGCGGATGCGCCAGTTCCACGCCCCCGCGATGCGCGCGCAGACCGGTCAGCATCTGTCCGGCCATGGAGGTATTGAGGAACGAATCCAGATGCGTCAGCCGCTGCGGCGGGAGAATGCCGGTGTTGACGATCAGCGCCGCCAGATGCCGAGACAGCGCCTCCCCATCCTCGCCCAGCCACAGACGCGCGCCCGGATGACGCGGCTCCTCTTCCGAGACGTCCAGCTCTTCCGCCGTGGTCGCCAGAGCCTCCGCCGTGTGGATCAGACGTTCGAGCAGTTCCGGCAGAGGAATGGCACCCCCAATGGACAGAAGCGGATCAAAGGCCCGCTCGATCCGCGCGATGAAGGCGGCGGGACCTTCCGGCTCGTTCGGAGCGTCCGCGCTGGCCCCGTGATCGGGGGCATGTTTTTTGTCGGTGTATTCCCGCAGCGCGGCTTTCAGCCCGGCAATCCCGGGCGCAGGAGCAGGCCCGCGCAGCAGGAGCCGTTCCAGCCGTCGGGCGGAAGCGTGACAGTCGCCGGGTGTGCGCCCCAGAGCGGCGAGCGGGTGTTTCAGAACGGACAGCAGCGCAACGGGAGAAAGCTGTGCTTCGGCAGCGGTCGCGATCAGACGCAGAAACACAGCCGCTGGCGTCTGGGACAGGGACTCGCCCGCGCTGTCATCCGCATGGATGCCAAAACGCAGAAGCTCGGTCCCCACACGTTGCGCCAGAGCACGATCCGGCGTGACGAGGGCGCAGGTCTTTCCAGCTTCGGAGACGACATCGCGCAGAATCAGGGCGATGGTCTGCGCCTCCTGCTGCTGGTCCTGAGCGGGAAGGATGGAAAGCCTGTTGATATCGCGCGGGCGACTGTTCTGCCCCCAATGGGCAATGCCCTGCTCCGGCAGCAGCACTTCGCGCAGCATCAGTTCACGCCCGCGATCCCGTTCGCAGCTCCACTCTGTCAGCGCGTCGCGGGCCAGCCCCAGATCCGTCAGGATTTCCTTCAGACCCGCCTGTGGGTGTGACGGCGGCAGGGCAGCCCAGATGTCCTCCGCCATTCCCAGATCCACACCCGGCAAGATCACAAGCCCGGCAGGAAGCCGCGCCACCACGGCCAGCACGTCCGATACCGCCGCAGACCCGTCCGCAAATCCTACGCCCCAGACGGGCGTGAGCGGCGGCTTTTCTGCCCAAGCACGGGCCTGCGCCTTCAGCCGTGCGATCTGGCGCGCCACCGGGTTGCACAGCCCCTCTTCTTCCAGCCATTTCGGCCAGACGGCCGTAACGATCTCCAGAAATTTCAACGTCTGCTGCCAGTGATCGGAGAAGCGCTCTTCCACCGCGTCCGGCAGGCGTTCAGCCAGATCCACACCGCTGCGCTCGGCCTCGTCCATCAGATCCGCCAGCGCCTTGGCAAGCGGCCAGGCCCGGTCGATCCCCTTGGTGCTGTCCACACCGACACTCACGAGCGGCGTCTGAAGGATCAGCATCGACAGCACGGCCAAACGCCGCTGCGGCTCCACGGCCGGAGGCAACAGGACGTCGATCCCGATAGAGGCCAGCGCGTCCTCATCCACGTCATTGATGGCGACGATGCGCGGCAGAAGTGCGGCCTGCGTGTCCAGAACCCGCAGGAAGGCTTCCATCAGCGCACGACCCGCGCGACGGCTGGGAACAAGGATCAGGCCGGGGCCATCCGTTCCGGCCGCCGGATCTCGCTCAAGCCATTCCTGCGCCACACGATCCAGAAACGGCTCCGTGCCCGCAATGGTGACAACGCCGCTCATGGGATCAGTCCTGTCAGACGGTCAGCAGGCCAGCCCGTCAGTTCAACAAGGCGGGAGTCTTCGGTCTCGCCGGGAGAAAATGTGAGATGCAGTGCGCCTTCTGGCAGAAGGTCTTCCGCCCGCTCTGGCCATTCAACCAGCATGATCCCTTCGCAGGCCTCGTCCCACGCCAGTTCATGCAACGCATCCGGCCCGTCCAGACGCCACAGGTCATAATGATAAACTGTTCCTTTGGGCGTCTCGTAAGGCTGAACAAGCGCGAAACTGGGGCTCGGCACCTCCATCTGCGGGTCCTGCGCCAGATGGCGCAGGAAAGCGCGGGAGAAGGTACTTTTCCCCGCTCCCAGACCACCCGAAAGCGCAAGGCAGTCTCCGGGGCCACAACGGTCGGCAATCAGGGCCGCCAGAGTTTCGGTCGCAAGCTGGTCATCAAGGCGTATCTGCATGCCACCAATGTGGACCCGACTGCCCTGTGCCAGCAAGGGCGTTCGGAGCCCGTTCAGCGACCACCGTTCCGAAGAAGATCCATCCACCGCGCCATGACGGCCTCTTCCTGAAACGCGGCGGCCCGCAGCCGGGAGGCGACCGACATGGCCTGACGCTGTTCGGGCGCGCGCATCAACTCCAACAGGGCAACGGCCAGGGCCTCCGGCTCTTCCGGCGGGACGAGCAATCCGGTCTCGCCGTCGCGCACGATTTCCGCAGGCCCCGTCTCGCAGTCGAACGCCACGACCGGCACCCCCGCCGATAGGGCCTCAAGCAACACCATCGGCAGCCCCTCATAACGCGAGGATCCCACGAACAGGGCCGCACGAGCATAATCGGCGTCGATCCCCCCGATAGCCGGCGCAATCGTCACGCGATGCAACCCTTGCGCCTGTTGCAGCAGGGCATCACGATCCGGCCCGTCCCCCCGGATCAGGAGATCCCAGCCCATGCTCGCCGGGTCCTGTTCCACGATCCGCCAGGCCCGCAGCAGCAGGTCATAGCCCTTCTGCTCCGTCAGACGTCCCGCCGCCAGAACCAGCCGGGACTCGGATGGATAGAGGCGATCCGTCACAGGAGGAGCCATGTTCGGAATGGCGGTCAGCCGAGCACGAACCGTCGTCCCCTCTCGCCACAACGCTGTGTCCCGCTGCGTCAGAACAACCACATCATCGGCCCAGCGCGCGGCAATCTGCCGTCCCCAGACGCGCTTGCGGCGATTGAGCGTCACGTTGAAGTTGAAATGCTCCCACACCACGCAGCGCACACCCGCCAGCTTCGCAGCAGCCACGCCGTAAAGCGCATGGGTGGACTCCACGACCACCAGCGTGTCGATCTTCTCCCGTTTCAGGAAACGCGACAAACGCCAGACGATCCGGAACCACGAATTGAAAATCTTTACCGGTCGGTCGAACAGCGCGGTCATGGGAATGTCAGACGACAGGGGAAAGGCCGGAACGCCCGCGCCGACCAGTTCCACCAGCCTTACGTCGCAGCCCTGACGCACCAGTCCGTTCATGACGGCACAGGCCGAACGTTCCGTCCCGCCGAGGCCATTCAGGTCCTGAATTACAAACGTATATCGTACGTTCAATGCCCTACCCCAAGCCCTTCAAACCGATTATGAAACAGATCATGACGACTGCACCTCACACCCTGACCACCGATGTCGCAATTGTCGGCGCCGGTCCGACCGCCCTCTTCGCCGCGTTTGAATGTGGCATGCTCAAACTGTCCTGCGTCCTGATTGACGCCCTCGACAGTGTCGGCGGACAATGTGCGGCGCTCTACCCGGAAAAACCGATCTACGACATTCCGGCCCATCCCGCCATCGAAGGCGGCGCCCTGATCGAGGCCCTCGAACAGCAGATCGCCCCGTTTGATGTGCCCCGTCTACTGGGCTCGCGGGTCGAGACGCTGGAAGGGCACCGCGGAGACTTCACGCTGAAAACCGCACGCGGCGATATTATCCGAGCCAAGGCCGTCATCATCGCCGCCGGTGCCGGTGCGTTCGGACCGAACCGGCCGCCGCTCGACGGGCTCGAAGCCTATGAGCGCACAGGCGCAGTGCAGTATTACGTCAAGAAACGCACCGATTTCACGGGCAAGCGCATCGTAGTCGCTGGCGGCGGCGATTCCGCGCTGGACTGGGCGCTGTCCCTCTCCGATGTCGCCGAGAAAATCTATCTGCTGCATCGCCGGGACCGCTTCCGTGGCGCGCCTGAAACGCTCTCGCGCATCGAACAGCAGATTGAGGCCGGGAAGATCGAGAAGGTCGTGCCCTATCAACTCCATGCCCTGCACGGCACGGACGGCGTGCTTTCGAGCGTGGAAGTCACCACCCTTGAAGGTGCATCACGCCATATCGAAGCCGATGCGCTTCTGCCGTTCTATGGCCTGTCCACCGATCTGGGGCCGATTGCGCTTTGGGGGCTGGACACGCATCGCAACACCGTCCCCGTCACCCCGGCCACGCTGGAAAGCAGCACGCCGGGCATTTTCGCGATCGGGGACGTGGCGACCTATCCGGGCAAGCTGAAGCTGATCCTTCAGGGCTTCTCCGAAGGCGCCATGGCAACTCATGCCATTCATGCCATCGTTCATCCCGACACGGCCCTCCACTTCGAATATTCGACCAGCAAGGGCGTTCCGGGCTAACGCAACGGGGCAGCATTTTTCGTGGCGCTGAGCCGATCACGGTCAGTTCAGGGCGGTTCTACAGACGACAACACAGCAGGACAGATATGAAAGTCATCGTCATGGGCGCCGGAGTGATCGGCGTTACAACGGCCTGGTATCTCGCTCAGGAAGGCCATGAAGTCGAAGTGATCGACCGCCAGCCGGGTGTGGGTCTGGAGACGTCTTTTGCGAACGCAGGACAGGTTTCTCCCGGCTATTCAACCCCCTGGGCCATGCCGGGTCTGCCGCTCAAGGCCGCGAAATGGATGTTCGAAAAGCACAGCCCGCTCGTCGTGCGCCCGCGCTTCGATACGGCCATGTTCCGCTTCATGGGCGAACTGCTCATGAACTGCACGGAAAAGGCCTATGACATCAACAAGGGCCGGATGCTGCGGATTGCGGAATATGCCCGCGACCGTCTGGACGCTCTGCGCGCCGAGACCGGCATCACTTATGACGGTGCCCAGAAAGGCCTGATCCAGCTTTTCCGCACGGACAGTCAGGTAGAATACGCCGCTGAAGACATGCGCTTGCTGGCCGAAAGCGGCGTTGAGCACAAGCTGCTGACCGTGGACGAGATTCTCGCCCGCGAGCCCGGCCTCGCCCATGCCCGACACCTGCTCAAGGCCGGTCTGCTTCTGCCGGGCGACCAGACGGGCGATGCCCATCTCTTCACGCGCCGTCTGGCCAAGATGGCCGAGGAAAAAGGTGTGAAGTTCCATCTCGGCGTCACGATCGAGGCTCTGGAAGCCGCCAGCGACGCCATCGTCAGCATCCGCACCAGCGCAGGCCGCATGACGGCGGACCGCTATGTTCTGGCGCTCGGCAGCTATTCTCCGCGCTTCCTCAAGCCGCTGGAACTGCGTCTGCCGATCTATCCGGTCAAGGGCTACTCCCTGACCATGCCGATCACGGACGAAAGCCGCGCGCCGGTCTCGACCGTCAATGACGAGACGTACAAGGTCGCCATCACGCGTCTGGGGGATCGCATCCGCATCGGTGGCACGGCAGAGCTGAACGGCTTCAACCTCCGCCTCAGCCCGGATCGTCGCGAGACGCTGGAACTGTCCTTCAGCGAAATGTATGGCGGCGGGGACCTGTCCTCCGCGAAATACTGGACCGGCCTGCGCCCCTGCACACCGGACGGCACGCCGATCGTCGGGCCTTCCCCGCGTTACAGCAATTTGTGGCTCAACACCGGCCACGGCACGCTGGGCTGGACCATGACCGCAGGCTCCGGCCAGATTGTCGCGGACCAGATCTCCGGCCGTCAGACTGCCATTCCGTCGCTCGACCTGTCGCTCGACCGCTACTGATACGTTCCGTCCGTAAGCCAGCACGGTTTACGGACGCTACAGGGCACAAAAAAAGGGGTCTGCCATGAGCAGACCCCTTTTTGCTTTCCGCAGGTCTTCAGAAGAACCGGCGGAGACGCCTCAGTTGGACGGGGCAGCGTCTTCAGTCGGTGCGGCATCCGTCGCAGCGGACGTCTTCTTGTGGCGCTTGTGCTTGTGGTGATGCTTCTTGCCGGAATGCTTCTTCTTGGGCGTCTCGGCTTCAGCAGCCGGAGCGGCTTCTGCAGGAGCGGCCGGAGCAGCGGCTGCGGGAGCCGGTGCAGCAGGAGCTTCAGCGGCAGGTGCAGCAGGAGCGGCCGTCGTAGCAGGATCGGCGAATGCCGGAGCAGCCGTCAGAGCCAGAGCAGAAACGGCGGCGATCAGGGACAGATTGAAAAGACGCATCTGGAAACGAGGCTCCATAACAAAATAAAGACGGATCACATTCAGACGGTCTGAAGTGGTCTCGTCCATAACGTTATCATTCCCGCGTCATACGGTCGCGCATTAACTTTATGAAATTTCAGTCTCTTACGCGTGCAGAGTGCGAATACGCCTCAATTCAGACAAAGTCCCTTATCGTCCATAGAAAAAGGCGTGTCCCAAACAAAACGGAACACGCCTTTTTCTTGAAATCCCGTCCTGAAAGAGGCGGTTCAGCTTGCGCGGGACTTCGTGGCGCGCTTGCGATCATGCGGGTCCAGATGCAGCTTGCGGATCCGGATGGCAGACGGCGTCACTTCGACCAGCTCATCGTCTTCGATATAGGCGATGGCCTGCTCAAGGCTCATGCGGCGCGGCGGCGTCAGAAGCAGGGCTTCGTCCTTGCCGGAAGCACGCATGTTGGTCAGCTTCTTTTCGCGGACCGCGTTGATGTCGAGATCGTTCTCACGGGAATGCTCGCCAAGGATCATGCCCATGTAGATCTTCTCGCCAGCATCGACGAACATCGTGCCGCGATCCTGAAGGGAGAACAGCGCGTACTGCGTCGTCGTACCGTCTTCAGCCGAAATCAGCGAGCCGTTACGGCGGCCTTCAATCGTGCCCACATACGGCAGATAGCCGTGGAACAGACGGTTCATGAGGCCCGTACCGCGCGTGTCGGTCAGGAACTCGCCGTGATAGCCGATCAGGCCGCGCGACGGGATCAGGAACGTCAGACGAACCTTTCCGCCACCGGACGGACGCATGTCCTGCATGACGCCCTTACGGAGCGACATTTTCTCAACGACAACGCCCGAATACGGCTCGTCCACGTCGACCAGAACTTCTTCGAACGGCTCTTCGCGCTCGCCGGTCTCTTCGTTTTCACGGAACAGAACGCGCGGACGGCCGATCGTCAGCTCGAAGCCTTCACGACGCATCGTCTCGATCAGAACGCCGAGCTGAAGTTCGCCACGGCCGGCGACTTCGAAGGCTTCGCTTTCCGGGCTTTCCGTCACCTTGATGGCCACGTTGCCTTCGGTTTCCTTGAAGAGACGGTCACGGATCTGGCGCGACGTCACCTTCTTGCCTTCACGACCGCCCAGCGGGCCATCGTTGATGCGGAAGGTCATGGACAGGGTCGGCGGATCGACCGGACGCGACGGCAGCGGCTCGTTGATGGACGGGTCGGCGATCGTGTCGGGAATCGTCGCTTCGGACAGACCGGCCACGGCCACGATGTCACCGGCTTCGGCTTCTTCCACAGGCACGCGATCGAGGCCACGGAAGGACAGCAGCTTCGTCAGACGACCGGTTTCAACGATCGTGCCATCCGGACGCAGCACGCGCACCGGCATGTTCACCTTCGCACGGCCCTGATCGATACGACCCGTCAGGATGCGGCCCAGGAAGTTGTCGCTCTCAAGAATGGTGGAGACCATTCCAAACGGCGCATCCTTGTCAACGTTCGGCTGCGGCACATGGCGCAGCACGAGGTCGAACAGCGGAGCGAGGTCCTTCTTCGGTCCGTCCAGCTCCAGATCGGCCCAGCCCTGACGGCCCGAAGCGTAGAGCATCGGGAAGTCGAGCTGGTGCTCGTCGGCGCCGAGGGAGGCGAACAGATCGAAGATCTCTTCGTGCACTTCGTCCGGACGGGCGTCGGAACGGTCGATCTTGTTGACGACGACGATCGGGCGGATGCCACGGGCCAGCGCCTTGCCAAGCACGAACTTGGTCTGCGGCAGCGCGCCTTCAGCGGCATCGACGAGGATAATCGCGCCATCCACCATGCTCAGGATACGCTCGACCTCACCGCCGAAATCGGCGTGGCCCGGGGTATCGATGATGTTGATGCGGGTTTCTTTCCACACAACGGACGTGCACTTGGCGAGAATGGTGATGCCACGCTCGCGTTCGAGGTCGTTGCTGTCCATCGCACGATCAGCAACATGCTGATTGTCGCGGAACGAGCCGGACTGTTTGAGAAGCGCGTCAACCAGCGTGGTCTTGCCATGATCGACGTGCGCGATGATGGCGATATTACGGAGTTCCATGTGGTCTTCCAGACGGGAGGCATCGAAGAGAGGATTTGCGCCGTCTTCTGCACCGAATCCCGCCAATATGCAAACTCTGTCACCGTCTTTTCGTCCTGAAGATGCCTTGAGCCTGCGGGAAAGCTGGGCCACATCTCACAAAACACCGTCCCTTTGAGGAACTCAGACCATGTCCAACCACCAGCCCACTGGTCCCTCCGCCCCCGGCACCGACGCCCTCAGCCAGCTTGGCCGCGCCACCACGACGCCGCAGAGTCCCGAGGAAGCCGTTCTCGAACGCGTCCCCTCCCCGCATCAGGGACGGCAGTATGTGGTGCGCTTCACAGCCCCGGAGTTCACCTCTCTCTGCCCCGTCACGGGACAGCCGGACTTCGCGCATATCGTCATCGACTACATCCCCGGCGAATGGATCGTGGAGAGCAAGTCTCTCAAGCTCTTCCTGACCAGCTTCCGCAATCATGGCGCGTTCCATGAAGACTGCTCCATCGCGATTGCCGAGCGTCTGGTGGCGCTGCTTGATCCGCAATGGCTGCGGATCGGGGCGTACTGGTATCCGCGCGGCGGCATCCCCATCGATGTGTTCTGGCAAACGGGCGAGCCGCCGAGGGGCGTGTGGATTCCCGCACAGGACGTGCCGGGTTATCGCGGTCGCGGCTGAAGCGTGACTGAAGCCGCCGCCATCGCCCGCTCCAGCGGCCCTGTGACGCAGGCGCGACTGGTGGTGGATCTGCAACGCCTCGGCGTCCTGCAGGGGATGACGCTTCTGGTTCATAGTTCCCTGAGCCGGATCGGCTGGGTTTGCGGGGGGGCGCGAACGGTTATCGAAAGTCTGCTTCAGGCGGTCGGCTCGGACGGGACGATCGTCATGCCAGCGCAATCCTGCGAACTGAGCGACCCGTCAGGCTGGTGCGACCCTCTTGTGCCGGAAAGCTGGTGGGAGACGATCCGCGCGACCATGCCGCCCTATGATCCGCATCTGACGCCGACGCGGGGCATGGGACAGATTGCCGAAATTTTCCGGACATGGCCCGGCGTGCAGCGCAGCGCCCACCCGCAGGTTTCATTCACCGCTCTGGGGCCGCTGGCGGCGGATATTCTGGCAACTCAGCCGCTGGAAGATCCGTTCGGCACCCTCTCCCCGCTTTCGGCTTTGTCAGACCATAACGCACAGGTTTTGATGATCGGAACGGGCTGGGACACCTGTACGGCGCTGCATCTGGCCGAGCGCCTCGCCGATCCTGACGGGCCAAGATTTCAGGACGGAACCTGCATCACGGCAGTCGGGGAACGCCGTTGGATCAGCATCAGCCTCCCCGAGACGCAGACGGAGCGTTTCGAGCCTTTTGGTGCAAGGCTCGACGGAAACAGCCTGCTCCGCCACGGGCATATCGGTTCGGCGGCCTCACGCCTGTTCCCGCTAGCCCCGGCCATTCGCATGGCCGCACAGCACTGGAGCAGACAGGAACAGCCGCCGCAAAGCGATCAGTAAGACGCGCTGATCTCGCCAAGGAACATGCGCCCGGCAGACGGCGTGGCGCGGTTGGAGAACAGGCTCTGGTAATTCAGGCGGTTCGCCAGATTATAGCCGTTCATCGCTACCTTCCAGTGCTGGTTGAAGCGGTGTGAAATCATGGCGCTGAAGTCCAGATTGGCCGGAGCGCGGAACTTGTTGGCCGCATCCAGCCACACATGCTCGCGCCATGTCAGGCCGCCGCCAAACGTCACGTTGTAAGGCTTGCCTGCGAAAGCGTTATAGGCCGACCACAGCGTTGCCTGATTATGCGGCACATACTGCACGTTCTTTCCACGATTGGCTTTCGTGGCGGAATAGGTGGTGCTGCTGTCATACAGGGCATAGGTGGCAGACACGTTCCAGCCCGGCAGAATAATGCCGCCAACGGACAGTTCGAGCCCCTGATTTCGCTGTTTGTCGGACGATCCCGTGATTTCGCCCGTCACCGGATCGGCATTCAGCGCATTGCCCTTGTCCAGCCGGAACAGCGACGCCGTCACGCCCAACCGGTCGTGCAGAATGCTGTACTTGGCCCCGAGTTCATAAAGCTGCGCCTTTTCCGGGCTGGCGAACGAGTTGGTGCCGGGACGGATGGGCACGGAGCCGTTGGTCACATACATGCCCATCGGCGTCGTGGAATTGGCCCATGTGAAATAGTAGGTCTGATGCGAATCCGGCGTCAGAACGAGGCTGGCATTGGGGTTAAACACCCCGCTCACATCATGGAAATGCTGGTCAGGGTTCTTCGCAACATTCCCACCCGTCATGTTGTAGCTCGTCTGCCAGCGGTCCCAGCGGAACCCACCCTTGAGGGACAGCCAGTTCGTGAACCAGATCTGGTCGAACAGGAACAGCCCGGTGTCGAACCCGTATCCGTTGCTGTGTGACTTCGCGCCCAGCGATCCCAGCGAGACAAGCCCACCCGGATTCATATCGCCCGGCACCAGATCCAGATTTCCAACATGCGGATTCGGATTGACGAGGTTCGCATAGGGCTTCGGCTTCAGATAGGTCGACTGCGAGCGCACGTCATTAACGCGCTCGATGTCAAAACCTGCGACGACCTGATGACGCAGGAACCCCGTATGGAAATCCGCAACCATCGAGCCGACATTCTGAACGGACCAGCTCGTCTGCTGATACGGCAGCGGTGCCATATACGTCCCAGGTCCCGTCCCAGCGCCCGCACCGACCGGCCCCGAGCGGGCCACAAGCGCCTTGGACGGATCGCCGCTGAAATAGTTGTTCACGCAGGTCGTATCGCAGGTCGCCTTGGAGGCCGCGAACGTCCGGTAATATTCGCCGCCGCGCAGATCATCATAGAACGTGATATGTTTGTTCAGCTTGAAGCTGAAACGGGCCGTTTCCATGTTGGCGTTCGTTGCGTTCTGGTCATTGTCCGTGCCGTACCAGTTGCTGCGGCGGATGCCATATTCCGTGATGGGCTGACCATAAGCCGCGCCCGGCTTCGTCACGACCGGCACACCGAAATCCGGAATCGAATTTTCCTGCTGGTGCATGTATTGCAGAACCAGCGTCGTTCTCTTGCCGATACCAAAAGCCAGCGACGGCGCGATGCCCCAGCGATGGGAATAGAGATTGTCACGCCCGACGATATTGTGTTCGTCGCCCATGCCCGTGACGCGGAAGGCCGTTGAATCGTTGATCTTCTGATTGACGTCCAGCGTCCCGCGATAATAGCTGCCAGACCCGCCGGAAAACTCGGCATTATAATGGTTTTTCAGACCGGGCGTTTTGGTGACCATGTTGATGGCGCCGCCCGTCGTGCCATTCCCAAACACTTCGGAAGACGGCCCCTTGATGACCGAAACGGTTTCGAAATTGAAGGCATCGCGCGAATAGACGCCGAAATCCCGCAGTCCGTCTTCGTAGATGTCATTCTGCGCCTGAAAACCGCGAATCAGGAACTGGTCGCCGTTCATACCGCCCGCGCCCTCACCGATGGACGTCGTCACACCCGGAACGTTCCGCAGTGCCTCGTCAAGGGATTTCACGTTCTGCTGCTGCATCAGGGCCTGCGGCACCACGTTGATGTTCTGCGGCGTATGCATCACGTCCTGCGGCATCCGCGACAGGCCGGTAGAGTCATGCATGGTGTTAAAACCATGTCCCTGCACCGTCAGATATTCCGCATCCGCGCCTTCAAGACTCTGGGTCTTGTTCAGGGATTTTGCCGCAGAGGGGGCCTTGGGGTTCGGTTTTTCGTCTTTTTTAACGGGGTCCGCCGCATAGCCCTGTGACGACATCAGCAGCGTTCCCGCAACTGAGAGTGAAGTAATATGCGTGCGCAGCGAACCGGTCATTGAAGGCCTCTTGGTTACGGACATGTCTCGTTATGTTGCAGAGGCAAATATTAGAAATAAGAATCATTCGCAATAAGTTTTTAAAAAAATATTCTCCCGGATCAAAAACCCTCCCAAAACACATCAGGCTCTCCACCCCGCATACAGAGGATGGAGAGCCTGTCAGGTCTCTTCAGAATTTTGCAGACGTCAGAGCGTAATGCCGAGCTGACCCTGAAAATACAGCAGGGGCGCGCGGTTTTCGTCGAGCTCAAGCGAAACAGGACGCGCCATGAATAGCGCATGCGTACCGCCCTGGAATGTTTCGACCAGTTCGCAGTGCATCTTCACCAGCGAATCCCGGACAAAAGCCGTCCCGTCTGCCGAGCGTTCGATCACGTCGGAGCCGAACTTGTCGCCTGTGCGGCTGGCGAAGAGCATCGCCACGTCCTTGTGGTCGTTGCCCAGAATGCTGAGGCCGAACATGCCGGCTTCCGCAATCGCGCGATAAGTCGCGCTGGCACGGTTGAGACAGATCAGCAGCAGAAGCGGATCGAGAGATACGGAGGTCAGGGCGCTAATGGTCGCCCCCTGCTCGCCTTCGCTGCCTTTGGCCGTCACCACAGCCACACCCGTGGCGAAATGGGACATGGCCTTGCGGAAATCGGTGTCGTTCGGAGTCGTCATGCAGACTCCTTGCCATAATCCGACGCGCAGCGCACCTCCCCTCCAGAAACGAACAGGGTGCAGGGATCAAGATCCCTGCCGGGTCCGGGCAGAGCCCGGATTATCCTTTCAAAACCCCAAAGTCATATCCGCCCCGAACAGAATGCGGCCCATATGGTGCTGGTCATCGAACGGGCGCGTGCCGTTGAGAGAACGGTCAAAACGCAACTCCGGCCGAAACTGGAGCAGCTTGATGTGATGCCCCACATCCGGCCGCCAGACAGTGTTGAGCGTCAACGCGCCATAGGTCGTGGCGGGAGCGGACACAGACCGCGTCGGATTGCCAAGCAGAGCCTGTGCATAGCCTTCATTCTCGGCAAAACTCGTCACGAAACTGCCGGTATTGTCCCGATAAAGCTCAGCCCGCGCATTGACGGTCAGGTTCGGGTGAATGTGCCACCCACCCCACACCACCGCGCTCCATGTGTCGGCCCGTAGCCCTTCGTCATGAAGCTGGTTCACTTCCGCCGTGACACTCCATTTTTTCGAGAAGGTCCAGGTTCCGTTCAGATCGTTCCAGTACCGCATGGCCCCGTTGGCCCTCGGCCCCAGAGCACGCACGGCATCTTCTGGCCCGACCCTCAACAGATAGGTGAAGGACAGATGACCGTCCGCCAGATCATTGCCCGTCACACCCAGATATCCGGCGGGGCGGTCATTGTTATCCCCCCGCCCGAAGGACGTCTGGTTGCCGGTGTCCGCGCCAAACTGAAGATCGAAATGCTTGTCCAGATGAAGCTGGAACATGCCTCCCACATGCTCGAACGGCGTGGAATATTCGGTCGTATACGCCAGCGTATAGAAGGCGCGCGTCGAAGGATCGAGCGTCTCCACGCCCATGGGCGACGTCAGAATCCCGATCTGCCCATCCAGCCCCCGGCTCGTGAACCACGGCATATGCAGCGCGACATTGGCAAAGGCCGGCATGGCCTGATAACGGCCATTGATCCAGCGATCAGAGACGCCCGCGATCGTGTAGCTCCGGGCATCAGAGCCATAGAGCATCCGCAGGTTCATCCCCAGCCCATACCCATCCCCGATCGGATCGACGGGTTTGGTGAATGTGAAAGTCAGCTGGTTCAGCGTGGCCTGATCGGCATAGGGCGAGAGAAGCTGGCCGAAATTGAGATTGTTGGCGGGATGGCTCGAACTGCCCATGACGCCGCCTTCGATCTGCGCGCCCAAGGACACATCGGAAAACCATTGATCCGTCCACGCTTTGTCCTGCGTCTCCGCGGCACGCGCCTGCGCGCCTGCCAGCAGAACCGCAAAAACCACCCTCAAACCCAGGCCCAAACGCTGCCTCATGCCATCCACCTTCCGGTTGCATGAGGCAGCCCATAGCACAGGCCCGATTTTTTACTTAATGTTGCTAAAGAGGAATATTTCTCAGAATTTCGCCGTTTTCGGGTCTGCACCCATCCGGCCATCCGCACGATCCATCCCTGCGATGGTCTGCATGTCGTCGCCGTCCAGCACAAAACCGAACACATCCAGATTTTCCGCGAGGCGTTTCGGATTGACGGATTTTGGAATCACGATCAGTCCGTTCTGAAGATGCCAGCGGATCACGACCTGAGCCGGAGTCCGTCCGTGTTTTTCAGCAATCGCCCCGATCCGCTCATCACTCAACACACGCCCCTTACCAAGCGGACGCCAAGCTTCGGTACGGATATTGTGCTTTTCGTGAAATTCCCGCAGGGCGCGCTGCTGGAAATCGGGATGGAGTTCAATCTGGTTGATGACCGGCACCACGCCCGTCGCATCGATGATTCGCTCCAGATGTTCCGGCTCGAAATTGGACACACCAATGGACTTCACACGACCGGATTTCTTCAGCTCGACAAGGGCCTTCCACGTCTCGACATACTGCCCTTGATCCGGCATTGGCCAGTGGATCAGATACAGATCCAGCACCGGACGACGTAGCAGACGCGCGCTTTCCTCATAGGCCCGCAGAGCATTGTCGTAACCCTGCTCGTCATTCCACACCTTGGTCGTGAGAAAAATTTCGGGATGGTCCTCCAGACCTTCGCCGACCCCGGCTTCATTCTTGTAAAGCCGCGCCGTATCAACGGAGCGATACCCGAGTTTCACGGCTTCCCGAACAATATCAGCGGTCTCGTCCGGGGGCGTCTGCCAGACACCCAGACCGATCTGCGGCATGGTGTTGCCATCGTGAAAGGAAATCTCTGTCTGGGCATCGGCGGATGGAACCTGTGACGACATGTCTGCCTCCTTGCAGGACTTAAAGAAAAATCATCAGCGCGTAGGGTGCTGGCTTTTCAACGCAGGCTCTGGACGGACGGTTCAGTCTCCGTTGAGCAGAAGGGCCAGCTTGCGGTTGAACGTCTCGACCGTGAAGGGCTTGACCAGAAGCGCACATCCGGGTGCAAGCGACTGATTTCCGATGATGTTCTGCTCGGCATACCCCGTGATGAACAGCACTTTGAGCGACGGCCATCGCGCCAGCATCTGCTCGCCCAGTTCGCGACCGTTCATGCCGCCCGGCATCCCGATATCGCTGATGAGAAGCGAAGGCGGCGCGCCTTCCGCCACGAGCGCCTTCGCGGACGGCCCATCGCAGGCGCCCTGCACGATGCCGCCCAGATCCGCCACCATATCCGTCACGATCATCCGCACCGCCTCCTCATCATCCACGACGAGCACGCGCAATCCTTCCAGAAGACGGGGTTGCGGCGCCGAAGGCAACGGAGGAGGCTCCGGACGCAAAGTCTCCTGCCCCTCATAACGCGGCAGCCAGAGGGACACGGCGGTTCCCTGCCCCGGAGCAGAACGGATCTCCACCTTTCCGCCCGATTGCTGGGTAAAGCCGTAGATCATGCTCAGCCCCAGCCCGGTTCCCGCCCCCTGTGGCTTGGTCGTGAAAAACGGATCGAAAGCACGCTGGACGACCTCGGGCGACATCCCACAGCCTTCATCCTGCACCGTCAGAACCACATAGTCGCCCGGCGGGATCGCCGTTTCGACAGACCGTGTCCGCCCCAGAATCCAGTTGGCACTCTTTACCCGCAGCGTGCTTCCCTGCTCGTGCATGGCATCGCGGGCATTGATGCACAAATTAAGGATCGCGTTTTCAAGCTGATTGGCATCCACCCGCGTCCGCCACAGATCCGGCTGAAGATCCAGAACAAGATCTATGCCCGGCCCGACCGTCCCACGAAGCAGGCTTTCCAACCCCTGAACCAGCACATTCATGTCCGTCGGGCTCGGATCGAGGGTCTGACGCCGCGAGAAAGCCAGCAGACGATGGGTCAGCGACGCCGCGCGCCGGACCGCCTCCTGCGAGGCCGTAATGTAACGCCCCAGACCGTCCGTCCGCCCCTGTGCAATCCGCAGCCCCAGAAGTTCCAGTCCCCCGCCGATCCCGGCCAGAAGATTGTTGAAATCATGCGCCAGACCGCCCGTCAGCTGGCCAACCGCCTCCATCTTCTGGGCCTGACGAAGCTGTTCCTCCAGTTCGTTACGGCGGGTCAGATCCCGCCCGACCGCATAGATCGCATCGCCTTCGTCATTGCAGCTCCAGTTATAGGTCCGCCAGGAGCCGTCATGCCGCCGCATCCGCACATCCAGCCCCGCCGCCGGCCAGGGCGTGCCTTCCATAAGACGCGCAAACGTGTCCCGGACGGTCCGCTTGTCATCGGGGTGACACAGCGCATCCAGCCGCAGCCCGGCCAGTTCGTCCATTCTGTAGCCCTGCATCTCTTCCCAGCTTGGGCTGACCGCAACGTAATAGCCGTGACGGTCAATGATGACGAACAGATCTTTTGCGATGTTCCACAGCCGATCGCGCTCGCGGGTCCGTTGCAGGATCCGCTCTTCGAGCATGACGTTGAGGTCCCGGATCTGCTGCTGGGTCCGGGCCTGACGCATGGACGCATGGGTGCGGTCCGCCACAGCACGGGTGAAGACGATTTCCTCATCCGTCCAGACATGCGGCACGTCGTGGCAGACGAACATCAGCCCCACAAAGCGCCCGAACTTGAAAATCGGAATAGCAAGAAACGCGACGATCCCCTCGGCCATATAACGTGCGCCATGCCCAGCCGTCAGAACATCCGTATGGACATCGGTAATGGCGACGGGCTCACCGCGCCCCAGAGGCGTCCGGAATTCCCCGTAATCGGCAAACATCCGGACGCCCACAAGCGGACGTCCGGCTTCGGCAATGCCGCCGACGGTCATACCGGTGCCGTCGTCATTGACCATGCCGTAGCCCGCGCCACTGGCATTCAGTTCCCGGCAGATGATCCGGACCGCGACCTCTTCCATCATGCTGGTATCGTCGAGCGCGCGAAGCTGGTCCCCCAGTTCGACGAGCGCTGCCTGTCGCAAAGCCTGCCGCTTGCTCCGGTCGATATCGAACACAATCCCAGGGAAGCGGGCCACACGCCCCTCTTCCCCCAGATCGCAGCGCCCGTTGCCCTCGAACCAGCGCTGTCCCTCGGGCGTCTCCGCCCGGAATTCGAAGCGGCATTTTCCGCCCCGCCGCGTCGCCGCCGTGACAGCCTGCACCACCGCGAACCTGTCCCGTGGGTCAACCGCGTCGTAAATCACATTGGGCATGACGCCCTCACGCAGCCAAGCCGGGTCCAGCCCCAGCGTCAGAGCCAGCCGGGCATCGCCCATCATCCGCGATGTGCTGTCATCCCACATCCATGTCCCGGCGATTGCCCCTGCATCAAGGGCTAGCTGAAGCCGCTCGGCAGACTGGTTGGCGTCCGTCAGATCGCGCCCGATCGCCAGCAGACGCTGCACGTCCCCGTCTTCCCCGAGCACAGGGGTAACGACCACATCCCAGAAGCGGCGCGTGCCCTTCATGGTCATGGCATAGCCCTGAAACCGCGCCGTTTCGCCCTCAAGAGCGCTCTGCACCGCCAGAGCTGCCCGCCGACGCGGTTGCCCGCGCCACAGATCCACCCAAGGCAGCCCGTGCATGATGATCGGACTGTCCATCTCCATAGAGCGGACGCCCCCTTCGTTGACGAAGCGGATACAGCCGTCGCAGTCGAGAATATGGATGCAGTCCGGCAGGCTCGACAGCAACAGCCGGGTAAAGGATTCACTGGATCGCAGGGCTTCGGCGGTCAGAGACGCGGAGGAGACGTCCATCGCCAGACCGACGCTGCGCCGTCCATCGGGGCGGCTGTCGTCTTCCCGCCACCCGCGCAACAGCACATGACGGAGCATGGGCGTATCCTGCGCCGTATGATCCCCCGCGGACGACTGTGCAGGCTGGTAAGAAAAGCGTGAGGGTACCAGAATCCGGAAACGCAGTTCGTAGCCGCCTTCGTCCCGGAGTTCGTCCTCAATGCTGTCATCATAAATGAACCGGTCATCCGGATGCAGGAACTCCAGCAGTTCATCGACTGGGACGCCGACTGCAAGCCGCTCTGGCGGCAATCCCCACAGCCCGGCGAAGCGCGCATCTCCCGTCACCATCCGCATCGCAAAATCGCAGCGATAGAACGCCACATCCGCCGTCTCCGCCACGCGCTGCATCCGCAGCTGCATCCGTTCGACGGTCGCATGTTCGCGGGTGATATGTTCCTCCGGCGTTTGGGGAGCAGGCTGTTCGCGCAGCAGATCGTCCACCTGCAACTCACACAAGGCCCGGACATGCTCCAGCGCCGGAGCATTCTGCCGTACACACAACCAGACCTCCACAGCGCCGGACCGCACCGGAAGAAGACATACCGTGCACACGCCAAGAGACTGACCGTCCATGAGACAGGCCGCACCCTCTGCGGCAATCGCGCTCCCGCCGCCGTCCAGAACCCGCACGCCCTGACTATCCCGCACCAGAAGTGCGGCTTCTCCGCCGCCTTCAGCCGCAGCAAGGGCCAGAAGATGACCGCACAGAATCGAGGCACGGCCGCCAGCAGGAGAAGACTGCAGCACCAACGCTTCCGTTTCCCGGTCCGTCTCCTGCACGCGATCCATCAACCCACTCCCTCAGCCCTGCCCGCCCGGGCACGTCTCCTGCGGGAACTGTATCACTCCATGACAGAACAGGCGATCTGATGCCGAAACGCAGGACTTGCCGAAAAATACGGAACGGGAGAAAACTGTGGCGCAACTGCACCGGCAGCGAAAATCCCGATAATTATAACATATAATTTTGAATATTTTCCCAATTACGCGTTATAGTTTAAGGCTCAAGATGGCGAATCATGGTGCCTGTCACAGAATAGCCCTCTCCCTCGTATCCCGGTACAGGCCCCCTGCCCCGGTTTTTTCTGCTTTTCCCTGACAGGCCCGCTTTGCGGGTCGCCGGAGTTTCCCCGTCATGAGCGACACAGTGCTCACTTCCTCAGCCACCCCCACCAGACCGCCGATGGTCGGACGCATGATGTTCGCCGTCATTCTGGCCGCGATCGCCGGCCTGATGTTCGGGCTGGACGTGGGCGTCATCTCCGGTGCGCTCGGCTTCATCCGTGATGAGTTCCACGCTTCCGATTTCGAACAGTCCTGGATCGTGTCGTCCATGATGTTCGGCGCGGCTCTGGGTGCACTGGGCGCGGGCCGGATGTCCTACGCTTTCGGACGCCGCCGCGCGCTGATCTTCAGTGCGTTCCTGTTCGTCGCAGGCGGATTGATCTGCGCGCTGGCAGCCTCCGTCTCCGCATTGATCATCGGACGCGCGATGCTCGGACTGGCCATCGGCATCGGAAGCTTCGTCGCCCCCCTCTACATTTCCGAAGTCTCGGACGAAAGCCGCCGCGGCAGCCTCGTTTCGATGTACCAGCTCATGATCACGTTCGGCATCCTGCTGGCTTTCGTGTCCAACGCCATCCTGTCCTACAGCGGCTCATGGCGCTGGATGCTCGGGATCATGGCCATTCCGGGCGTGTTCTTCCTGATCGGCTCGTTCTTCCTGCCCGACAGCCCTCGCTGGCTGATGCTGCGGGGACGCCATGAAGAAGCCCTGTCCATCATGAAGGAACTGCGCCACGACCCCGAACACGCCCATCAGGAAATCCGCGACATCCGCGCACAGATCCATGACCGTCAGCGCGGTCTGGCCATGTTCCTTGAAAACCCGAATTTCCGCCGCGCCGTCATGCTGGGCATCTGCCTCCAGATCGCGCAGCAGCTCACGGGCATCAACGTCGTGATGTACTACGCCCCGCGCATCTTTCAGGAAGTCGGCTTCGGCTCCAGCGGACAGATGTGGGGCACGGCCATCGTCGGGGTAGTCAACTGGCTTGCGACCTTCATCGCCATTGCGTTTGCGGATAGCTGGGGCCGTCGCCAGATGCTGATCACCGGCTTTGCCATCATGGCAACCGGATTGGCCATGCTCGCCGCCATCATGTCGGGAAGCGTCGGAACGTCGGACCTGTCTCATTACCTCGCGATTGCGGTCCTGCTGTGCTTCATCGCCGGCTTCGCGTTCTCGGCTGGTCCGCTGGTCTGGGTGCTGTGCTCGGAAGTGATGCCGCTTCAGGGACGTGACTTCGGCATCACCTGCTCGACGGTCACAAACTGGGTCACGAACATGGTCGTCGGTGCGACATTCCTCGGGCTGCTGAGCACACTGGGATCGGCCAACACCTTCTGGCTCTATGCCGGACTGAATGCGCTGTTCATTTTCCTGGTGCTGTTTTTCGTTCCCGAAACCAAGGGCGTCTCCCTCGAATCCATCGAGACCCGCCTCAATCAGGGCATCAAACTGCGGAATATCGGTCGCTGAGGCCTTTGTTACAGCCACAAAAAAGCCCCCGTTCCAAATGGAACGGGGGCTTTTTTGCATCCGGAGTGTTTCAGCCTCGAGAGGCTGCGATCTTCCGATCGGTCTTATACTGGCTCAGCGCATACACCGACCAGATGGCAGCCGGAATCCAGCCAATGATCGTCACCTGAAGCAACAGACACACCAGACCGGCAAAAGGACGGCCAATGGTGAAGAACTGGAGCCAGGGCAGAAGCAGGGCAAGAATGAGACGCATGGTGCGCTCCTTTCACAAAGAGACTGTATCAGCAGTGATCGGTGAGAAACGCGCCAGATGCAACTCCAGATCCCTCAGACGCTCAGAGTGAGGCCCCTACCGGTTTGGAAGACGCCGTCTTGGTGTGCATCCACCCACCTTCAAACCCAGCGCGCTCCAAACCGGCCCGCAGATACGGATTTTTCTTCATGGTGTTCCAGACCAGCCCGCTGCGCCAATTTTCCAGCATCAGCAGGATCGGCCCCTGATCGATCCCAAGCTGCTGACCATCGACCCAATAGGATTTCTGATCGGCAAAAGACGGATTGAACGCATCAAGGAAGCCGTACTTGTTATAAATCCGGTCCCCATAGCGCGCGCGCATTTCCTTGAGCGCCGGCAGAGCGATTTCCGGCGCAAACGCGATGGACCCGCCCACAGCCGTCGGCGCGATCGTGCCATCATCCAGAATATAGTCACGCCCGGCGCCACGGGCACTGTAGGCCAGATAATGGCGCTTCTTACCGTCATAAACCTGCTGCGCATCCCCCGGACCATCACAGGCCGTCAGCCCCCAGATATTGGGACCATAATCCTTCCAGTCGCCCGGATTGGCCTGCGCGTAAGCCCGCTGGGCATAGGCGGCTTCACGGCCATTCTGGAAATAATCGACGTTATGGGCGCGGTCCCAGGCATCCTGAACGCCCCGGAAGTCGATCCAGGATTCACTATACTGATGGCCGAACATCGGCGCGAAATTCAGCATCTTGTGCCCCTGAAAATCGCCCCACTGGCCCTCATAAGTCGCCGTCCAGGCCTTCCAGGTCTCGGCCGGGAGCGGATGCGTCGGCGAACCCAGTGCCTGAAGATAGATGATGAGGCCTTCGTTATAGCCCTTCCAGTCGCTCGGCAGGAACGTACGCGGCGGCATCCAACCCATGCTGAGCCACGGACCATGGGCCTTCATCCATGTCCAGTCGATCCGGCGGTACAGATGATCCGCAATATCGCGGATTTCCTTTTCCTGCGGCGTATCGCGATCAAAATAGGACTGCGAGAACAGCACGCCCCCCATCAGAAGCGCCGTATCGATGCTGGACAGTTCAGACCAGTCCGCAACACGCAGGCCGGTATTGGGGTCGAGGAAATGATAGAAGAACCCCTTATAGCCCGCAGCGCCCGCAACATGATCGTTCTGTGGCAGGCTGGCTAAAAAGCGCAGCGTCGTCAGCGTCCGGTCCACGGCCTGCTGACGCGTGATGTAGTTGCGCTCCACGCCAATACCATAAGCCGTCAGTCCGAAACCGACACTCGCGATACTGGCCGCTCCATTGGGCAGCGGTGCACGGTCCGGCACCAGACCGTTCTTCGGATTGGCGGTTTCCCAGAACCAGTTGAACGTGCGCTTTTCCAGATCATCGACAAAAGCAGCATCCGCAGCCGGAAGGCTGGAGGGCTGGAGGGCTGTTGAAAGCGCCGTGCTGGCCGTCGGGGCCGCCTGAGCGGTCTGAAGCGTCAGGCTCAATGCACCTAGTGCAAATCCTGCCTGACAGAAATGGGAAATCCGGGATTTCCACCTCTGCCCTGTCGCGGCGGCTGGAGAGAAAAACGGGACTTCAGAAGTCCGCTGCGTCCGGTTCTGCATGCTCATGCGGGGGAGGATAAACAGAAGGACCGCCCGCAACGCACCCACCGTTACATCAACTTTCTGTGATACTCGAAAAGTGTTGAAACTCCGCCCTTGTTCCGCAAAGCCTCACGACAGGATCACGGGGAGATGTAACATTATTGGTATCTGAAACGACACTCTCCGAAACCTGCAGCGAATCTGCCGCGCACAACATGCGGGCGGCGATCTCAGCCGTCACGAATGTTGCGATCACCTCCGGGCGCTTGTCCCGCACACCGAAATCCCCGATCGGACAGACCAGACGATCGATCCGCTCCTGCGGAATGTCGATCTGGCGGAACGCACTCTCGAACCGTTTGCGCTTGGTCCGCGACCCGATCATCCCGACATAGCGCAGATCACCCCGCTCCAGCGCCGCCCCCGTGATGACCGCATCCAGCGTATGGCTCTGCGTCAGGACCAGAACGCCTGATCCGGCAGGAGCCCCCTGCACAAGCGGCTCCCATTGCTCTGTCACCAATGCCTCCACGCCCGGCGGCACGATCCCGAACTCCTCCTCCCGTGCATCGACCCAGACCAGTCGCAACGGCAGCAATGCCAGAGACCGGGCGAGCGCACGGCCCACATGCCCGGCCCCGAACAGCAGCAGTTGCGGCAGTTTTTCTCGGTCAGCGCGCAGTTCATCCTCAAGAGCGTCAGGATCACTCACCCCTTCCATGCGGATCGTGACAGCCCCGCCGCAGCACTGATTGATAGCCGGCCCGAGGGGAATATGGCGCTCGACCGCCCCTCCGCCTGATGCCAGAAGCGCGCGTGCCTCCGCCATGCAGTCCCATTCCAGACGTCCGCCCCCGATCGTACCGCTCTGTTCGGTGCGGGTGAGGAGCATGAACGCGCCCTCCTCGCGAGGTGTCGAGCCCTGTGCGTGAATGACGGTCAGGCGCACCATCTCCTGCCCTTCCGCCCGCCAGCGCAGAACATCGGCAAGCATGGTCAGCCAGCCTTTTCCCGCAGCGCCATCAGGGTTTTCAGAACCCGCTCCGGCGTGGCGGGCGCATCCAGCTTCGGACAGGTTCGGTAGTCGTCCAGACTGGCGATGGCATCCGAAATAGCCTGCAAAACCGCAACCCCATGCACGAAAGGCGGCTCTCCCACGGCCTTGGAACGGAAAATCGTCTCCTCCCGGTTGGGCGCGTTTTCCAACAACTCCACATTGAAAATCCGGGGCCGATCCGAACAGGCCGGGATCTTGTAGGTACTGGGCGCATGAGTCCGCAGACGCCCAGCTCCGTCCCAGACCAGCTCCTCCGTCGTCAGCCAGCCTGCGCCCTGCACGAAGCCGCCCTCGATCTGTCCGATATCGATATCCGGGTTCAGGGACTGCCCGGCATCATGCAGGATATCCACACGGTCAATGCTGTGCTCGCCCGTCAGCAGATCGACTGAGACTTCCGCACAGGCCGCGCCATAGGCGAAATAAAAGAACGGTCGCCCGCGCCCCGTCTCGGGGTTCCAGGAAATCTTCGGCGTCTTGTAAAACCCATTCGACGACAGCGACACCCGCGCGAAATAGGCCTGCCAGGCAAGCTGCTGGAAGGTCATGATTTCCGCGCCGACATGAACACCATCGGGTCGGAAATGGATATCTTCCGCCGCCACGCCCCATTTTTCAGCGGCGAACGTGATCATCCGGCCCTTGATTTTCCGCACCGCGTCCAGCACCGCCATGCCGTTCAAATCCGCTCCCGAAGACGCTGCCGTGGCGGACGTGTTCGGCACTTTCCCGGTCGTGGTGGCCGTGATGCGGACGCGATCCGCCATCAGACCGAATTCACGCAGGACGATCTGCACCATCTTGGTGTGCAGCCCCTGCCCCATTTCCGTCCCGCCGTGGTTCACCTGAACCGAGCCGTCCGTATAGACATGCACCAGCGCGCCGGCCTGATTGTAATGTGTGGCCGTAAACGAAATCCCGAACTTCACCGGCGTCAGCGCGATCCCGCGACGGATAATGCGGCTGGTGAGATTGAACGCCCTGATCTCGGCTTTTCGCGCCTGATAATCGCATCGCTCGACCAGCTTCGTCAGGATCTCGGCCGTAATCGAGTCCTCGACTGTCATGTGATACGGCGTGAGATTGCGCGTCCCGGTTCCATAAACATTCCGCAGTCGGACCGCCACGGGATCAAGTCCGGTCGCAAACGCCACTTCCTCAATCACGCGCTCCGCCGCGACAATGCCCTGCGGCCCGCCAAACCCGCGATAAGCCGTATTGGACTGGGTATTGGTCCGCAAAGGTTCGGATTTCAGCCGCACATCGGGATAGAAATAGGCGTTGTCAGCGTGAAACAGCGCCCGATCCGTCACCGGACCAGACAGATCCGCCGCCCAACCGCACCGCGCGGCCAGAACCATATCTACGGCCAGAATGTCGCCCTCATCGGTGAAGCCGACATCGTAATCAATCAGAAAATCATGCCGCTTTCCCGTCGCCATCATATCATCATCACGGTCCAGACGCGCCTTGACGGCCTGACCCGTCCGGTCAGCGGCGATGGCGGCCAGGCAGGCCCAGGCATTGGCCTGAGTCTCCTTGCCGCCGAACGCGCCGCCCATCCGTCGCACTTCCGTTGTGACCAGATGATGCGGACGGCCCAGCACAGCAGCCACCAGATGCTGCGTCTCGGACGGATGCTGCGTGGACGACCAGACGCGCATTTCTCCGGCCTCTCCGGGCTGGACAAGCGCGGCCTGCCCTTCCAGATAGAAATGCTCCTGCCCGCCAATCTCAATCTGCCCCGACAGGCGCCGCGGCGCGGCTTTCAGACCGCGTTCCACGTCCCCGCGCTGCATGGTCAGGGAGCGCCAGACCATCGGGCTACCATTTTTCCGCGCCTGCGCGATGTTCAGGATCGCGGGCTTTTCCTCGTATTCGATCTTTGCCAGCCGCACGGCCTGCCGCGCAGCCTGACGCGAGGTCGCCACCACTGCGAACATCGTCTGCCCCCAGAAATGGACATGATCCGTCGCCAGAAGCGGTTCGTCTTCCCGATGCACCGGGCTGATCTGGTTCTCGCCCGGCACATCATCCGCCGTCAGCACACACACGACACCCGGCGCGGCGCGCACGGCGTCCAGATCCATCGAGACGATCCGCGCATGAGCCTTCGTGCTCAGCCCCGGCACAAGATGCAGCGTCCCGCGAGGCTCGGGCAGATCATCAATATACGCCGCCTGCCCCGTCACATGCAGCAGCGCGCTTTCATGCTTCATGCTGGTGGACGCGGCGCCGGGAACGAGATCAGACATGCGCCAGCCCTCCCGTCCGGGCGAGACGCGCCTGTTTGCTTCCTGTCGTTTCCTCAAAGAACCGCGTCAGCAGATTGGCGGCCACGGTCTGCCGATACCAGGCACTCGCCCGCATATCAGTCAACGGGGCGAAATCTTCCAGAATGGCCGCCCGTGCAGCGTCCAGCGCGTCCTCATCCCAGACCCGTCCAAGCAGCGCCGCTTCAGCGCCCGACGCCCGCTTCGGCGTGGCCGCCATGCCGCCATAGGCCAGCCGGACCTTGGTTATCCGGCCCTGATCGTCCGTCTCGATCATGAAAGCGCCCAGAACGGCGGAAATATCCTGATCGAAGCGCTTGGAAATCTTGTAGGCGCGGAACTGCGCACCCGGCGCGGGCTCAGGAATACTCAGAGCCTCCACGAACTCGCCGGGCTGCCGGTCCTGCTTTCCGTAAGCGATGAAATAATCTTCCATCGCGATGGACCGACGCTCCGCCCCGCGCCGCAGATGCAGCGTCGCGTTGGCCGCGATGAACATCGGCGGGCCGTCCCCGATCGGGGAGCCATTGGCAATATTCCCACACACCGTCGCGCTGTTCCGAACCTGCGTGGAGCCCAGACGACGGATCATTTCCCCCGCATCCGGTAGTAGCTCCGCAATGGCCGGGCGCGCGTCCTGATACGTCACCGCAGCCCCGATCCGCAGTCCTTCAGCCGTTCTGGTCAAAGCCCGCAGTTCCGGAACCCGCCCGATCGGCACGACATGCTTCAGACGACGCATCCCCTTTGTCACCCACAGCCCCACATCCGTGGCACCCGCAACAATCGTCGCCTCAGGATCGGCCAACAAAATCTCCGCCAGATCATCCACGGACGCCGGAATGCTAAGCATACCCTCTGGTCCATCAAGCCGCACGCTCTCGCCGTCCTGCAACGCGGTCAGACGGTCGGTAATAGCCTCCACCTGCGCATCGAAACGGTCCGGCCCCGCCGCCATCGCCTGTTTCATGGCCCGCACGATCGGCGCATAACCGGTGCAGCGACACAGATTGCCGGCCAGTGCATCATCAATGGCCTGATCGTCCGCCTTGGCCCCTTCGATCTTGCGATAGGCCGCCATCGACATAACGAAACCCGGCGTGCAGAACCCGCACTGCGAGCCATGCTGCTCGACCATGGCTGTCTGCACGGGATGCGGCGCATCGGCCGTTCCCAAGTCTTCGATCGTATAGACCTGCGCGCCGTCCAGCATACTGACGAACTGGATGCAGGCATTAACCGCCCGCCAGTTCAGCCGCCCGTCTTCAAGCCGGACCACCAGCACCGTACACGCCCCGCAATCGCCTTCATTGCAGCCCTCCTTAGTACCGGTCCGGCCACGGTCACGCAGCCAGTCTAGCAGGGTCAGCGTCGGGGACAGATCCCTGAGCGTGCAGAGGTCTTCCCCCAGATAAAAACGGACAGTCTGGCGCATCGGGCGAAATCTCAGGCAAAAATACGAGGGGGCGTGCAGACTTCTGTGCCCCACTGCAGGCGTTGCCGTCTATATCCAAGATCGGAACGAAGCGTTGCCTTTTCTAGAGCAGGGGATAATGGCAGGCGACCATCCGGCCTTCCGCGATCCTGTGGAGTTCCGGGTGCTCCTGAGAACAGCGCGGCTGGGCGAGCGGACAGCGCGTATGAAACGCACAGCCCTGCGGCGGACGGATCGGGCTCGGCACGTCGCCTTTGAGCGGTAGAGGCAACGGCCGGTCCGGGCGTGGCACCGCGTTCAGCAACGCCCGCGTATAAGGGTGGGCCGGGGCTTCCAGAACCGCCAGCACGTTCCCTTCCTCCACAATCCGCCCCAGATACATGACGGCAATCCGGTCCGCCATCTGCCGCACGACCGCCAGATCGTGAGAGATGAACACACACGCCACACCCAGCGAATTACGCAGATCCCGCAGCAGATTGACGATCTGCGCCTGAACCGACACATCCAGCGCAGATGTCGGCTCATCCGCGACCAGCAGATCCGGCCCCAGCATCAAGGCCCGCGCAATGTTCAGCCTCTGCCGCTGCCCACCCGAAAACTCATGCGGATATCGAGACAGAACGGACGACGACAAGCCAACCTGTTCCAGCAGCGTCCCGATCCGCTCCGCAATGCCGGTCCGCCCATGAATGCGCATCGGCTCCGCCAGCGTGTCACCAATGGTCCGGCGTGGATTGAACGTCGAGGACGAGTCCTGAAACACCATCTGCATCCGCGGCCGCCAGCGCCGCAGCGCCCGGTCCGACAGGCCGGAAATCCGCTCGCCTTCAAAGAACACCTCGCCCGAACTCGGCGCTCCAAGCCCGATCAGCGTGCGGCCCAGCGTGGACTTGCCACAGCCGGACTCTCCTACCAGCGCCAGAGCCTTCCCGCGATGCACAACCAGCGACACATCGCTCACAGCCCTCAGGGTTTCACCACGCGCGAGGCGATAGTGTTTGCTGAGGTTTTTCGCTTCAAGCAGGACAGTCATGCGTCGTACAGCACGCAGGCCACGCGCCGCCCTTCTTCCGGTTCCCGCAACGCAGGGCGCACGGCACAGTTCGGTCGCACGAAGCGACAACGCGGCGCGAAAACACAGCCCTCCGGCCGCGCATCCGGGGCAGGAGGACGCCCCGGAATGGTAGGCAGGGCATCAGGCCTAGGACCATCCAATGGCGGGATCGCCTCCAGCAACGCCTGCGTATAGGGATGCAACGGTCGTGCCATCACCGCCGCAACCGGCCCCTGCTCCACGACAAGCCCCGAATAGACGACCGCGACATGCGTGCAGGTCTGCGCCACGACGCCCATATCGTGCGTAATCAGCATGACACCCGCCCCGCTATCGCGGATTTCGCACAGCAGCGTCAGGATCTGCGCCTGCACCGTAACATCAAGCGCCGTGGTCGGTTCGTCTGCGATCAGAAGTGCGGGGCCACAGGACAGCGCCATCGCGATCATGGCGCGCTGACGCAGACCGCCCGAAAGCTGGTGCGGATAGCGCTTTGCCGCGGCTTCCGGATCGGACACTCCCATCCGCCCGAGCAGAGCCACGGTCCGCGCCCGCGCCTCACGACGGCTGAGGCGCTCATGCAGGCGGATCTGTTCATCAATCTGCGCGCCGATGGAGCGAACCGGGAGGAACGCCGTCATCGGGTCCTGAAAGATCATGGCCATGCCCGCACCACGCAGACGCCGCCACTCCCGATCCTTCATTCCCAGAAGTTCACGCCCCTCAAAGCGAATGGAGCCCGAAGCTTTCAGACCCGGCAGCAGCCCCATGACGCTCATGGCGGTCAGGCTCTTTCCCGATCCGGATTCACCCACCACGCCCAGCGCATCCCCGCGCCGCACACTCAGGGACACGTCTTCCAGCAGCGCTGTTCCGTTCGGCAGTTCCAGATGCAGGTGATGCAGCTTCAGAAGCACTTCAGCCTCCATGCCGTCCCTCCCTGATCCTCGGGTCCAGCAGGGCATACAGCCCGTCCACCAGCGCATTGGCGATGACGACGAAAACGGCGGCATACATGACAGTCGCCATGATAAGCGGCAGGTCGAGCGTCGCCAGCGCCTGATAGGTCAGCCGCCCCACGCCCGGCAGGGCGAAAACAACCTCCGTCAGAAGCGCCCCCCCACCCAGAAGCTGCGCGAAATCCAGCCCGAACAGCGACACATAACTCAGCCATGACAGCCGCAGACCATGCCACAGCCACACCCGCACCGGCCCCGCCCCCTTGGCGCGCGCCGTGCGAATGGAATCCTCGCCCATCGCCGTCAGCAGTTCGGACCGCAGAACCCGCGCATAAAGGCCGATAAAACAGACTGCCAGCGTCAGAGATGGTAGGAACAGCGCCTTCGCCCAGCCCCAGGGGCTCTGCGAAAACGGCACATATCCCAGCGGCGGCACCCAACGGAACAGAAACGTGTCATGCCAGCGGCTCTGCGTGACGAGATTGACGACCTCGCCCAGCCAGAACACCGGCATGGACAGACCAATCAGCCCCAGAACCATCAACAACCGATCCACCCAGCTATCGCGCAAGACCGCCGAAGCAATCCCGAACACCAGCGACCCACTGACCCAGAAAAACGCGGCCCACAGTACGAGCGAGAGCGTCACCGGGGCCGCCTGCAACACTTCAGGCACAACGCGCTGACCGTGATTGACGAAGGACGTCAGGTCCCGGCTCACGAACAGCTTCTGCATCATCGTCACATACTGCACCGGTAGCGGACGATCGAAACCATACTCCGCCCGGATGCGCGCCACGACCTGCGGACTGGCCCCGCGCCCTGCAATTCGCGCCGTTGGGTCCGCACCCGGTGTCGCAAAGAAAATGCAGAACACCAGAACCGAAATCCCGAAAATGACCAGCAGCATCTGCCCGGTCCGTGAGGCAAAACTCCGGATCATCGGGCCGCACCTTTCGGATCAATCTGATCCCGCAGCGCATTGCCCAGAACATTCAGCGCCAGAACGGTCAGGACGATCGCAACACCCGGCGCAATCGCCACCGCAGGGCGCGTATAGAGCAGCCCTTCGCCGTCCTGAATGATTGTTCCCCATGACGCCGCCGGAGCCTGCACCCCGAGCGACAGGAACGACAGTGCGGATTCCGCGAGCATGCACAAGGCCATCACCAGAGGCGCGAGCACGGCCATGGTCGGCATCAGCCCCGGCAGGATCTCCCGCCACAGAATACGGAAATCCGACGCGCCCATCCCCCGCGCCGCCATCACAAACCCTGCCTGAGACAGACTCAGCGCCCGCGCCCTGAAAGGCCGCGCGGCATAGGGCACATAAACCAGCGCAATAATCCCGATCGGAATCAGCAGATTATCCGCGCCGATGGTGATGAACCCAAGCCGGATGCCATGCCCGACCGTGACGACGGAAAGCGAAATAGCAAACAGATAAACCGGAATGGCCCAGAGCATGTCCAGAATGCGCGACAGGATCAGGTCGATCCAGCCGCCGAAATATCCCGCGCAAATCCCCAGACACGCCGCCAGACACAGACAGAACAGTGCGGAGGACGATGCAATCAGAAGCGAATTGCGGCCGCCATAAAGCACACGCGCCGCGACATCCCGCCCTTGCGAATCCGCGCCCAGCACATAAGGCCCCGGCCGCCAGTCTGGCCCAATCGGGCTCAGACCCAGATGCAACGGATTGTCATTCGGCTGCATAAGATCGACGCGCTGTCCATTACGGATCGTGGTGCCCGCAATATCGGACGAGAACGGATCGACGCCGTTCAGGGTGGCGTAAAGCGGGGCGCACAGGCAAGCAACAATGATGAAAGCCAGAAGCAAGGCCGCAAATGCACCGTCACGACGCGTGAGAACAGCGCGGACAACCCGCCGGTAACTTCCTTCCACGCCTGCTCCCATTCGTTCCGGTTTGCGTTGTTTCCTGTTCTACAGCACGAAACCACCCGGACAGAAGAGGCTCTTCGCAATCAGGTAAGATCGAGGGCCGGTTTGCGCACATGCAGACGGATGCGCTGCTGGAGCGTCCCCAGATCGGGAAGGAGTTCATTATGAAGCGCACGCACGCTGTCATGCGCGGCATAAAAGCGCCGTTTCCCGCTGCTGCTGACCAGAATGGCCGCGCCGAGGAAAACGCCGTTGATTTCGATGATGGTTGAACCAAGCATGATGCCGGACCCTGAAGAAAGAGCCCGACAATTCAGTGTCGGGCGTTATGACATGCCGGAGGCAAATGCCTCCTGACCTGAAAAAAGGCAGCGCGATTGCTGCGAGCTACACATTCGACACATCATCGACCGACTGGCCCTGTTGCTGTGGACGTCACTTCAGAATGTCGAATACGACACCCGGACACGCAGCGTCAACATATAACGTATGAACATGATGTGATATCTATAAATACGTTTTAATTAAGTTATTTATATGTTGTCGCAAGCCCTTCATTTACCGTCTGCCCTTCCCCCCGTTTTCCATGTTAAGTGACAGTCATGAGCAAGAAGGTTCCGTTGTCCCCCGCCCCGTTCGAAGGTTATGCAGCCCCCCGGGGACGCGTTTTCAACTCTTTTCTGGAAACGGTAGGAGGCACCCCGCTGGTCGCGCTGCCTCACCTGACCCAGCGTGAGCATCTCAACGGGCGATTGCTCCTCAAACTGGAATTTTTCAACCCGCTCGGTTCCGTCAAGGACCGCATTGGCGTGGCCATGCTGCGGGACGCCGAAGCGCGCGGCCTGATTACGCCGGGCCGCACGGTCCTGATCGAGCCGACATCGGGCAATACCGGCATTTCGCTGGCTTTTGCCGCCGTGGCGCTTGGCTACAGGCTGATCGTAACCATGCCGGAAAATGCCTCAACCGAACGCCGCAAGATGCTGCGTCTGATGGGGGCGGAAACCGAACTGACCTCTGCCTCCCGCGGCATGGCCGGTGCGATCGAACGCGCTGAACAGCTCAACCGCACTCTCCCCGACGCCTGGATGCCGAGCCAGTTTGAAAACGACGCCAATCCCGCCGTGCATGAAGAAACGACGGCTCAGGAAATCTGGGAAGATACGGCAGGCAAGGTCGATATGGTCGTCGCGGGTCTGGGAACGGGCGGCACGGCCTCCGGCATTGCCCACGGCCTGAAAAAACACCGTAAATCCATCAAGATCTACGGCGTGGAACCGCGTGAAAGCGCGGTCCTGCACGGAGACGAACCCGGCCCCCACGGCATTCAGGGCATCGGACCGGGCTTCGAACCCGATACGCTGGACCTCAAAGCGCTGGACGGCGTGTTCGAAGTCTCCGAACAGGAAGCCGTCGCTACCGCGCGCCTCTGTGCCGCCGTCGAAGGTATTCCCATCGGAATTTCGGCAGGTGCTGCGCTGTTTGCCGGAATGGAACTGGCCCGCAAGCCGTCCAACCGAGGCAAAACGATCGTGGCCATCGTGCCGTCCTTCGCAGAACGCTATCTCTCCACACAGCTTTTCGACGGGCTATCCTGACGCCTAAAAAATAACTTTTTTATAAAGTTATTTTATTTAATATCTATATGTGTTCGTTATTAAATCAAATCCTGTTCCGGTCTCTTGAAAAAGAATCGGGAGGGCTGAGAGGAGATAACGTCATGAACCTGTTTTCCGGCCGTCCCACATCTTTCGATCCCGCATGGGCCTCACATGGCCTCTCCGGGACGGCGCAGCCCCGCATCGCCAGAGCGTTCCGCACTCTGGAGCAGCAGGTCGATCTGCTTCTGGTGCCGGGCCTGTTCGGCTCAGGGCCGGATCACTGGCAGACGCACTGGGAACAGGCTTATGGCCTGCGTCGCCTCCATCAGAAAGACTGGGAAACACCCGATCCCGCAGACTGGGAGGCGGCTCTGACGGAGGCCATCGAAGCCTCAGCACGTCCGACTTTTCTGATCGCACACAGCCTCGGCGCAGTACTGACGGCAAAATGGCTGACACGTCATGGCGGACGGCGCGTTGCCGGAGCCTTTCTGGTCGCTCCGGCCGATATCGAACAGACGACACATCCGGATGTCGCGCTCATCCGGGCATTCGGCCCCCTGCCCGGAACACCCCTTCCCGCCGCCACAGCCGTCATGGCCAGCAGCAACGATCCCTGGCTGTCCCTGCCCCGCGCGCGCGAACTGGCCGGACACTGGCAGTCGGACTTTCTGGAAGCCGGCGCTGCGGGCCATATCGGCAGCAGCGAGCCGCTGGGTCTGTGGGAGCATGGCGCCACAGCCATGCTCGACTTCGCCAGAAGACGCCTGCCGCTCCGGGTCCAGTAACCCGGAGTAGACGCCCTCAGACCTGACGGCCGGAAGGTTTCCAGCGGTTAAGCAGAAGGGAATTGCTGACCACCGAGACGGAACTCATGGCCATGGCCGCCCCCGCCACGATCGGATTCAACATGCCGAACGCCGCCAAAGGCAGGCCCAGAATGTTGTAAATAAACGCGAAAAACAGGTTCTGCCGGATTTTGGACAGCGTGGCGCTGGACAAAGAAATCGCGTCCAGCACCCCTGTCATTTCGCTTTTCATCAACACGACATCCGCCGTATCGAGCGCCACGGCAGACCCGGCACCAATGGCAAACCCGATATCCGCCGCCGCCAACGCAGGCGCATCGTTGATGCCATCGCCCACCATGCCGACCAGATCACCCTGAGCACGGTATTTCGCCACACCCTCGGCCTTGTGCTCCGGCAGAACTCCCGCCAGATACTCATCTACACCAACCTGTCGGGCCACCACAGACGCCGCGCGTTCATTATCTCCCGTCAGCATCACTACGCGGATGCCCCGCGCCTTCAGAGCCTGCACGGTCGTCACGGCATCCATCCGCAGCTCATCCGCCAGCGCGATGATCCCAAGAACCTGACCTGCCTGCGCCACGGCAATAACGGTGTTGCCTTCGCTTTCCAGCGCCGCGACCGGCAGGGACGACAGGTCCAGCCCGCTGTCCTGCATGAACGCGGGTGAGCCCAGCCGCGCTTCCTGCCCATCAATCCGGGCGATAACGCCCTTGCCGGGGACAGCCTCAAACCCTTCTGCCGCAACAGACGCGCTGACACCATTGCTCTGCGTATAGTCCACGATCGCCCGGGCAAGCGGATGCTCCGAGTTGTGCTCAAGGGCGTAAGCAACGCCCAGAAGCGTATCCACGGGAATACCTGCTGCCGGATGAACCGCCGCAACAGTCGGGCGCCCCAGGGTCAGGGTGCCGGTCTTGTCGACAATGATGGTTTTCAGCTTCTCGGCCCGCTCCAGCGCATCGGCATTGCGAAACAGAATACCGGATTGTGCGCCACGCCCCGTCCCCACCATGATGGCCGTTGGCGTGGCCAGACCCAGCGAACACGGGCAGGCGATGACCAGAACAGACACGGCAGAAACGAGACTCCAGACCGCAGATCCGGTGACGGCCCAGCCGATCAGGAATGTCAGCACCGCAATCCCGATCACGGCCGGGACGAAAATACCCGAAACCCGATCTGCCAGACGCTGCACATTCGCCTTGGAGCCCTGCGCCTGCTCGACCATTTTCACGATCCGCGCCAGTGCGGTATCCGCGCCAACCCCCGTGGCCCGGACGCGGAGCGCCCCATTGGCGTTCATGGTGCCGCCAAACACGTCCTGTCCGGCTTCTTTGAGAACCGGCACGCTCTCACCCGTCAGCATGGCCTCGTTGACTTCGGACGCCCCTTCAAGGACTTCACCGTCCACCGGCACACTCTCACCCGGCCGCACGACGAAGACATCACCGACATGCATGTCCGCCACGGCCCGGTCCACAATCACGCCATCACGCTCGACATGCGCGATCTGCGGCTGAAGCTGAAGCAGGCTTTCGATCCCGGCGCTGGTGCGGTTTTTGGCCCGCGTTTCCATGAGCTTGCCGAGCGAAATCAGCGTGATAATGGACGCGCTGGCTTCGAAATAGACATGCTGATGCAGCCCGAACACCACAACAACCGCACTGAACAGCCATGCGATGGACGTCCCCAGAACAACCAGCACATCCATGTTGGCCGAGCCGCCACGCACGGCGTTCCACGCTCTGCGATACAGATGCGCGCCACAGACGAACTGAACAATCGTGGCGAACACGAACTGCACCGGAACCGGTACGATCATGCGCCCAAAGAACATGCCGATCATCTCGGCAAAGAGCGGCAGCGAGAGAACAAGCGTCAGGATGAACCGGTTGCGCTCCCGCTTCCAGATGGCCGCACGTTTGGCCTTCGGATCTTCGCGGTCGCCCTCGTCCAACCGCGTTGCGCCAAATCCGGCCTTCTCGATCTTCCCGATCAGATCCGCCGGTTCGACCACGCCAGGAATATAATTGATATGCGCCCGCTCGGCCGCGAAATTCACACTCGCCTGCACGGAAGGCTGCCGGTTCAGGATCTTTTCGATCCGTGCCGCACAGGCCGCACAGGTCATGCCGGACAACGACAGATCAAGGCTCTGTTCATCCACGGAAAAGCCCGCGCGGCGCACGGCAGCCACAACAGTTTCAATGGAAGACGCCGTATTTTCAAAAGCAACCTGCGCGCGTTCGGAAGCAAAATTAACGGTCGCGCTAACGCCCTCCTGACGGTTGAGGATTTTTTCAATCCGCGCGGCACAGGCGGCGCAGGTCATACCGCCGACGGGGAAACTGATCGTTTCTGACATCTGCAAAAGGTCCTGTCGGCTAGGGAAGCGGAAGGGAAACTCCGCAAGAAATATACCCCATACCCCTATTTTTCAAGAGTGAAAAAAGCAGCTTTTCCACTCCCGAGAACAATCTCGCGATCATGAAAAACACGCAGCGCATCATGATGCGCAACGCTGATGCATGTGGTGTGGGGCAGAAAGAAAAGAAGGGCTTCGTAAAGACGGCGCTCATTGGTGTCATCCAGCGCAGACGTCGCTTCGTCCAGAAACAGGATCGCAGGCCGGAACAGCAACGCCCGTGCCACGGCCAGACGCTGCTGCTCGCCCGGAGACAGCACAGCGCCCCAGTCCGCAATATCGTCCAGCCGATGGCCGTATCCCGCCAGATTGACGGCTTCCAGAGCCTGCTGGCAGGAGGCGGTGTCGTAATGGTCGGATGTTGCGGGATAGCTCAGCGCCTCACGCAGTGTCCCGGACGGAACATAGCTGCGCTGGGGCAAAAACATGGCCTGCCTGATGTTGAAAGAGACCTCCCCCCGCCCATGACGCCACAGCCCGGCCAGCGCCCGCAGGAACGTGCTTTTCCCCGAACCGGACGGCCCGCGAACCAGCCAGCGTTCGCCGCCCTGCATCGTCAGATCGCCAATCTGCACAATCGGCTTTCCATCTGGCAGGTTCAGGACCAGATCCCGGATCTGCACGGCAGTCGTTTCGGTAGCGAAACGCACAATTCCGCTTTCAGAAGGCTGGCTGACAACCCGCTCGAACTCGCCCAAACGCTGAAGCACTGAGCGCAGGGTGGCCAGATCGGCATAGTTGAAAATGAACCATTCCAGACTGATCCGCACCTGCGTATAGGCCGAATTGATCTGCGAATAGAGCCCGAAGCTCAGGGCATGGGTTATGGCTTTAGGGGCCAGCATGAGCCAAAGCGGTATCGTTGCGACTCCGGTATAGAACTCACTGATGAAGTTGACCCGCCATGTGTAGCGCACAACGCTGCGCCAGTTCGTGGCGATATGGGTCAGATAACCGGACAGTCGCAACTGCTCGGCGTTTTCGCCCCCATAAAAGGCGATCTGCTCCGAATTACGCCGAACATCCATCAGCCCGGCACGCAGATCGGCATCGAAATGCTGTTGCCGGTAATTCGCACCGATCAGCGGCGCGCCGAACCGCTCCAGTATCCCGGAAGCCAAAAGGGACGTGAGAACCGCGCCCAGAAAAAGATAGCCCGGGATCTGGAAATGACGGCCATGCCAGTCAAAAGACAATACCCCCCCGATGTTCCACAGAACGACTGCGAAAGACAGCAACGTGGTCACCGCATCAATGGCGTCCAGACCCAGCTTGAGGGTCTGGACCGTCATCTGGGACAGATCGTCCGCAATACGCTGGTCGGGGTTGTCGGCCCGGTTGGAGCCATGTTCGAGCCGGTAATACGCCTCTTCCGACAGATACTGCCGCAGATAGACCTTCGTGTTCCACAGACGCCAGCGCATCGAGAGAACCTGCGTCAGATAGGTCTGCGTCGCATGCACCACGACAGAACCGAGTGTCACCAGAAGATAAAACGGCAACATCCCCAGGCAGCGCCCGACCTCTCCTGCGAAGAACGCATCGAAAAACCGGTGATACCACGCCCCGAACCAGACGGCGGACTGAACGTAGAGCACAGACAGCCCGATGGTCCCGCCCAGAAGGGACCAGGCCCACCACTTCTCTTCGGACTTCCAGTAAGGAAAGAGAACTTTCCAGTCCGCAAGGGAATGCGGCGGGGTGGTGTCGTCAGTAGTTTGCACGAAGTGTGGCCATGAAACTGCGCGGAGCGGCGGGGAAATTGAACTGCCACTGACCGCTGGCCCGCTCGTAATAATACCGGTTGGTCAGGTTCGTCGCATTCAACTGAAGGCGCAGATGGCGATTGAAGCGATACCCCGCCATGGCATCCACAGTCATGTAACCGCCCTGAATGGTCGTGGCGTAACTGCCGCGCAGATTGCTGTTCGCATCAATCCCCGCCCCCATGTTCAGACCTTTAAGAAAGCCATCCTGCACATTGTAATGCACCCAGGACTTGAACATGTGATGCGGTGAGAAAACACCCCCGAAATCATTGACCTTCGCGTTCGAAACCTTCGTGTCCAGATAGGTATAACCAATCGACACATCCAGCCCCGGCAGGATCTGACCATCAACCTGCGCTTCCCAGCCCTGACGGCGGATCGGGCCGGTCGTGATGTAGTACAGTGAATGATATGGGTCCTGCACCGGCTGGTTGATGCTTTCCATCCGGAACAGCGCGGACGAGAGGTTCAGGCGTCCATGAAAATATTCAGCCTTGAACCCGGTCTCGACCTGATTGCCTTCCTGTGGCGCCAAACCACCGCCACGATAACTCTGCTTGCCGACAGCAGGCGTGAAAATGCTGGCATAGCTGGCATACCAGGAGATGTTCGGCGTGATCTGATACACCGTGCCCAGATAGGGGGTAAGCTGCCCGCGCAGATCGGCCTGATTGACCCATTCCCCCTTCGGTGCAGGGGAGATGTCCTGAAGTTTTTCATAGTAGCGTGAAACACGACCGCCAAGAATCAGGGAGAGATGCCGGATCACTTCCAGTCGGAGTTGACCATAGAACCCCCATTGATAGGCATAGTCGTCCGTCCCGTATCCATCGGCATTCTGCTTGTAATCAAAGCAGCTTGCCGGAGGCTGAGGGACGGCATTGGTGTTTTCGAGGCTGATATTGTTGTAGATATTGTTGCAGTTCACGTTAGCATACTGCGTGATCTGCTCGTAGGAATTGTAGTTGAACCCGAACAACGCGTGATGCGTCCGGTTGAGCAGCTTGAAACTGCCCTGCGCATACACATCCGCGGAACGGGACGTGTTGGAGCCTTTATATTTGGAGATCCCCTGATCCCGGTACTGAAGTGTTCCGGTCGCAGGATTCATTTTGTTCCAGGGCTCGTTATAGAAAGTATTGTAGTCCTGATCATAGAACGTGGCGCGCGCCGTCGCGGTCCAGTCGCCCCAGAGCTTCTGGGTGATGGACGCAATCGTCTGCTGCGTCATGTAGTTCGAATACCCCCAACTCTGGCTCGGGTTCGCATCCCGATTACCAGACCACAGGGTATTGGCCGTGGTCAGCGGCAGGCCATAATAAGGCGCCGTAATGTCCTGCTGCTGGGCAGCATGGGAAACCATAAACGTCGTCGTGGGCGTGACATCCCATTCCAGCACGCCATAGGCCTGCCATTTGCGCGAATGGGAATATTTGTAGAAAAAATGATTGTCCTGATACAGGTCCGCCGTCCGAAAGCGCACGGTTTTCGAGTGGTTCAGCGGAATAGTGATGTCCGTATCCACCCGGTAATTCTCAAAACTGCCCACGCTGGCCGACCCACCCGCGACGAAGTCCATCCCGGGTTTCTTCGTCACCTGATTGACCACACCACCCGCGCCGCCGCCGCCCTGCAACAAACCGGAAGAACCACGAAGCACCTCGATCCTGTCATACATCGACAGGTCAAAGGCCGCGTTGTTCAGCGTCCCGGCAGCATTGGGCGTGCCATCAATGGACGTCGTGAGCTGATATCCGCGTGAATAATAATTGGAATTGGCCGTAGAGCCGGGAAAGACGCGGATCCCGTTAATCTGCCGCATCGCATCCGCCATCGTCAGCATGTTGGAATCTTCCATACGCTGCTGAGTGATGACCGAAATCGACTGCGGCACGTCCTTGAGCGCCACGGGGCTTTTCCCCCAGACTTCAACAGCAGGTGCCGTATAGGTGTGGTTGGTGCCCAGAACCTGAATATTTTCGTCTGACGCCGCATCCAGATCTTCGGAAGAGCGAGACGCGGCCGCGACAGGCGCTGGAACAGAGGCCGCGAGAGGAGCTTTCGCAGACTGCACCAAAGGCTTATCGGCGCGGCGCGATACCCCGCAATGCACAGGACGCGGTGCCCTGTGTGTGGCATGGCAAACAGACGGGTGGTTTCTGGCGCGCTCTGAAACCGTATCAGCCAAAGCCGCCGGGCATGCGCCCGCCATCAGGCTGCCCCAGATCAGGGCATGGTGGGAAATAGCGGAAAAGTTGAGCCGACGGCGAGCTGAAATGCCATGCTGTGTCATAATGTCTGTCCTAAAGAGACATGCCAGCCCCATGCAACAGCCCGTTCCACGAAAAGCACCGTGTTACGGCATGAGGCCGGCAATGAAACGCTCCTGTTCAGGAGGAGGCGTGCTCCGGCTTCAGGAAACGACGTCAAATCCCGTGTCTTCGACGACGCCCCTGAACGCTGCGGGCGAAACATGGGCGGGGTCGTAAGAGACCGTCACTTTGCCGCCATCCAGCACGATATCGACGCCCGTTACGCCGTTTACGGCTTCAAGAGCGCGCTGGAGCTTGCCCGAACATCCGTTGCAGGACATGCCCTCGACCGTCATGTGCGCTGTTTCTGTCATGTCGTGAAATCCTTGAAAGAGAGAAAAACTCCCCGGTGACGGCATATCCACATACGATGCGGGGGTATGGTTTATATAACTATTCACCATAAAACGATTCTAGCAATAGTTATTATTTAACGATCATATTTTGGTATATATACCACACCGGGGTATGCGATTTTCATATTGCCTCCGAAACAGATTCGACAAGACAATTTTTTCAGACACGGAAAAATTGTCTTTTCCGATCCCCCGGCTGGGTATAGGGTCAGATCAGATTCGAACGATGAATCGCTCCGTTTCTTCCCCTTCTGTGGTGATTTCTGATGGTCAGGACACATGCCCGGATCTGGATCGGCCTGCTGGCCTGCCTGCTCATGCAGGTGGGGCTGCTGCTCGGCGCATCCACCGCGCAGGCCAGATCTGAAGCCCCTCACATGGCCATGACCCACATCGCCATGACGATGCATCACATGGCTCATCACCAGAAACCAGACGCCACGGATTGCTGCAAAACCTCAGCGTTCCACGCGATCCCTCATCCGCAGCAGTCTTCCGAAGGCTGCTGCCACACGCATGCGGTCTCGGCCGATCCCATGCTGACAATGGCGTCCGTCCACCCGTCCGGCCCGGCTCATACGGCCGCGCGCGTCTTTGCCTCCGGGCTGCAAGGCCGCTTCAGCGGCACGGACTGGATCCCCGCCTCACCGCCCCCCAAACCCCGCGCAATCTGACACACGCCTGACCGGCGTGGACCCGTCCTGCTGCCGAAAATAGGCATTCAGGGCCTGATCCTCTGTCATTTTTGCGGATTTTTCCTCATGACCTTTCCGTCCCGCTTCCGGGGCGGCCTGACACGACGGCGTTTCGTGACGGGGATCGGCGCAGGCGGCCTTCTGGCAGCCCTGCCCCGGACCTCACATGCGCTCTCGTCCACGGCTGTTCCCATCAGGGCCTCTTCGGGCATCATACCCCTCACCCCTTCTGACCGGTGGGATCTGAAGGTTGGCCACACGCGCATTTCGCTCGATGGCAAGACCATGCACGCCCCGACCGTCGGCGGCACGGTGCCCGGTCCGATCCTGCGCTTCAAGCAGGGCGATACCGTCAGCATAAACGTGACCAACACGCTGGATGAGCCGACCTCGATCCACTGGCACGGCATCCGCACGCCCGCGAATATGGATGGCGTCCCGGGGTTGAGTTTCGGCGGCATTGCCCCCGGCGAGACCTTTACCTACCGCTTCAAGCTCCATCAGAGCGGCACCTATTGGTATCACAGCCACTCCGGGATGCAGGAAGCGATGGGCCTGTATGGCGCGATGGTGATCGACCCGCGCCGCCCGGACCCGAACGCCTGCGACCGCGATTACGTCATTTTCCTCGCCGAATGGACGGATGTCATGCCCCATGACATCGTCAGCAACCTCAAGATGCAGGACGACTATTACGTCTTCCGCCAACGCACGGCGGCGTCCTTCCCGAAAGAAGCGCGGGAGGCCGGAAGCGCGGGCGCGGCCCTCGCGGACCGTCTGGCCTGGTCGAAAATGCGCATGGCCGCGACCGACATCGCGGACGTCTCGGGCGCGATCTACACCTACACGCTGAACGGCCACGCCCCGGACATGAACTGGAGCGGCCTGTTCCGGCCCGGCGAGAGGGTGCGCCTGCGCTTCATCAACGGCTCGACCATGACGTTCTTCGACATCCGGATTCCGGGCCTCGAAATGCTCGTCGTGCAGGCTGACGGCAACGATATCGAACCTGTCCCGGTGGACGAGTTCCGCATCGGCGTGGCGGAAACCTATGACGTGATCGTCCAGCCCAAGGACGACCGCGCCTATGCCATTTTCGCCCAGAGCGAAGACCGCACCGGCTACGCAAGAGGCACCCTTGCCCCGCGCGAAGGCATGATCGCGCCGCTTCCGCCGATGGATCCACGCCCCGTCCGCACCATGGTGGACATGGGCATGGGAAACATGAAGCCCGGCGAGAGCATGAAGGACATTGATATGTCCGGAGACATGTCCGGCATGAAAATGGATGGCGACATGGCCGGAATGGACATGCAAGGCATGAACATGAAAGGCATGGATATGAGCCACATGGCCATGCCGAAAATGGAAGTGGACGACCCCGGCCCACCGCCCATCAATGTCGAAAACCAGATGCGCGCCATGATGCCCATCGACCGCACCGGCAGCCCCGGCGACGGGCTGGAGAACAATGGCCGCCGCGTCCTGAACTACAAACAACTCCGCGCCACACGTCCCGGAGCAGACCTGCGACCGCCAACGCGGGAGATCATTCTGCATCTGACCGGCAACATGGAGCGCTATATCTGGGGCTTCAACGGTCGGAAATTCTCGGAATCCGGCCCGATCCGCCTCAAACTGGGCGAGCGCGTGCGCTTCACGCTCATCAACGACACCATGATGGAACATCCAATCCATCTGCACGGCCTGTGGAGCGAACTGGAAAATGGTCAGGGCGATTACCGCCCCTACAAGCACACCATCATTTCCCAGCCCGGCTCGAAGCTGAGTTATCTCGTGACAGCCGATACCCCCGGAATGTGGGCGTATCACTGCCACCTGATGTATCACATGGATCTGGGCATGTTCCGCACGGTGATCGTGGCATGAAACACGCCTTTTCTCTCGTGGTTCTGGCCCTCGCAGCCCTGTCCGGCACGGCCCGCGCCGCCCAGCCGGTCTATCATGCCGCCGATGCGCCGGAAGCAACCCCCGTCGTCTATATTGGCGGTATCAAACCCGCCATGGATCAGGGCACCTGGCTGCACGGCATCTTCAACCAGCTTGAAGGCCGCTATGCGCCCGGCGGCACCGATTTCCGCTGGGACGGCGAAGCGTGGTTCGGCGGCGATTACAACAAGATCTGGCTCAAATCCGAAGGCACGCTGGAGAAAGGCCGCCTGAGCGATGGCGACCACGAACTCCTCTATACGCGCTCGATTTCGTCCTACTGGAACCTTCAGGGCGGCGTGCGGATGGACCTTGATGACGGCCCGACCCGCACTTGGGGCGCGTTCGGCATCGAAGGTCTGGCGCTCTATGAGTTCGAGTTCGAGGCCACAGCCTATGTCAGCGATCGCGGACGTTTCGCCGCCCGCGTGGAAGGCTCTTACGACTTCCTGCTGACCAACCGCCTGATCCTCCAGCCACAGGCCGAGTTCAATTTCTACACGAAGTCCGACACGGGACGTCAGGCTGGCGCCGGTCTGTCGGACGTCGATGCCGGTCTGCGCCTGCGATACGAACTCTGGCGGAAATTCGCACCCTACGTGGCCGTGACCTACTCCGGATATCTCACACAAGCCCGCCGGATCGCCCGTGACCAGCACGACGATACCGGCTCCGTCCGCTTCAGCCTCGGCGTCCGAAGCTGGTTCTGATTCCAAAACCCCACACAAGAAAGTCACACATCATGCGCAAGACCCTCCTCGCACTGACCGCCCTCCTCGCAACCGGCACGGCCTACGCCGATCCCTCCATGCCCGGCATGGACATGAGCCATATGGAGATGGGCGGCAAAAACGCCATGACCATGTCGTCCCCCAAAACGCAGGACCCGATGGCCGCACTGAACATGGATCAGCAGATGACCCTGTGTGCGCATCTTGAGACGCTCAGCAAACAGAACAGCCCGCTGACGCCGAAGATGAAGCAGCAGCGCGCCGCCTGTCAGAAAATGGATATGGGCATGACGAGCCAGCCAGCCCCCGGCGAAACGCTGGACCGCTGATTCGTCAGCGCATCATCCGGCGGACGACCTGGAGAAGCTCGTCAATCGCGTCTTCTCCACCGTCTTCCTGCACCGCCCGGCGCACGCAACCATTGGCATGGGAGGACAGGATCTGGATGGACACACCATCCAGCGCCGACTTGATGGCGGAAATCTGGGTCAGGATATCCACGCAGTAGCGGTCGTTCTCGATCATGTTGAGAACACCGCCGACCTGCCCCTCGATCCGACGCACGCGGTTCGTCAGGGCTTTCTTGCGGGGCTGCTCGACGCGACGGCCGTCATCGTCCAGCGGCGCACAGTTCTCGCAGACATCCACTGCATGCTCATTCCGGGATAGTGCCATTACTGGATCCGCCCTTTAGTCAGACATCCGAACATCACTCATGGGTCCATGTCCGCCCATCCGGGTCCGCCCTCAAGCGCACCCGTAGCGCGTGTGTATGCCCCGCTACGTCGGGAATTGCCAGTCCGCAGACACCGATCTGCCTTTTCCCGATCGAAAAAACCGAGTCTCCCACAGGAAAACGGACCTCATGTTGCGCCAATAAGGTGCAGATATTCCGTTTCAATATGGGATGTTGCTCCAATACATGTCCCGTCAGCAGCGATTTTCGTAAAATTTATTATAAAATCCGGCGATTTCTCCAGTCCCAGACAGTGCGCCGGACCGCACTTGATGCAAATCATTCTCACTCCCCTTCCCGGATGGGCCGGATGCGCCTATCTAGAACGGAGGACGGAGCCTGTGAGCCTCCGTGCATACTCACCGGGGTACGGAACTGATGTTGTATCTGGATACACTGCCCAAGGGCGGACATGCCGTGATCGAAAAGGTCGAACAGCGTGCGCCTCTGGACCCGATCGCCACACGCCTCGGCGAACTGGGCTTCGTGCCCGGCGAAGCCGTACAGGTCGTCGCGACCGGTCCGATGGGCAGAGATCCGATTGCCGTGCGTCTGGGCACATCACGCTTTGCCCTGCGTCGTGGCGAAGCCGCCCGCGTCGGCCTACGGACCGTTTCCTGACACCCCATGAGTGCAACCGAGTCCCCGCAGACACCCGCGTCCTCTCTGCATATCGCCCTCGTCGGAAATCCGAACTGCGGCAAGACCTCCCTGTTCAACCAGCTGACGGGCAGCCGTCAGAAAGTCGCCAACTACGCAGGCGTCACGGTTGAACGCAAGGAAGGCTTCTTCACCACACCCAACGGCCGCGCCATCCGCGTGCTCGACCTGCCGGGCGCCTACAGTCTTGATTCGACAAGCCCGGACGAGGACGTCACACGCGATGTCTGTCTCGGACGTCATCGGACCGAACCCCGACCGGAAATGCTGGTAGCCGTTATTTCGGCGACCAACCTGCGGTTGCATCTGCGCTTCCTTTTGGAACTGAAGCAGCTGGGTCTTCCCGTCATCGTCGCACTGAGCATGATGGACGAAGCCCGCCGCCACGGTCTTCAGATCGACGTCGCAGGATTGCAGGCCGATCTGGGCATCCCCATCGTCCCCGTGATCAGCCTCAACCGCGCAGGCGTGATGCCGCTGCTTCAGGCGCTGGACCTTCCCCTCCCGGCTCCGCCTGTGCCTCTTCCGGCAGGGCTGGACCCGCATATGGAAGTCCGGCGGCTGCTCGCGACCTATGTCGTCGATCCCGCCTCCGGAACGGACCGCCTGACGGACCGGCTGGACCGCGTGTTTCTGCACCCAGTCTGGGGCCCGGTGATTCTTCTGATCGTGCTGTTCGTCATGTTCCAGACCGTCTTCGCGTGGGCGCAACCGCTCATGGACGGTCTGGGCAATGGCATCTCGCTTTTTGGAGAGATCGTTCTCAAACCGCTGCCGGGCGGCGTCCTGCACAGTCTGCTGGCGGACGGTGTGCTGGCGGGTGCGGGCACGGTCATTGTGTTCCTGCCACAGATCCTCATCCTGTTTTTGTGGATTCTGGCACTTGAGGAATCCGGCTATCTGCCACGCGCGGCCTTCCTGCTCGACCGGCTGATGGCGCTGGCGGGACTGAGCGGACGCTCCTTCATTCCCCTGCTGTCGAGCTTCGCCTGCGCCATTCCCGGCATCATGGCCGCCCGCACGATCCAGAACCCACGGGACCGTCTGGTCACGATCCTGATCGCGCCGCTCATGACCTGCTCGGCGCGCCTGCCAGTCTATACACTGCTGATCGGCGCGTTCGTGCCACACCGGAGCGTGCTCGGGATTTTCGGCCTTCAGGGGCTGGTGCTGTTCGGGCTCTATGCCGTCGCCATCATCAGCGGCGTGATCGCCGCGCGGGTCATGACGCGGGGTGTGAAGTCCGAAGAACATCCGCTGCTGCTCGAACTGCCATCCTATCGCCGCCCGAATCTCAGGAGCCTTGCGCTCGGACTGTGGCAACAGGCGGTGATGTTCCTCTCCCGCGTCGGCACGATCATCGTCACGCTGAACGTGCTGCTCTGGGCGCTCTCGAGCTTCCCGCTTCCCCCTGCGGGCGCGCCGGGACCGGCCATCGATTACAGTCTGGCGGGGCGGATCGGCCATCTGATGCAGTGGGTTTTCGCACCCATCGGCTTCAACTGGCAAATCTGCGTTTCGCTCATTCCCGGCCTTGCAGCGCGTGAAGTGGCGGTCAGTTCGCTGGCCACCGTCTACGCCATCGGAGCCACCGATGACGGGGCGGCCGACAGGCTTCTGCCCCTGCTCTCGACGCAGTGGAGCATGGCCACGGCCTTCTCGCTGCTGGCATGGTATGTTTATGCGCCGCAATGCATTTCGACGCTGGCTGTCATGCGTCGGGAAACCGGATCGATCAAAACCGTTCTGGGAGCTGCGGCGTATCTGTTCGGTCTGGCCTATCTGGCCGCATTTCTGACCTATCACATCACCCGCGCCATTACGGGAGCTCCCTGATGCTCGAATTTGCTGTTGCCGTCCTGATTGTCTGCGCGGCCGCCATTTACTGGTACGCTCGTCTGTTTCCCGCCGGATGGGGCCGAGTGCGAACGGCTGTGGGCCTGTCCACGCCACAGTCCACCGTAGGCAAGGGCTGCGGCGGCTGTTCGGGCTGCGACCGTTCGGGCAAAGGCGGTTGCCATTAAGGCAGCCGCCCTCTTTTTCAGGCTTTCTGAAGGCCCGGATTGCCACGCTCAACCGCAAAGCTGGCATAAGTGGACAGCTTGCCCCCCGGTACCATGACCCGATCGATCGTCTTCAGATCGGCATGCCATACTTCCGGCCCCACATCACACAAAACATAACCGCGCTTGTCGGTCGTGGCTTTCAGGTGCGGGTTTTCGCTGCGGGCAATGCGACTGAAATGATCGTCGTCGCCCAAACCATCCGCACCCGATGAAATGGACGTCGCAAGGAACTCCACCGAAACCGGTTTGCCGCGCCCCGGCTCGATCAGCAGATCCCCGGCGAAGTGCCGATGCGCGTCGCCCGTCACATTCACCACGTTTCCGGGGCAATGCGTATCGATGAAGTCCAGCAGGCGCTTGCGGCTGTAAAGATAGCCCGACCACTGATCCATGCTGTAGGTCAGTTCTGAATGCGCGGACTTCCGATGCGCCAGATCCATGATCATGACCTGATGCGCCAGCAGGTTCCATTTCGCGTCCGACCGCCCCAGACCATCAAACAGCCACTGCTCCTGCTGCGCGCCCATCATGGTGCGCTCGGGAGACCAGACATCCTTGCCCTGCGCCGCATTCGTGTCGCCATACGCCTGATCGCTGCGATACTGGCGCGTATCCAGCACGAACATGTTCATCAGGTCGCCGAAGCTGAAACTGCGATAAAGCTGCATGTGGCTGCCATCGGGAATGGACGTCGCCCGCAGTGGCATGTTCTCGTAATACGCCTGTAGTCCGACAGCGCGGCGCAGACGGAAAATCTCCGGCGGTGTGCCGTCCTGATCGGTATCTCCGGCCCAGTTATTGTCGATCTCGTGGTCGTCAAAACTGACAATCCACGACGTCGCGGCATGGGCGGCCTGAAGGTCCGGGTCCAGCTTATACTGGGCATAGCGGCGGCGATATTCGTCCAGCGAATAACATTCCGGCCCGACATGACGCCGCAGAACATGCGCCTTGCGCCCGTCGATATCGCGCAGATGGTCGCCGCTATCCGCGCCTTCGTAAATATAGTCGCCATAATGGAATACGAAATCGATCGGCTCGTTCGCGATGGCGCGCCAGGCGGTGTAGTAGCCATATTCGTAGTGCTGGCAGCCGGCTGCGGCAAAACGCACGCGCGACAGCGGCGCACCCGGCATCGGCAGCGTACGCCCCCGCCCAACAGGGCTCTGATAGCCCGCAATGTGAAAGCGGTACCAATACGGCCGGTCCGGCCTTAGCCCCGCAACCTCAACATGAATCGAATGGCCAAGCTCCGGATGAGCGAGCGCCTGTCCGCTCTGCACGGGTTTCGAGAACGTTTCGTCCTCGCTGACCTCCCAGCCCACCAGAACCGGTTTGAGAGCCTCCATGCCGCCTGCCTCTTCCAGCGGGTCGGGCGCGAGACGCGTCCACAGCACCAGACCGTCCGAAACCGGATCGCCGGAAGCCACGCCAAGCTGGAACGGAGTGGCTTTAAAACTCGGATTTTTCTCCAGATCGCGCGGGACAGCAGCCCGCAGCGCACGGACGCGCGTCGAGAGGAGGAGACCCGCACCAAGGCCGGTCAGCAGGCTTCTACGTTTCATGAACACCATGCAGCAATTCTTTCCTACGAAGCCCGGCTCCCTGCGGAACTGGGCTTCCAGAGGTCTTTGGACACACGCCCTCCGCTCTGTGGACACATGAAATGGAGATTTGCCCACTCCCCCAAACGCCATTTCATGAAACTGTCACGAATGTAGCCGCGCGAATTCCCTAAACGCTATCGCGCCGCAGCTCGGAGGGGTCCTTTCAGGGCGTGGTGATTCGGAAACATCCAGAAACGGGAACATGGATGCGCTGTCAGCAGGAATGGTTGCGCCTTTATCGCAGGGTGCGTTCCCGGACCCGTCGGGAGGATGCGGACGACCACCTTCAGAACGCCCTCATGAGCTATTTCGAGCGCCCCGAAGGCAGCGTGCAGCATCAGGACGCCTATATCACCCGAAGCGCCGTGAATTCCTCCCTCAACGCAATCCGCCGCGAACGGCAGGGATATGTGCAGGCGGCGGACGACTTCGAAACCCTCGTCAATATCCCCGACCCTGCGCCCTCGCAGGAGGATATTTACGAATCAACACAAAGACTGGCGCATTTCCACGAAGGCTGTGAACAGCTTCCAGACCGGACCCGACAGATCTTCCTGATGAACCGTGTGGAAAAAATGAAGTACAGCCATATTGCGAAATCGCTTGCGATCAGTGAAAGCAGCGTTGAAAAACATATCGCAAAGGCGCTGATCTTCCTTTCAACATGGATGGATCACTGAAATACCAATCTGATGGACGTCATCAAACTCCGCGCGGCAGAATGGATTGCACGCCTCCATGCTGAGGACTGCACACCGCTCGACCATGACATGTTCCGCGACTGGCTGGCGAGCGATCCCCGGAACGGACCGGTTTTCGAACATCTGACGGAACTGTGGGAACTCTCAGGAGGCGCACGCACGCCAGTCGTCGTTGCAAAACCAGTTCAAACCGTCCGACGCCCCGTGCTCAGCCGACGGCATGCGCTGGCCGGGTTGGTGGCTGCGGCTTTTCTGGCCGTTCCGCCATGGGAAGGTGCCCATGCCAGCCGGATCGAAGAGACCGGAATTGGAAGCATCCGCGACGTCCGCCTCACGTCCCGGACCGATTGCCGCCTCGATACCCAGACACGCCTTGTGGTGGGCGCGAACGGGCAGCAGGCGCGGCTGTGTCACGGGCAGATCCTGCTCTCGGTGGCCGGACCGGACCCTTTCCATCTTTCTGCCGACGGCATGACCGTACAGCTTCATGACAAGACATCCGCCGATATCCGCATCAATCGCGGCAATACGGAAGTCACGGCCATCCGGGGCAAGGTGTTCCTGACCGCCGCCGCCCTGCGGGACGCCGGACGCTGGGTGATGCCCGGACAGCGCCTGCGGATGGATCGCAACGGCGGCTGGAACATCGATTATCCCGATCTGGAGACGCTGCTGTCCTGGCAGAGCGGCGAACTGGTATTCCGCAATCAGCCGCTGGCGGAGGTGATTCAGGAAATCAACCGTTACGCCTCCCGCCAGATCGTCCTGTCCGCGCCGCGTCTGGCCTCACAGCGTTTGAGCGGCGTGTATCATGTGCGGCAGGGGGATGCGTTTTTGCAGATGCTCCCGCATCTGCTGCCCCTGCGGATCCGTCCGGCCCATAACGCTTACGAAATCGTCGCTTTGTGACGTTTCGATGAAAACCGCTGCATCGCGCTGAGGTTTTCATTTTCTCATCTGTCTTCCTGTCGAGACCGCTTTCAGGCCCGACGACAGGAAACGAGCCCCATGACCCCGCCCTCCCGCTACCCCCGCCGCACCGTTCTGCTTCTGTCGGCAGGCGCGACCATTCTGACGCATTCGCTGTCCAGCGCCTGCGCAGCCCCGAGCGCTCCGGTGCATATCGCGCCACAGCCCATGGCACAGGCCCTCGTAACGCTCGGGCATCAGACGGGCCGCAATATCATTTTCACCTCCGATGCCGTGGCCCATCTGCGTGCGCCCGCCGTGGACGGCACGCTGTCGCCCGACGATGCGGTCAAGCGCCTGCTGCGCGGGAGCGGACTGAAAGCCGAGGCCATGCCTGATGGCGGCGTCATCATCCGCAAGGACCCGTCCGCGCGCCCAAAGCCCCAGCGCCTGCGTGAGATGCAGGCGCATGACATCGAACAGATCGTCGCCACCGGCCACCGCACGCGCTCGGTCATGAGCGTCAGCGGCGACGAAATGCAGACGCTGATGCCGGGCCAGAGCCCGATGCAGGCACTGGATCTTTTGCCGGGTGTGACGTTCACCAACGTCGATCCGTGGGGCAATAACGAACAGAATTCCAGCATTTACGTCCACGGCTTCAATCAGAACCAGCTCGGCTACACGATGGACGGCGTGCCGCTCGGCGCCGGGGCTTATGGCAACTATAACGGCCTGTCCCCGCAGCGCGCGGCGATCAGTGAAGACATCGGATCGACGTCCCTGTCCTCTGGTGCAGGCGCGCTCGGCACGGCCTCGACCAGCAATCTGGGCGGGACGATCGAATTCACCACGCGCGATCCGAAAAAGAAGGCTGGTGCCACGATCAACCAGACCTTCGGCAGCTATTCCACATTCCGGACATTCGCGCGCGTCGATACTGGCAATTTCGGCAACGGCAATTCCGCCTATATGGCGTTTGCCCGTCAGGACGCCCGTCCTTGGAATCTCGGCAATGCCAACCGGCAGGGTGGTTATCAGGTGAACGGAAAATTTGTCCATAAGGGCGAAAACACCACCATCACCGCCTATTTCGACTGGCAAAACAAGGCCGAGCCCAACACGCAGGGTCTGACGGCTCCCACCGATCTCTATGCACGCGGGGCCTTCTTCCCGGACCTGAACGCCGCCATGGCGGGGTATCCGGCTGAAAGCTCAACCAAAGCCGGACCGGCAACGCCGAACAACAAATATTACTTCTCCGCCGCCCAGCGCACGGACTACCTGACCTATCTGAAAATTTCCCACCGGTTCTCCCCGAACCTGAACTGGGACAACCAGCTTTACTTCCACTATGACGACGGTGCAGGCGTGGTCGCGACCTCCATCCGTACGAATGCAATCCTGACGATCCTCGGCTCCTATCTCGACCCGACCGGCACGAAATACATTAAGAACGGCCAGTTCACTTACAGCGTCGCAGGGATCGATCCGAAAGTCTGGAACGCCACGGGCGGCACGGGTTTTGCCGTCCGCACCACGGAATACAGCGACTATCGCGGCGGCCTGATCAGCACGCTGCATTACCGCCTCGGCCATCACAATATCGAACTGGGCGGCTGGTATGAGCGCAACAATAACGAACAGGGCCGCTACTGGTATCCGCTGACGCAGAACGACACGCTGACACCCTATACACGCCCGACCAACCCGCTGTTCACGCAGTGGAACAACGCATTCTACACCAACACCTTCGTCACGCATCTTCAGGACAGCTGGAAGGTGACGTCACGTCTGACGCTAACGGCGGGCTTCAAGTCCGAGATGGTCTATACGAACGGCACCCTCCCGGTGGCCGCTCTGCCGCAGTCTCTCGCCTCTTCGGTGAAGGGGGCGAAGACGATCGTCGACACCAGCACCCACACCGTCGCGGGCGGCACCATTCCGTCTTACAAACCGTTCCTGCCCGCCTTCGGTGCGTTGTGGAACGTCACGCAGCACGAACAGCTCTTTGCCAATATTCAGGAGAACATGAACTCCTTTGCCGCCACCGGATACGGCTCGACCTCACCCTGGGCCGTATCGGATCAGGCGGATTTCGAGAAGTTCAAGCGCAGCGGTAAGCCGGAAACATCCTGGACCTATGAAACCGGCATCCGCACCAGCCATCCGATCAATACGCGCATCCTGACCGGGGTCAGCGGACAGCTCGAATATTATCACGTCGATTTCTACAACCGCCTCGGCACCATTTCGCCGCCGGGTCAGGGTATTTCAGGCGTCGGCAATACGGTGGCAAACCTTGGCAGCGTCTCGACAAACGGCATGGACATGTCGTTTACGCTGCGCTTCGGACCGCATTTCTCGATCTATGATGCCGTGTCCTATGTCAGCAGCATCTACGGCAACGACTTCATGGATGGCGCGACGCTCTATGCCACCAAGGACAAGAAGGTTCCCGCCATTCCGGCATGGTCCGACAAGTTCGCCGTCAACTACAATCAGGGTGGCTTTAACGCCCAGTTCAGCGGCAGCTATATGGGCGTCCGTCCGGGCACCATCACCAACAGCGTCATGGTGCCGCCGCGCGTGCAGCTTGCCTTCAGCTCCAGCTACACGTTCCACCAGATCCCGCACATGAACAGCCTCAAGCTCCAGTTCAACGCCAGCAACCTGACGAATGCGCGCTCCTGGTCCACGATCGCCGCCGGAGATGCCAGCACCTATACCGGCTACCCCACGGCCCCGCGCATGTTCTTCGGAACGGTGTCCGCAGCTTTCTGAACATGCCCTGAATGCCGGCGAGCCCTTCCGACCGGGCGGCTCACCGGCATTTCCCGCAGTCTCAGTTCAGCGGAATAATACCCTGCTTCCTCATCGTCTCCGGTGCGGTTTTCTTAAGCTCGTCCACTGTTGCAGCCGTGACTGGCGGAGCATTGTTTCCCCATGCTTTTCGGATGAACGTTACGACATCTGCAATCTGCTGCGAGCTGAGCATGTTTCCATAGGCCGGCATGGCAAAGGCGGACGGCGCTCTGGTCATTCCTGGCAGCACCGCACCACTTTGCACCACATGCACCAGAGAGGCCGGATCATCACTCATGAGCACCGGATTACCCGCGAGCGGCGGAAAAGCGGGCGCATATCCACGACCATCGGAACGATGGCACGCCGCACAATGATCCACATAAACCTTGGCTCCCGGAGCCGAAACATCTCCCGCCTGTAACGCGGACGCCGCTTCCGGATCATACCTCCATGCCGACAAAGCCGGATTATGCGGTTGCAGCGACAGCAGATACTGCGCCATCGCGTGGAGGTCTGCATCCGTCAGATGCTGCGTTCCATGGAAAATGGCATCGGTCATACCTCCGAATGCTTCACCCCGCCGGTTACGACCGGTCGCAAGAAACTGGACGATATCGTCTTCGGACCAGCCCGCAAGACCGGTCCGCTGATCCTGCCGCAGACTGGTCGGGACGAAACCATCGATTGGCGCGCCCCCGGAGAGGAACAGTGATCCACTGCTGTTTGAAAGCGACTTCTCCTGCATCGCCAGTCCTCGTGGAGAATGGCAGGCCCCGCAATGACCCGGCCCTTCCACAAGATAAGCTCCGCGTCCTATACCATCATTGGGAAGAGACCGCATGACGTCTTTCTGTGCCGCGCGGATAGAAGGCGAGAACACCGCCCGCCAGATGGTCATCGGCAGACGGATGGACAGCGGCCATGCAATCCGGTTGGAAGGCGCTGGCTGATCAACCGCCTGAACACCCTTCATGAAATAGACATACAGAGCATGAATGTCTGAATCGCTCATGCGGGCATAGGACGGAAAGGGCATTGCCGGATAAAGGCTTGCTCCGTCCCGGCGTACGCCTTCACGTACGGCACGGGAAAATTCGGCCTCTGAATAGGCACCAATTCCATGTGTGGCGTCCGGAGTGATATTGGATGAATAGATCGATCCAATCGGTAGCTTGAACTCCATGCCGCCCGCGAAATTACCCCGTCCGCTGACCGTATGACAGGCGCTGCAGTCAGAAGCCTCCGCAACATATTGTCCCTGTTTGACACGGGCATTTGTATCTTCTGCATGCAGATCCCAAACGAAACCTGTCAGCAGGACAGCAGCGCTGAAAAACGCTGCGCGGGAAAACAAACCGTATGTCATGCCTGCACCATCGGACCTGGATTTTTCAGATAGGTCGTCCGGATATGATAAGCCGCCCAGTAAGCCAGAGCCGCAACCATACCGGTCGGGTTATACCCCATTCCCTGCGGAAACGCGCTGGCTCCGATGACGAAAACATTCGAAACGTCCCAGCTCTGCAGATAACGGTTGACGCAACTGGTTTTGGGATCAGTACCCATGACAGCGCCTCCACCCAGATGTGTGGTCTGATACCGGCGGGTATCGAAAACCTCGCCGTCTTTCAGCATTCCCAAAGAATAACGGGTTGCTCCCATCGCCTTGATAACAGGCTCGATTTTACCAACCACATACTGGTTCTTACGGATGTCGTTCTCTTTCCAGTTAAACGTCATCCGCAGCAAAGGCTGCCCATAGGCATTGGTGTAAGTAGGATCAAGATCCAGATAAACATCCCGATACGCCATGTTGCTGCCATGGGCGTCGATCGTCAGAGAATGACGATACGTGTCCACCATTGCGTCTTTATACCCTTCACCCCATGTGGGAGCCTTGCCGCCCGGCCCGCCAACAGCCGCCGCAATCGGCTTGACGCCCGCCTGATTGACCCAGACCGGTGATCCGCCCACAAAACCAAGAGGGCCGTGATCGAAATTCATGCTGTTGAAATCATCAATCGCCACACCTGCCCCACCCGCACCGACAAAAAGATTCGTGTACTGTTTGGGAGAAAGCCAGGCCCGGGACGTCGTGATTGTCTGATAGACGAAATTCCGTCCGACCGTTCCGGTATTCTGTTTCGGATCATAAGGCTCTCCGATACCCGAGAGCAGCATCAGATGAACATTGTGAAACTGAAAAGCGCTGATAATGACAAGATCAGCGTCCAGCTCGACCTGCTTCTGGGTTCGCAGATCGAGATAGGTCACACCAGTCGCCTTTTTCCTGTCAGCATCCAGATTGACTTTAAGAACATGCGCTTTGGTGATCAGTGTGAACTTTGAATCCTGACGCAGCGCAGGAAGAATGTTCACATTCGGGGAGGCCTTCGAATACATGTAGCAGTCATATCCACTGCAATATCCGCAGAAATTGCACGGCCCCATCTGCGCACCATACGGATTGGTGTATTGCGCCGACGCATTCGCGGCAGGCAGCGCATACGGGTGGTAACCCACGCTGGCAGCGGCAGTCCTGAACAGACTGGCCGAATAAACATCGCCCATCGCCGGGAGCGGAAAGGCATCGGAACGGTCAGGGGCAAAGCGGTTTCCCTTCCCCACAACCTTCCCGTTGATTGTATATGGCTCTCCTGACGTGCCGAAAACCTTCTCCGCCTTGTCGAAAAACGGCTCCAGTTCTTCATAGGTCACGCCATAGTCTTGAAGATTCATACCCTCGGGAATAAAGCTCTTGCCATAACGGGCGACAACATTGGTGCGCAGGGCCAGATCGTCCGGCGCAACACGGAAATGCACGCCAGACCAGTGCAAACCGGCACCGCCAACCCCCTCGCCCGGCAGGAACGCTGCCAAACGGCGATATGGCAAGGCTTCCTGATCCAGCGTGTTCCGGATCGTGACGGTAGACTTCGACATATTCTGGAAAAGGCGATGACGGATCGCCCCCCTCAGTTCGTCGATGGAGGTTGGATAATCGCCCTCAACAGCAGTGGCGCGCTCATCACCACGCTCCAGCATGACAACAGACAGCCCCGCTTCCGTCAGTTCCTTGGCCAGGATTGAACCCGCCCAGCCCGCACCGATCACAACGGCATCAACTTTTTTTGCACACATATTCTGAAAATCCTCAGGCAGTTTCGCCAGATATCGAAACAGGCCCGAAAGGATACGGCGCCCCTTTCTGGTTGACCCAGTCCATGAAATCAGCCCGCGCGCCGGGGAAGCCGAGAAGCATCCAGCCCGCAAGACCCTTGTTGCCGCCGTAAAGGGGATCGGAGAAAACGCCTTCGAGCGTGTTCTGGCGCAGCTGCTCGAAAAACGTATGGGCAGGTACCGCGCCCAGCATCATTTTTCCCTGTTCGAACGTCTTGAGAAGAGCGGTCTGGTCCGAAGGTTCAAGCTCGTCGAAACGCTGTCCTTTAAGCTGGCGCGCGTAGGCATTCGCAGCTTCAATAGACTGTCGATAGAGATCACGCGGCGGCAAAGAGAGCTGATACCCCAGATTAGGCGCCCCTGACCGAAACGGGCCGGACATGTACCACAACTCACCATGGCCATAAGGAGTATTCATCTGCCGATCGATGAACTCCGGCGCCCCGAGTACCGCGCCATCAGGCCCATGAGCATCTGCAGGGAATATTCTCGCACAGGCGGCATTCAGAAAACGCCATTCCTCGGGCGTAAAATATTGCGGTTGATACGGTCGGCTGCTTTCCGACTGCAACGCATCAGCCCAGACCTTGTGGCCCCCGTAAATCCAGAACGACGTTGACCCCAAAAGACCCGCGGTGAAATTCCGCCGCGTTGAAGAAGGTAGCTTCATTTGATACTCCACTGACACACATGACGTGACGACATGAAATGATTCTGCATAATGGCATCCCTCTGCCTTTTCCCTTTGCGCACCTGAGGAAGTATGGGATGCTCACGAAAAAGAGATCCGCTCCCGGAGAGACCGTATTTTGAATAATGACGACACGCCGCAGCTCCCAGGAGGGATTTGACAAGCATGAATGGCCCTCAGAAAGCAGTAACTCTCAATTCTGTTGCTGTTGAAGCAGGGGTCTCGCGCGCCACTGCGTCTCTTGTTCTTCGAAGCAGCCCCCTGGTTTCTGTGAGCACGAGAGAACGGGTCATCGCTGCGATGGACAAGCTGGGCTATATTTACAATCGAGGTGCCGCAAATCTCCGGGGGCAGAAAACCGGCACCATCGGACTGGTTCTTTGTGATATCGGCAGCCCTTTCTACAGCCAGTTGATGCTGGGGATCGACGAGATCATCGTGGAAGCCAGTATTGTCGCAATCCTGGTCAACAGCGCCGAAAACCCCGAGAGACAGCTCAGACAGATCCGGCGTCTGCGCGAACATGGGGTGGATGGCCTGATTATCTGTCCGGCCGTTGGAACGCCCGAAGCGCTCCTGTCCGAAATCGCAAACCTCCGCATCCCCTGCGTGCAGGTTCTGCGACATGTCTCGCAGACGGGCGGTGACTATGTCGGCCCCGATTATGCGGAGGGTACTTCTCTCGCAGTCAAACATCTCATCCAACATGGTCGGCAGAACATTGCCTTCCTTGGGGGAAGAGCCATACATTCTGCCGCCCGGGAACGTCTGGACGGTTTTCGGAAGACCCTCAAAAGACACAAACTCCGCCATGACCTGATCATCCCCACCAATCTGGGAAATCTGGCTGATTTCGGCAGCCTCCCGGATCTCATGGCGTCCTCCAGTCCGCCGGATGCTTTCATCTGCTACAATGATATGGTCGCTCAGTCCCTGATGGGACATCTGCTGTCTCTGGGGAAAATGCCCGGACGCGATTTCGGTGTGATCGGTGCCGACAACCTGCCGCAGAGCGCGACGTCCTTCCCTCCCCTGACAACGATCATCACAGATCCTGTGGGCGTTGGTCGCAACGCTGCGCGCCTGCTGCTGGACAGAATTGAAAATGCCAGTCCCTCCAGTACCCGCATTCTGGTGTCCGGACAGTTGATGGTGCGTCAGAGTTGCGGAGGCCACGCGCCCTGATCCTTCCGAATGATGTGTAGCCGATGGGTTCCTTGGAGCGGTTTGTATATGGGAAATTATCATAACCATAACTCCATGGATCGATCTAAAAGAGAGACACATAAGATTTGAAGCCGAGCATCGCCGAATTGCGCAGACCAACTTGTCCGTTAGGGTTCATATAATACTGAAAATCGGGTCTGAACGTTACGCCGCGCATCACATTTATGGAATAATCGACTTCGAAAACCTCGGCGTTGGTCTGAACGCCTGTCGCATGGTTGGGCATACCGACATATTTCCCCGCCGCAACCATCGCGAGCGTCGTATCACGCGTTCCAGGGGCAATGCTGACATAAGAAAAAGCCACACCAAACATGTCTTCCGGACGACCAGGTATCAGTCCCTGACTGATCAAAGCGCCATAGACCTCAAAATCGCGCACGGCAGTATGAGGGGAATTATAAATATACCCCCCCATGAATGTCAGTCCTGCCGTTTCTGGTCTTTTGGAATAGTTCATAATTTTCTGATCGAACATGAAATACGTTTGCCACGATGTGTCTCGCATGCGCTGAACGCCACCATAGACATAATAGGATTGGCCTTTGGTGTTATAATAATTATCAGGGCGACGAACATCGTCATACACAAACCCTAGTTTATAATGGCCCGGAAGATTATGATGACTTCCGAAATGTGGCTCCCATTGCGCTTCGACCGGAACTTCATAGCCAACAATATTGGCTCCGTTGAATTTGAATCCCGTTCTATGTTGGTAATTCATGTAGATGCCATTTTCAGCGAAATATACAGCCGTCTGAATATAAAGATCTTTTCGAGGCCGCCCTTTCATATGAAACGCCCATGTCGCCGCTGGATAACTGCCATAATAATTACTATCCGCCGCGGCCTTGGGACGGCCGCAGAACGAGTTGTTCTGAAAGCTACAGAAAATGGGGCTGGAGGCGAAGTCAGACATCTGAGACATCCGGCCACCTGAAATCAGAAACCGTCCCCCGAACAGACTTTCTTCTCCGTAAAGAGAAACAAGGTGCACCACCACATTTCCACCACCACCATAGATTTCGGAGCTATGTGCTAACCAGTCACCAAACATTCTGTTGGCAGTTGTTCCATATCGACCGATGGTCGTCATGCGCGTCACAAAGCCTTTGATACCGGCCAGATGTTCCCAATCAACAACAAGATTGGCTGAATACTGTCCAGCGTTACTCGATCCATCTCTATAGTTTTTATAGTGGGGCCCTTTCGTTGGGTTTTGAAGCGCTCCTGCATACTCATTGGTATTATCAAAATGAAACCCAATACCGTTTTTTCTCAGCCAGGACGTCATACCGAACGGGTCCGAGAAAATGGAGGGCGGCCCTTCTGTAATAGGCGACGGGGCCGCATGGGGAGGCGACAAAGGTGGGGCCGGGTAAGTGGTGAAGATACCCGGCGGGATAGCGACCTGCGGGGGCGCATTCTGCTGAACCGAATTTAAAGGTGTGGAGGCATTCTGCTGAGGCCCCAGAGCTTGGGATTGAGGTTGAGTATTACTCAGGTCCTGAGCAGAAACAAAAGAATTTAATCCAGAATATGAAAAGATAAAAGTAACATATAAAAATATTTTATAGAATCTTGATGCCTTATTTAGTGAACCTCCAAAACGATATATTTCTAATATATCCTTAGACATTTCCATTCCAGTAAAACGCTTTGATACTTATTCAAACTTGATTCAACGACTCCGAATCAAAGCGGATAAGTACTTCTCGTCATCTGCGGAGCGGACATGCCATATAATTTTCTCATTTCCCATCCCGCCCCTCATCACGAAATCTGTGAAGGCTTTCTCGCAAAACTAAGAGACCGGTCAAAAATTTAGATCGGTTCAAATTTTCCAATTTTCGGCCAAATGAAAAAATGGTTTTTTTTCATTGTGATAATAGCCAATCCCTTGCCATCAAGAGGGCCAAGCCCCCTCACCAGAACAAGACAAGTTCCCTTATTTCCATACTTTGTCACAATATAGTGAATTAGACCGATCTAGGTGGACTCCTGAGTCTCATGGCAAATGCCCCTTAGCCGTTACGAAATATGACCGAAAGGCGCGCCACGTGCTGCTATTCAGGAATAGGCCCACCGGGGCTTATTATAAGCTCTTCCGACACATCTGTTATGTGACGGTTCTCGGGGTGAGCATCATTCCCAGGATTGTTCAGGCAGATGAACCATCGTCCTCGAACATATCTCTTGCTCAGGCACGCATTCTGGCGCGGACCGCAGAAGACAGAGCTGCATCCAATCATACAGCCATTGTCGTGACGGTTGTGGACACTTCGGGACAACCGCTTCTCGTCGAACGTATGGCAGAAGCGCAGCTTGCCAGCCTCGAACTCTCAAAACGGAAAGCTGTCAGCGCAGTCTTTTACAAGCGGCCATCTTCAGCTTTCGAAACCGCATTGAGTGGCGGAAAAATGGCAGTTCTGGCTCTTCCAGACGCCATGCCCGCCGGTGGTGGCGTTCCGATATTCCGTAACGGACAGATTGTTGGCGGCATTGGCGTGAGCGGCGGCAATAACGCTCAGGATTCCGAGGCTGCAAATGCCGCGGTGGAGGCTTTGAAATGATGGTTACGTCTCTTCCGGAGTCTGCTGGAAAAGGAACAGTGCTGTGAAAAAAGTCAGCCCTCCGCCCCTCTCTTCCGGAACCCCGCTTCTAGGGCGCCGTTCGCTCCTGCTCGGCACCATCATGGGCAGCGTCTCTGTAGCAATCGGCAATTCCGTCCTCGGCCGCGCCAATGCGCTTGCAGCACCCCCACTCGATGAGACATTTCTGAGTGTCTCAAAGGCGATTACCGGAAGACCGGATCTCGATCCGGTCCTGAGCAGCCGCCTCTGCGCCGCCATGCAGACCACATTTCCGGCTTATGCCAGCACGATCCAGTCCCTCGCCAGAATTACAGCACAGGGCGGCCAGCCACATGAAATTCTGGATCGATCTGGTGACCTGAAGAAGGCTTTTCTGGCGCTCAATGCCGCCTGGTACACAGGCTCGACTGAAGACAAGACCAACGCACCAATGGTCGCTTACTACGACGCCCTCATGTACCAGCCCACCAAAGACGGTCTGCCGGTACCAACCTACTGTTTCGGCCGTCCCGGATGGTGGACAGAGGCTCCGCCGCCTCTCGGTATTCCAATTCATGCACCGCTCCCTGCGACGCCCCCGCCTCCGGCGCCTCCAGGTGTGGAAAGCAAGATCCCACCCCAGTCGCCTCCTCTCAAACCCATTACGCCGTCCTCTCCCCCCTACATTCCCAAACCCCGTCAGGAGCACTAAACCATGGCCAAACCGGATTTTACATCATCTGGAGACGTCTCGGCGGATGTCGTTGTCGTCGGGTCCGGAGTGGTCGGCGGGCTGGTGGCAAACGAACTGGCTGCTGCCGGTCATTCCGTCGTGATTCTGGAAGCGGGACTTCGTCTCAAGCGTGCCGAATATGTGGAAAACTGGCGCAATATGTCCTTCCACAACCGGCTTCATTCGGATTTTCAGGGTCTCTATCCCCAGTCCCCCCTGGCTCAGGCGCCGCTCTATTTTCCGCCCAACGATTATGTTGGATTATCCGGTCCCAACGGGTCTGCCTTCAAACAGGGCTATCTTCGTACTGTGGGCGGAACGACATGGCACTGGGCCGCATCGTGCTGGCGACACCTACCTTCCGATTTCGAAATGAAATCGCGCTACGGCGTCGGACGCGACTGGGCCATATCGTACGATGACCTTGAGCCTTTTTATTGCCGGGCAGAGGAGGAAATGGGTGTCTCAGGCCCTCATGACAAAGCTCTCCAGTCTCCTCAGGAACGCAGCCGTCCCTACCCCAGAGACATGATCCCCTTCGGTTACGGAGACCGCCGGGTTGCCGAAATCGTCAATCCCCATGGTTTTCATCTGGTTCCCATTCCGCAGGGCCGAAGCATGGAGCCTTTCGGAGAACGCCCGGCCTGCTGCGGCAACAATAACTGCCAGCCCATTTGCCCGATTGGGGCGATGTATAACGGTATCCAGCATATCGAAAAAGCCGAGGCCAAAGGGGCCGTCACCATTGCTGAAGCCGTGGTCTACCGGATCGATACCGACGAAAACAACCGCGTCACAGCGGTACACTGGTACGACGCCCATCGGCAGTCTCACAAAGCGACCGGCAAAACATTCGTCCTGGCCTGTAATGGCATCGAGACGCCCCGTCTGTTGCTGCTTGCCGCCAATGCCCGCAACCCGAACGGAATCGCCAATTCTTCCGATCAGGTTGGTCGCAACATGATGGACCATTCCGGCGTGCACGCCTCTTTCCTGGCCAACGAACCCCTCTGGTTCGGACGCGGCCCTGCACAGAGCAGTTGCATCGTCGGCCCCCGGGACGGGGATTTCCGGCGGGACTATTCAGCCAACAAGATGATCCTGAACAATATCAGCCGCGTTGCACCTGCAACGGAACAGGCCCTCAAGCTGGGTCTGGTCGGCAAGGAGCTTGATGATGAGATCCGGCGTCGTGCGGCCTGCGGCGTTGACCTGTCCATCAGCCTTGAACCGCTGCCAGATCCCGAAAACCGCCTGACACTCAGCAAAACACGGAAAGATCCTCTTGGTCTCGCCTGTCCGGACATCCACTATGATGTGGGTGATTATGTGCGCAAAGGGCTGAATGCCGTCACCACTCAGGTCAAGGAAATTGCGGGCCTGATGGGAGGAACAGAACTCCGTATCACAACGGACTATAACGCCAACAACCATATCATGGGTGGAACGATCATGGGCCGCGACCCGAAGGATTCGGTTGTGGATGGCGACTGCCGCGCCCATGACCACGCCAATCTGTGGATTCCAGGCGGAGGCGCCATGCCATCCGCGAGCGTCGTCAACACGACACTCAGCATGGCCGCGCTCGGACTGAAAGCCGCCGATTCCATCAAGGCCGCTTTCGCACGGGGGCAGGCATGAAACAGAAACACCGCATAAACCCGCCCCTTTCGGGGGCTTTTGCCCTGGCTGCCGCTACTGTCCTCGGTTTCTGCCCCGGCGCATACGCCCAGAGCAATGGACCCGACACGAATATTGCCCAGCGCGGACATTATCTGGCAATTGCGGCTGACTGTGCGGCCTGCCACACGGCGCCCGGCTCAACGCAGCCTTTTGCTGGCGGATACGGCATCGCGTCTCCACTTGGATCGATCTATTCGACCAACATCACGCCCTCCAAAGAGCACGGCATCGGAAATTACACCGAGAAAGAGTTCGCCCACGCCCTGAGGGAAGGCATACGGCGCGACGGAGCCCATCTCTACCCGGCCATGCCTTATACATCCTACACCAAGCTGACTGATGACGACGTGCATGCGCTGTACGTCTATTTCATGTCCGAGGTGAAGCCTGTTGAGAGCACACCGCAAAAAACGGCTCTCCCTTTTCCCTATAATATCAGGGCGTCCATGGGGATCTGGAATGCCCTTTTCCTTGATGACACGCGGTTCAAACCGGATCCGTCCAAATCCTCAGAGGTCAATCGCGGGCAGTATCTGTCCTATGCTCTCGCCCATTGCGACACCTGTCATACCCCCCGCAATGCAATGATGGCGGAGAAAGGCGGCAGCCCTCTTGCTGGTGCTTCACTGTCCTCATGGTATGCCCCCAATATTACTTCGGATCCCGTCAGCGGCATTGGTGGCTGGAGTATCGAGGATCTGTTCCGATATCTCAAAACCGGCGACGTCCCCGGCAAAGCCCAGGCAGGCGGCCCTATGGCCGAAGCCATCGAACATAGCTTCCAGTCTCTGGATGACGCCGACCTCCGCGCGATGGTCGCCTACATCAAACAGGTTCCAGCCATCTCGGACAGTAAGGACAAAGCGCCTCGGGAAAGCTACGGAAAGGCCTCCGGACGTGAGGCCGTCTATCGTGCTCTGCCTGCCAACCGGCTCAGTCGCGGCGAATATCTCTTTTCAGGAGAATGTGCGGCCTGTCACCGTCCGACCGGCCAGGGTAGTCCGGATGGATACTATCCGCAGCTTTTCCACAATACGGCCGTGGGTGCCCCTATCGCCGACAATCTGATCACCACTATCCTCATGGGTGTGCGCCGGGAAGTGAACGGTCATACGACCTACATGCCGGGATTTGGACCGGGATCGTATGTTGATACCCTCTCCGATCAGGATATCGCGGATATCAGCAATTACATTGAACAGAATTTTGGCAATCCGAACGTCAAAGTCACCCCTGATGATGTGAAGCTCATCCGGTCAGGCGGCCCCAAACCTCTTATTGCACAACTCGGTGCTTTCACCGTTCCGGCGATGATTGTGGCAGTCGTGCTTCTCACACTCGCCATTTTCTTCTTCATCCGACTTTCCCGAAAAACGAAAGCCTGAGGCCTTGCGAGCTTTCGTTCCACGTCTTCAGGAGCTTCCAGAAATGCAAAGATTGTGCCTGCTTTCCTGTGCCGCGCTTCTTGCGTTCGCATCCCCCCTGCATGCCCAGACGGTCGTCTCGGCCAATGATGCCCATTCCATTCTTCAGAATGGTGTGCAGGTCCTCCCCCACCCCCTCACACCGGACTCACTTTCCTTTCTTGAAAAAACATCGGACGGCATCTGGAAAGTCCGAACCAGCATCGATGTGCCTAGCAGCGTTGTCGGACCACCAACCGCTGTTACCTTCAGCCCGGACGGTAAAATCCTGGTCGTCTCCGCTGCATCCAAGGCTGATACGACAAGCGGCAAAATCGTTCCGGATGACGAAATCACGGTGATTGATGTTTCCGGTCCACAACCCAAAATCATCCAGCACATCGCATCTGCACCCGGCGCAACGACCCTGCGCTTTACACCGGATGGACATCACCTCCTCGTCGCCAACGGAAAATCCGGCGTTCTGACATGGTTCTCATTCGACGGGCGAAACCTCAGCCAGCGACGCGTCATTCCTCTGCCTGTCTCCGGATTTCCAGGGGGATTGGCCATTCTCCCGGACGGAAAGCGCGCCCTTGTCAGTTTATGGCAGGCGGACAAGGTTTATACCCTTCATATTAAAGAAGATCAGATCACCGTCGATCCACATCCTTTAAACATCGCGCCAGGTCCCTGGAATATCCGGATCAGCCGGGACGGTCGTTACGCTATCATGGGAATTCTGGGCCATGGCGAAGGTTTGCCAGGCGCCCTTTCCGTTCTGGACCTGAAGAGCAATCCGATCCGTGAAATTCAGAGAGTTCCTGTTCCCAATGCGCCGGAAGGACTGGATATCTCACCGGATGGGCAGTATGTCGCCGTCGTTTCGCAGAACGGCTCCGCCTTGCCCCCCTCGTCGCCCCGCTATCATGATCGGGGTATCGTGACGGTTCTCTCATTCCACGACGGACATCTGGCTCCCCTTGCCCAAGCACCGGGAACTTTATGGCCACAGGGGCTGACCTTCTCGCCTGATGGTCATGCCATTCTGGTTCAGGGTGTTATGGATCGCAGCCTCCTGACCCTGAACTGGAATGGGACTCAACTCAGCAAGGCAGGTGAAACGCCCCTTCCGGGTGGAGGCGCCGACCTCGAAAAGACATCGGCATGGTAAAAGCCGGATAAAATCTTTTGGTTGGGTGTTCCTTTTTGCTGCTCTTCGCGCGGAGCAGAAAGGCCTGTCCTCCCTAATATTCAGGGCCAGCTTTGAGTCCCCTGAGTGTCTGGGCAAACCACACACCCGTAAAAGACTGGTGGAAAGGCAGGCAGCGCTACGTTCGAAATTTGTCGCCGCGACATACCTGTCCGGCAGGTAACGGGCCCGTCGCAGGACTGAGGCTCGGTCTGGAGCGATTACGAAACGGGTTCCGCGTATATCCGCGAAACCCGAAACCAACTGAAGGTCAGAAATGAACCCCGGCCTGCAACTCGAATGCACGCCCGAGAATGACATCGTAATACCGTGCCAGACCCACTGTACCAACGTCTTTTGGCAAGGCATCAAACACATTGTTCATCATGAAATTCACATTGAAATTCTTGGTGATTTTATACCCGATCGTCGTATTGAAGTAGAAGAAATCCGGACGATTATTATCCGTTTCCGCATATTCTCCTGCCGTGACGTTGAACTTGGACGGACCATAATAAATGGTCTGCCACTGAATAAATAGCGGACCACGAATATAGTTCAAATTGGCCGTAAATGAATCCTTCGGAGAACTGGTGCTTCCTACTTCTGGGTAGGTTGTTCCCAGGAAAGTCTGGGTATTTTTGACATAATGATTATAGTTTACACTAAGATCAAATGCTCCCCAGTTCTCAAACTGTCTACCAAAACGCCGGAGCGGAAGATAGTATTTCAAAGAAGCCTCCAGCGCCTGCATGTGCTGGTTGGCGATATTCACAAACCCTTCCTCATAGCCTGTGACCTGATGGGTATTCGGATCGCGCGTGAACATATCGCAATAGGCATTGGGAAATGATTTTGAGTCGTAACAAGAACTCATAATATCACTGATCCCCAGATCCATGATTTCATTGCTGATTTTTACATCAACGAAGGATGCATCAAGCTGAAGTCCTGGTACGAAATGTGGGGTAAAATGGAAGGAACCCGTATAGCTGTGGGACACTTCGTTTTTCAGACGTGCATTGCCACCATCAGATCCATATATCCCGTAGTTGACGATATCTGACACAAAACCCGACGGAATACCCTGCTTCGCGCAATTCGCTGCGCGAATAGCCGGATTAGGACCAGACGCAATATCTTCAGCCGCACAGGGATCACTCGCCATGCTGTTTACGCGACTTTTGGGAGAAAACAGCTCCGTGACGGATGGATTACGGACTGACTGGGCATAATTCCCGCTAAATCCGAAATCTCTCGTCGGCCACCAGCTTCCCCCGAACATATAGGTCCAGTAACTGCCGGTCATAGTGTTGTAGATATACCGTCCATTCGCCGTTGCTGAAATATTATAGGCTCCGGGAACATGCATTGCCGGAGAGACGATAGGAACGTCCAACTCTCCAAAAACTTCATGCGTTCCGTAAGCGCCATAAGTATTGGGAACGGGAATTTCATCACCATACTGACGAACACTTCCATCCGCCAAGGTCTCGCCATTCAGAATGGACCCCGCATCGAAATCATAGGATTCCCGGCGATGTTCATAACCCAGATCCCAGCGAACATCACCGGCGGGCAACCGCATGACCGTACTGTGCATTTCCGCCTGAATATCAAACTGAGTATTCTTGTTCTTGGGATTGACCACCGATGTAATATAATTAAGCGCCGCTGGAGTTTCCTGCCCCCGCCCGAAGACATTCAATGGCGCACAGGTTTCACTACGGGTTTTGGCCGTAGAATTGATGTAACCCGGCGCACAGCCAATCGTCCCATCAGGCAGCGTCACCGCATCCAGAGCATTAATGAGGTTGTTTGTATCAACCATCAGAGTGTGCGTATTGCTCAGATATGCGCTATATTCCCCTTTCACGCTCCAGTCGAAATGGCGACCAACCGCATTAAAATCGCCATTCAGACCGCCCTGAAAACGATACATCTGGTTGGTTGTGGTAAAAGCGCCTTCTCCGAAATCCTGATTGGCACGGGTGAGATAAAACGTATCCGTCGGCTGGCCGGAGGCTTTCAGGGCATTCACGATGGTTGAACGCTCTGCTGATGTAAGAAACGGGTTTGACGTGCTCAGCACCAGATTGCCGTTAACGTAACTTTCTGGTGACGAATCGAAATTTGCTCGCGTCAGGGGAGAACCCTCGAAGGTGGCGGAGTAATAAAGCCCCTGGTTCACCGAACTTTTAGCCTCTCCCCTTTGATACCAGCCCTGCCATGCCGCATGTAAATGGTCGGTAAAATCGTAATGACCCAGAGTCGTCAGGTTCAGGGATTGCTGGGGGGTATAGAGCTGATCGTAATCTTCAAAAGAAAGACCATTGCCACCCGCTGTATAGTAATTACTCCGAGTTACTGTTCCCGTCAGCGGTACCAGAGATTTTCCATCCTGGCTAAACTGCAGAACTCCCCCACCTGCCGCTGCGATACCACCCGAGGCCACACCAAAAGTTGAAGGATTGAGGTTCCCGTTGACCAAGGGAATACCGGTAGCACTCAACTGACTAAAACGCTCATTGCGAGTCAGAACATAATAGTATGGAGAATCGCTGGTCTTGGCTGGCCAGAGATATGTTTCTGCCCCACTCCCAATAGTGTTGCGGCGATCGTTGTAAACCAGCCCATCGGCGTTCCGGTATTCAACATCGAATACGATACCACCTTTATCGTGGTCAAAGCCGGTCCCATATTTCAGATAGATTTTTTCTTTTCCACCATCCAGCTGTTGCGTCCAATCCCCCTGCGCATTGAAATCTACACCCTTGAAATGATCATCCAACTGATAATTCACAACGCCTGCCACAGCATCAGCGCCATAAGCCGCACCAGCGCCGCCATAACGCGTATCAATTTTCTTCACGAGGGACGTAGGAATGGTGCCAACATCGACCTGCGAGCCACTGCCAGCGCCATAAAGCGAAGCGGTCGCCCCTCCAACCATGCGCATGCCATCGATCAGCGTCAGGGTCCGCTGGTCTCCCAGCGCAAGAAGTCCGGTGAAGGTCTGTCCCGCGCCCCAGGATCCCTGACTACCGACCGGACTGTTGGAGGGGACAGAAAAAGCCGGATTTTCACGCAAAAGAGCCATGCCAAGATTGGAATACCCGCGGGCGCGCAACTGCGCCGCGTCCAGCGTGCTTCCTGCCGTCACCTCATTAAGGCGCGTCTGCGAAAGACGTGTGCCCGTGACTGTAATGTCTTCACTATGCTCATTCAGAGTACCAGAAGACGCTTGTAAAACTGTGGTGGATTTCTGACGCAGACCGTTTGTCGCGACGGCAGGAGAAGTCGAGAGGCCAGATGTTGGAGCGGCAGTCGTATCATGAGCAGTTGTTGCCTTCCGAACTACCTTCTTTTTATGCTTGGCAGCCTTAACTGCTCCGTGACGCGGAGAATCTGAAGTCGCGGCATAGGTATTCTCAATATTCCAGCCAGAAACCGTCATTGCGGCTCCAATCAGCAGTACCGCTTTCAGTTTTGGTTTGGATGGAAGGCCCGTACACATGTCCATAAACTCCCCAATGCGCCACGGTGGCTGCAGGCAAAGCTTTGCCTTGGAATGAGTCCACCTCGCTTTATTTCGGTATCATTCCAAGTTTTGGGTCGTCTATTTCCAAAATGTTTTGACACATTAACCTTCGGTACATAGTGTTCGGGACCAAGCGAGCGGCACCGGTGCCTTACAGTAAGTCATTTTATGATCTTTACGCGCACACAACCTCCGTTTCGATATCGCGCCGGTTATATTTCGGCTTCGACATGGGCGTGTTTTCAGTTATCAACCTCTACCGGACTAAACTGCCAGACACTTTCGGAAGCCGGGCAGCGTCCTTTCAGCCCGCCTGCAACGTCCCGCATTTGCAAGCACCTGATTTCGTACACCTTGCCGTAAGCCGCGCGTACAAAGTCCTCGTCCACGGAAAACGGCGGTCCCTTCAGACAGGACTGATCATAAGTCAGCGTTACAAGCAGTTCGGGCACAGGACCGGTCAGGGCCAGAAGATGGGCGACATATGCCTGCCGCAGATCTTCCGGAAGGGCAATCAGCGCAGCACGATCATAAATACCTTCCACCGGGCCAAGAAGATCCGGCGTCAGGTCAAAAATATTGCCTGCAAAAATACAAATGTCTGAGGCTGAAAAACGCCGCAGCGTCCCAACCTGAACGACATCGGGCGTAACGCCGAGATCGCTGAAAAACCGTTCCACCGCAATCTCGCTGAGTTCACATCCGATCACCCGATACCCCCGTCCGGCCAGCCAGACCATGTCCTGACTCATCCCGCACAGAGGCACGAAAATCCGCGCCCCAACCGGCAGATGCAACGCGCCAAAATGGTAGGTCAAAAGCGGATTGGCGCGCACTTCATGAAAGCCCGTCTCCCCACGTTCCCATTTTCCCTGCCAGAAAACGGCATTCGACGCTGCATCCATCACTCCGGCGATCCTCCTGTTCAGCCTGGCCGATCCTGTGCTTTCTTCTCTCGACGAAGCAATGGCCTCCCCGGAGAAAATATGAGAAAAGCCGCTCATGGTCATGCTCACCCCCTCACAGCGGCAGGCGCTCGATGAAATCATTGCCGCCCATGCCGCAGGACTGCCCACGCACCTGCTGACGGGATATGCGGGCAGCGGCAAGACGACCCTGATGCAGGCCGTGGCCCGGCATTTCATGGGCGAGAAAAAAGTCGTGGTCATCACGGCTCCCACACACAAGGCCACTGCCGTTCTGCGCTCCAAAGTAGACCGAGACGTCGATTGCCGCACGATCCAGAGCCTGCTGAGCCTCCAGCCCTCTTCTCAGGGTACGACCACAACTCTCGTCCGCTCCAAGCGACCGCAGACGATCGCCGATGGTATCGTGATCGTCGATGAATGTTCGATGCTCTCGGCGGAACTGATGAACTGGATCCGCGATCTGCTGCGTTACTGCTTCGTGCTGTTCGTCGGCGACCCGGCCCAGCTTCCGCCCGTCGGGGAAGCCGCCTCCCCTTCGTTTTCCGTGCCCTCACGCTCCCATCTCGACACCGTCGTACGACAGGCGGCAGGCAATCCGATCCTCGAAGCCGCAACCCTCATCCGCCAGAGCCAGGGTGGTGAAGCGGACTGGAGCTGGGTCCGCGATGCCCGTCAGGAACAGACCGGCCTGTTCCTGCCCAAAGATGTGGAAAGCTGGGTTCGCAAGGCGTTCCTATCCGACGCGTTCGACGCCGATAACGACTGGTGCCGCTATCTGTGCTGGACGAATGCGCGGGTGCATCAGATCAACCGGATGGTCCGGCTGTGGCGTTATGGCGGCGAGACACCCACCCCCTTCATGCCCGGCGAGCGGGTCGTGTCCCGCGCGCCGTTTTCCGTCCAGCAGGAAGAAAGCGGCCCACGTCAGGCCATCGCCACGAACGAGGAAGTCCTCGTCATGGATATCAAGCCCGGTCGGCTGTCCTATAAGTTCGAGCTGTGCAAGGACGTTCCGGCGTGGGTCGCCGATCTGGCGTCATGGGAAGTCACGCTGCTGACGATGGCGGGCGAGGAAATTACCGGCCATATCGTGCAGAACCCGAAGGATCTGGAGGCCGTGGACCGACGTCTGGTGCAGGAAGCGAAGCAGCAGCACCGCCGTTGGAGCCACCGTTTCGCCTTCCAGAATGCCCTGCTCCAGCTTCAGGCGATCTACGCCATGACCGTCCACACTGCACAAGGCAGCACGTTTAAAAACGTGTTCGTGGATCTCGGCGACATCGGTCGCCGCGCCCGGCAAAACCCGCTGGAGACGCAGCAGCTCTGCTATGTGGCGGTCACGCGCGCGACGGACATGGTGTTTCTTGTCAACACAGCGGGTCTTTCCGCTTGATGGGCCGCGACGCCCAGAGCGAGGCCAGCATGGACCCCGAAACATTGTGCCAGACGGAGAAAACCGCGCCCGGCAGTGCAGCCAGCGGAGAAAAATAAAGCCGCCCCAGTGTCGCGGCGAGGCCGGAATTCTGCATCCCGACCTCCAGCGCCAGCGTCCGGCAGACACTCTCGTCAAAACCGAGCAACCGACCGCCCCAATAGCCACCCAGAAGCCCGATCCCGTTATGCAGGATGACAGCCAACAGCATAATCGGACCAGCTTCTTTCAAGGACGGCCCCACACCCGCCACGATCGCCCCGATAATGAGCAGGATCGACACCATGGCCACCAGCGGAAGCGCAGGCTCGACCCGGCGCACCGCGCGATGCCAGAACGTGTTGAGCACAACACCCGCCAGAACGGGCAGCGCCACCATGGTTACGATGCTGCGAAATAGCGCCCAGCTATCCACCGCCACCCCGGCCGAGACATAGAACCGCACCAGAAGCGGCGTCGCCACGATCCCGACGAGTGTTGAAAACGCACTGATGCTGACCGAAAGCGCCACGTCCCCGCGCGACAGATAGATCATGACGTTGGACGCCGTACCACTCGACACGCACCCAACCAGGACCATGCCTGTCATCAGTGCAGGCGACAGCCCCAGCAGATGCGCGATCCCCCACGCCGCAAGCGGCATGACAAGATAATGCAGCCCCACACCCGCCAGAACCGGCGCAGGCCGACGCAGGATACGCCCGAAATCAGCCGGTGTGAGCGACACGCCCATCGTGAACATAACAAACGCCAGAAGCGGTGTGATGGCGGGAACGAGCGTCAGGAAAACTCCGGGCAGAAGGAGTGCAAGCCCGGACACCACAATAGCCCAGAGCGGGAAAAGACGCATCACCACCGCAACCGGACCATTTCGCAAAAACATTCTTCAGGTGGCATTCGATCCCTCATGACAAAGAGGACAAAAAAAGTCCTTATGCCGGGAGATGGCGATTGCGTCACCCGCCCATAAGAAAGACCCAGCCTGAAAAATGCCATTAACCTCAAGGTAAGGTCGAGCTGTCTTTATTGTTTTTGTGAGGAATCGAAGTCTGTCCATCAGCGTTTTCGGGAGTGGCCTGTGCGGCCTGTTCAATAACCCATGCAGTATCCATGACACCTGATCCGCCCACTCTGCTTGGGTACAGCACGGTTATTTTCCTGCTTCTGGGCGTCCATTTCATCCTGTCAGAATTTTCCGGCAGACGATGGTCCCGCATGGCGTGGTACGCGGCTCCCTTCTTTCTGGGCGCGATCTCCGGCCTGTTCTCCACTGTCCAGAGCATTCTGCCGGGACAGTGGGGACTCCGGATGAGTTCACTGTTCATGATCATGGCCTACGGAGCCGCGTGGCAGGCCATGCGAATCATCCTTGGCTATCGCACCCGGGTTCTGCCGGTTCTGCTGGCCTGCATCGTCTTCTTTGTTCTGTCAGCCCTCTCGGGGCGGACAGGGCTGTTCCACATCCTCAGTACGGCCTGCCGTCTGGCCGCGCTTGCAATGCTCCACATTCTGGGACTTCGGAATCTGCGGAACGCAGACCAGATCAGAACCCCGGCACGGCGCAACCTGCAAAGACTTCTGACCCTCTATGCAGGGTTTTATCTTTTACTGGTGGCGCTCGTACTGTGGATGCCAGCTCCTCTTGGAGCCGCTCCAGCAACCATCTGGGCCGTGGCAACCTATAATTTCCTGACCGTTATCGAAGTAACGCTATTCGCTCTGGGCATGATTGCAATCCCATGGGAGCAACTGGCCTTCCAGCAGAAAGAACTTATCCTTCAGGACCCTCTGTCAGGCGGCGGCAATCGCCGGGCCTTTCAGGAATGGCTGGAAAATGACGGAAAAAACTGCGCCCATGAAGCGCTTCTCATGGTCGATATCGATCATTTCAAAAACATCAATGACCTCCATGGCCACGCAATCGGGGATCAGATCATCATCACCATGGGGCGTGTCTGCAGGGATCTTCTTTACCCAACGACGAGCCTGTTCCGTATTGGCGGGGACGAATTCGTCATCGTTTTCCAGTGCGGAAGTGTCGACGAAATGCTCGCAACCGCCCAGCGCCTCCGTAATACGTTCTCAACCGAAACCCGTCTGATCGGAGAGGACGGTATCACGGCAACACTGAGCATTGGCGCTGCCCTCTGTCCTGGCACGGGGATCAGTCGAACAGATCTTCTGGCCCGGGCCGACAATGCTCTTTATGCCGCCAAACAGACGGGTCGTGATCGCGTGGTTCACTTTGCACAGGAAGAAGACAGTTCACTTCCGGGAATATAAGATCTTTTCAAGCCCTATCCCTGCAAACCCGGACCTTCACTCTTTTCCAAGCGTTTTTGCCCTGACGTTCGAAGTCGAGATCAGAAGTTCCCGGTATCGGGCCAGTCCGGACCAACCCAGCGCGACGAGTAACCCCGCGACTGAAAGTGTCGCAACCCAGACTGGAAGTGCTGTCGACGCACGCTCCGCAAAACACAGTGCAAGCGCCGCGAGAGGCAAGACGAACCGGACCCCCCCTGCCCTTTGCAGCCACGCAGGTTTCTGAAGCCGCGCAAACCGCAGCATTTTCGGCTCATGGCAGGCCTGCAAAAGCAGAAACAGGCTCCATAGACACGTGCAGAGAACGATCGTCACAGCCGACGCGCCATCTGGAACGAGACGAGCGCCAGAAAAAACGCCACCAGATCTGTTGCGGCAAAAACCGTTGGAACATGAAAAAATGTAACCCCCGGTCGGGTCATAACGTCCAGCGGCGTCAGAAAAAGACCAAGCCCCGCCAGACAGAAAAGCTGGATTTTCCAGCCCTGAAACGGACGGCCCAGAAGGCTCCACACCATCCCCGAAACGGCACTGAGCATCCAGACAGCCAGAAAAACATGTCCTTCCGCCAGCGGACGGTCGTGCAAAGCGACGGGCAACAGGCGATTGGCCAAAAAAAAAGCCAGCGCCCCCATTGGCATCCCCACAACACTGCCGATGGCCAGGCCCTCGGCAATCCGGAACATGAGCCGCTCCCCTGACTGACGACGGCGTTTCATCAGAAAAATGATAGAGCCGCTCGCGAACATGACGGCCCCCATGGCGCCCGAAATGAAATACAGCCAGCGCATGCCCACCCCCGTCCAGCGTGCGTAATGCAGCCCTTTCAGAACCTGCTCCGTATGGGTAATGGCGCCCGGCAGCAGGACATGACGCAGAACATGACCGTCCACCGGGCTGAAATCGACATGCTCGCGTGTCAGTAACGGGCCGGACGCATCGGTTCGGGATATGAGGATATTCTGCGGCTGAAACAGGATATATCCGGTCTGGCCCGCCCCAATCGTACGCTCGGCCTCCGCCACAAGGGGAGCCAGCGGCGGGAAGGTTGAGGGGATTGAAACAGCCGGTTTCTCGGATTTTTGGTGCGTGGATGGCGCAGAGGCCCGGAAAGCGTTTTCAACGGATGCGAGATAGGACACGGGCGGAAAAAGCGTCCGCGCACGAATGAAAGTGCCGCTATAGGCCATCAGAAGAATGAACGGCAGAAACACAACAGCCGCCACCACATGCACATCCAGCCATGCCCGCAATCTGGCGGCAAAAGGACGCAGAAGCATCAAGTCGGAGATAAGCCCCTTCAGATGGATGATGATGCCCGAACCGATTGTCAGCAGAAGCGCCAGACCTGCAAACGCAACAACCGTTTCTCCGTAAACGCCGGAACGCATCGTGTAATGCAGGTCGTAGAAAAACGTCCCTCCGGCCGTAGCGCGGACGTTCAGACGTTCTCCAGTCTGTGGATTGTATGGAACGGTCAGGAACTCATGCCCGTCATGATGCTCCAGACGCAGATAGGGGTCCCGTGCGGAAGGCAGGGTTATGAACGGCTTTTCACCCTGCGCCAGCAGGTCGTGCACGGCCGGAAGGACATGGTCCAGAGATTGCGGAGAAAATGCCTCTGTCTGCGGTGGGGCTTCAGGCTGGAGCCAGCGCGTGAGTTCGGTGTCGAACACGGCAAGACAGCCTGAGGCAAAAACGCAGAACAGCAGGAGCCCTGCGGCAAAACCGACCCAGGCATGCAGCCATCCCATCCGGGTGCGAAGCGTATCCTGCATCACGAATGCAACAAAACGGCCAGAAGGGCCACAACGCCGACCGCTCCAGCAATAATCCCGCCACGCAACGGACTGCGTGTTCCGAAAGCGAGCAGAAACAGCAGCGGAAGCGCAGCGACCGCAATCATCTGCCCCAGAACCGTCGCGTCATGCCGCACAGCAGGCCCCCATTTCAGGGCGCCCAGCGTGATGAAATGCGCCGCCATCCAGACCAGCGCAAACACGAACACCGCACGCCAGATCCACCGGCGCGCTGGCGACGACACGATAGCCCAGGAACGACGGGAGCGTGCGGTTGAGGGAGCTTCGGAAGGCATCAGAAATTCGAGCGCAGGGTAAACATGAAGTTCCGGGGCTCACCGTAATAGTTGTAATAATAGAAATTACCGAGACGCTGATAATAGCGCGTATTGGAGATGTTGTTGAGGTTCATGGTCAACGCCAGATAGCGGTTCCACTGATATCCGACCTGTGCCGAGGCGGTGATGTAGCCGGACTGCGTGACAAGACGATTGGTGCCGAACGTCCCACTCTGCGCATTGATGCCGCCCCCGATGCTCCAGATGTTTTTCTGCGCACCACGATAGGGTTCGAACCGGTAATGCGTCCAGAGCTTCCATAAATGACGCGGCGAATTCCCGGCATAGGCAAGGCCTGCATTCGAGGGCGTGCCGTTATCAACGATGCGGTTGTCATTATAGGTGTAACTGGCATTGATGTCCCATCCCGGCAGGGGACGACCAATCACTTCGGCTTCCGCACCCTGACTGCGCGTTTTTCCTGCCGCGACGTAACATGTGGCGGTATGGCTCGGGCCACAGGTCGGGTCCAGATCGCTGTTGGCAATGGCATCGTTACGCTGCACGATCTTGTATCCCGCCATCGTGAAGCTCAGCATCTGGTTGAACAGCGCACCTTTCATGCCGCCTTCAAGCTGCCCGCCCCGTACCGGCTGAAGCTGACGTCCGTCCACGCCATAGGCAGACTGGGGGCTGAACGTATCGGTATAGCTGGCATAGAATGTGATGTGCGGCAGAACGTGATAGACCAGCGCAGCATAGGGCGTCAGGATACCCTGCTGGTCTATGGACGTACTGGTCACGGCACCCGGCACCAGATCGCGCGATTTCTGCACATATCCGCTGATGCGCCCGCCCAGCGTCAGGAAAATGCTCGGCATGAGCTGAAAGCGCCCCTGCCCGTACACACCCCACTGTTCGGTCGGCTGCCAGCTCCGACTTTTGACGGAGGGAAGAATAGCCCCTGAAATGGCGCCATAATCGCTGATCGGCAGACCGGCCAGAGCGGCGTTCGTGCGAGAGTTCACGCTTGCCCCGCCGCCTTCATAGACATAGCGGTTATAATTCGCGCCAATCATGAGCGTATGCGTCCGGTTCAGAAGATGCAGCGGCCCTGTCAGATACCCGTCCACACCATCATTGGTTTCGCTGTAAATGGAGCGGGCCGCCACATAATTCGCTGTCTGTGCCTTGGCATTATAAGCGTTGATATAGCTGTATTGCAGATCAGTATCGGCCGTCCTGTGCCGCCCTGTGACACGCCCGACCCAGCCCGCACCAAAGCGCCGTTCGAGCTGCGCCATGACTTCGGTCGTCGGCACCTGCCCCTTGTTCCAGTCCGAGCCGATGAACGTATTGCGCGGCAGATTGAGGTCCGCCCCCGTCCCGCTCATGCGCGGCAGGCCCATATAGCGGGTCGTGTCATTGGACTGCGACGTGACGGAAACGGTCAGGGTAGTACGCCGATCAATATGAACGTCCGTCACACCGTAGATCGTCCAGCGGCGGTCATAGGCGTTTTTATAGAAGAAATCGCGATCGGTCCCGGCCATGACCAGACGGGCAGACACGATTTTCGAGTTCCCGATCGGCCCACCCACATCGACGCTGGCATGATAATTATCCCATGATCCGGCGCTGAAAGACGCATTGCCCTGAAATGTTTCGGTCGGGCGTTTATGGACGAAATTGACGCTGCCTCCCGGTGCGCTCGAACCCTGCAACACACCATCGGGGCCGCGCAGAACCTCGATCCGATCATAGATCGCAAGGTCGAACTGCTGGGCAAGCTGAAGACCACCTGTCGCGGGCGATCCATCGTACTGGGCCGCGAGTTGGAAACCACGGGACGAAAACCCCGCCGTACCATCGCCATACAGATTGACGTTGACGCCCGCGACCTGTTTGAGCGCGTTATCGACAGTGAAAAGATTCTGGTCCTTCATCTGCTGCGTGCTCAGAACAGAAATTGACTGCGGTACATCTTCGGGCCGTAACAACATGCGCGTCGTGGACACCGCACGCACGGTATATGTCCCGGTGCCGTCTGTGGTAGCGGTTGCACGATGTCCATGGACCAGAAGCTGCTCGACACTACCGGGAACATCTGCGTCTGCTGCTACGAGAGAAGACGGTTTTTTCTTTGTGGAGACCTTCTTCTGCTCCTGTCTCGCCGCAGAGAGATCCGCAGGGACCGCCTGCGCCACAGCTTCCTCCCAGCCACCGGACAGCAGCGCGAGAGCATACAGGGTTTTTCTGAACCCCGTTCCCGGACGGGAACGTAAAGCCGGATTATTCCCTGTCTGCATCATACGCGCTTTCGAGTGACCGTTTATCAGCCCCCTCTCATGGAAGGGATGACGCAAACTTATATGAGAATAGTTCTTATTAACAGAACGCTATTCCGCTTTTGTTGGCAAAAAAAGCCTTTACGAAAACATACGAAACACTTTCGACGCCTGATACGGGGGCCGGGTACAGGAATAACCTTCCAGAAAGCTTCTGGAGATGATCCATCGAATCCGGAATATCATGCCGGAAAAACGAAACCGGACATCTTCATAAATCCCTGACAAAACGGGCCTTGCGGGCCATTCCGCCCCCCTTAAAACGATCATTGCATCACCCTGCATTTTTGGGTTTCCGTGATGCGATCAAAGTGCCAAAAGCCCTCGCATTCGGGACGCTCAGGTCACCGTTCCAGTCAGGAATTGCATCGTGTTCAAAACGCTCTCCGGCCCGGCCATTGCGGGTCTCTGCGCTCTGTTCGCATCGACCTTCATTGCGGTGACAACCGAGGTCGCTCCGGTTGGCCTGCTGATCGACATGGCCAAGTCTTTCAACATCACCGAAGGTCACGCCGGACTGGCCGTGAGCGCCTATGCCCTGCTCGTCGCATTCGGGGCCGTTCCCATCACGATCGCCACGAGCCGCATGGACCGCAAGATGCTCATGGTGCTCTGCCTCGTCGGGTATGTCGTCTCCAACCTGATTTCCGCCATGGCACCCAGCTTCGGCATTCTCTGCGTCGGCCGGGCTCTGGGTGGCCTGTCTCACGCGCTGCTGATGTCCATTGCCGCTGCCTATACCGCCCATCTCGTGCCCGAACGTATGACGGGACGCGCCATTTCGTTTGTTTTCGGAGGGACGTCTCTAGGGTCTGTTCTGGGCGTTCCGGGAGCCGCCGCGATCAGCCAGTTCACAAGCTGGCGTGTGGCGCTTTACGTCATCGCAGCGCTGGCCGCGATGCTGACGATCTTCATCACGCTCTATCTCCCGCCCGTACGCGGCGCCGATACCAAGGCCCTCAAGGTCCCCACCCTCCGCTCACCCCATGCCGCACGGATTTTCGGCATCGTGATCGGCGTGAATGCCATTTTCTTCTTCGCGCATAACCTGCTTTATACCTATGTCTCTCCGCTGCTTCTGGCACATGGTCTGCCCGAACATCTGTTAAGCATTGCGCTGCTCATCACCGGACTTGTCAGCATTTCCGGTCTGTGGGCGGCAGGACAGGTCGTGGATCGCTGGCCTGCGGGCGGTCTGTTCGGTGGCGGCATCGCCATGCTGACGGGCATGACCCTGGTCTACGGACATTTGCTGTCCGCCTGGCCAAGCGTCGCGGCGATCGGGCTATGGTGCATGGGCTATGCTGCCATCATTCCCTTCGTTATGTCCGGTGCCATCCGGGCCCGCGCAACCAGTGCGGATGTTGCGGGCGCGGCCGTCAACAGCAGCAGCAACATGGGCATCCTGCTGGGCTCGGCGATTGGCGGCCATCTTCTCAATACATTGGGATTTGCGGTGCTCTGCCCCGCCTCCGTCTTGATCGCACTGGGCGGCATCCTGCTCGCAGCGTTCAACCCGGCTGCCTTCCCACGCAAACTCCAGCACGACTGACACATTCTTGTCAGGCGTTACGGAAACGCTCTTCAATTCCGCAACGCGCAGCCCGGATGGCCTTGGGAAGATCTTGTCCAATGGCCAGCCCCGCCGCCAGAGCACTGGCAAGCTGACAGCCCGTTCCCCTCAACTCAAATGCAAAACGGGGAGAACGGAAAGCTAAGGGAAGAGAACCCGTTTCATACAGGACATCCTCAGAAACCGAAGACGGCAGATCATGCCCGCCCTTGAGCAGAACACTCCGACAACCACGAGACAGCAGCGCGTTGACAATTTCCTCGCGTTCCACCGTCGGAGCTATCCCCAGTGCAGCAGCCAGCGCCGCAAGTTCCGGCAGATTGGGAGTAAGAATAGTAGTGCGGGGCAGAAGCAGGGCGATCAGAGCCTGCATACCCTCCGGGTCCAGCAGCGCATGACCGGAGCTTGAACAGAGCACCGGGTCCAGCACCACCGGAACATCTGGCAGAAGCGCTGCGACAACACGGATCAGAGGCGCGTTGAACACGGCCCCGATCTTGACGGCCCCGATCCCCGTTTCCAGCGCCGCTTCAATCTGCGCGGCCAGAAGCGATGGAGGGACAGGCTCCACCGCCAGAACGCGATGATCGGTCTGTGCCGTGACGGCGGTGACGGCAAGACGTGCGGTCTGTCCAGACGCCTGCACGGCAAGGAGATCCCGTGCAAGACCAGCGCCCCCGCTGGAATCTATCCCACCGATCAGAAGAACAGGCTGCGTCATCGTCCCGTCGTTGCAATGAAGACAAGACCACCCGCCTGTGTGGAAAAGCGTTTAGCAGCCCGCCAGGCCCGCAGACCACTGGCACAGACGAAAACGGTCCTACCCGTCCCCTCCGCCAGCGTTTCTGGGTGCGCGATCGGCCCGCGAACGGCCCAGGACACGGAGGGCGGCCCCTGTTCCTCCGGCCCCCGCAGATCGAAAACGCGGTCGTCCGCGCGGATCTCCTCAAGCCCGAGAATGAAGGGACCCTCATTTTCAGCAGAAACCGCTGTATCGAACCGGAAAGACGAACTTCTCCAGCGTTCCAGATCCAGCGTCATCATCTGCCCCAGCGGAGAGGGCTGCGTTTCAAGCAGAACGGAGAGCACCATCTGCGCCTGTATGGCCCCGAGTGCTGCAACAGCAGGCCCCATCACACCGGCCTCCGCACAATTCGGCAGAATGGCGGGCAGATCCGGGAAAACAGCCCGGTAATCCGGCGCCGAACCGCAGAACCCACCCGCATAGCCCGACCGCCCAAGCACCGAAGCACTCACGAGGGGAAGACCCGCTTCCACACACAGATCGGACAGCAGATAGGTGACGGCCACGCTGTCCGCCGCATCCACGACAACGGACACATCCGTCAGGAGGCTCCGCGCCAGTGTCGGCTCCAGACGCTCCGCCACGGGTACGATCTGACAATCTGGGTTCAGGTCCGACAGCCGATCGGCCACGCAGGCGGCCTTGAAGCGGCCGATATCGTCCATGCGAAAGAGCGTCTGACGATGCAGGTTGCTCTCATCCACACGGTCATGATCGACCACCGTGATCCGCCCACATCCAGCACCGGCGAGCGCGGGCAGAACAGTCGCGCCCAGACCACCTGCGCCCACGACCAGAACATGGGCTTCCAAAAGGCGCTTCTGATCCGCCCCCCCCTGCGGGAAAAGCCCGGTCTGTCGCGAATAACGGCTCATTGTCTGTAGGCCTGCGTCGCGGCCACCCATTCCCGACAGCGCGCCACCGGATCTTCCGCCTGCTGAATGTCCGTCACAACCGCAGCACTGTCCGCCCCCGCCGCGAAAACCCCTTCCAAACGCTCCGGCGTGAGGCCCCCAATGGCGACCAGTGGCGTGTCTCCGGCACGGGTTTTCCAGTCCCGGACGCGCTCCAACCCCTGCGGCCCCCATTTCATTTTCTTCAGCAACGTCGGATAGACGGGACCGAGTGCGACGTAGGCCGGTTTGAAAGACAGAGCGCGTTCAAGCTCCGCTGGATCGTGAGTGGACAGTCCGAACCGGATGCCCGCACGCCGCAGAGCGTCAAAATCGGCGGTCTCCATGTCTTCCTGCCCGAGATGGACGAAATCGCACCCCAGTTCCAGCGCCAGACGCCAGTAATCATTGATGACAAGCTGCGCGCCATGAATGGCGCAGAGTGCCCGGGCATGGCGGATCTGACGGCGAAGCTCTGCATCCGGCTTGTCCTTCAGCCGAAGCTGGACCAGACGCACGCCACAGGGCAGCAGCGTTTCAAGGAGCGAAACGTCCCCCACCAGAAGATAAAACGGATCAAGCGTCATCATACCAACTCCGCCAGACCGAAAACCGGGGTTGAGGCGCAGGCCATGTCCCGTCTGGGCATCAGCCCGGCCTCGAACGCTTCCCGCCCCGCCTGAATAGCGCGACCGAACGCCCGCGCCATGGCCGTCGGGTCCACGGCCTTGGCCACCGCCGTATTGAGCAGAATGGCGTCCAGCCCCATCTCCATGGCCTGTGCCGCCTGACTGGGCGCACCAATCCCCGCATCCACAACCAGCGGAATACCGGTGAAATGCGCCCGCATGGTCCGCAGACCCTCAGGATTGCGCAGCCCCTGCCCCGATCCGATCGGCGCGCCCCACGGCATCAGCACCTTGCATCCGGCTTCCAGAAGTTTTTCCCCCACGATCAGGTCTTCGGTCGTGTAGGGAAATACGTCGAACCCCTCCGCGCACAGCACGCGCGCGGCTTCGACGAGCGCGAACGGGTCCGGCTGGAGTGTGTCGGCATGGCCGATGACTTCCAGTTTGATCCACGACGTTCCAAACACTTCGCGCGCCATGCGGGCCGTGGTGACGGCTTCGCGGGCCGTATGGCACCCGGCAGTGTTTGGCAGCAGGCGACAGCGGCTTTCGGACAGGATGTTCCGGAACGCCGCCCCCGCAGCGCCTTCCCGCCGCAGCGACACCGTGATGATTTCCGCGCCGGACGCCTCGATCGCCTCCAGCAGGACTGCGGGCGACGGATACTGAGCCGTCCCGAGCATCAGCCGCGACGTCAGATCAACGCCATAAAACATGTCAGCCCCCCTGCATCGGAGACAGGACTTCGACCTTCATGCCCTCGTCCAGACGGGTTGCATCACGCATGGAACGGGCAATGAAATCACCATTCAAGGCCGTCGCCACGCAGGGGGCATCGAAACCCTGTTCGGTCAGCAGGTCGGCCAGCGTCAGGGCCTGTGTCCTGATGACCTCGCCGTTCAGATCAATCCGCATGGGCATAAACCTCCGCAAGTTCTGCCGCCAGTTTCTCGGCGCAGACGGGCGCCATGAGGAAACCGTGGCGGTACATCCCGTTGACGTAACTCCGCCCCCCGACATGACGCACTGCCGGAATATTGTCCGGAAAAGACGGGCGCAGCCCCGCGCCCAGTTCAAGGATTTCAGCCTCGGCAAAGCCCGGATGAAGCGTATAGGCCGCCGAAAGCAGTTCCATCGCTGCCCGCGCCGTCACCGGCCCCGGACGGGCACTTTCCACCATGGTCGCCCCGATCATGTACCGATCCCCATCCCTTGGCACGACGTAACAGGGAAAGCGCGGATGCAGCAGCCGGACCGGCCGCGTCAGCGTTACGTCCGGGGCATGCACGATCAGCATTTCCCCTCGCACGCCACGCAGATCGACGAGACTGTCCCGCGATGCCAGCCCCCGGCAGTCCACGACATGACCGCGCGGGGCACCCGACCGGAAGGCTGCGCCTTTCGCCAGCAGGCTGTCGCGCAGGCTGGCGAGCGCTTTGCGGGGGTCCAGATGCGCTTCGGTCGGGAAAAACAGTCCGCGTGCAAACCGCCCCTCCAGATCCGGCTCCAGATCGCCGGGGACGACCCAGTCGTGCTGCTGCGTGGCGCGCGCAAAACGATCCAGTTCGGCCCCGTCCCGCGGCGGGGCGACAACGAGCGTGCCACGCCGTGTGACGTCCGGAACATGAGCCGCCCACCAGTCCACCGCCGCCTGCCCCTGTGCCACGATCAGGTCGGGCGCGCTTTCCCCCTCGCAGAACGGGGCCAGCATTCCCCCCGCAAACCGCGATGCCGCCTCTGGACTGCCCTCCGGGACGATGACTTCCACGTCAAGACCCCGGTCGGAAAGGGCCGTGGCGCAACACAGCGCCGCTACCCCCTCCCCCAGGACGGAATGGATCATTCCGCCGGTTCCGTCACGGGAACATAAAGCTCGCCGCCTTCCCGGAACTTCCCGGCCATTTCTTCCATTCCGGCCTGCTTTTCTGCTTCCGCCCGGATGTCATGGGAAATCTTCATCGAACAGAATTTCGGCCCGCACATCGAGCAGAAATGCGACACCTTGTGCGCCTCTTTCGGGAGGGTCTCATCATGCATGGACCGCGCCGTATCGGGGTCCAGACCCAGATTGAACTGGTCTTCCCACCGGAACTCGAACCGCGCGCGAGACAGCGCATCGTCACGCATCTGCGCGCCCGGATGCCCCTTCGCCAGATCCGCCGCATGGGCTGCGAGCTTGTAGGTGATAACGCCGGTTTTGACGTCATTGCGGTCCGGCAGACCCAGATGTTCCTTGGGCGTCACATAACAGAGCATCGCCGTGCCGAACCAGCCGATCATGGCCGCACCAATGGCGGAGGTGATGTGATCGTAACCCGGCGCAATATCGGTCGTTAGTGGGCCAAGCGTGTAGAACGGTGCCTCGTGGCAGTGCTCAAGCTGCTTGTCCATGTTGGCCTTGATCTTGTGCATCGGCACATGGCCCGGCCCTTCGATCATGACCTGACAGTCCTTCGCCCAAGCGATTTTCGTCAGTTCGCCAAGGGTTTCCAGTTCCGCGAACTGCGCGGCGTCATTGGCATCCGCAATCGAACCGGGGCGCAGGCCGTCGCCCAGCGAGAACGAGACGTCATAACGGCGACAGATGTCGCAGATTTCATCGAAGTGCTCGTACAGGAAGCTCTCGCGATGATGATGCAGGCACCATTTCGCCATGATGGAGCCACCACGGGAAACGATGCCCGTCACGCGGCGGGCCGTCAGCGGGATCATGTGCAGACGGACACCGGCGTGGATGGTGAAATAATCCACCCCCTGCTCCGCCTGTTCGATCAGTGTGTCGCGGAAGATTTCCCAAGTCAGGTCTTCCGCAATTCCGCCGACCTTCTCCAGCGCCTGATAGAGCGGCACCGTCCCGATCGGCACAGGCGCGTTGCGGATGATCCAGTCGCGGATGTTGTGAATGTTACGGCCCGTCGAGAGATCCATGACCGTATCCGCGCCCCAGCGGATGGACCACACCATTTTCTCGACTTCTTCTTCCATTGAAGACGTCACAGCCGAGTTGCCGATATTGGCATTGATCTTCACGAGGAAGTTCCGACCAATAATCATCGGTTCGAGTTCGCGATGATTGATATTGGCGGGAATGATGGCACGACCCGACGCAATTTCCTGCCGCACGAATTCCGGCGTTACGAAATCCGGAATACTGGCTCCGAAATCCTCGCCGTCGCGCGCCTCTTTCAGGGCTTCCGTCCGGCCGATATTCTCGCGGATGGCGACGAATTCCATTTCCGGCGTGATGATCCCCGCACGGGCATAGGCCATCTGTGTCACCGCGCGGTCTCCAACAGCCCGCAGAGGACGGCGCTGCTGCGGAAAGCTCGGTGTCAGCCGGTCCCCCTGTGCAAAACCGTTATCAGCTGCCGTGATCGTGCGCCCCTCATACTCTTCCACGTCCCCACGATCGCGAAGCCAGTTGCCCCGGCTGTCCGACAGGCCTTTTGCGATGTCGATGCTGACGGAGGGATCGGTATAAGGGCCTGAACTGTCATAGACATTCAGCGGACATTCACCCGAAACTGCAATCTGCCGCAGCGGAACCGCGATGTCGTGATGCACGCCACGGACATGGATTTTGCTGGAGGCCGGCAGAGGGCCGGTCGTAATAGCGGGAATGGAAGCGTTCATGTGGTGTCTCCTCAAGCGCACTCGAAAAGACCCAAGAAACGTGAGGCAGAAAGGGAGCCGCTGCCCCCAGTGCCCTAACGGACACGGAAAAGGCCAGATCGGCCCGAGAGGGACATGCCCTCCGGTCTTCCTACGCCAGCATCAACTGGGTCAGGTTCAAAGGGTCGCCTCACCGTGGCGCCGGTTTCCCGACGTCACCAATTGGCCTCTCAGTCCCCTGGGCGGGACTCCCCTGACAGGAAGCGACAGTGCTGGAGAAGCGTCAGAAGATCAAGAGCAGAGTGCGTCTGCCATGCTCTTATGGTTCTGCAGCATGAGTGGGAGAATTATCTGACCACATATCTCGATGGATCTTCCATTTGCCATCCTGCTTGAGCAAAACGATCGTCTGTTTGCCGCGCTCAATCACCTGACCTTTGGTATCAAGCATCCTGATTTGAGAAAGGCTGGTTGCAGCGTTTTCGCCACCATAAATCTCGTAGTGATCGAATGTGGCACCGCCAACGAGATCAGGCCGCAAGGTCTTCTCAAAATAAGCAAGAATGGCAGCGCGGCCGGAAATTGGGTCTGCGTTGGGGGGCAGCAGTCTGGCGTCATCAGTGTAGAGGCGCGAAATTGCCTTAAGATCACCCTTGGCGAGATCGGCAGCAAACTGCTCGGTCACAGCCTTCACGGCAGCCGCATCCGGCGATTGCGTGCTGGCCGCCATGGCAGGCGCGCATTGCAGAACGAGCGCCATCGAGGCGCCGAGAAAAGAAGCGAACGGTTTTGTAAATGTCATGACGAATGTCCCGGTGATAAAAAGTCGTTGAAGCGATCGGTCCTGTATTTCAAAGCTGCGAACAACCGCCATCGACCACCAGTTCTGTGCCGACGACATATTGGGATTCGTCGCTTGCGAGGTAGAGAACTGCAGCGGCGATTTCTTCAGCCCGGCCCATGCGTCCAAGAGGAACGCTCGCAGCGAACTGGGTTTTAAAGTCTTCCACTTCGGCTTCAGAAAGACCGATCTTGTTCAGAAGCGGCGTTTCGATCCCGCCGGGTGCGACCGCGTTGACGCGGATTTTGCGACCGAGCAGCTCATAGGACCAGCTCCTCGCGAAAGACCGGACTGCCGCTTTGGCGGCGGCGACCAGCGACAGGCCGTGTTTGCCGGTCTGGTCGATAAACGAGGTCGTCAGAATAACGGATGCCCCCTCACGCAGTACGGGGAGTGCCGCCTGCATCGTGAACACGGCGCCTTTGACACTGACATCCATGACCTCGTCATACTGACGTTCATCAATGGACTGTAATGGTGTCGGAATGACGTAACCGGCATTTACAAACAGAATATCAAGCCCGCCTAATGCCTTCTTGACCTTGTCCACAACGGAAATCATGGCGTCGACAGACCGCACATCGGCCGCCAGAACCAGCGCCTCTCCGCCCAGTTCTGCACGCACATCGGCAAACCGGGTTTCATCGCGCCCCGTGACAGCAACGCGCGCTCCTTCTGCGACAAACCGCTTTGCAGTCGCAAGGCCGATACCGCTCGTACCGCCCGTGATGAGGGCAGTTTTTCCCGAAAGTCTCATATCAGATCCCCATATTAGAAAAACGTGACAAGCGTCCCGGACGCGATCACCGTTCCCGTTGATCCTATCAAAACGGGTTATGACCTAAAGGACTTATTTCCCTCTCTTTAAGACATATCGCCTTGCTATCCACATATGGCGCAAAACAAGGGAAATAGGTCCTTTTGGAAATCCCCTTAGGGCACTACGTCTCAAGACCGTCCAGCAACCAGCCCTATGAGGCAGGAGACATGAGGAGACGGAGATGCCTGAAATTTTCGATGAAACCTTCCCGGAAGAATTGACCGAGGCAGGGAGCATGCGGCGGCGCATGATGCTCATGGGGGGCGCTGCGATTGCCGCAACGGCGGCAACGCGCCTTCTGCCGGAAAGCGCACGGGCGGCTGTGCCGGGGACAGCCGAAAAGCCTATCGATTTTCTGTTTGCGATTTATCCGAACGGAACACTTCTCGATTTTGCCGGTCCCAACGAAATCCTGTCGCGCATTCCCAACACGAATGTTCGTTTTGCCAGTCCTGAGGGCGGTTTCGTCACGCTGGAAAAGGGCATTGTTTTCGGGCCAACGGAAAAGCTTTCCGATATCGACAAGGTCGATGTCATTTGCGTGCCTGGCGCCCTGAATCTTTCGGCCATGATGAAGCCCGAGACACTGGGGCATGTCCGGCGTCTGTCCGAGACGGCGAGATATGTAACCTCCGTCTGTACCGGCTCTATTATCCTTGCGGCTTCAGGGGTTCTCAAGGGACGGCGGAGTGCCTGTCATTGGGCATTTCTGAACATCCTCAAAGAATATGGAGCCATTCCCGATCCTGCGCGGATTGTGAAGGATGGACGCTTCATGAGTGGCGGCGGAGTAACGGCCGGTATTGATTTCGGTCTGGCGATCGCGGCTGAACTCCGTGGGGCGCAAGCCGCGCAGGAAGTGCAGCTTCTTGTGCAGTATGATCCGCAGCCACCTTTTCATGCTGGCAATCCTGCGGAGGCGCCCCCGGCAATTCGTGACGTGGTTTATAAGAAACTTCCGGGCTCTCAGAACGGCCTGATGCGCCCGGTTCTTTAATCTGTAGAGACCAGATACGCACCAGAAAATGGTGCGTATCTGTTTCAGGCCGCAGGAGATGGCAGAGTGTCGTCGGCGATCCATTCTCCGTGAAAGCCAAACGGCACCCGGACCGGCAGGCGTATTGTAGCGACAGGCTCCCCAGTAAAATCCTGAGCATCCAGAATAACAACATCGCTCAGATTTCGGGCCGAATCGTACACATAAGACATGATCCAGCCTTCATCTTCGGCAAGTGCCTCTGGTTTGCGCACGAAGATGGGCTCCAGCGTCATACGGTCGGGGCCATAATGATGGATTTCCGTGGTTCCCCGCAGCATGTCGTGTTTCATGGCAGGTCCGAAACGTACGTCCCGCCCCCAGTGAGCTGTATAGCCGAAGCGATAGGACTGACCGCCGAACCGGTCATTGATCCGTGGAAACTCAGTTCCGTGATCGTCAAGAAGCGTCTCGCTCAAGCGCCCGGAGCGCCGGTCAAGCGTCCAGCGAACGAGTGTGGGCGCGCCTTCGTTCGGGCCATTGCGATCGTGTTCAAACATCCGGGGATGACGCACGAGATCAATGATAGTCAGATCCCCATCGTCATAGGCATTTACGAAATGGAAAACAAAGCAGCGAGGGGCTTCAAACCACTGAATGTTCGTGACGTCTCCATTGCGGGGCAGCAACCCAATCTGCGCATCCCGTCGCTCATCCCAGAGCCAGGGAAATTTCGCCTTCGCATGTTCGGGCTGAAACGTAACCGGCAGATCGGGGATGACGATGAACGACGCGGTAAATGCCATATCATGGATCAGTGGAATATGGGGCAGATCGATCCTCGCTTTCGTCGTGGCATATCCGTTCTGATCGAGCGAAATATAGCGAACCGGCTGTCCGGGTTCATAGGCGAGAGCGTGCTGTTCGCCGGTTATGGGATCGAACTTCGGATGGCCGGTGAAGCCGGTTTCAAGAGTCCCGTTGAAATCCGCACGCGCGATGCTTTCCAACTCATAGTTCAACTCAACTGGAAGGCTGCCCGCTTCGACAACAGCATAGAGTTTTCCTCCAACACTGGTAAAATTCGTGTTCACGCTTCCATCCCGCCGACCGATGCCAGGCCCTTCGAGCGGAGGCAATTTTAGAGCAGCGACCACGGACGCATCCCTGACATAGCGGCTGCGATACCACTCTGCCCTTCCCTTACGCAAACGCAGTCCATGCGCCATGCCTGACCCTGAAAACCAGTGATATTGCGCAGGGTCTGGAACACTGGCGGGATTGGGACCGATACGCAGAAGCCGACCATTCAGGGCTTCAGGAATATGGCCGATGACCTCCAGATCAAAAGCGGTCGTTTCAACCTCGATCGGTTTGAAATTATTAGCGAGATAGGGGACCTCTGAGAGCATGGAGGCATGAGGTTTCGATATGAAGGTCATGGCGATTTCCTATGTGATATGTCATCACATTGTCATTCGTTGATCCAATGTCAACTTAAATGTTATACGTCATCACATGAAGCAAATAGCAGACGCAAAACCCTCCGGTTCTCGCAAGACCTATCATCATGGTGATCTGCGGAAGGTATTGCTTGATGCAGCCCTGGCGGAAGTCGCCGCTCATGGGGCGCAGGGTCTTTCCATGGCATCGCTGGCGCGCAGGGCTGGCGTGGCGCAGTCTGCGCCCTATCGTCATTTCATCGACCGTGAAGACCTTCTTGCCGCCGTTGCGACGGAGGGATTTGAACGCTTCACCGAGGCTCTTCTCGAAGCCGCGTCGGACGGAGACGATATGACCGCGCTGAACAGGATGGCGGTCGCCTACCTCGTGTTCGGAGAGAAAAATGTGGAGCTTTATCGTCTCATGTTCGCGTCGGGGCTGGTTCCGGGGGCTGCGCCCGACAGCGCCCTGAAGCGCGCAGCAAACGCCAGCTTTCAGCCGCTTCTCGATCGCGTCCGGACCTTAGGCCCGGCGGCATCACCTTTGTCGGCACATGTCAGATGGGGACAACTTCATGGTCTGGTCATGCTGAAGGCCGACGGGTTCATTCATGATCCACTGGAGGCACTAATGGGCGTCCTCTCTATTTGATCATCACTCAGCCTGAACTGTCCTGACGACCTGCGCGTCGGATCGCCTGCGGCGGATGGCCGTGCAGCTTGACGAACGCGCGGCGCATGCGCTCCGGATCGGAAAAGCCCACGGATTTTGCGATCTGCTCAATCGGTTCCGACCCGCTTTGCAGGCGGGAACAGGCTGCCTCCACGCGCAGACGCTCGACCGCTCGGGCTGGTGTCTCGCCCGTCTGACTGCGAAAGGCACGCCCGAACTGACGCACGCTTAACCGTGCTGCTTCCGCCAGACGTTCGATCGGAAGCGGCTCGACCAGATGCTCCCGCGCGAAGGCAAGCGCCATGCGGATACGGTCCGATTCCGGCTCCATCTGGGACATGGCCGAGAACTGTGACTGCCCTCCAGAGCGCCGATAAGGGACGACAAGCTCACGGGCGACGTCGCGGGCGATTGCAATGCCATGGTCGGTTTCAATGAGGGCCAGTGCCAGATCGATCCCGGCGGAAATCCCTGCGGACGTCCATACATTATGGTCGGAGATGAAGATACGGTCGGCCTCAACCCTGATCTGGGGATAACGCTGTTGCAACTCCGGTGCGAGACGCCAATGCGTCGTTGCGCGGCGGCCGTCGAGCAGCCCGGTTTCCGCCAGCAGGAAGGCCCCTGTGCAGACGCTCGCGACGCGGACGGTTCGTGCCGCAAGGTCCTTTGCAGCAGCGATGGCGTCGGGGTTTTGGAAAGGCCCGATGTCTCCACCGATGAACAGAACCGTGTCAAAAGCCGTGTCGCGGCTGAGTCGTGTGTCAATGGGAACACCCGAACTCCCGACGACGATGCCGCCGGGTTCGGAAATGACCGTCAGCCGATACGCCCCACCCTCAATGAGGGTGTTGGCCTCTTCGAAAGCCCCCAAAGGGCCTGCGAGATCGAGAATCCGGTGGTTCTGGCAGATAAAAAATCCGACGTGATGCATAGTCCTGATTTAAGGGAAAAATAAAATTCAGGCCATAGATTTCTTATTGTCCCTCGAAAGCGAGATCAGCTTGCACGAACGAAAATCGCAGTTTCACGCTTTCACAATCAATATCCACACAGGATTGTAACAGCGAGACAGATCGCGCCATAAACAATCAGAAAAATCCATGGCAAGGAGGAAAGAATTGCCTCCATGACCGCATGCAGACTTCTGAAATTATGTTCAAAATCTGTACTGCCGCTCCGCTTGATCTCTCTTTTCATGTCTCGGCACACCGTTTGACGAACGCGTGCATCACGTCGAAACCCAGCGCGAACAAACCCATGGGCTCCATAACGTAAAACACGATCAACTCAGCCGCAGTAAACGCCAGATGAAAACAGTGCGCTTTCACGACACACCTCCAGAAACAGGCTCCAGCCAGATCAGCCGGTCAGTGCCTGTTCTTTTAGGAAGCGATTCTTTCACCCGTATGTCGCAAATATCTCCGCCCTGAAATATGGCCGTACCGTCAATTCCGAACAGCTCTGCCCCCACCGGAATCAAATGAGGACATCAGTAGAATGGCGGGACATGAAAAATGTGTCTGAGCTGAAATAAAGCGCTCATATAAGAGACATCATGAGTAGAAGCTGGTGTGATATCAGGAGAGAATGACAGTCATGCCTCATCTCCTTATCGTGGACGACGACAGGGACATTCTCTCCCTGCTCACCCGATTTCTCGGCAAACATTCCTATACCGTCTCGGTCGCAGAGGATGGTCCTGCCATGTTCTCACGTCTGGGTTCAGAAACAATTGATCTGGTCATCCTTGACGTCATGCTGCGCAACGAGGATGGCTTCAGTCTCTGCAGACGCCTCAGAACCAGCTCCAACATTCCGGTCATCATGCTCTCTGCGATGGCCGAGCACACGGATCGCGTTGTCGGTCTCGAGATTGGAGCGGACGACTATCTCACCAAACCCTTTGACCAAAGGGAACTGCTGGCCAGAGTAAAAGCTGTCCTCCGCCGAACAGCAGACAGGACTGACAGCATTCCTGTGAGCGAAGCGCGCCCGATCCTGTCTTTCGGAGGCTGGCGCCTGGACGTCGCACGCAGGGAACTCCGCTCGAAAGATAATGCACTCGTTCTTTTGTCTGGTGGAGAGTTTGAGCTTCTTTTGGCCTTTGCAGAACATCCCCAGCGGGTTCTGACCCGCGACCAGCTCCTCGATCTGGCAAGGGGGCGAAATCATACGGCGTATGACCGCAGCATTGATGTTCAGATCAGCCGCCTGCGCCAGAAGCTGGAGGAAGACCCCAAAAATCCAATCGTGATTCGGACAGTCCGGAACGGTGGTTATCTGTTCTCTCCGGAAGTCAAACGTCTGTGACCCGTCTTCGCTGGTTTGAAGACACCATTACACGCCGTCTGGTGACGACGGTGGCTCTGGCCGCAGCCACAACGGTCGGGTTGTTGCAGTTATTCTTCCTGTTTGGTGGGCACTGGGCACAACCCAACATCGAGCAGACTGGCCTTCTTCAGGAAGTCGCTGCCATCACACGCGTCATTACAGCGGCTCCTGCGGCTGTACGCCCGAAAATTGCACAGGCGGCTTCCACCGAAGGTTTTCAGTTCAAGTGGTTTGCCGCAGACAGCCGTACTGCGGAAATGCTGAAAACCGCGCATTACAATCCGTATGAAGTCCAAATGGGACATGATATCATTGCATCCCTTATCGGCGGAACGACAAGAAGCATGGACGCATTTTCCGTCGATAATCCCGTCGCGCAGGCTCCTGATATTTCCGTTGATCCTAAAAAATATCCTGATGCATCGTTTATGGCGCTACAGCTCGACGATGGAAGCTGGCTGGTCTGTGCCGCTTTGGTGCGGTACTGGGGATTTTTCTGGCGCGAACGCCTCTTGCTGGAATTCGCCACGATTGCCGCATGGGTGATTGCCGTCTCTCTCATTGCCTCTCGCCAGCTTTCCAGACCCATCGAAAATCTGGCGAAAGATGTTCGTCTTGCCGGAATGAACCCATCCTCCGCTCCCATTCCGGCCACCGGTCCGCGCGAACTTCAACTGGTTGCCCAGACGATCAACGCCATGAGGGACCAGATCCAGAAATTCATTGCGGCACGCACCACCATGCTGGCAGCCATTTCGCACGATCTCAGAACGCCACTGACGCGACTGCGTCTGCGGGGAGAGTTCATCGACGATATGGAACAACAGGCACGGCTGTTCCGGGATGTCGACGAAATGCAGGCCATGGTCGATGGCGCCCTGTCGTTTTTCAGAGATGATGCTGTCTGCGAAGAGATGACGACTTGCGATCTTCCAGGGATTTTACGAACCATCGTCAATGATTTTGCGGATCAGAACATTATTCTCGAATATTCCGGACCCGTAAGAGCAACCTCTCAGGGGCGTCCTTTTGCTCTCAAACGCGTTTTTACCAATCTGGTCGAAAATGCCGTCAAATATGCCACGGTTCCTTCCCTCGAACTGAGATGCATGCCAACGCAGTCTGTCATCACGATCAGGGATCATGGTCCAGGCATCCCTGACGATCAGATCGGGCGAATTTTCGAACCCTATTTCAGAGGCGACAAATCCAGAAATCGGGAAACGGGCGGCATTGGTCTGGGGCTGACATCCGCCCTCAGTATCGTCCAGACCCATGGCGGCGAAATCAAAGCGTCCAATCACCCGGAAGGCGGCCTCGAAATTCAGGTTATTTTACCGAAAACACCCTCAGATTTCCCTGATCGCATCGTGGCGATATTTTGAATCGACACCAGTTTTCCTGAATGGAAAATCGTTTCTGAAATAATATTTCATCCCCGACATAATAGCGAGATAATCTGGAAATCCTCGCCAGATAAACCTCCTCCAGCAGCGTCGCTTCTACCAGCAGAGCGATCTGCACACTCAGTGTTCTGCTGTGGGGAGAGTTAAAAATGACATTATTACCTGCGCCATATCGCGCCCAGCTTCGTCAGGCAGCGCACTCACGGATTCTGAGCGTTGCAGAAACGTTTTCACGCTCCCGGTTCGGACACTTTGCAAGCACAATATTGCTCATACCCAAGCCCCTCATGCGAATCACCGCCTACAACGCTCCCATGATGGCGTTACTCGCGCTCACCGGTTGCGCCGGGCAGAACGTAACGCATTCCGGCTTCCTGCCAGAGAAAACCTATGGCGCCATGACCTCGCAAAAGGGCCATGTGGACGACCATATCTACGTTAAACCCGGTCTGGATGCCTCAAAATACCAAACCGCTGTCATTGATCCCGTAACCTGGCATCCAGTGGCCAACGCCCCCCATCTCAAGCCGGAAGTCGCGGCCCGCATGACAAACGCCTTCACAGCCGAAATCAAAAAGAATATCGGCAAGATCTATACAGTCGTTAATGCATCCGAGTGTGGAACCTGCGCGGACGCTGTTCATATCCGCGCCGCCATCACGAATATCCGTCGCAGCAAATGGTATTACAATGCCATTCCCGTTGTCGCCGGGTTTGCAGCCGGTGCGGCTGGTGGCGGCCTGCCCCCTATTCCACCCCCGTTTCCCGGCGGAGCAAGTGAAGAACTGATAGCCGTCGATGGCGCAACCGGAGAAACCTTGATTGCAATCGCGACCTATAATAACGGAATGCCCTGGAATATGATGGGCCAGTGGATGCCATATCTGCATGCCAAACGGGCGTTCCATCTTGCTTCAGAGCTTCTGCTCGAAGAATTCAAAAAGAGTGGCGCACCACCGCTTCCGGAAAAATAATACTTCCCTCGGAATGACTTTTACCGAAGCGGAGATAATGATGAAATCTCATAGCCTGTGATCCCGCCCGTCATGCCTTTTGGAAGATGGCCGGCAAAACAGCCGATAAAATCGGACTCTGCTTCAAACCACCAATGGTCCGTTCAGGACCGCGGCACCACACCGGCGCGCTTTACGACAAGGCTGAGCGCTGTACCCTTGTGAAAAGCGATATGGCCGGTTTTAAGACTCTCTATTTCATATTGAGGTTGGTCTGACGTTGCATGATGCTCATAGCCATTGACCAAAAAATGCGCCGAATGGACGGCTCTGATCCGTCCACTGACATATCCCGCTTCTGAGTTCCAGGAGACGATATCTCCAATTTCAAACACCTGCGATTGCATAGAAACTCCGCACCCCGTGTGAATTACGAAAGAAGAGCGAGATCCTCCACCCGCCCTTACCAGCTGTAAGTGATCTTTCCGCTGCCACCGCTCGTGGTCATACGCCCGCCATACTGCCCGACATAATCCACCGAGACATCAAGACGATCCGCCAGTTTCGCGGTCAGACCCGTCTGAACCACGGCAGTATCAATCGAAAGCGGCACCCCGGTCACGTCCATTCCATAACCCTGAGCCTGCGGAGCAAGACGAAAGCTTTCCTTCGCCGTCATATTCGTCATGCCAAAAGCCCGACGATAGGCCGCGCTCAGATGCGGCGCCACCGTTACACCTGCGACATTCAGACGCGTTGCCACCTTCATGCCAAAGGCCGAATAGCCGATGCTCTGATCCATCCCTTTGACCCGCAGCGCCGCCACACCACCATGCTCTCGCACGTCTTCAGACTGGTAATTGACATAAGCCATCCGTACGAAAGGCTCGAACTCTACCGGCGTGCCCGCCGCCTAAACGGCAAAACGATATCCCGTCTCTCCATAAAGCTGTCCGGTCCCACCCAGAGAATTGCTGCTGACATGCGCATCATACCCCGGAATGCGGATATCACGACGGGTATTCAGCACATTCCAGGTATAGTCGGCTCCCAGCTTCAGCGTGATCCGCGCATCATGCGTCAGGCCACCCACACGCCATGCGGTCCCCCCATAGGCGCCCAGTGTGACATTATTGGAATGGCCGCCCGAACTGCGATCGCCCCCATTGGAGAACATGCTTCGACCGTAAGCCAGCAATCCACCCACACGCCATTCCCCGACCCTGGTATCGGCCCCCATGATCCAGCCAACGGAATTGTCATTCAATCCGGCAGTTCCCGCGGATGATGCATTATGTCCCATGGCCCCATAAACGGTGCCCCAGGTACTTAAACCCTGTGCAGGTGCGGTGTCACAGATGTTGGTATGTGCGCTCTTCGTGCCGGAAATCTGCTGCTGCAGATCATCATCCGCACAGTCCAGCCGGTTCAACTCAGCATTGCGGATATAAAAGCTGTCATTGACCATCGCGGTCCGGGCGCTGGCATGAATTTCACCCGACAGGGCATCAAGCGCGCGATAACGCTGCTGATTCTCAAGCCCCGCGACCAGATTGGTCAGAGCACCTGCCTGGGCAACATTGGCAATTCCGTCCAGCCCGTATCCGGCCATCGTCTGGTTACGGGTCGATGCACCGTAACCGAAACTCAGGGCCGTATTCCGCTGCAAGGCAATCTGCACTGAATTCGAAGCAGAATAGGTCGGCTCGACAAGCTGGATCAGAGAATGGGTCTGGACGAGACCGCTCTGGTCATAATGGGCAAATGTTCCACTCACGCCCCCGGACGCCTGAACAAGCGTATAGGACTGGCCGGTTCTGAGGTCCGCCCCCGGCAGTGCCGTCACCACCAGTGTCGCATCCGGTTTGATCGTCAGCACGCCCGAAAGACTGACCTGACTGGAATTCTGGTCGGCACCCACATTCGCCGCGAAGGTCGAGCCGCCTTCCATGGTAACGTTTCCATTGACGCGCAACGTCCCGAACGAACTGGAAGCCGTCTGCCCTGGCCGGAATAGCCCGAAAATATCTGCGCTCCCGATTACACCCGTTCCTGTCACGGACGTTCCGCTGGCAACCGTAACGGCAGAATTCTCAAGATTGCCCATTACCGACAGGCTTCCCTGTTCAACATTCGTCGAACCCGTCAGTGCTGAACCGTCACCGGTGTAAACCAGCGCACCCGCACCCTGTTTGACGACTGCACCCGCACCAGACATCGCATTGCCCAACGTGCCGTCAGTCGCCTGATCCACGACCAACGTCGTGCCCTGCGCCGTGCTGATCGCCCCCGTCCCGAAGCTGGACACGCTCCCGACCAGCGTTCCGCCCTGAATATCGGTGCCACCGGCATAGGTGTTCACACCGGACAGGGTAAGAGTATTCCCGCCCATTTTCGTAACCGATCCGGATCCGCTAATATTCTGAGAGACGGTCACATCATCATCCCGATATACGGTCAGATTTGAGGACGCATTAACCAGCTGGATCTGAGAGCTGTTATTGATCGAGCCGCTGGTGCCACCATAATAGCCAAGCTCAAGTGTTCCTTCGTTGACAATTGTCGCGCCAGTGTAAGTATTCGTCGCTGTCAGGGCGACTGTTTTATCGCCATCTTTGATCAGATCGCCTGTACCCGTGATGATATTGCTGACCATCTCAGGCCAGACCGTCTTCTGGCCTGTATAATTGTCCTGACTGATACGCAGCGTCGCATCATTCTGGATCACCCCAACACCCCGCAGACTCAGCGGAGAAGCCGCAAGGGTTCCCTGCTGGATGATCGTGTTGACGACCGGCCCTGCGCCATGTGCGTACTGATTATCTCCCGTCAGCGTCAGGGTTCCGCTCCCCGTCTTGACGAGATTGCCCGCCCCTGTGATGGCACCAGTCAGACGGGTGTTGAAACGCCCCGTATCAATCGTTGATGCGCTATTACTGCCGAGGCTGATGTTGACCGAACTGCTCAGATCAGCATTGACATCCCGCAATGTGCCGCCAGACAGCGTGAACGTGTAGTCCTTCGACGTGCCCGTCGCCTGAATTCCGTTTGTACCCCCGACTTCCAGAACACTCCCGGCCCCCAACCAGACGGTGTTCGCTCCGAGGCCGTTAACAGCATCCGGCTGGCCGATGGTAAGTTTGCCATCAACATGTACAAGAGCGATCCCACCGGACTGCCCCGTTGCATTCAGTGCCGCATTACCGCCCCCTGAACCGAGCGTCAGATCATTCGTAACGAGACGGCTTCTATCCGACGCGCCATAGGACGTCAGGTTGATGGTCCCCAAGGTGCCATCTCCCAGACCAGCACTGACAGAAGCAGCAGAAACCTGAGCACCCGAGGAAATATTGAGGGTCGATCCGATATAGGCATCAGGTGCCGCACCGATGACAAGCGACTGGTCCGCACTCAAAGAGGAGCCCGAGCCGGAAACCATTACCAAAGCAGCCCCGGCCGGAGGCGCTCCCGCGGTAATGCTCTGGGCCGAAATCTGCGCTCCATTGCCAATCGTCAAAGCTCCGCTAGCAATAACCGGAGAAGCATAAGACTGACTGGCCGCGGCCCCCTGAAAGCTTCCTCTGATTGTCTGAGTGGCCGCAAAAGCCCCGCCAGGAGCAAAACTCAGGGTCGAAACCGTCGCCAAAAGGAGGCAGCTCAGCCCCCGGCTTTTCTGAATGACAACATGTGGAAGACCCTGCAGGCAAAGCATTAATCGCACCTCGTTAAAAATATCTTTTCAGGCAAAAGATATCTGAGTAATAAAAATTATCGTTATTTTGCGGAAAATATCTCGAACGTAAAGGCGAAAAATTTTATTCCCCTCTACTGCGACCTGATGAAAGTACAGATTTTACACTCTTCACACCCAAATCTACTGGGTTCTTGATGCTATAATGAGACTATAACCAAGACGATAAAGTCCTTTGTCCGTTCAACGCTTTTCTCAGCGGCATATCAGACATTGAGGCCAGCGAGGCGCAGAGCGATGGCAGGAGCGCGTCTGTTCGTGAAGTTTTTTTTGCGCGGTCACATTCGGCCGGAATACGGTCATCGAGACCGACCATAAAAACTCAAGCAGCTGACCAAACCTGCGAGAGAAACTCAAAACCTTGAGAAACAGATCGCGCTGCTCCCCAAGGTTCTGAACTCATGAAAGTCTTAGAACTGGATCGCGTTTTAGAAACCCGTCGAGAGCGTCACCATCGCACTGAAAGGCACCTGAAGATAATAACTCGGAGCAGAACCAGCTATTGTGCCGCCGAGAACACCCTTCGTCGCATTGGCATTCGTTGTAAAACCATAGACGCCACTGCGGAACTTGGCCCCCGTCAGGTTCTGCATATTGAGCTGGATCTGCGGCGATTTCAGGAAACCCGCGTTATGGAAACGGTATCCCATGCCGACATTGTTCGTGATGTATTGCGGAATGGCGTTATCGTTCGTGAACGTGGCGTACTGCTTGCCCACATACTTGACCTGCCCGGAAAACCAGAAGCTGCCATCGTCATAATCAATGCCAATCCCTGCCATCTCATGCGGCGAGCGAATGGCCGTCTTACCCTTGGTCGGCAGATAGTCCGAGGTCCCGCCGATCGTGGTCGCCGCGATATTGTTGTCGATGGTTGAATGCAGATATTCAAACGTGACGTAGGGACGCAAGTGATGCCAGATCGGACGCGTGCTGAGCTGGACATCCACACCGCGTGTCGTCTGGCCACCAGCATTGACGGTCTGGCTGTAAGACGCCCCGCTCAGGTAATAGTTGAGGGACTGCTGGCGGTTCGACAGATTATAGTTAAAGAAGGACACCGACCCGACAATGACGTCGCCATTATAGCGATACCCCAGTTCCTCCTCGATCGTATATTCAGGATTACTGGGGCCGCCAATCTGCGTTCTCTTTTTTGCGGTTCCATAATAATCGACAAGAGACGTATTGGACGGCATTTTGAAATTGGTGCTGCCAGATACATAAATCTGGTTCTTGCGATCAAAGTTCCAGGACAGCCCGATCTGCGGCAGCGGCTCAGCGCTATGCAGGTTCCGGTTATACTGCGTGCCGGGGGTATAGTTATAAGTCCGACGCGTGACCATCGCCTCTTTGAAACCCAGATCAATCTTCAGGCGATCGTTGAAATATTTCATCTCATCGCCGATGAACAGCATGTTCACCTGCGTCAGGGTCAGGAAGTTGCGAACCTTGTAATCTTGTCCTGTCGTCGTCTGAAGAATACTGCTCGTCCCCCAGATATTGGATGGCTCTCCAGTGGACTGATTCACGCGGCCATAAGGCGAGAACTGAAGTTCGTTGGAATATTCGTACCACCACCCAATGGAAAGATCATGATGATGGTCGGGCTTGTAGTGCAGGGAGAGCGTATTACCCGTCCGGAACTGTTCCTGATTGGACGGCGTCAGGGCCAGAGCGCTACTGGCACCATTCAGATCCAGTGCCACAGACTGATTACCAAGGCCCGTCGAGGCATTCACCAACCCTGCGCCGGTGCCGTTTCCGATCCCATGCCAGAAATAGACAGAATCCTCGATTGTGATTTTCGGGGAAACCACAATATGGGTCGGAAGTACCGCAACCACGTTGCGGAAAGGATTGACATGCAAGCGGTAATAATTGGCACCTGAACTCGCGCCAGTATAATACGCCGCATAATCGTTGCTGTAACCGGACTTCAGATAACTGGGCAGGCTCGGGTTCAGATAGGAATCATTGACCTGATCGTTATACGAGACCGTCAGGCCGGTATGGCTTCCATTATTGAAATCTTTTACGGCCTTGAAGTCATAATGAAACTTCTCCGCCTGCCCTGCTCCGCGATACTGGTTCGCTTTTGTATGGCTGAAAGCGAACATGGCCCGAATACCGCTGTTTCCGATATAGCCGGAATTCAGGCGTAGAAATTCGCGGAACGTATCGAACGATCCGAAAGAGACATCCAGAAGTCCTCCCGCACGCGTCGTCGGATTTGTCATGACCATACTGGTCAGACCGGCGGACGCATTCACCACGGGGCTGTTAAGATCAACCGAACCCGGCTGGAGCGAAACACTTTCCAGATCTTCGGATTCCAGCACTTCGTTCGCATAGAACTGGCCGCCGCCAATATCGTTCAGAGGCGCGCCGTCGAGCATCCAGCCCACTTCGCTCTGGTCAAATCCCCGGACATTGACCTGCCCGGAATACAGTCCCGCCGGATCCTGCTGTGCAACATTCACGCTCGGCAGCATGGCAATCAGCTGCTGAACATTCGCAGAAGGCATCTGCTTGGCAATAAAATCGCGCGTGACCGTCTGAACGGCCTTTGCCGCTGTCTCGACCCGCATCAGACCGCCGCCGGGAGAACGCGTCCGCGTGCTGCGTCCGGCAACGCTGATTTCCTCAACCCGCCCGGACGCCGTCATGTCGTGTGCAGGGCTTTTCGCGGCTGGTGCGGGCGAGGTTGCGGCCTTGACCGTCCCCGATGTCGGCCTGCTACCGGAAGGCGCGGCACGAGACGGCGTATGAGACTTATGGCCTGAAGACGCCGCATGGGCGGCCACGCTGGCCAATGCTGTACCCGCCAGAAGCGTTACATAACAGGTTCGGATAAAAGGAAGCGACATGGAAACGCGTTTTCCTTCAAAGGACATATCCTGCAACGTTCTGCTGCGGATGAACGGAACTGAAACATTACGAAGCTGACTAAACAGTCAAATTAGTAGCAAGCCTGACGGCAGGACACAATGATTCGAGTCCGCAACAGATAATTTTTACACCAAATTGTCACACAACACGGTTCAGACCCAGATACAGCCCGAACCCGATCAAAACCCCTGCAAACCAGGACACATCTCCCAATGCATGCAGGGCCGGGACCACCTGCCCTGCAGATGCGACAGCGCCCCCAACCGCCAGAGTGATAAGTGCCGGCACATGCCAGCCCGCCCGACCATCATAAACATCGCCATGTCGGTACAGCGCACCAACATCCAAAGCCTGCCGCCGGACAATATAATAATCAGCCAACATAATGCCCGTCACGGGCCCCAAAGTTCCACCGATAATATCAAGCATCCGGTAAATATTGTCCGCATGATCGAACCAGAGCCAAGGCATGAAGAAAACGCCCAACCCAAGAACAAGCCGACTGGCCCGATTGAAATCGAGATACCGGGGAAAGAGATTGATCAGATCGTAAGACGCGGGAAGAATATTAGCGACTACATTGACAGACAATGTCGCCAGAATGAGCGTCGCCCCGCCAATTACCGTCACAAGCGGCTGATTGAGCGCAAGAAGAAGCTCCGTCGGATTCCAGATCGGCCGCCCGAACAGCAAAACCGTCGCCGATGTGGTGATGATGGCCATCGGTGTGAAAACAAGCGCCGTCAGAGGCAGCCCGATGGCCTGCCCGACAACCTGATCGCGCTGCGACCGGACAAACCGCGAGAGATCTGGAATATTCACGGCAAACGTCGCCCACATCCCGATCATCCCCGTTACGCCCAGCGCAAACGTCGCCAGAAAGGCCAACCCGTGGAGCCGGGAGGGAACGGAAAACAGCGGCCCCAAACCGTGCCCCACCCGTAGTCCCCAGACCGTCGCCACAAGCCCTACGACAATGACCAGCGGCCCCGCGACCAGTTCGAAATTCTTGATACGATGAACCCCATGGCTCGAAATCCAGGCATGGAACGCCCAGATAATCGCCATCGCTGCCCAGCGCTTTTCCGGCATTCCCAGAACAAGCGTGCTGAAAGACGCCCATGTCGTACTTAACGTGGAGAGGATGGCATCCATCGCCTGTGTCGCGGCATAAGCCTGAACGGAAAACCAGAAAATCGCGCAGAACCCCCGTAAAACAACCGGAATCTGCGCCCCTTTCGGCCCGAAGGCGGAACGGATCAGAACACAGAACGGAATCCCGTATTGTGTTCCGGGCCGCGCATTGAACCACATCGTGACAAACAGGATCGCATAAGCAACGGCCACGACCTCCAGACATTCCCATGCCGAAAGGCCAAGCGCCATAAGACCCGCCGCCGCTTCGTAGGCCACGATGTTATGGACCATCCCCATCCAGACCGTGGCCATGTTCAGCCACGACCAGGTCCGTTTCTCCGGCGCAACCGGGGCGAGTTCCTCATTATAGAGATCTGCTGCAAAACCCGCCGTCATCAACGCTCCTCTCCCAGTCTGAAAAATCCGCCCCCGCGCCTGTCAGAGACGGCTATCCGTCTCCAGCACAGCCCGAAGAAGCACATTTGCCCCCGCCGTCACATCGTCAGGCTCAGCGCTTTCCTCTTCGTTATGGCTCAGCCCTCCGGCGCACGGTACAAAGATCATCGCGGTCGGGGCAACCTGCGCCATATAGGTCGCATCATGCCCCGCCCCCGAAACAATCTGCTGCGCCGGATAACCCAGCGTCTCCGCCGCACGCACAACAGACCCAATGCATTCGGGGTCGAACTGAACCGCAGGCGTATCCCACACCCGCACGATCTCCAACGTCAGTCCGGCCTTTTCCGCCAGCTCCGACGCCTGTGCGTAAAACGCCTCTTCCATTTTCTGAACGATGCGATCATCAGGGTCGCGGAAATCGACCGTAAAAAACACTTCTCCCGGAATGACGTTACGACTGTCCGGCCTGTTCTCGATCAGACCGACCGTCCCCACTGCATCCGGCCCATGCGCCAGCGCGATTGTCTGTATAGCATCAATCATGCGCGCAGCCGTCACCAGAGCATCAGCCCGCAATCGCATGGGCGTGCTCCCGGCATGGGCGTCCTGCCCCTTGAGCGTGACTTCATACCAGCGCATGCCCTGCACCCCCGTCACGATCCCGATCGTTTTATGCTCGACCTCAAGGATCGGCCCCTGCTCGATATGCAGTTCAAAATACGCCGCCACAGGATGTGCGCCACAGGATTCCGCCCCGCGATACCCGATGCCCTCAAGCGCGTCCCCAAAGCGCACGCCCTCCCGATCCTTCGTATCGAGCGCCTCCTGCTCCGTAAACACACCTGCAAACACACCGGACGACAGCATGGCGGGCGCAAAGCGCGACCCCTCCTCGTTCGTCCAGTTGATCAGTTCGATCGGATGACGGGTCTCCCGCCCCGTTTCATGCAACGTACGCAGAACCGCCAGACCACCGAGAACACCAACGATTCCGTCAAATTTCCCACCCGTCGGCTGCGTGTCGAGATGACTTCCCATCGTTATGGGCGGCAGCGTGTTCTCCATTCCCGGACGCCGCGCAAACTGGTTCCCCATGGAATCATGAGACACCGTACATCCCAACGCCTCACAGGCCCGGACAAACCAGTCCCGGACCTGACGGTCCTCCTCCGTCAGGGCAAGGCGCCTGATCCCGCCCTTCGGTGTCCCCCCAAACCGGGCCGTCTCCAGAATATCGTCCCAGAGCTTCGTGCCATTCACGGTAACATTGCCAACCGCGCCAGATGCATCCTGTGTGCTCATTGTCGTTCTCCGTTTTCGGGTTTTTGCGTACCGTGGCGATCAGCCCGCTTTTGCGGGGATCTTGCGCATTGGATTGTTGGGATGCTCGTTCCATGTCTGCACAGCTTCGACAGGCTGCGGCACCATCGTGATGCAGTCGTCAACCGGACAGACATGCGCGCAGAGGTTACACCCCACACACTCCTCATCAATGACTTCATAATGACGCTCACCATTCAGCAGCGTCTTGGAAATGGCCTGATGGGACGTATCCTCACACGCGATATGGCAAAGGCCACATTTGATGCAGGCCTCCTGATCAATCGCCGCAAGCGTTCTGAACTTCAGATTGAGCTGGTTCCAGTTGACGAAATTCGGAACTGCACGTCCCGTCACATCCGCGATCGTCTCAAAGCCCTTCTCGTCCATCCAGTTGGACAGACCATCGATCATGTCTTCCACGATCCGGAATCCGTAGTGCATCGCAGCCGTACACACCTGAAGGGACGTCGCCCCCATCACCAGAAATTCGGCAGCATCCCGCCAGTTCGAAATCCCCCCAATCCCTGAAATCGGCAGAACGGACGTATCGGGCGTCCGGGCAATCTCCCCCAGCATCCGCAAAGCGATCGGCTTCACCGCAGGCCCGCAATAGCCGCCATGCGTGCCCCGCCCGTCCACAACGGGCATAGGCGCCATCGCATCCAGATCGACCCCAACCACGGACTGGATGGTGTTGATCAGCGAAACCGCATCAGCCCCCCCACGCAGGGCCGCCCGAGCCGGATTGAGAATATTCGTGATATTGGGCGTCAGTTTCACAATCACCGGCATCCGCGTGTACTGCTTGCACCACCGCGTCACCATTTCCACATATTCCGGCACCTGCCCAACCGCAGAGCCCATGTTCCGTTCGGACATGCCGTGCGGACAGCCGAAGTTCAGCTCAATGCCATCCGCCCCCGTTTCCTCGACCAGCGGCAGAATGCGCTTCCAGCTTTCCTCCACACACGGAACCATGATGCTGACGATGATAGCCCGGTCAGGATAGTCCTTCTTGACAGCTTTGATCTCCGCCAGATTGACCGCCAACGGACGATCCGTGATGAGCTCAATGTTATTCAGCCCAGCCATACGCTGACCGTTATAACGCGTGGCCCCATAACGACTGCTGACATTCACAACCGGCGGGTCCTCGCCCAGCGTCTTCCACACCACGCCACCCCAGCCAGCTTCCAGCGCCCGGCGGACATTATATTCCTTGTCAGTCGGCGGCGCCGAGGCCAGCCAGAACGGATTAGGAGAACGGATACCAGCGAAATTGATGCTTAGATCGGCCATGTCTCAGTTCCCTGCCTTCATCAGATCCGCCGTGATGGCTTCAGCCGCATTGCGACCATCGCGAACAGCCGCCACAGTCAGATCCTCGCCCGCCGTGCAGTCTCCACCGGCATAAACGCCTTTCATGCTTGTCCGCCCCTCGGCATCCACCTTGATGCGTCCAGCTTCGATCACGATGTCGTCCCCCGCCAGAGGGTCCGGCAGGAATAGTTGTCCCACCGCCTTGAGAACCATGTCCGCCTCAAGCGTATAGTTTCCCTGATCGTAAGCCGCCCGCCCATCCTTCACGAAACCACGGGCGAAAGTGACGGACGCAACGCCGTCCTGAGTTCCATCAATTCGCACAGGGGCCGACCAGTACCGGATCGTAACGTCGTTCGTCTGCGCCCATTCCTGCTCCACCGTCGTCGCAGACATGTTTTCCGCAGCCCGACGATAAACCAGCGTAACCTCCTCTGCGCCCAGACGTTTTGCCTGCACAGCGGCATCAATGGCGGTGTTCCCACCCCCGATCACAACCACACGCCGCCCGACGGCAACATCCGATTTCGTTGGAGACGCCCGCAACTCTTCAATGAATGCCACGGCATTGTGCACGCCCGGAAAATACTCCCCGACAATCCCCAACGCCCTGACACCGGCATGACCAATCCCGAGGAACACGGCATCATACTCCGCCCCCAGAGTCGCCAGCGTCATATCCCGACCAAGCAGCATCCCGGTTTCGATCGTGATCCCACCGATGGACAGAACGAATGCCACTTCCTGCTGCGCAAATTCATCCGCCAGCTTGTAAGCCGCAACACCATATTCGTTCAGACCACCGGCTCTGGCGCGCGCATCGAACACCACAACATCATGCCCCTGCATCGCCAGCCGATGCGCGCAGGCCAGCCCCGCAGGCCCCGCCCCCACAACAGCAATCCGCCTGCCTGTCAGGGACGCCCGGCTGAACGGCTGCTTGCCCGTCCGCATCTGCCAGTCCGTGGCATAACGCTGAAGCGCCCCGATCTGGATTGGCCGGTCTTCCTGCGTATTACGGACACATTTGCCCTCACACAGGATTTCCGTCGGACATACCCGCGCACAGGCTCCGCCGAAAATATTCGACTCCAGAATGGTCCGTGCTGATCCTGGAATATTCCCTGTTGAAATCTTTTTGATAAACCCCGGAATATCAATCCCGGTCGGACACGCCTCAATACAGGGCGCGTCGTAACAGAAGTAGCACCGATCGGATTCGATGGTAGCCTGTCCCGCCGTCAAAGGCGGATGCGCGTCCGAGAAATTCCGTGCCAGCATGTCCGGAGGCAGGCGGTTTGCAGCGATATTCGGAGTCTGATCCACGAAGAAAACTCTCCATCATGTGCATTTCGTGACACACCATGACTGAATTCAGACCGATTCCGCAACGTAAACTTGACCACACGGTCAGGAAATTACACTCTCCTCAGGCAACATTCATTTCCCGACCGCCAAACAGGGAGACATTTCCTTGCTGAAATCACCCCAGATCCTCAATATCGTTGCAGAACCCCAGAATCAGGCGCAGGATCGTCTGCAAACCCGCCTCGAAATCGGCATCACGCAACACTACATGTCCCGTCAAAGCCGTCATCTGCGCGCTCATGTCCGCATAGGCCTGCGTCATTGACCAGATGGCAAACATCAGATGGGTCGGATCAATGGCTGGCATCTGGCGCTCCGTGTGCCAGACGTCAAATGTCCGTGCCCGTCTCGCCACATGCTCTCGCAGGGTTGTAGACAGATAATGGTGGATATTGCCCGCGCCCTGCAAAAGCTCGTAGGCAAAAATCCGCGATGCATCCGGGCGCTCGCGGGAAAACGCCATCTTGGCCCGGATATATCCTTCAAATCCTTCCCGCGCCCGCCGTTCGGGCACCAGCCAGTAATCAGCGTCCTGCAGCCAGAACGTCATGATATTTTCGAGAACGCTGCGATAAAGCTCCTCTTTCGTCCCGAAATAGTAATGGATATTCGGCTTGGGAACGCCAGCTTCGCGGGCAATTTCATTCATGCTCGCCCCGCGAAAACCATGTCGGCCAAACACACGCTCAGCGGCTGCGAGAATGGCCGCTTCAGCGGCCTGCCGCGGCGCGCCCGGTCCGGCCCTGTGAGGAGGAGAAAGAGTCTCTGTCATACCGACATCGTTCTCCCCTTTCCGCCCGCTGACAAGACCAGGCGCGTCCTGATGACAGGAAATTCCGCCCTCCCCTGTTCCGCAAAAGGATAAATCATGCTCCTCATCCGTGGTGGCACCGTCGTAACGGCCGAAACCTCCCACAGGGCGGATGTCCTGTGCGACGATACACGCAAGATCGTCGCCATCGGCCCTGATCTGGAAGCGCCCTCAGGCTGCGACATTCTGGATGCAGGAGGCCTGCTGGTCATGCCCGGCGGGATCGACCCGCACACCCATATGGAAATGCCCTTCATGGGCTCCATCGCAAGCGAAGATTTCTATACAGGCACCTCCGCAGGCGTCGCCGGTGGCACGACGACCATCATCGATTTCGTCATCCCTGAACCCGGACATTCCCTACTCGGCGCCTGGAAAGACTGGCGGCGCAAAGCGGAGAAATCAGTCTCCGATTACTCATTCCACGTTGCGGTGACGCATTGGGACGAGAAAGTCCACGAAGACATGGCTACCTTGACCCGGGACTGTGGCGTCAATTCCTTCAAGCACTTCATGGCCTATAAAAACGCCTTGATGGTAGACGATGACGTCCTGCTGCGCTCCATCAGCCGCGCACTCGAACTCGGCGCCTTATGCAACATCCATGCGGAAAACGGTGACGCCGTCGCCTATCTTCAGGCCGATCTCCTCAATCGCGGCATCACCGGCCCGCAGGCACATCCCCTCTCCCGACCGCCCGCCGTGGAAGGAGAAGCCGCCCAGCGCGTTATCGCCATCGCAGGACTGCTCGGCGCCCCGATCTACATCGTGCATGTCTCAACAGAAGAAGCCACCGCCGCCATTGCCGCGGCCCGCGCCCGCGGTCAGCGTGTCTATGGCGAAGTTCTGGCCCAGCATCTCGTAATCGACGACAGCGTCTATGAAAACCCGAACTGGCTCGGCGCGGCTCAACATGTCATGAGTCCGCCCTTCCGCCCCAAACACCATCAGAAAGCCCTCTGGGCCGGGCTGGCTTCCGGCCAGCTTCAGACCACTGCCACCGATCACTGCTGCTTTTGTGCAGGACAGAAGGAACAGGGTCTGAACGATTTTACGAAAATTCCGAATGGCACCCCCGGCATCGAAGACCGGATGAGCGTCCTGTGGCACCACGGCGTGCGGACCGGAAAACTGACCCCGCAGGAATTCGTGGCCATCACCTCCACCAACACGGCGAAGATCTTCAACATCCACCCCCGCAAGGGCAGCGTCTCCGTAGGCGCGGACGCCGATCTCGTCCTGTGGGACCCCCAAGCCAGCCGGACGGTCTCGGCAAAAACCCATCACCAGAATGTCGATTACAACATCTATGAGGGCATGACCCTGACCGGTCTGGCCCGATACACCATCAGCGGCGGCAAAATCGTCTGGGCCGATAACGACCTGCGCGTCACACGCGGCGCAGGCCAGTATGTGGAGCGGCCATGTTTCAGCCCGGACATGCAGGCCGCCCTCCACCGCAAAGAGACGCCCTGATCTCAAACCCGGATCAGGGTTTCCCTGATCCGGAAACGCCAAAGTCTCAGACGCTCAGTCAGGCTTCTTTCCGCCCAGTTCACCCGTCAGAAACTGGGCGCGGCCATAACCGAAAGACCAGTGGGCATCTTCGTTTTCAACAACGGAGATCATCACGTCTGAAGGCGCAATTCCACACTCTGCCTCCAGCCGCTTCACCAGCAGTCGATAAAACAGCGCATTGGCCTCTTCCCCGCGCGGCCGACTGAACACCTGCAACAGCACGACGTTTCCGGTCCTCGGAATATCCAGTCCCGTATCCTCCACAATCATGCGCGACGGCTTGTGCTCCGAAACGATCTGATAGCGGTCTCCCCGCGGCACCTTGAACGCCTCCAGCATGGCCTCATGGGCCGCATCGAGAAGCGTCTTGATTTCACCGTCGGAACGGCCTTCGACAAGATGGAAATGCAGAAGTGGCATGTCATGTCCTCACTGGGTATGGTGTTCAGGAAACGGACTGGATCAGACGGCGAACACCATCAATCATTCCGCGAAGCTGCTCTGGCGTCGAAATAAACGGCGGTCCAAAGGAAATCGTATCGCCCGTGCAGCGCAGAAGCAGCCCTTCGCGCAGACCGCGCTCGAAAATGGCCAGTCCCCGCGCACCGGGCGCACCCTCGGTAGGAAACAGATCCACCCCCGCCGTCAGCCCTATGTTGCGGATGTCCTTGACGGCAGGCAGATCGCGCAACCCATGCACGGCCTCTTCCAGAACCGGCTCCAGCGCACGGACCCGCGCGAAAAGGGACTCTTCTTCCATGACATCCAAAACCGCATGGGCCACCGCCGTCGCCATCGGATGGCCGGAATAGGTATAGCCATGTGCGAACTCGATGGCATTTTGCGGGCCGGTCATGAACGTGTTGTAGATTTCATCCGTCACAATCACGCCCCCCATAGGGATAATGCCGTTCGTGACCGCTTTGGCGAACGTGATCATATCCGGCTTCACGTCGAAACGCTGCGCTGCGAAGTTTTCGCCCATACGGCCAAAACCCGTAATGACCTCGTCGAAAATCAGCAGGATGCCGTGTTTCGTGCAGATATCACGCAGCTTTCGCAGATATCCCACAGGCGGCACGATCACCCCCGTCGATCCCTGCACTGGCTCCACGATCACCGCCGCAATCGTCGACGCATCATGCAGCCCGACCAGACGCTCCAGATCCTCGGCATGATCCGCACCCCATTCCGGCTGCCCGCGCGAAAACGCCATGTGTTCGGGATTGTAGGTATGCCGCAGATGATCCACCCCCGGCATCATACCCGACGCGAACATCTTGCGGTTCGGGACAATTCCGCCAACGGACATGCCGCCAAAACCAACACCATGATACCCGCGCTCACGCCCGATCATGCGAAAACGCTGTCCCTCCTGACGCAGCCGATGACACCCCAGCGCAATCTTCAGCGCCGTATCCACTGCCTCGGAACCGGAATTGGCGAAAAAGACATGATCCATTCCATCCGGCGCAAGGCCCGCGATCCGCTCCGCCAGATGCACCGTCTGCGGGTTCGTCAGTTGAAACGGCGGAGCATAATCCAGCGTCTCGGCCTGCGTCTTCAGCGCCTCCACGATCCGGGGATGTGCATGCCCCAGCGGAGAACACCACAGGCCGGAAAGCGTATCAAAAAGCTCCGTGCCATCCGGCGTATAATAATAAGGCCCCTTCGCAGACGTCAGAAGCCGCGCCTGCGGATCGGCCCGGACCCGGCGATTGGCCGTAAAGGGCATCCAGTACGTGCCCTTGCGGAGGGTCTCGATACAGTCAAATTCATTGGTCAGTTTCGACACGATACGCCTCGCAGACTGATGATGGATGCATCCATGACCGGCCCTGATGCGCCAGCCCCGTCACATCTGAAAAAAGCTATCCTGAATAGGACCGGAACTGAATATATACAGTCAGGGAAATATGAGCCTAATCTGTACTGCCAGAACGACCGGTACAGACAGCCCCATGATCCAGCCCCTGATTCAGACAGACCCCCATTCCCCCACCCCGCTCGTTACCCAGATCGTCCAGCAGGTCAAAGCCCTCGTCCGCAGCCACGACTGGACACCCGGCACTCGTCTGCCCTCCATCCGTCACCTTGCCAGACAGTGCAGTATCAGTCCCCTTACCGTTTCCAATGCCTATAACCGCCTTGTCGCCGATGGTGTTCTGGAGGCCCGACGCGCCAGCGGGTTTTTCGTACTCAGCCAGGAGCATCCACCGACTGATGGGCTCGTCGCGCTTGCGGACATCACGCCATCTATCGACTCCTCATGGATGCTCCAGCGGGCTTATGAAAACAACGCCTCCATCGTGCAGGCGGGATGTGGATGGTTGCCTGACAGCTATCTTTTCCGTGAGGGAATTCGCCATGCCCTGACGGCTCTGGGGCGTCGTCCCGATCCGGAGATGTCGGGCTACGGTAATCCTTATGGACATACCGGTCTTCGGGAGTTGATCCGCTTGCTCCTGATGCGGCAGGGTATCAGATGTGACCTGTCGGCGCTCATCCTCACACATGGTGCCAGTCAGGCTCTGGAGTTGAGCATCAGATGTCTGACCCAGGCGGGAGATACCGTTCTGGTGGAAGACCCCGGTTACTGCAACCTCTTCCCAGCTCTTGAAGCCCTTGGCCTCCGGACGATCGGCATTCCGCGGCTTCACGATGGTCCCTGCCTGGCGACACTCGAGCGCATTGCCAGAACGGAGCAGCCGAAAGCCTTTATCCTCAACACCCGGCTGCATAACCCGACCGGTACGAGTTGCAGCCCCTCTGTCACGCATCACGTTCTCAGTCTGGCCGAGCGTCATGATTTCATGATTATTGAAGATGACATTTTCGGCGGTCTCGCGGATGAGAATACCCCCACTCTGGCGCATCTGGACCAGTTGCAACGGGTCATCTTCATCAGCAGTTTCTCAAAAACGATTTCGCCGGGACTGCGAGTGGGATTTCTGGCCTGTCCTCCGACAATCTCAGCCCGAATCCTGCGCCTCAAGATGGCCAGCAGTCTGACAAGCAGCTCCATGAACGAAGCCATCGTCCATACCATTCTTGCAGACGGACGATACCGGCTGCATTTGGAGAAATTGCGGGAAAAGCTGACCAACGCTCGAAAAGCAGCCATATCGTCGCTGGAAACTGCCGGCCTCGAAATTTTCTCATACCCCGACGATGGCATGTTCCTGTGGGCCCGCTTTCGCACAGGGCTGGATCCTGTCCCAGTTGCCCGGAAAGCTGCAGAACAGGCCATCATGCTCGCCCCAGGTTTTCTATTCAGTCCAGATCAGAATCACACTCCATGGCTCCGTTTTAATGCCAGCCAGATGCATGCCCCACAGCTTTTCCACTTCCTGAAACGGCACTGCATCATCCGGTGATTGTCTTGGATAAATACTTTTCTGTGTTTTTTAAATTAATGAGAAGTTCAGCTTCTACGAAATCTGGCACAATAAAATGAAGCACGACGATCCAAAAAGTCGTCCATGTCTTTACATTTTCCCGCAGCATTAAGGACAGCCTGAACACTACGCTCGGAGACACTGTCTCATCTGCAGCGTCGCTGAGATCGTTAACCGTGATCTCGCACTTCCTCGCCAAATCCTGTTGAGAGTCGTGGAGACAGAGTACAAGGCATCCCCACAATTGAGTGGCAGATCAGATCTTTATTATCTCATTGAATTCAAGACACAAAAAGAGAAATTCTTCCTTTCGGCAGTAAAAAAGAGCGCACATCTTCCGTCAAGAACGGACCGATAACACTACAGGCCCGACATAGAAAACCAACATTATCGTTAAATAGTTATTAAAGTAACCATGATCACGATAATAAATTGACACCTATCTTCAACGAATTTAAATTATAAAATAATTATGTATTAATCCTTTCCAAGGAAAATCACATTGTCACTATCTTTCTGTGTTGTCGGAGCAGGTTTTAGCGGAGCCGTCATAGCCCGCCATCTTGCAGAACAGGGGTATAAAGTCACTCTTGTTGACGAACGCTCGCATATCGGTGGCAACTGTCATACAGAACGCGATGCAGAAACTGGCATAATGGTGCATCGGTATGGCCCGCACATTTTCCATACTTCCGATCAGCGCGTTTGGGATTATGTGAGACGATTTGGAACATTTCATCCCTATATCAATCGCGTTAAAGTCATTTCACAGGGAAGCGTCTATTCTCTCCCGGTCAATCTACTCACCATCAACCAATTTTTTAGAACTATTATGGGCCCCAAAGAGGCCAGAGAGTTTATCGCCGGGAAGGCTGACAAGTCTATTGTAGACCCTCAATCCTTTGAAGAACAAGCGTTAAGCATGATAGGACCAGAACTTTACCATGCCTTTTTCTATGGATATACACGCAAGCAATGGGGCTTAGACCCCAAGGAATTGCCAGCATCCATCCTTAAAAGACTTCCATTGCGTTTCAACTATGACGATAATTATTTTAATCACACGTATCAAGGAATGCCGAAAGAGGGATATACCTCAATAATACAGAATATTCTTAACGTTGACGGTATTGAAATCAGAACCTCCTGTTCTTTTGAAGAAATTGATGAGAAATTTTCCCACGTTTTTTATACGGGGCCGATTGATCGTTATTTTAAGTTTGAATTAGGTCGTCTTGGGTACAGGACGCTCGATTTTGAACGTTTTACTGTCGACGGAGACTATCAGGGGACTGCCGTTATCAATTATTGTGACGAGCAGGTTCCTTTTACGCGAATCTCTGAGCACAAACATTTTGCACCATGGGAGCAAAATAAATTTTCAAAGACGGTGTGCTTTAGAGAATATAGCAGACTTTCTGAAAAAAATGACGTTCCTTATTATCCGATCCGGCAAGTCAATGAGAAACGTATGTTAAACAGTTATATAGAGCTTGCCCAACAACAAAAGGGCGTCTCTTTTCTTGGCCGTTTAGGAACTTATCGTTATCTTGATATGGATGTTACTATCAACGAGGCCCTGATGGCTTGCGATCAAATCGATAGTGCTTTAAAAACTTCACCTTCAGACATTCCTTCTTTCTTTATCGATCCTCGGTGAGGAATATTCGAAACTTCTGGTTGCCAAAGCCATGGCCAGAGCTCCTTTATAAAAGTTTTTACTGAAGTCTAGAGAGTAAAACTTTGGAATCCACTGTTCTTTTTCCAAAATCTATCAAAAATAGAGGTAAGTAATGATCAGAGTTTTTGTCCAGATGAGCTATGGATATGGCGCCGAAAACTGGAATAACAGATTCCGTCAGGGAAAGATTCTCGGCACCAATGAGCCTTATGCTTATGGATACCACCGAGCCAATTCAGATAAAATTAAAGTAACCTACTCTGAAGATATCGTAAAAGAAAACCCGATTCAAAAATCTGTTCGCTATGCTGCACGGTTAATACTTGGCTTCGATTTTATACAGGTCTGGAGAAACCGCAAAGAAATCGCAAACGGAACAGATGTGGTTTGGACCTACAATGAATCGCAGACACTTGGAGTTATGCTCTTAAAAAAATTATTCTCTCTGAATAAGATTAAAGTTATCGGACAAAGCGTATGGCTGATTGATAAGTGGCCTAAAAATAAAATTAGGCAAATGCTTTATCGATGGCTCTTGAAGGATGTTGATGTCCTGACTTTTAATAGCAAAGTAAACTCTGACATTGCAAAAAGAATGTTCCCGAATAACAGAATTGAATTTACAAAATTCGGAATACGCTGCGACGAAATGATCCCGTATTCTGAAAAAAATACGGGAAATATTATAGCTGTCGGTAACGATCGTTCACGAGACTGGAATACGCTCGCTGTTTGCGCCTCTCATATGAAAGATGAGAAATTTTTCCTCGCTACACAAAGTGCCTCCGCAATTGCCATTGCGGGCAAGCACCCCAACATGATCATTGCCGGTTTAAAGACTAATGATGACATGGCTTCTTTCTATGATAAAGCTATTCTAGTTATCGTTCCATTGGAACGTAATAACTATGTAAGCGGCCTGACGGTTGTAGAGGAATCTGGAGTTATGGGTGTTCCATGTATTGTAACCGATACTGGAGGCCTTAGAGACTACTTTAATGATGACATGGTCTATTTTGTTCCTCCCAACGATCCAGAAGCGCTACATAATGCTATAAAATTTCTTTTGGACAACCAGGATAAACGTGCGCAGATGGTAAAAAATATACAAGATTATATGAAAAATTCTCTCAACAGTGAAACCTATGCAAAAGAATATGTTGATATCACCATGGACCTGAATAGATCATATCATTGGATATAAGTTTATCTTTAAATAATAAGAATATTACTTTTATATTTGAAATAGCTGGACGGCATGGCTCTTTCGTGAACGTCTGACGCAGTGTGGCATTGGAAGGCTCTTCGGGTACTCAATGCCATACTGCTCAACGCCGGTTATTTGCCGATATCGGGCGGGTCAATATCGTCTATACTATGCGCCACTTTCTCTCTTTGGAGAGGATTCATGTCATCGCGTAACAATCCAGAACCAAGGCTCTACATTTTGCAACAGATCCACGACAAAAGCACCATCGATTAATAGTTTTTCAGTCCCTCCATTTTGTGAAATAGGTTCCTGATTTCCATAATTTTTCCAGACATCATTCATGAGACTATGACCTTCCGGGTAAAGTCTTGCCGGGATTCAAAATCCCTTTGGGATCAAAGGCCGTCTTGATGGCCAGCATCATGTCCAGAGCTGAAACGTTTTTATGCCGCGCCATGGAAGGCAGTTTGCAAAGGCCGATACCGTGCTCCGCCGAAAATGTTCCACCCATTTCAACTGCGAGTGCATCAATAGCCGCGCGTAAAGCTGCTTCAACGATAGGATCGTTTTTTGAAGGCCACACCGTATAATGGATATTTCCGTCTCCAAAATGCGCGACAGCAATATCACTAAATCCTGGATCAATAGCCGTCATTATTTCTGGAATGCGGTCCATATATTCAGCGATGCGTTCCAGCGGGACGGCAATATCGGTGTCAATTACCGGGTGCCTGTGAAAAGCGAGTTCAGCAGCAGCCTCTCGAAGCGCCCACATCTCCTGACGTTGCATATCGCTTTGTGCGATAACGGCATCCGCCAGTATCCCCCGCTCCAGGGCGTCAGCCAGCACTGTTTCCAGAAGTTCTTCCAGTGCTTCATTTCGCACGGTTGCAAGCTCCACCAGTAGCACCGCAGGATAGGCGGTATCGAAAAACCGGCGCGCTGTCGGCATAAATTTCTCATATCCGGCAACATAGTTGCGAGACATGAATTCGTAAGCCGCCACTGCGTTTCCCGACGCATCCTGAAAAGCATTCAGCAATGCAGGTGCTACTCTCAGATCCTCAAGCGCAACGAGTGCCGTCGCGTGATAGGCCGGACGAGGATGCAGCTTCATGATGGCCGCGGTGATGATTCCGAGTTGCCCTTCCGCTCCGATGACAAGATCACGCAGATCAAAGCCGGAATTGTCCTTTTTCAGGGCTGTCATAAGATCGAGAATGCGTCCATCCGGCAACACGACTTCAAGCCCAAGACAGAGATCGCGCACATTTCCATAGCGCAGGACATTGCTTCCTCCCGCATTGGTGGAGAGCACCCCTCCTATCATCGCCGAACCCGCAGCACCGAATGCGAGGGGGAAGGTCAGCCCATCTTGTTCGACAGCCGAATCCAGTGCTGCGACAATCACACCCGCATCGACAACGGCCACGCGGGCATCGCGCCTGATTTCGCGAATTCTGTTCATTCGTTCAACGGAAACCAGAATGGACCCCGGACCGTAAGCGCCTCCATTGAGGCCCGTATTTCCGGCAATCGGAACGACAGGAATACGGTATTGATTGGCAAGACGAAGGACGGCCGCAACTTCCTCGCACGTTCCGGGACGAACGACGGCAAAAGGTCTGCCTTCGAACTGTCCTGTCCAGTCCTTCGCCCAGCGATCCGTTTCGTTGCCCGTAAAGATCTGCTCTGACCCGACAATCGCCTGCAATCTCGCATGAAGCGCCTGTATGCGGTCATCCATTTCCATCATCATTCCCGTCCTGAACTCATATTTCGATCCATACGCCCCTCAGTCCTCACCACATCCGTCGAATATTTGTTCCGAAAACCGGAGATCATACGGACGGGCGAACTGCATTCCGCAAAGCTCGTGCCACTACATATTCCAGAGATTCTTTATGCCTGATCGTTTCGATCAAAACTTTTTTCAAACACCTCATACAGGCGGTCAAGGGGTATAAGCTGAATAAATACTGAGAGGTCCAATTCTGATTATACCAGTGGATTTAGAGCGAGATTCTGCTGTTTGTATCCCTTATCGTTTCAGCATCACACCAAATTCCCTGGCTGGAACGGAACTGCCGATATGCTGACGAAAAACGGTTATAAAATCCTTCTTCTGTCGGGTTGTGCGCTGTACTTTCAGCCGTCGCTCGCGGCATCGAGCACAAAAAGCGGGAAACCTGCTTTCATACACAATGCTCCGCGAGCCAAAGCCACTCTCCCCCAGACCAAGAAAGCTGCGCCTCCTCATAAAGACGAATATATCTCGGTCCATAAACAGGTGGTTGGCGCCAACGGTGTTACGAACACGACACCGGGCGGAGGCCTCATGCCTGTCCAGACGGCCGCAAAATCAGTCAGCGGCGTCTCGCGTGACTATATCGCCAAACAGTCCCCAACAGCCAACGCCGTCACCCTGCTTGCGATGAGCCCCGGTGTGGTTGTTTCGACGAATGATCCTCTTGGCCTCAGTGACCGGATGAACGTCTCCATTCGTGGTCTGAACCAGACCGAACTGGGCACGACTTACGAAGGTATGCCCGCAGGCGACCGCCTTTATTACACGCCCTTTGCCACCGAATGGTCCGATACGGAAAACATCAGCCATCTCGACGTTTCTCAGGGCTCTCCTGATATTGATGCACCTGTCTACAACTCGGTAGGCGGGCAGATCCGGGCTTCGGCGCGGCAGCCTTCCCGCAAAGCTGGCGGATATATCGACCTCAGTGGTGGTAACAAATCTCTCAACCGGCAGTTTATCCGCCTCGACAGCGGCGAAATCGGACATACCGGGATCCGGAACTACACATCCTTTTCCCATACGGAAGTGAACAACTGGCGCGGGTCAGGCAATACGAAGCGCTACCATGTTGATAGCCACTTCCTGAAGGAATGGGGCCATAACAGCATCGCCCCGTTCTTCGCATGGAACTGGATGCGCACGGACGTCTACACCAATCCGACCCTCAGCCAGTGGAAGCAGTACGGTATTTCCTACAATTATGCCGGAAAATACTCTTACGGAACCTCTAATTACTACAAGCTGCGCTTCAACCAGCGGCAGAACGTCATCGCCGCCATACCGACAGAGTTCGAACTCCTGCCGGACCTGACATTCAAGATCACGCCGTACATCATGTATACGCGTGGCTTTATCAACAGCGGCGCGAACGTTAACGGGAATTCGATGTTCGTCGGAGACCAGTCGGTCGGCACGGTACAACTCCCCTACAGCGTCAACAATGTCGCCACGGTGGAAAACGTCGATGCCTATACTCAAACCGCGGGAGGCCAGAACGCGACCCTGACCTGGAAGCATAAATTCAACACGCTTCAGGTCGGTTACTGGTACGATTACTTCGACCACAACGAAAACACCTCGTACACGCCGGTCGAACCGAACGGCAACGTGATGAACGAGTATGGCGGCAATCCGATCAAATCGTCTTCAGGAACGGTTATCGGGACCTATAACGGTCATCTCATCCAGCAGACAAACGCCATTTTCATCAACGATACGATGAAATTTTTCAACGATCGCCTCGTGCTGAATGCCGGGTTCAAGGAAGTCATGGTCTCCCGCCATGCGACCAGCGCGCTGCCTGGGCCGACTTATGCCGTCAATAAAAACGATGCCGAACCGCTGCCGCAGCTTTCGGTCAGCTATCGCATTACGCCGCATGACCAAGTGTATTTCAGCACCTCGACGGCTTTCAAGGAACCGGCCGCACTGAGCGCCTATGTCGACATCTACAGCGCCACAACGGGGAAAAAGACCAGCAGCCATTCGAGTAATCTCAAACCGGAATATTCGATTTCCGAAGAGATTGGATACCGCCATTACGGCGCAGTCAATTTCTCGGCGGCAGCGTTCAATTACAATCTGACCAATCGCCAGATTTCCAGCATTACATACGTCAACAACAGCCCGCAGTCCTTCTCGGTCAATGGTGGCGGCCAGACGATCCGTGGCGTACAGGCGGAACTGAGCCTTCCGGCATGGCATCATTTTTCTCCGTATATTTCGGGTCAGTACCTCCATTCCGAAATGGGTAACAATATTCAGGTCGGAAACGACTACCTGCCAACCAAGGGGAAAGCTTCGGTTCTTGCCCCGAAATTCACTGGCTCCATCGGTCTGAGCTATGACGACACCCGTTTCTTCGGGAACTTCACATTCAACTATGTGGATTCACAATACAGCACCTTCATGAATGACCAGAGCATTCCGGCATTCAAAACGGCCAATCTTTCGGCTGGCTATCGTTTCCAGAAAATCGGCCCGGCCCAGCATCCGCAGATCCAGCTTAACCTGATGAATATCGGTGACGAGCATTATCTGTCCGGCGTCAACGGCATTGCCACAAATGCCCATGCGACAAAGGGGATTTTCGGGACGGCGATTGCCGCAGGTACGCCGACCTATTACGTCGGGGGCGATTTTGCGGTCGCATTCTCCCTGAGTTCCGACTTCTAACGACGATGCACATTTCAGAGGCTCCCCTGCCCGTTCGGCGTGGCATGGTGCAGGCAGGGCGACACTGGAATAATCCCTGGCTTGTTCTTGGACTGGTGCTGCTCCCGGCAACATTTCTGATGGCCATCGACAAACAGGCGATGGTCGTCATGGCGCCCCGCATCCAGAGCAGTCTCGGTTGCAGTCTGGGGCAGATCAGCAACATCATTTCTGCTTACTCCTTCACCTATGCCCTGTGTCAGCTTCCGGCCGGGTGGGTATGCGGCAGGCTGGGAGCGGCCCGGACTTATGCACTGGCGTGCCTATTCTGGTCCTTCGCTCTGCTCGCCACGGCATTTGCAAGCACGATCTGGGAGTTGGTGCTGTGCCGCGCCCTTCTCGGCATGGGTCAGGCGCCGGACTGGACCGCCGCACTCATGACCGTGCAGCAACGCTTTCGCACCACTCATCGCTCTTCTGTCATTGCGATTCTTCTGGCTGTACTGTCTTTGGGGGCAGTCGTCGGCGCACCGCTTTCGGTTTTTCTCATGACGTCGTTGTCATGGCAGCTATGTTTTGCGATCTACGGAATAACCGGGGTCCTGCTCTTCGGCATCCTTCTGGCCTATGCCCTGAAAGCAGAAGACCCTTCCATACAACAACAGCTGGCAGCTCCGGTGGAGCCGTTCGCTCTGTCCCGCCTGTATACAATCGGGGGGGCCTATTTCTGCCTGATGGGGGTCGAAGGATTCTTTCTGGCACTGTTTCCCCTCTATCTGCGGAATATGTTCCATTTGAACATGAGCCATGTCGGGTGGTATGTTTCCGCCTCATACCTCGTCATCCTGCTCTCAAAGCTTCTGGGGGGCTTTGCCTCGGACCAGCTGCTCCGCGCGGGCCTTTCGCAATGGAGCGCCCGTGTCCCGCTCGGAATTGCTGGTCTTGGCGGGGGAACCGCCTTTCTTGCTGTAGCCCTGATGACATCACGCAGCGCCGCTATGCTTCCGCTCGCACTTGTGGCCGCAGCCTTTCTGGGGCTGGGTCAGATTTCGATCTGGGCCTGCGTGCAGGAATTTGGAGGATCATCCACGGCGCGGCTGTCGTCGTGGACGCAGTTCTTGGGAAACCTGTCCGTTGCCGTGGTGCCGCTCGCCATGTCCTGGAGCGTTACGATCCTGGGAAACTGGAGGATGGCTGACGGATTTCTGATCTTTCTGGGACTGGCAGGAATTGGAGCTCTGGCCTGTGTCCGAGCGCCCATCAGGGCCTGAGGGTGAGGTCTCCGATCAGGAGAGCAACGGCGGCGCGGGTGGGTTCGATCACGGGGCGCTGGCAGATGTCTTCAAGATGCGGCTGGAAATGCGCCATGCCTGCGCAGCCCATGAGGATCGTGTCCGCGCCCTGATCGACGAGACGTTTTGCCGCATCAACCATCCTGTCGAGCAGCGCATGATCCGTGGCTCCGGCGGCTGTGGTGCCGATACCGAGACTGCCGACATAGCGCTCGCTCACGCCCATCCCGCGCACCAGACGACGCTGACGGAAGACCGATTTTTCGGACAGTGCGATAATGCCGAAGCGGTCTGCGCGGGTCAGGGCATGCAGGATCGCGCTTTCCCCGATTCCACGGACCGGAGCGCCCGGCGTGTTTTCACGCGCACCCGCAACGCCCGGGTCGCTGAAACAGGCAACAGCGTAAGCCTCGGCCGGATTGGCGCGGATGGCACGCTGGACCATGGGTGCCACTTCGTCCGCATCGCTCTGCAATGCAACACCGGGCGGGGCGTCGGGAAGATCGATCACATCGATCCGAAAAGGCGTCCGACTGCGCATCGGGGCAAGCGCCGCATCAATCGCACGCGTCACCTGAGACGAGGAATTGGGATTGATGACGAGAATACGGTCAGGGAGCATGATCGGTACACGCCTTGAGAATGGGTTGTGTGGGAAGGGCCGCACTTTCGGGCAGGTGCCATTTATGGATCAGGGCAAGATAGGTGCCGTCCTGCTGCAGGGCTGAAAACGCTTTTGAGACGCGGCAGGTGAAGTCGGCGTCTCCTTTGGGCAGCCCGATCCCCAGCGGGGACAGATGGAACGGCTCGCCTAGCGCCTGAAGCGTGTGGCCGCTGATTTCAACCGTCCAGGGAAGTGTCAGGCTGTCCTGCAGGGCCGCGACCACGCGGCCTTCGCGGAGTTGAAGCCGCGCATCCGCCGAATTTTCGGTCGCGAACAGGAGGACAGGCGGACGTTTTTTGGCCACGCAGTTGCGGTCGCTCCAGGCCAGAAGCTCGGCCGGGACGGAGGTCACGCGGCTGGCGGCCACCCGGCGGCCGCAGAGTTCGGGAAGGCTGGAGGGGGCGTGAGCATCGCCGGAGAGCGTTACAAACTGGAAACCAGATTGCAGGTAATCGACGAAAGACACGCTCTCCCGCCTTAAGGGCGTATCCACCATGCCGTTGAAAAACATCCTGATCCGGCCCGTTAGAAGGGACGGAATGAGCTGTGCGAAGCCCGTCTCGACCATCCGGGGTGTCATGCCCATCCGCTGGCTCAGGGCCGTTGCGAGATCGACATCGAAGCCTTCGAGGTCGCCCGTTGTGGTGTCGCGCATATCGAGCGGTGGATAACTGGGATACAGCCCCAGCGGGAGATCAGGGGTCTCGGCTCTTGCGGAACCGAGACCCACCAGCGCGGTGACCGCGAAGGCGCGACGCATGAAGCGCGCCACAGACGGGGGCATCGCGCAGCACGTCATCGGCGGGTCGGAAAGGTCGGCGGCACGAGCGTGTCTACCGAACGGCCCAGTCGGTCACGCTGGGCGACGGAGCCCACGATCCGCGCCTGCTCCTCGACCAGACGGGCGGTCGCGCCTTCATAATCCATGGTGAGCACCCTCCCCTTCTCCACGACCTTGCGGCCCGCCACATAGACGGAGTGGATGACGCGGTCGTCAGCGGAGAAAATGAGCGAGCGCACCGGGTCGATCGAGGGGCGCATCATCGGATGCGACAGATCGACCAGCACCAGATCGGCCGGACCACCGGTTTTCAGGCGGCCGATATCATCCCGTCCGAGCAGCGAGGCACCGACGCAGGTCGCGGCATCGAACACGTCTCGCGTGGAGACGGCTTCGGGGCTCTGTTCCTGTATGCGGCCCAGATAGGCCGTCAGACGCAGATCATCGAGCATAGTGTGCGGGTAGGTGTCCGTTCCCAATCCGATGCGGATTCCGGCACGTTTGTAACGTCCGAAATCCTTCAGGACGTAACCGCGACGGGCGAAAACCGTGGCGCAATGGGCGACGGCTGCATCCCGGCTGGCGAGGATGTCGAGGTCGCGTTTCGTGTGCCAGGGCGTGGAGGGATGGTCATCCAGAAAGATCGCATGGCCGACAATGCTGCGGCGGGAGAGCACGTCCAGACTGTCGAGCCACTGGACGGGCGTCATGCCGTGACGGCGGGTGATTTCCTGAAACTCGACAATCGACTGCGCCGCATGGGTCTGCCACGGCAGGTCGCGCTTTTCTGCGGCCGCGAATGAGGCTTTCAGGATTTCGGGCGAGCAGGTGTCGATCTGGGCCGGGACGATCATGCCGGACAGACGGCCCGATGCGTGGGCCTCGGCTGCGTCCACGGTTTCCAGCGCTTCGTCCATCGAACGCTGGCCGCCGTCCTCGCTCCAGCTGTAATCGACGGTATAGCCGTTCGTGGTTTTCCATGCCGCCGAACGGAACATCGGCCCCAGACAGACACGCAATCCACTTTCCGTCGCCGCATCGAGCCAGCCGGCCCATGGGGTGGAGAGATCCACGACCGTGGTGACGCCCGAGAGCAGCATTTCGCTATAGGCTACGCGTGCGCAGTCCGGCTTGCTGGCGGCATCGGCACGGAAGACCGGCATGTATTCGTACAGAGACGAATAGAACAGGCCGGGCGAGCCGAGTTCGTCGAACATGCCCCGGCTCATGGGTTCCGTCGCCGGATGGGAATGGACATCTACCAGACCGGGCATGGCCATGAGATCGCGCCCGTCCACATCGACCGGAAGAGCCGTGTACACATCCGGCATTTCCGATGCGGGGCCAGCGAAAACGATCCTACCGCCTTCGATCACGAGGTCGGTGTCGGGCGCATAGACATGCCCCGCACTACGCTCGTCCCACAGAACGGCCTGTCGCAGTCCGGAAATGCGGATCGGACGGGCGGTCATGGTGCGGTCGATCCGGCCGCTTCGCACGCCTCGAAATGGCGGGCGATCTGCTCTCCGGTGGCGATCCAAACGTCACGGCATTCAATCGTGTAGAGCAGGAAATTGCGCAGCAGACGCAGGCGCATCGGACGGCCGCTGACCAGCGGGTGCAAGACGGTGCCGACCATGGCGCCCCAGGCGCGTGTTTCGTCCAGCTCGTCCTTCCACATGGACAGGACATGTTCTTTCGGGAAGATCGAGCGCGCGCCAAAACGGGTGCTAAGACCGTGCATCCAGTCATCGAAACAGGAGGACGGCGGGAGTTCGACGACGCCCGGCGTAAGATCCGGCAGGACCTGACGGTAGGGGCGCACATCGTCGCGCCACGAACTGGAATAGAGCATGCCTTCGCGCTTGAGCGCCGTGCGCAGCTCGTCGCAGCTTTCGCCATAGGGCGCCCTGTAGCCCACAGGGCGGACACCATGCTTGGCCAGCGCCTCGAAACCGCGCGCCAGTTCGTCCTCGATATGCGCCGATCCGGGATCGGGCAGCAGGTGATGATAGCCGTGATGGCCGACTTCATGGCCGTCGCGCAGGACGCTTTCCACCATCGACGGATAGGCATCCGCTGCCCAGCCGGTCGTGAAGAACGTGGCCTTGAGGTCCAGTTCGCGCAGCAGTTCGAGGACCTTGGGCAGTCCGACGCGGGCTTCATAACCGCCATAGGACATCGAAACGAGTTTGTCCGCGTGGGACGGGTCCTTGCTGGTGATGGCGCTTTCGGCGTCGATGTCGAAAGACAGCATCATCGCGGCCCGCATCCCGTGCGGCCATGGGAATTCCGGCGCTGGACCCGCGAGGTTCGAGGGGCGGATCGGAACATCATCGTAGCTGCGAATCATGGGAGTATCTCCGCTTGGAAAGTATCAGGCTGTTGATTTCTGGCCGAGAACGGCGGCGAGGAACGCGCGTGTGCGGTCTTCGCGTGGGGTTCCGAAGAAGTCGGCGGTCGGGGCGTCTTCCAGAATAACGCCGCCATCCATGAACAGGATGCGATCGGCGACCTCCCGGGCGAAGGAGAGTTCATGGGTGACGACCAACATCGTCACGCCGCTGGCCGCGACGCTTTTCATGACGGCCAGCACATCGCCTACGGATTCCGGGTCGAGCGCGCTGGTCGGCTCGTCGAACAGCATGACGGCAGGCTTCAGCGCCAGCGCGCGGGCAATGGCGACGCGCTGCTGCTGGCCGCCGGAAAGCTGCGCGGGATAATGATCCGCGCGATGTTCCAGCCCGACGCTGCGCAGAAGCTCCAGCGCTTCGGACCGGACTTCCGCAGCCGCACGCTTCTGCACGCGGAGCGGCCCTTCCATGACGTTTTCAAGCGCCGTCATGTGCGGGAACAGATTGAAGCGCTGGAAAACCATACCGGCCAGACGTCTCTGACGGGCAATGTCGTACGCGCTTCGGGGGACCAGTCGTCCGTTCCGCTCCCACAGGCCGAGCAGTTCACCGTTCATGACGATCAGGCCGCCTTCCGCTGTTTCAAGCTGGGCAATGCAGCGCAGCATCGTCGTCTTGCCTGACCCGGAACCGCCGAGGACGCACACGACCTGTCCCGGCGGAATATCGAGCGACACGCCGCGCAGAACAGGGTTCGCGCCGAAGGATTTGTGCAGGTTCCTGATCCAGATCGCAGGTTCGGTCATGAGGATTTTCCTCGCGAAAAGCGGCGTTCCAGCAGGTGTTGCAACGGCGAGAGGACGGTCACGGCCGTGAGGTACCAGAAACCTGCGACGATCAGCAGTTCGATCACGCGCGTGTTGGCGTAATAGATCGTCTCCGCATTGTGCAGGACTTCGGGATACTGGATGAGGCTGGCGAGTGAGGTCAGCTTGATCATGTTAATGAATTCGTTACCAAGCGGCGGGATGACCGTCCGGAAAGCCTGCGGGAAAATGATGCGTCGCATGGCCATCAGGCGCGTCATGCCGATGGCGGAGGCGGCTTCATACTGCCCGCGATCCACGCTCTGGAAACCGGCGCGGAAGATTTCGGCGATATAGGCAGCCTGATTGAGGCCCAGCCCGAACAGCGCCGAGAGGAACGGCGTCATGAGATCGACCGTCCGGTACGAGCCGACGCCCGGCAGGGTGACATGCGGGAAGATCAGCGCAAGGTTGAACCAGATCAGCAGTTGCAGGATGACCGGCACGCCCCGGAACAGCCAGACATATAGTCCCGAGACGATGCGGGGCAGCCACGCGGTGGACAGCCGGCCCAGTGCCAGAACAATACCCGCGACCATGCCCAGCGCCATGGCGCATATCGCCATCAGCAGCGTGGCGCCAACACCGCGCAGGATGGACGGCACGAACAGGAACTGACCGACATAGCGCCATTCGATCTGCCCGACGGCAAAGGCATGGATAATCCAGGCGCAGAGAGCGAGCAGCACGACGCCCGAGGCGATCTGCGTCCATGCGATACGCCCTCCGCGCGGCAGGGCAAGAAGCCGGGAAGCCTCTGTCGTTCTGGTCATGGTATGGATCCGTCTGAGTCTGTAGCGGGGAGAGCGGCATCTTCAAGGGACCAGCGCTGGAGAAGGCGCGCATAGGTTCCGTCTGCCCTAAGATCGGCAAAAGCGTGAGAGACCTGCGCCTTAAGTTCAGCGTGTCCTTTGGGAAAGGCCATCGACAGCAGCATGTTCGACAGGGGATTTCCGAGTCTGCGAAAGGCGTGATGGGTGATGTCGATGAAATATCCGACCGTCTCGCCCCCCTGCACCATGGCCGCGACGCGCCCCTGAAGGAGCTGTATCCGGGCGTCGGCCCCGCTTTCGGACGGGTAGAACACCATCGCGGAACGTCCCTGCGCCTCGCAGTGGTCGTGACTCCACTGCCGGATCATGGACGGGAAGGACGTGGCTCGGCTGGCGGCGACCTTTCGGCCGCACAGCATCTCGGGGCTCTGGACGTCGCCCTGTGACAGGACGAGGACCTGTGCGCCGGATTTGAGATAGTCCAGAAAATCCAGAAAGGCGCGGCGTTCGGGACGGTCGGAAAATCCGCTAAGGATCATGTCGGTACGGCCGCTCTGGACCGAGGGGATCATTTGCGGGAAGGCCGTCTCGACCCATTCGGCCTTCACGCCCATGCGGGCCGCAAGGGCATTTCCGAAATCGATGTCGAAACCGGTCAGGCGGTCCGTGACCGGATCGCGGAATTCAAGGGGCGGATAAATCGGATTGACGGAAATCCGGAGCACTCCGGAAGACGCCTGTGCGTCCCCCACATGCCCCCAGAGGAGACAGGCCGTCAGAGACAGGAGTGTCCGGAATGTCGACGTCATCAGCCGATTGCGTCCTCCGGGTAGACGACGCCCGTCTGGCTTGTGATGCGGGTATACCATTGTGGCCGCCGATGTGCCTCGAAGTTGAACATCTTGGTCTTGCCCTGCTGGCAGAGATCAAGATCACAGTCCGCGACAATCACTTCATCGGCAAGGGTCGTGGTCTGGGCCACGATCTGACCGTTCGGATCAACGATGCAGCTTCCACCGATCAGGCAGGACCCGTCTTCGTCTCCCGCCTTGGCCACAGCCACGGCCCAGCAGGCATTCATGTAAGCATTCGCCTGCGCAACGAGCTGGGCATGGAAGGTGCGCAGATCAGCGCTTTCGGTATCGCCACCGTTTGGATCATAGGCGGCGGAATTATAGCCGACGCAAAGCAGTTCCATCCCTTGCAGAGCGAGCGTGCGCCAGGCTTCCGGCCAGCGGCGGTCATTACAGATCAGCATGCCGATAAGGGCATCGGACCATTCCGCTCCAGCCCGATAAACCGGAAAACCGAGGTCACCATATTCGAAATAGCGTTTTTCAAGCTGCTGGAATTTCGCGCCAGCCCGGGGTTCGACCGAACCCGGCAGATGGACCTTGCGATACTTGCCAAGAATTGTGCCATCACAGGCAACAATAATACTGGTATTGAAACGTTCCCCTTCCGGAGTCAGTTCCGCATAACCAACATAAAAGCCGATACCAAGCTCTTTCGCCCGATCGAACAGAGGCTGGACCTCAGGATTCGGCATGGAACGTTCATATTCCTTCAGCAGCTCCGCTCCTTCGAGCAGCCACCGCGGAAAGAATGTCGTAAACGCGAGTTCGGGATAGACAACGAGTGTGGCGCCTTTTGAGGCGGCCTCTTCCAGCAGGGCGATCATGCGCTGGACCGTTTGGTCTCGCGTATCGGCTTTCTGTGTCGGCCCCATTTGGGCTGCGGCAATCCGAATGATCCGTCCCATAGTCATTTTCCCTCGTCCGGGTCTCATTTATGGCACGATGGCGAACTTTTCCGCGCATCTGCCGGTCACAAATTCATTGCCATTTTGTTTCGGTTCGCTCAATAATCCGGCTAATCAGATATCCCTCTCTCATATTCAAAAAACTTATAGATGAACCTGCGCCAGATCGAGATTCTCCGGGCAATCATTCGCCATAATACGACCGTTGCAGCCGCGCGCGTTCTCGGGTTGTCACAGCCTGCGATCAGCAATGCGATCCGGACGATGGAGGATCAGGTCGGGTTTGCCCTGTTCCAGAGGGTCAACAACCGGATTTACCCCACACCTGAAGCCACGATCATCGTGGATGACGCGGAGGCAATCTTCGATCTGCATGAACGGCTCGAAGGCCGGATTCAGGATCTTCGGGACAGCCGCGCGGGGCAGCTCCGGCTCGTGGCCACGCCGCCGATCGGCTACGGCATGCTCGCAACGGCGATCCAGCGCACGCAGTCCCTTCGGCCGAAAATCCGGACGTATTTCGATGTCCGGCGCTATGAAGGCGTCGTCAACAGTGTGGAAAGCCACAAGGCCGAACTCGGATTTGCGCTCGGCTTCAGCGGCAAGCCGGGTCTGGCGTCGGAAGTTCTGTATCGCGGCGAGATGGTCTGCGTCATGCCGCCGGGCCACCCACTCACCGAAAAGCGGCAGATCCGGCCGTGGGACCTACGGGACTATCATTTCATCGCCTTGGAATCCGGCACCAAGCTCGGGGAAGCCACACGGGCCGCGTTCGATCAGGAAGACGAGGGTTTCACCTTCTCTGCCGAAGTCCGCTACGCCAATACAGCCTGTACGCTTGCGGAGGCCAATGCGGGGGTCGCAATCGTGGACCCGCTGACGGCCTCGTCGGGGCGCTTCAAACTCGTCAGCCGCCCCTTTGCACCGGCCATTCCCGTTGCCGCGTATGCAATATGGTCCGAGAACCGCTCTCTTTCGCGGCTTGGACGCTTTTTTCTGGAGCGCGTCCGCGAGGTTGTGACCGATCTTCCCAAAGAGCCCTGAGGGTCAGAAAAAGGACACGACCGCACCGCGGGGCGATCCGATGATTTCGTCCTCGCGCATGACCGCCTGACCGCGAATGACCGTCATGACAGGCCAGCCGGTGCAGGGCATCCCTGCAAACGGGGTCCAACCACATGGCGACGTGATCCAGCTCTCCTCAATCGTCCGGCGATGCGCAAGGTCGACGATCGTGAAGTCCGCGTCATAGCCCGGAGCAATATGCCCCTTCCCGACCGCCCCATAAACGCGCGCGGGACCGGCCGACATCAGCGACACCATCCGCTCAAGCGACAGACGGCCGGCATTCACGTGATCCAGCATGATGGAGACAAGCGTCTGCACGCCCGTCAGGCCCGCCGAGGTCAGCGGCCAAGGACGTTCCTTGGCTTCACGGGAATGGGGCGCGTGATCGGAGCCGATGCAGTCCACATCACCTGCATTAACGGCTGCCCAAGACGCGTCGTAGTGGCGCTGTTCACGAATGGGCGGGTTCATGATCGCGTAACCCCCAAGGCGATCGTAAACATCCGGCCCAACCTGCGTAAGGTGATTGACCAGAACCTCGACCGTTCCGATATCCTTGAAATCGCGCATATAGGCGAGTTCTTCCGCGGTGGAGACATGCAGGATATGCGTCTTGCGCCCCGTTTTCCGCGCCAGCGACATCAGGCGGCGGGTGCCAAGAAACGCACATTCGACGTCCCGCCATTCCATGTGCATGCGATAAGGCTGGCCGACAGAAAAGAGTTTTTTGCGTTCCTGAAGACGCGTTTCGTCCTCTGAGTGATAGCAGACGCGGCGGGTTCCGTTCCGCATCAGAGCTTCGAGGCTGGCATCGTCTTCCACAAGAAGATCGCCCGTCGATGACCCGGCGAAAACCTTGATGGCACAGACATTGTCCTGAACTTCGAGCGTATCCAGTGTCTCGATATTCTTCTTTGTCGCGCCAACATAAAGCCCGATGTCGCACCAGCTTTTGCCCGGGATCATGGCGCGTTTGCGATCCAGAACTTCTTTGGAAACGACCGACTCAGCCGTATTGGGCATGTCGAAAACCGCCGTGACGCCGCCAAGAATGGCACCTTTCGTGCCATCATGGATGGTTTCGACACTGGCATCTCCCGGCTCGCGCAGATGGACATGGGGGTCAATGACACCCGGCAATACGTGCAGGCCGGTACAATCGATGACTTCGGTTGCCTCTGCGCGGCCGAGATTTCCGATGGCGACGATCCTGCCGTTTCGACAGCCGATATCGGCACGTTCCTGCGAGGAAGTAACGACAGTCCCGTTTTTCAGAATGAGATCAAAATGCTCCATGAGGGTCGCCTGCCTGTTCTACGAGTGATATCGGGTCGAAAAATACTCCATGGCATGCGCTGGTGCGTCCAGTGTCTGCTCTATCGGCAGTTGCGGGGCAGTATCACACCGCTGAATAGCAGGTCCGGATATCCAATATGCCAGTGCAGGAAACTTCTTTTATACAGGACCTCAACAGACCGGCTTGCAATGGAGGGATCGTGTCGACTGTCGACAACCGTATCGGGTTCGTACGGGGGGAATTCGTTCCTCTTCGGGATGCCGTCATTCCAGTCATGGATCGCGGGTTTCTTTTCGGTGATGGCGTCTATGAAGTGACGGCTGTCATCGAGGGGCGTCTTGTGGATAACGACCATCATCTCCAGCGTCTGGAGCGCTCTTTGGCAGAGATCGGAATTGCCAATCCGTTTAGCATTGAAGCATGGACCGGGATTGAAACCGAACTGATGCGGCGCAATGAACTGCGCAACGGGCTGATCTATATTCAGGTCAGTCGCGGCGTGGCGGAGCGAGCTTTCCAATATGCCGAGGGCCTTGAACCGACCGTTGTGATGTTTCCACAATTCTCACGGGTTCAGTCCAATCCGGTCATCGAAACCGGTGGGCGGATCATTACCGTGCCCGATCTGCGCTGGGCGCGGCGGGACATCAAATCCACATCGCTTCTGGCGCAGGTCATGGCCAAACACGCCGTGAAGCAGGCTAGGGTCAACGAAGCCTGGATGCTGGATGGCGACGAGATCACCGAAGGCGCTTCCTCGACCGCATTCATCGTCAGTGCGAGCAACGAACTGATTACGCGCAATCTTTCCCAGGATATCCTGCCGGGCATTACGCGCCGGACAATCATTGAAATTGCCAAACGTCATGGTCTGACAATCGCGGAGCGGCCGTTTTCAAAGGCGGACGTTCTGGGCGCGACGGAAGTCTTTTACACAAGTGCCTCGACGATCGCCGTTCCCGTTATCGAAATGGATGGCGTGAGCGTCGGCAATGGGATTCCCGGACCAGTCTTTCGCAGTCTTTATGACGCCTATTTGCAGGACGTCATGACGCTACCAGCAATCATTTTCTAAAAACCCTTTTCCCTGAATATAAGGATTATCAGCAATGTCGATCACACGTCTGGATCCTCACGAGCGCCTCAGCGGCGCCGTCATCTGCAATGGCATGATCCATTTCGCGGGTCAGGTGACCACGGACGAAACCCTGGACACGGAAGGGCAGACTGCCAACGTCCTCCATCAGATTGATAGTCTTCTGGCACAGGCCGGCAGCCGGAAAAGCGACATCGTCTCCGTACAGATCTTCCTGACGGATATTTCCGAGATTGGCGCGATGAACAGGGCATGGGACGCATGGTTCGATCAGAGTGCCAAGCCTGCCCGTGCCACGGTAGAGGCACGTCTGGCGGACCCGGCCTGGAAAGTTGAAATGACACTGGTCGCACGCCTCGGATCCTGAAAGAGAATTCTGATTTCCTGACACCGTTCCGGAGCTTCCATGCGCATTCTTTCAGCCGATGAAACACGACAGGCTCTCCCCTTTCAACCGCTGATCACAGCGCTCAGGACAGCCATCACAGAATACCGGGACGGGACAATCATCTGCCCGGAACGCCTCGTCGTTCCAACAGCCGATCAACGCGGAAGCGTGCTGTCGATGGTGGCCTGTGGCCCTGATCTAATCGCCCACAAGCTGTTGACCATTTTCCCGGAGAATACAGATCTGCCAACCCTTCAGGGGCAGGTAACGGGCCTGGATGCCCAGGACGGACATTTTCTGTTCGCCATGGATGGCATTACCGCGACTGAACGACGTACAGCCGCAATTTCGATGCTCGGCCTGTCCTGTTTTCGCCCCAAACGCCTCGAAAACATTTTACTTATCGGAACCGGCGCACAGGCGCGGGTTCATCTTGAAGCGCTGAATGAATTTTACCCGGGCCTTTCAGTCACAATACGGGGGAGAAACGCGCAGCGCATCATGTCGTTGATAGAAGGCCCATATCCCGCCCTTCGAATTCAGGCCGAACGCGACACTGAAAATCAGTATGATGCTGTTATTTCCGTCACCAGCAGCCAGAAAATCCTGTTCGATGGGCAGGCTTCGCCGGAGACACTGGTTATCGGTGTGGGCGCGTATCGACCGGATATGATCGAGATTGGCCCCAATATTGTCCTGAACAGTCTCTGCGTCGTCGATGATCCTGTTGGAGCGCCCCATGAAGCAGGGGATATTATTCAGGCTGGAAAAAACTGGCCAGACGTTGTTGCTCTTGCCGATTGTCTGCGGGGAAAGCAACCGCTAGGCCAGCCAATCTTCTTCAAAAGCGTCGGCTGTGCCGCATGGGATCTCGCAGCCTGTCGGCTTGCCTTGCAGTTCCTGCCGAAGTTCGCATAACGGATTTTTTGCCTGTCATACTCTAACGGTTTTCGACGTCCTCCTTTTTGATCCACCAACACGAAGCAGTATCTGATGGATCAAAAAGCTCTTCATCATCGGCCGTGGGCAAATAAAAACAAACGACAGAGGGTTGCCGATAGATTGACCACCCTTCCACCGCCTGATCAAAACGTATTCACTACTCTTCATTAAGAGAAGTTTGGAACCATACGAAAGCTCATCTAAATAGAATTTTTGTCAATAAAGCCTAGTGTGCAGCAACAGCGCCATCATCACTGCGCCAAGTATTTTTATTATCCATGAAAATCCATCGACCACTCCCACCACCGGCCGCTTGGTCAACATTAAGGCAATCATTGCACCAAACACGATCACTTACCTCATGTGAGGAATTTTTAATATCGTCTAAGGACTGATTAGTGCCCGTCCGTATTAGCGATACACCTTCAATATACGGAACCTGAAGAACGGTACCAAAATACGTATTAACACCTTTAATATTTCCCCCGCCCGAAACCTGGGTTCCAACGTTCCAATTTCCTGAATCGTCGGGAGCCAGGGTTGCGCCAATGCCATTATTTCCAGAAGAACTGGCCCCCATCAACGGACTATTGTTGGCGAGACGGAATGCCCCCGCGCTCCAGACATCTCCATTACCACGCACACACAAGCCGGGTGCATTGGAGTCTCCACTAGCTGTATTATTGCCAATCAGGCAAACGCCTCCAAGATTGGCACTATTGAAATTAAATGAAATCATACCCATATTTGTACCAGTATTTGCGCTGCTATCCCATTGCTTTCCGTCGATTACCAGACCCAAATTAACTTGGTAATCTGACCATATTGGAGACGTAGCAGCATCATTCTGTGTTACCCAAGAACGGGTTACGAGCACATTTGTGCCGATCGATGTGGGTGTTCTCGTTTCGAAAGAAGTATGGGAATTATTTTTTCCAAGAGACGGCGCTTCAGACCCCGGAATGTAGAAATTATATCCTTTGTACTCGTTGGCCCATCCGGAAACTGTGTTTTTGATACCGTTAGGCAGATTATTTCCGTTAATTTCCAACCCTACGCTATCGTAAGTAGGATGATAGCACACTCCAGAACTCGGCGCAGCGGAGCCTTCACAGTCAAAAGCTATAACGATACCACGCATAGTCGCTTCGTTAGATTTATCTCCGTTGTAGTGAAGATCCAGTTCGTCGCCATTAAGGTAGTCTATAAGACTATCAGGATTGGCAACAGGATCAAAAGTCATGTAAAGATTTCTGCCGCCAGTCTGTGTCGGGGATCCGATCATAGCAACCGCTTGGCCAAAATTATTCCGTACAGTGTCATAATTCGATGTTGGAATATCATTAGTTTTCCAAGGATGGCCGGTATTATTACCATTCATGATTCCCCAGCCATTGACTGTAATCGATTTTCCATCAGGGGAAACTGACGAAACAGTCGAAACAAAATAATTATGATTATTTATAGAACCACCGACAGAAGGATTTTGTAAACCGCTATCTGTAGTTGTGTTGTTTTGTTGTGAAACATCATTTGAAATGGAATTGGTGGTTATGTACATATTGGGGTGAATTCGGGCAATCTGCTGAGTATCTAGCGGCGATCCCGATGGTAAAAAGATATGCGTCGCGTCATAGGTTACACCCTTTACCACGATTACAGGCTCGTCATTTCCCGTTTGATCATAATGAACGACCGTATCGAAAGATGGATCATTCGCAATGTTTGATGCACTTGTGAGGTTTGTAGATAAACCTGCGCGAGTATCAAATACGCTTTTATTAGTAGTAACCGTACACGTCAGGCAACCAAGGTCCATAAACCCATCAGGACGCCCACGCAGAACAATAGATGAGCCCGTACCAAGATTGTCTGTTGCAACAGACGATGTACTCGCTCCAGCTCGTTGAGATCCCAGCCAAAGTGCGTGAGGAGGAACGTAAGGATCAGAATTTTGTCCCGGCAAAGCGTAAGAAGATTGTTTGCCACCAATTGAAAGAATTGGGGTATTTACTCCCGTGCTTGTAAGGTTTGCGACCGTACTATTCACCATAGGCGAGTATATTGGAGAATTTATATTACCAGAACTATCAACCCCATCAGACCCACAAGCTATTGGATGAGAATTTTCATCTAGACCACAAATTTGCTGAGTAATTAATACTTCTTTCCATTTTCCATTATTGTCTTTGTAATTCTCCACAACGGGCACATTGGATGAATCCAATTTTGCTTCCATGGTTATGGGACGTATTTTCCCATTGGAATCTTTATAATTTTCAATAATATTATCACTTGTAGCAGCATTGGCTTTTGTTACTCCCAAAGGGACACTCGATAAAAATATAATTATGAAAGCGTGCTTAAATATGCGATTGCTCACAATAAAATATCCAATTTTGTTTTTTGATTTTATAGCTTGCGCTCGGCTGGTTTATACTTATACGTAAATACCAGTATATCAAACATAGCATATATGGCGAATTTTCTCAATAGCTAAGCGTTTCTTTTCCCACAATTGGAAATTAGGTATGCCGTCGAAATGTCGATATTTTTAGCGTTCGCTATATTGAGTATTTTGCGCCCAAACCAGTATCGAGAATGGTGTAAAATCATTGAGATAACGGTTAAAATGACGCACCCGTACCCGCAAAAATTTCGTTGATTTATTTACGGAAACCACTTCAGAATCAATAAAGCGGTTGGAGATAAGCAATCACTCTTGGCAACTGATTGGTGGATGGAGAGTCTGCGCGCACTCTTTCCCGAGAATCATGGCCACTCTCAGCTTGATGACGACTAAGTGTTGGGCGAGACTATTTTTTGAACCGTAATAGTCAGCGCGGGTGTAACTAGACAATACACAACTACAGGAAGCAACGTCGAGAATTCATAAAATACAACAAGAGAAAAATATCAACGACGCAACCGGTCGGAATTATGTTCGGGGGTATAAAGGACTGACGACGGCAGCAACCAGCTACGACAGATGCTCAGCCCTCTATTCCCCAGTCCACTCTCATGCTTTGGTTATGAAGCGCAAGCCTACGACATGCGTCTTAAAGTCGATATAAATGGCGGGGTAATTTCTTTTCTTGTTCCAAATTCAAACCCTGATGAAATAAAAAGTTTCCTGCAAGAAAGCTTTATAAAATAAACCACCCACCTTACATACGTTCCAATCTGGATTTTCATTAAATTTAGTACAGATTTTTTATAAAATCCATTTTTTATTAAATCAATTGAATGTTTCAAAAGATAAGATTGATATTTTGCATTTATAGTAAATTTAATTTTTCTATCAATTACTATATTTTTCAATACACAAAATTCCATTATTTTTTTTGGTATTTTCATCAACTGTAGTGCGGGCAGATTTATATTTGAGAGAGATCCATCTCTAACTGTATAAAAATAAAGCGCATCTGGAATAACCATGAATTTTGCTCCAGCTACAACCATACATGAATAAAACAGAGAGTCTTCGCCAATGCTCAATTCTTTATCGTAAAAAATATTCTCTTTTAAAATAAATTCCTTACGGAAAACGGGCTTCATATAACATAAAGGCATAGTTTTCTGTAAACCTGGCCAATCCATAGACATATAATGAAATATATTTATGTCTTTATTGTATTTCATCCATTCTGGAGAAAATGCATTCTCTCGCGAATTTTCGGTTAAAACAACAAGCTGATCCGCAAGCATATCAAGATTATTTTTTTCCATATGCTCGATCATTATTGATAGTCTGTCCTCTCTCCATAAATCATCTGAATCGAGTATTGCTATATATTTTGCTTTAGATTTTCTGATTCCGAAATTTCTTGACTCTGAAACCCCGAGATTTTTATCGTTCTCAAAATATGTGATACGCTCATCAAGCTCACAAAGCTTTAATGATTTTTCTCTAGTTTTATCACGGGATGCATCGTTAACAATAATTATCTCAAAATTACTCATCGTCTGCTTCAGAACAGAATGAACAGCATGCTCGATAAAATCTTCAGCATTATATGCTGGGATAATGACTGAAACAACACAATCGATTTTGCCCACAAAACACCTAAATATGCTAAATCCATACACTAGGATACTATAATATACAATTTAAATAGAAAATCCACTTTTGATGAAAATGTGAACGGTATCATAACACTCGGCTTCAGATACTCTGGAAGAGAAAGATATAGAATTCTACCTGTCGGGACGGAGATTTTGCGGGAAGCCTGTCAGGTACAATAGGCCGATATACAAACACCACACTCGCATTGAGAGTCATATGAGAAGCTCAAAAGACGTCGCGCCTTAGCGCATTGTCCAATGTTGTCTTAATCAGAGGACATCAACTTTTGTATCGACAGTAATATTTCCCAAACATGTTTTAAGTCACTCTGGACCAGACGATTATGGATACATAATTCTCCAAACACGGTTATTCTTTACTGGAATTACGCTTTTTGTACAGAATAACCATTAGGCTCACAAAAACCAAAACGGCCATGATGCTTACGCCGCCTATGGCAGCAATCTGGGCATATCGAACAAGGAGAGGCTTGGCTCCCCCCTCCTTAAGAAGCGTGACGTCCGCTGCATTGACGTGGATCGCGTCATTTCCAAAGCGCTGAAGAACATAATTCGCTACGGATGCCACCTGCGCGTCGTTGAGCTGTTTTTCAAACGCAGGCATCGTGACGGTACCGTTATTCGTCGCACGGTTCACGCCTTTGAGGATTGCCATCACCAGATTTTGGGCCGTTGGGCCACCCACTGCGGTATTTGAGGTCAATGACGGGTAGAACTGGTCATGTGTCCCTTGGCCGTTAAATTGATGACATGAAGCACAGGCTCCCGTGTAAAGCTCCGCGCCATTGATGCTGGAAGCGTTCGTCAGGGCATCGGGACTACGGTTTATAGGAGCATCAAGAACAGCCAGATCGACAGGTTTCCCAGTTGTAACGCTGAAGCCGGGACGGCTCTGGTTCGGGTTTCTGACAGGCTTGACGGTCCGAAGATACCGGACAATCGCATCAAGATCCGCATCGGTAAGATGCCGTAGGCTGTGTTCAACCGCTTCGGCCATTCCCCCGGCCGCTTGGCTTTTACCGTGAGCAGCGCCGTCTCGAAGATAAGACTTGAGTTCGTCGTCGCTCCAGCCGCCAAGGCCACTTATGGCGTCGGATGTGAGGTTGGGCGCATGCCAGCCACCAAGATCGGCGCCAGCGAGAAAACGGCTCTGATCTTCCGACATGCCGATGTTTCGCGGTGTATGGCAGGTTGAACAATGGGCCAGTACCTTAACCAGATACTCTCCCCGCTGTGTGCCGCCTGCTGCTGTTGTAGCGGCTGACATAGGTTTACCGGTTGAGTACAGAAGATTCCACCCGGCCATCAACCAACGTTGATTGAAGGGAAATGGCAAAGCGGTGTGCCTTTCCGGAGGTAAATCAACAGGCTTGGTGCCCTTCGTGAAATAGAGATACAGGGCATGAATATCAGCATCGCTGATCCCCGAATATGCCGTATAGGGCATGGCCGGATAAAGATGACCTTCAGGCGCGACACCTTCGCGCACAGCCCTGGAAAACTGGGTTTCCGTCCAGTTTCCGATTCCGTACTGCCGGGACGGCGAAATATTGGTCGCGATGATGTCCCCGAGCGGAGAGGAGATGACATAGCCACCGCCATAGGATTTGCCGCCAGGATTGGTATGACAGGCCATACAATCCGCAGCGCGGGCGATATACGCCCCCTGCCTGACGAGATCTTCCGTACTGGCCTGCGCCATAGCCAGACTGGGAATCGCTGTAAGGATGACAAGACCGAGACCAGGTGCAAGATAGCGAGGCATGGCTCAGACTTCCTTTGCGATAATGTCTGCTGACCTGATGGCCAGAGCGACACCAGCCAGTGTGGGGTTCACAACGCCGCAGGCCGGAATCACGCCGGTGGTTGCCATAAACAGATTGCTGTGGTCCCAACTCCGACATTCGCCGTTTACGACAGATGTTTTCGCATCGTCCCCCATCAGGACAGTACCCATGATGTGGTCCCGGTTCTGCCAGCCGGTATTGTTGTTGATAACAGTACCTCCCATGCCCGCAACGAATTTCGCGTAGTCTGCCTTGGCGACAACAGCGCCTTTCTCAATATAGTCGTCTGTGTCGTAGTGAATGGTCATGGTGGGAATACCGAGGGCATCCCTGCGGGTTGTGGACGGCTGAATCCGGTTGGATGGGCTCGGCAGGAGTTCGAAGACCGTTGAAATATCGACCCATCGTGCAGCCCAGTCCTTGATTTTTTCATCCAGTTCGGGCCCTACGATGCCTTGGGACAACAAGTGCTGCGTAATGGCCCGATTAGGCACTGTGTTTGTCAACGCATGCTTGATGGCTGAGTGTTCACGTCGGAAATCACCATCACGCCAGTTGAAAATTCCCCCTTGCTGCACCTGGCCACGTCCTGGCCATAGGGGTTCATCTGCCAGAAACTGTAGCCCCATCCCTGTGTGGTCCATAAGGTTGCGGCCTACCTGATCGGAAGCGTTGGCAACGTCGGACATGAGTAGGAGCTTGGGTGTTTCAAGTCCGTTACTGGCAATGATGAAGTAACGCGCTGTCAGACGGACATCCTTGTGTTCGGACGTTCTGTAGTGAGCCGCCACGATCTTACCGTCAGGCCTCTTCTCAAGCTTGAAGACCGTTGCATTTTCAATAATTTTTCCCCCGAGCGCCTGAACATGTCTGGCATGCACATCTCCAGAGTACATGGCGCCAATGGGGCAGACAGGCATGCAGTTGTTGTTCCCTGAACATCCAGGGCGCCCATCCCATGGCTGGTTGGTCCGGGCGTTGGGTTCATGGATGAAATTGAAACCTTCAGGCGTCAGACGGGCCTTGAGCCGCTGAAAGTAATAGGTTTCGGCTTCCGGCGGAACGGGATAGGGCGTTGATCGTGCCGGAAACTGGTGGTTGCTGCCCTGACCGGACTGATCCTGAGTATCACTGCCTGCAACGCCAAGGTTGAACTCGGCACGTCCATAGTAGGGTTCGAGGTCTTCATAAGAGATCGGCCAATCGCGCCCCACACCGTAAAGGGTTTTGAGTTTCATATCGTTGGGCAGGAACCGCCATGTTGCTCCGGCCCAATGCCAGGTAGTTCCTCCAACCAAACGCAACATTCCTGGAAGAAATTTAAAGTTCCCAGTGTTCTCGATATAGCCCGGGGAGAAAGAAGTCGGAGCCCAAGGCTGATTGGGATACGGGTCGTTATGATTGCCCTTACGGGGAGAAGAGCGGAAATTTTCGACGATTTTCCAGCGCGGTATTGATTGTCCGGATTCCAGAACAATAACCGATTTGCCATGTTTCAGAAGTTCATAGGCAGCATTGCTTCCAAGCGCCCCTGAACCAACGACAATAACATCTGCATCATACTGAATGGTCATTTTTACATTTACCTGAAACAGAAGTTAGCCGGCATTCTGGGCAGACGGAGGATTCACCCAATAATTTGTGCGTCCTCTGGCATAGCTTGGAATAACGGTCGTATCTTTTGTAGGCGCATACATCAGCGCACCGACATAGGTAATGAATGTTGCATCATCTACGGGATGACCGACGGCCGGAGTTGCGTCCATTGCCGGCGTACCGGTGTAACCAAGATAACAGGCGGAAATAATGCTCAGCGCCACAGAGGCGAGGTCTTTATTCTGTTGGGCATAACTAGCGAAATTCGACATATCCGTGAGGTCGGCGGCTTTCAGGGACTCTCTCAAATCGTTCGCTCTAACAGGGAAGTTACTGTCTTTTTGGGTAAGGGCTTTCAGTATCCGCCTGGAAAATTCAGGATTGAAATTGTCCCTTCCCGTCAGAACCACGCAAAGCTGATGGAAATCAGTAGACGTCAGAAGCCCTGCGGCACGCGCGATACCCGGAAGACTTCCTATGACGGGAAGTGCAAGGGAGGCTGCCAAAAGCTGGCGACGAGAGAGGCCGTTTTGTGTGGAACGCACGATGTTTCCCTCCTCAGGTAACAACCCGCCATATGACAGAAAATAATGGTTCGACAGGATCAAGCATCAGTGAATGTGCTTTGAAGGCCATGCTCCTGCCTGCCTGACAAATCCTGAATATCGTCACAATGCACTGGCAGCAGCGTGCGCTACAGCAATATCTTTCTCGCCATCAGGGGTACTGATTGCGATAGAACCAACAATCGTCTTGCCGACATAAAGCGGAAGACCACCAGGGTTAGAGGATAAATCGGGAACTGCCAGATTATGCACTTCACCTTTCAGAAGGCTCTGATAAGCAGTATTTGTGTCCGTTTTGAAAAAAGCTGCTGATTTTGCTTTTGCCAAAGCGGATGCAAGGCAGTTTGGGGTCGCGTCGACCTGACGCTGGACATAGAGGGGCATGCCGTCAGGATCGGCAATCACGATGCAACCTTCAATATGCTGTCGTGCGAGAGCGTCTCGCGCAGCTGAAGCCATTTTCAATATGTCTTTATCCTCAAGAGCCGGACGCTGTCCGACCGCAGAAGCGGGCACGAAAAAAGAAGACGTCTCCAAAATAGAAAAGAATAAAACCGGTATTATTTTTGTCATAACGTCTCTCTTATCTGGTTTTATGGGAGTGATGATCTAACCTGCATTCCACTTCCTCCCGAAAGTACCTCCGATGCGGACGTCGTGCGGAACGGAAATCGGCTCTTTCCACACAGCTTTGTCTCAATACAGGCACGTTACCTGATTGCACGATCTAAAACCGGTCAGGACAGGTTCAATTTATTTTGAGGATAACGACACCACTGTCTGCTGGACGTGTTTTCTTCCGTAGCGTCTTGACCTCTGCTGCAGTGACAGAAGCACCACGATTCCCCCACGACGAACGGACAAAGGTCAGCACATCTGCAATGTCCCTGTCGGAAAGCTGCTCGCGATATGACGGCATCCGATAGGAATCCGGCACCCCGGCCGCGACGACACGGCCAGATCCATTGAGTGTGACGTTGATGGAAGAGGAACTGTCCGGCACCAGAGACGAAGCTGCTCCTGCCAGCGGCGGAACCCACTGCCACTGCCCGCGCCCATCCGTGCCATGACAGAAACTGCACTTCGCCATGTAGGTCTGCGCACCGGGAGTGCCCTGCCGTCCGGCGGGTTGGAGTGCCTTGGCCTGTGTCGGCTCATACTGCCACGGCGTTCCGTCACGTTGCGCGTTGCCAGGCAGAGACTTGAGATAGTGTGCCACAGCCCGTAGATCATCATCCGAGAAAAACTGCGTCGAGTTGTTGAAAGCCTCTGTCATGGAGCCGAACACGACGGCATGGTCGTTTCGGCCGGTCTTGAGAAAACGGAAGACATCGTCCTCGCTCCACCGGCCCAGACCCGTGTTTGCATCGTTGCGCAGGCTGGGCGCAAACCAGCCATCGATCAGAGCGCCGGAGACAAAGGCCGCACTATGCCTGTCTGTCCCCTTTTCGTTGAAGGCCAGACTTCGCGGCGTATGACAGGCCCCGCAGTGCCCCGCCCCTTCAACAAGATAGGCCCCCCGGTTCCATTGGGCATCTTTCGACCTGTCCGGGCGATAAACGTCTGACGGGGCAAAAACCACATTCCAGAAAGCCAGAGGCCAGCGCATGTTCAGCGGCCAGGGGATCGTGCTTTTCCGGTTTTCCAGATGAACGGCCGGGACGCCCTTCATGAAATAGGCATAAAGCGCTTTGATATCATCGTCAGAAAGTCTGGCATAGGACGGATAGGGCATGGCCGGATAAAGACGGTGCCCATCCTTTGCCACACCGGAACGAAGCGCCCTGTCGAAATCGGCCAGCGTATAGGCACCGATCCCCGTCTCTCGATCAGGCGTGATGTTCGTAGAGAAAATTGCGCCCATCGGCGTCACCATCTTCAGGCCCCCGGTATAGGCTGCCCCACCCGGCACACTGTGACAGGCGACGCAATCTGTCAGACGGGAGACATACTCCCCTCGCGCCAGGAGCTGCGCCGACGGTTCCCCCTGAGAACCGGTTTTCTCAAAGGACGACGCAGGGAGACGGGTCACGAACCATGCTGTTCCCGCAGCCAGAACAGCCGATGCAGGGATCACGACTGCGAAAATTTTCTTCAGGCGGTTAGTCATCTTCAGTTCCGCACTCTTTCTGCTGCACGCGAGACGTGCCAGACGACGATCAACGTCTCAGCTTGCAAAGTCATGACGTGACAGCGGCATGCTTCGGATCCGCCGCCCGGTCAGGGTCGAAACCGCGTTAGCCACCGCGGGCGGGATGGCAGGCAGCGGAGGCTCCCCGACGCCACCCATCTTCTCGCCACTCTCGACAATCTTCACATGCACACGAGGCATCTGATTCAAAGCGAGAATTGGGTAGCCATCATAGTTCCGCGCGCGTGGCATGCCGTTCTCGTAAACAGTCTCTTCCAAAAGCACCTGAGACAGTCCGAGAGCTATCGCGCCGTTGACCTGCGCTTCCACAATCGCGGGGTTTACAACCTTCCCAGGGTCGATTGCTTCCCAGACCTCGTGAACCCTCACACGCCCGTTTTCGATCGACACTTCCGCAATCGCGGCCGCTTCAGACCCGAAAGGGGACGCCATGCCAATCCCGCGCGCACGGCGTGAACCATCTGCCGCCGTAAACGGGCCACGCTTCCAGCCACCGGACAGGTCTGCAACCGACTTGAGCAAAGTCGTCAGACGCCTGTTGTCCCGCAGCAGGTGTAACCGAAGCTCGTAGGGGTCCTGATGCCCCTTGTCCGCAAGCTCGTCCAGAAATGTTTCATAGAGAAAATCATTCATGGAGTTCCCGACGGAACGCCAGTAACCGAGCATCACGGGGTTTTTGACAAAATTCTGGGCAATCCGTCGGTCAGGGATGTCGTACGACTTTCCGGTCAGACCTTCGAGAGCGCTGTCATCCAGCCTGTCGCCGCGCTTGTTGTTGAGGCCTTCTGTTGGACCTTCAGTCGCACTGACGGCCTCAAGAGCTACCGGAATGCCGTTCCTATCCAGTCCGCCGCGAAACCGTACTGCTGCCATCGGTCGCAGCGTATCGCGCAGAAATTCTTCCTCACGGCTCCAGATCAGCTTAACAGGACGGCCGGTTTCCTTTGCCAGCGTAATCGCCTGTGGATAGGGACTGGCTGTCTCGTAAAGGAAATGACGACCGAAAAATCCGCCCAGCATCTGGGAATGAATGATAATTTTTTCGACGGGCAGGCCCGTGCGTTTGGCAATGTCCGCACGGAACATGTCCGGCGCCTGATTGGGCACCCAGACCTCCAGCGCGCCATCAGGATTGAAACGGGCTAACGCGGACGGCGGTTCGAGCTGTGCATGATTCACATACTGGCTTGCATAGGTCGCCTCCACGACCGTATGGGCATTTTTCAGCCCCCGGACCACATCGCCTCTGGTTTCCGCATCCTCACCGGGGCCACGTGTATCAGCCAGTTCCTTCCGGAAGGCTTCCGTCGAAAAGTCAGTGGGCATGACCCGCATCGTCGTGTCCGGTCCAGGCTCTTGCCAGTCTATCAGAGCGGCCTCGGCCGCTCGCTTTGCGTCCCACCAGCGTTCGGCCACCACCGCAAATGCGCCCGGAAGACGATGCGTGGAATGCACCCCTTTCATCGCCCGAACCTGGTCTTCATTACGGACTGTCTGGATGGTCATGCCAAGCCGGGGCGCGTGCTGAACGGCCGCATGAAGCATATCATCCACGCTGACATCGACCGTATAGACCACCTTGCCCGTCGATTTGTCGTGGACATCCACGCGCGGGACCGGCGCACCGATCCAGCGAAATTCTCCCGGCTCCCTGAGCCTGACAGTGGCGGGATCCGGCACCGGCAAGCTCATTGCTGCGTGAGCCAGCTCCCCATAGGCAATCGAGCGTTCGGACGGCTTATGAATCACCCGGCCAGGCTGCGTCGTCAGTTCCTCTACAGGTACGTCAAACTGCCGTGCGGCTGCCTGTAGCAGCATCTCGCGAGCCAATGCCCCGAGCCGGCGCATCGCGGAATAACCGTTCCGAATGGACATGCTGCCACCGGTGATGCGCATGCCGTTGTCCATGACAACATACGCGTCACCCGGAGGAGCGTTCTCGACGACAAAGGTGGCGGGATCGGCATCCAGTTCCTCACCAACAATCTGGGCCATGGCCGTGAATGTACCCTGCCCCCCTTCAACAAAGGGGCTCTGAAGCCGCACCGTACTGTCAGGCCGTATTTCCAGAAACGCCGGAACCTTGGTACCACGCAGTTTCGTTGCCTCGGCACGCGCACCGCGCTGGGGCACGCCCAGCCCGAGAACAAAAGCTCCTGCCGCGATGCCCGCCGAAGACAGCATAAAGCGACGCCGGGAGAGATTGACCGGAACGTCACTCATTGCCATCGCATCGAATGGAGCGTTCCTCACTTCTTCGCTCCTTCCTGCGCTGTCTCTCCTGCCAGGTCATGGATCGCGGCACTGATCGCATTATAGGTTCCACAGCGACAGAGATTGACCATGACGGCCCTGATATCGTCGTCCGTAGGATGCGGGGTCTGTTTGAGCAGCGATGTCGCCGCCATGACCTGTCCGGATTGGCAATAACCGCATTGAGGCACCTGATGCCTGATCCATGCGGCAACAACCCGCTGGCCGATCTCGTCCTGCTCGATCGCTTCAATGGTCGTGATTGCCGCAGAACCCAACTCACCGACCGGAGTGACGCAGGATCGGGCGGCATTCCCGTTGATGAGAACCGTGCAGGCACCGCATTGCGCGAGGCCGCATCCGTATTTGGTACCCGTCATTTTCAGGTCGTCACGCAGTACCCAAAGCAAAGGGGTATCCGGCTCGACATCGATGTGGTGCTGCACACCATTGATCGTCAGTTCCATCAGCCCCTCATTATCAGGCACAGTTAATCAGATTTCTGTTTTCAGGACGCAATGAAGCCGACACTCGCTTTTCTTCCCCTGGCAGGCATCAGCCGGAATTCTTGAGTCAATAAAAAAAACCCTATGGACGGTTCTCAGGATAGATCCTTCCCACTCAGAGAATAATCCCGAAAAAACATCTTATGGTCATGAAAATCATTCATGGATCGGCGTCATACACCGTCCAAACATCCCGGCCTTCAAACCTGCACGTCAGAATACGTCAGGAGTCCGACAAGGCCCCGTTGTTATATTCGTTGTCAGAAACATGTTCGAGCCAGTCGACGGGAGAACCGTTCTGCTTTTCCTGAATGGCAATATGGCTCATCGCCGTAGTCGCTGCCGCGCCATGCCAGTGCTTCTCGCCCGGCGCAAACCAGATCGTATCGCCAGGATGGACTTCCTCGACAGGACCGCCTTCGCGCTGCACCCAACCACATCCAGTCGTAACGATCAGGGTCTGCCCGAGCGGGTGGGTGTGCCATGCGGTTCGAGCACCAGGCTCGAACGTTACAAGTGCTGTCGTCACCTGCGCGGGCTCGGGTGGATTGAACAGGGGATCGATGCGAACCGTCCCGGTAAACCAGTCGGCGGGGCCCTTCACAGAGGGTTGCGATCCAATGCGCTTGATATCCATGGTCACTGTTCCTGTATGTCGTTCGAAAATGTTGGGCTTGGCCAGTTTCCCGGCCTGAATGCCCGCAAAATTATGGTTGGCGGCCCAGCCTCATCGTCAACAAAGCCAGCAGGGCTGCGAGCACAAGCACACACGCACTGACTGCAAAGGTCGCCTGATATCCAATCCCGTCGAACAGGACCCCTCCACAGGTTGCTCCCAGCGTTATGGCCAGCTGGACGACAGCGACCATCAAGCCGCCTCCTGCTTCCGCATCCTGCGGGAGCGTCCGGGCGAGCCAGGTCCACCATCCCACAGGGGCGGATGTCGCAAACAGGCCCCATATCGCCAGTATTACGGCAGAGACAACAATCCATTGTCCCAAAACAAGAAGTCCAAGCGCCAGAAGCGCCATGAGAAGAGGAGTAACAATCAGAACGGGGTAGACACTCTTCTTCAGCACGCTTCCGATCAGCACGGTGCCAATAAAGCCGGAAATTCCCATCAGCAAAAGGATTAGAGACAGCGTGGACACATCGACATGAGCCACATCTTCAAGGAACGGCCGGACATAGGTGAAGAGCGTAAACTGTCCCATGAAGAAGAGGCTGACGGCAATCATCCCCATTCTTACAACCGGGCGCGTCAATAGAGCGAATACACTTGCAGATTGGTGATGGCGTTCACTGGGCATCGACGGAAGGCTGAGAAGCTGCCAGACGAAAACCACGACAGCCACAGGCACCACGCAGAAAAAAGCGCCACGCCAGCCAATCAGACCACCAAGAAAGCTGCCAGCAGGTGCTGCAATAACTGTGGCAAGGGCATTGCCACCATTCAGGATCGCAAGCGCGCGAGGAACATGATGATCTTCGACAAGACGCATCGCCGTTGCGGCGGACATTGACCAGAAGCCCCCTATCACCACGCCGATCATCGCCCGTCCGAGCATGAAGATGACGTAATTCGGCGCCAGAGAAACAACTATTCCTGAAACAATCATCATCCCGATCAGGGTCAACAGCAGTGTTTTGCGATTGATCCCCTTTGCCAATGCGGAAATGAAAAGGCTGGTAAGGACCGCAAATGCGCCGGAGACCGAAATGGCCTGACCCGCCTGCCCTTCGCTGATATGTAGATCAGCTGCAATCGGTGTCAGAAGACTGACAGGCATAAACTCCGATGCGACCAGCGCGAAAGCGCCAAGAGACATGGCGAGCACAGCCTCCCAGGATCCTGAGGGGGTGTCAGAAGCCTGGCTCGTTTCAGAAAATGTTTGAGAGAGAGTATCCATTAGACCTCAAGACCAAGACGATCCACCAGCACGGTTATTTTGAAAAATAACGCGCAAAATCCGCAAACCACTGCCGCCTGAAACATGATTCTCGTGCGTCCACGAACGTTGCTCATGGTGACCGGCAGAGTTGATAAGGGAATTTAGGCAATAGAGAACATTCAGACTAGACACTATAAAACGAGCATAGTCATGAATAATATTCATGAATGAACGTTGCGTACCGGCCGATTAAAAGCGCATAGAGGTCAGCCCCGTCCCGATAGAAGACTGTTTTATTGGTTTTTCTTGAATGCATATAAAAGGCCGTGCCCTTTTCAGGACACGGCCCATCTGAATTGTGATCCGCGCTGTCAGCGCTATGTTATATCTGCTGCTTTGTGGGACGGAAAAGAATTTCGTTGATATCCACATCTTCCGGCTGGCTGATCGCAAAAGCGACACACCGGGCAAATGAGTCTGCACTGATCGCAATACCAGGAACAAAATTCCTGAGTTGCTCCGCAGTCACCTCATCATGAACGCCATTGAGCAACTCAGACTGAACCGCTCCCGGCGAAATGACCGTCGTACGCAGGTTGTAGGGTTTCACTTCAGCCCGCAATCCCTCGGACAGCGCACGAACCGCGAATTTCGTGGCCGAGTAAACTGCACTATTTTCCAGAACGCGATGGCCTGCAACTGAAGATACATTAATGATATGGCCGCTTTTCTGCGCTTTCATGTGTGGAAGCGCGCCTGCAATACCATAGAGAACGCCTTTGATATTGACATCAATCATCAGATCCCACTCGTCAACGCGCAGTTTTTCGAGCGGGGATAAAGGCATAACACCTGCATTATTGAGCAGAACGTCGATTCGACCGTAAGTCTTGACAGCCGTATCAATCAGGTTCTGAACCGAAGCTCGGTCCGTCACATCCGTTTCGATCGCCAAAGCTTTGCCGCCTTTGGCCACAATATCGTCAGCAAGGACTTTGATCCGGCTTTCACGCCGTGCTCCCAGAACGACAGTCGCCCCCAATGTCGCAAGATGCCGGGCGGCTTCTGCTCCGAGACCACTGCTGGCCCCCGTAATGACAACGATCTTGTTTGCAACATTATTGTTCATGGATAGTCTCCGGATTTTTAACGGTCGATTTTCTGAAATTTCAGGACGAAGTTATCCCCCTCCCCGATGGCGGCATATTTGGCGTGATCCTTGTCCCCTAACGCGAAGGTCGGCGGTAATGTCCACACGCCCTTCGGCCAGTTGGCGGTATCACGCGGATTGGCGTTGATCTCCGACGATCCCACCAGCCTGAAACCTGCTTTTTCAATTAACGCGATCGCATAAGACTGACGGACATATCCATCTTCCGCACGCGGATCCTGCGACGCATTTGTATGGCCGCGATGGTCTTCGACACCAAATATACCACCCGGCTTCAAAGCCCGATAAATAGCTGCAAGCATTTGCGGCGCATTACCGGCTTCCATCCAGTTGTGCAGATTGCGAAAAGTCAGGACAAAATCGACACTGGCTGGCGCGACAAAATCGAGATGGCCGCTGTCAAACTGCGTTGCCCTGAATGTTTCCTTGAGTTCAGGGTGAGCGGCCACCATCTTGCTGAAGGCGGAACTTTTTCCATCTTCCGGACCAAGAGCCAGCGTATAGACGCCTTGACCATGCAGATATGGCCCCAGGATCTGCGTCCAGTACCCTCCGCCCGGCCATATTTCGACAACGCTGGCATTCGGACGCAAACCGAAAAACTGTAATTCCTCCAGAGGATGCCGAATGGGATCACGCGCCACAAACCGGGCATCGCGTGTGGGAGAATGGATTGCCTGTTCAAGCGTCGGTGCTGCCACTGCCTGACCTGCCGCGGTCATGGCAACAGCACATACGAGAGGATAAATCGCTTTCATGATATTTTCCCGTTCATATTTGACACACATGTGGCCGCACATTCCTAATGTAAGGGCTCTTTACCGGCACGATTAGCCCTTCATATCTGCATATGATCTTCGATTTTACTCATGAAACCGAAGGGGTGCCTGCCTCATAACGCATTTCCTCGACAAAGAGCGAAAATGGCATGGAATTTTGATGATTGTGGGGAAAGCAGAGATGATATCCGGTCCAGTATGGACACCAATCCTGAAGCACTTTTACCAGACGCCCATCGGCAATATATTTCTCCGCAACCATTTCCGGCATATGCGCCAGACCCAGCCCGTCCAGACAGGCATCCCGCACAGGAAAGATGCTGTTAAATATCAGAGGACCATCAACGCGGACCCTGACGTCCCGACCGTCCTTTTCAAACTCCCATGCATAGATCCCGCCATGTGTTGGCAGACGCATCGTGATGCATCGATGTTTCAGAAGATCATGTGGAACCTTCGGTTTGGGATTTTTCCTGAAATAGGATTTCGTTCCGACAACAACAAAACGAATATCCGGCGTGAGAGGCACCGAAGTCATCTCCTTGGTCACCTGCTCGCCCAGTCTAATTCCGGCGTCGAAGCGCTCGGCGACAATATCCACAAGCTTCAGATCTGCATGGATCTCGATTTTTATGTCAGGATATTTTTTAAGAAACTGCTCCATTTTTGGTCTGAGGAGATAGGCAATGACATCGTCAGTCGCGGTGACACGGATCATACCGCTTGGCGCGTCACGCAATTCGGCCAAAGAGGCAATCTGGCTTTCAATCTGATCGAAATGCGGGCCAATGTTGCGGATAAGATAATCACCCGCGTTCGTAGGCGTCACACTTCGCGTGGTCCGTGTCAGCAGTCGCAAACCAAGGCGCTCTTCCAATAGCCGGATCGTGTGGCTCAACGCGGACTGCGAAACACCCAGCTTAGCAGCAGCGCGCGTAAAGCTTTTTTCGCGCGCTACGGCCAGAAACGCGATCAGATCATTAAAATTCTCGCGAGACATATATGAGCCTTTTTCATGAGCATGATCATATTGTTTAGGGATAACTTCAGTTTCCGTCGAGGTGTAGCAACTGCATCCCCATATCGGGCTTCTCCCCGAGAGTCTCTCGCCCAGGCCGCTCCCTCGACTGAATTGATAGATTCAATCTGGCCTCATAGAGGCCTCGTAAGCCAGTTGTCGGCAGCGTCGTCATGTGTGCCCCAAAGAGCGTTTCGGCCCGCACCAATAATACCGATACGCAACGGATAAAACTCTTGATGCAAAACCGTCTCTGACGATTAATGAACGGAATTCATAATCATGTTTTGAATATAACGTCTATTCGAAAGAATGCGCCATAAACTATGATGCCCATTAGCACATGGGCGCTGGCATGACGTGACATTCCGGAACGCATCAATCGTCACTGAAAAATTAAAATTCAATGCCAGATGAAAAAGAGGGAATTGCCAGTTTATGGGGATAATTGGCTTAGCTCTTCGGAAGCCTTATACTTTTATAGTCGGAGCAATTTTAGTTCTTTTTCTTGGTGTTTCTGCCATCTTCAGGACACCAACCGATATTTTCCCAAATATTGATATTCCAGTCATTACCGTCGTCTGGTATTACGATGGTCTCTCAGCGCCCGAAACCGAAAAACGCATTAGTACCTATACAGAGTTTTCTCACAGCTTTTTCGTCAATAATCTGCGGACGATTGAAAGCCAGACCACACCCGGTCTTGTGCTTCAAAAGCTGTATTTCCAGCCGGGAGTGGATATCGGGGTCGCTCTCGGGCAGACCGTTGCAGCTACCCAATCCATCCGTGCCCAGCTGCCACCGGGCGTGCAGCCCCCCATTATCATGCAGTATAGCGCTTCCAGCGTGGCGGTTCTTCAGCTTTCCCTGTCTTCTGACAAGCTGACGGAAAGCGAATTGTACGATTATGGCGTGTATCGTCTGCGGCAGCAGATGGCGCCTGTTCCCGGCACGCTCCTGCCCCCACCGCATGGCGGCAAGATCCGCCAGATCATGGTCGATATTGACCCGACCAAGTTGCAGGCGATGAAAATCAGCCCGCTGGATGTGTCCAACGCCATCAACGCCCAGAACCTCACACTTCCGGGTGGAACGGTGAAATTCGGTCCGTCTCAATACAACATCCAGATGAACGGCATTCCGTATTTTTCAAAGCAACTGAACGATCTTCCGCTACGAAAAGATCCGAACACAGGTGCCATCATCCGTATCCGCGATGTCGCGCAGGTCCGTGATGGCTGGGAGGTGCAGCATAACGTGGTGCGCCGCGAGGGACACCGCTCGGTTCTTTTGCGGATCATGAAAGCCGGGAACGCGTCCACTCTGGCGGTTGTGAACGCCATGCGTGACACCGTGTTGCCTATCTCACGCGCCGCAGCGCCCCCGGGCATGAAGATTGACGAACTGTTCGATCAATCATTGTTCGTAAAAGCCGCTATAAAGGGCGTGGCGTCTGAAGCCGTGATTGCCGGTCTGCTGACAGCAGCCATGATCCTTGCCTTTCTGGCAAGCTGGCGGTCTACGCTGATTGTGGCGGTTTCCATCCCACTTGCGATCCTGTCGTCGATTGCTGTTCTTTCAGCAACCGGAGAGACTCTTAATCTCATGACGTTGGGCGGCCTCGCGCTCGCCGTGGGCATCCTGGTCGATGATGCGACAGTCACGATCGAGAATATCCACCGCCTGCATCATGACGGGGCTGAACTGCGCAAAGCCGTGCTGGATGGTGCCGCGGGCATTGCCCTGCCGACACTGGTGTCCACGCTGGCGATTTCCTGTGTGTTTGTGTCTGTGGAATTCCTGACCGGACCATCACGCTTCCTGTTCACACCTATGGCGCTGGCCGTTGTGTATGCGATGCTGGCCTCCTACGTCATTAGCCGGACTCTGGTGCCGATCTTCGCGGCGCTGCTTCTGCGCTCGGAAGAACAGGCCAAGAAGCGCCGTGAAGAGGCTGGAAAGCCCCCCACAATTTTTGAACGGTTCGGCGCGAAATTTGATGCCCGGTTCGAGCGTCTGCGGAATGGTTATGAAAAGACGCTGTCCGGCCTTCTGAACAGCGCGTGGAAAGTTCCGGCTCTGGGCGGCATCTTTCTTGTGGGCGCGGTGCTTCTCGCAACGCAGGTGGGGCAGGACTTTTTCCCAGTTATTGATGCTGGCGAGTTCAAACTTCATGTTCGCGCACCTGCAGGCACACGGATTGAGACCACCGAACGGATTTTCGATCAGGTTGAAGATACCATTCGCGAAGTTGTTCCCAAGGATGAGCGCGAACTGGTGCTTGACGATATCGGCATCCCCTTTCGTTATTCCATGCCCTTTGATGATGGCTCGACCATCGGCCCGAATGACGGGCAGATCATGGTGGCACTGAAGGAAAAGCACCGCCCGACAGCGCAGTATATCAGCCGCCTGCGCACAGTTCTGGCCAAGCGTTTCCCCGATGTCGTGTTCTATTTCCAGCCTGCGGACATGGTGACGCAGATCCTGAACTTCGGCCTCACATCCCAGATCGATGTGCGGATCACGGGCTACGATCAGGCCAATAACCGCGTGGTTATGGGCAAGATCATGGAGGACATGCGTCATGTGCGCGGTCTGGTGGATGTACATCTGCATCAGCAGCTTGCAGCACCTGCCCTGAACGTGTCGATCGACCGCGAACGGACACAGGACCTCAATCTCGTGCTGAACGATGTGGCCCGTAGTGTCATGGTTTCGCAGGCCTCCTCCAACACGGTCACGCCGAACTTCTGGCCCGACCCGCAGATGGGAACGCTTTACCCGGTTGCCGTGCAGACGCCGCAATATCAGGTCAACACTGTTGATGATCTGGGCAAGCTGGTGGTGGCAGGGAATGCATCACAGGCGGCCGCGATCCCGACCTTGCTGAGGAACGTGGCGACCATTGAACGCACGGTGGCACCTGACGTGATTTCACACAGCAACATCCAGCCGGTTCTGGATATCGATGCCAGCGCCGAGGATCGTGACCTCGGGAGCATTGCGCGCGATATCGGTCGGATCGTGGACCGGCATAAAGCCGACCTGAAACCCGGTAACAGCATTGAGGTGGCAGGACAGATTGACAGCATGAACACGTCCTTCACGCGGCTCGAACTGGGTCTGCTGGTGGCTGCCGTTGCGGTCTATCTGCTGATGGTTGTGAACTTCCAGTCCTTCATGGACCCCCTGGTTGTCATACTGGGTCTGCCGGGCGCCATGTGCGGCATCGTGCTCATGCTTTTCGTCACGGGAACGACCTTCTCCGTACCTTCACTCATGGGGGCTATCATGAGCGTGGGGGTGGCGAGCGCCAACTCCATCCTGCTGGTCACCTTCGCCAAGGAAAGTCGTGCCCATGGCATGAATGCCATGGAGGCTGCCATGGAAGCAGGCCGGGAACGCCTCAGACCGATCCTTATGACCTCCCTTGCGATGGTGATCGGCATGCTGCCGATGTCGCTCGGTCTGGGAGACGGCGGCGAGCAGAACGCGCCACTGGGCCGCGCCGTAATCGGCGGTCTGATGATTGGCACCTGCACCACGCTTTTTGTTGTCCCCTGGCTCTACAGCCGTCTGCGCCGTCGTGAATCCCGCCTACTTGAGGAATATGAGAATGTCGTCTGAGCCTGTCATGTCCCACTCCGACCAAGAACGCAGGCGGTTCTCCCCCGGCATTCTTGCCGGACTGGGTGTCATCGTCGCAGTTGGCTATGGCGTTTATACCCATGTCGAGCGTGCGCACGCGGTCACGGCAACGGCCAGAGAACGCGACCAGCAGGTTCCGGATGTGAGGACCCTGATCGCGCGTGCTTCGACACAACCTTTGTCGCTAGACCTGCCGGGCGAAACCGTGGGAATTGAGACAACACCCATTGGGGCCCGCGCCTCGGGCTATATCGACAAGCGGTTTGTCGATATTGGAACCCCCGTGCAGGCCGGACAGGTTCTGGCAATTATCCGTGCGCCGGAACTCGATCACCGCGTTGAGCAGGCGCAGGCGACACTGGCGCAGGCCCGTGCCAATCTGGCTCTGGCGCAGATTACCGCGCGCCGGTCCGGCGGGCTTGTCGGCGGTGGAGCTGTCAGCAAACAGAATTTCGATGTGGATCGCTTAACCCAGAATGCCCGGCAAGCCGAACAGAAAGCCGCTGATGCCGTGCTCGCTGAAACCGCGCAACGTCAGGCCTACACGACGGTGACCGCCCCTTATGACGGCGTTGTCACCGGCAGAAACGTGGAAGCCGGAGATCTGGTGAGTGCAGACAGTACTACGCGTCCGCTCTTTATCGTGACCCGCACGGACCGTCTAAGGGTTCGGGTGCATGTTCCACAGGATGCCGCGCTCACAGTCAAAACAGGCGAACCGGCCTCAATCGTGGTTCCGGAGCGCCCCGGCCAGAGCTTCAGCGGAACAGTGACGCGCACGGGGCATGCCTTGGAACAGGGGAGCCGGATGCTCCCCGTCGAGATCGAGATCGACAATCACGACAGCCGCCTGACCGCAGGGCTCTATACGACGGTCCATTTCGATTTTCCACGCGCAGCACCTGTCATCATGATTCCCTCCGAGGCTCTGAACTATGAGGCGGACGGCCTCTCGGTCGAAACGATCGGAGTTGATAACAAGGTGACGGTCCGCAAGGTCAAGATCGGTCGGGACTACGGCGATCACCTGGAAATTCTGGATGGCCTGCCCGATGGAAGCCAACTTGTGGTCCATCCGCCCTCAGCTTTGCATGAAGGCAGTGTGGTCGCGCCGCAACTCGACAAATCCCTGAAGGTACTCTGATCGTGCGGACTTCCTCTGCATACGGCATGGTGCTCGTCACACTTCTGGGCGGCTGCACCATGATTCCGAACTATCACAAGCCCGATGCTCCTGTTGCGTCGGCCTGGCCTCAGGACAAAAAGAAGGAGACTGCCGGACAGGATGCGCGCGCGCTCCTGCAGGACTGGCGGTCCTTCTATCGGGATCCGGTCATGCAGACCCTCATCGCCACAGCGCTGGAGAATAACCGTGATCTACGCATTGCCCAGCAGCAGACGCTGGCCGCCAGCTCGCAATTCGACATCGAGAACGCCGCTCTTTTCCCGACTTTGAATGGCACCGCCGGTGCCAGCGTCCAGAAAATGAACTCACATATCTGGAGCCTGTCACGCACGGACGAACCGATCTACATGCGGCAATATGCCGTAGGATTTGGTGTTTCCGCCTATGAGGTCGATCTGTGGGGCCGCATACGCAGCGCCTCCCGGGCCTCGTTCGACCGCTATATGGCCAGCGCACTCAATCAGCAGGCCATGCGATTGAGCATTATCTCCAGCGTCGCCACAGCCATGCTGAACTGGGTCGCCAATACTCAGGCACTTACGATCACACAGAACGTTCTGCAAAACCGACGCCAGACTTACAACCTTGTCAAACAGACAGCAGATGTCGGGACGGGTACACAACTGGACCTGGCAGAAGCCGAAGCCGCCCTGCACGACGCCGAAACCAGTCTGCAAATCTACACGCGACAACGTGCGCAGGCTTTCGACCAGTTGACATTGCTGGTGGGTACCCCCGTTCCAGAAGCCACCATTCAGTCCATGAACGCCAAAACATCCCTCAATGCCGTCGCGGCGTTTCCGGACGTTCCAGCGGGTCTGCCGTCCGATATGATCGCCCGAAGACCGGACATAGCAGCTTCTGAAAGAGAATTACGGGCTGCAAATGACGACATTGGTGCCGCCCGAGCCGAATTCTTCCCCAAAATCCAGATCACAGCCGCCAATGGTACGGCAAGCAACAATATCACCCGCCTCTTTCAAAGCGGCATGGGTGCCTGGAACGTCGCACCGCAGATTACCTTGCCGCTTTTTGATGCAGGCCGCCTGACCGCCCAGCTCCATCAGGCCCATGCCCGCAAACGAGAAGAAATCGCGCGCTATGAACGAACGATCCAGTCCGCATTCCGCGAAGTCGCGGATGCGCTGGCCGGGCGGGAAACCTATCTGGGGCAGATGGAAGCCCAGCAAAAAGCTGTTGCAGCCCATGAGAGGCAATATACCCTCGCCCTGCAAAGATTCAGGGCGGGTTATGATCCTTATCTTGCAACACTCATCGCGCAGAGAGCGCTTTATACAGCACAATTAAGCGCAATTACGACACAGCTTCAGACGCTCTCTAACAACGTCACTCTTTACAAGGCTCTCGGCGGAGGATGGGACAATGGAATACCGCCCCGCAAGGCTTCGCCTGCTGAGCATATTCTGTAAAAACTCAAAAGGGACACTGCTCTGCGGAACGACCGTCCCGGAAAAAATATTTTCAAAGGCTGGACATCTGTTGTGGCGTTTCAAGACACGCCACCGATCCTCATGGGTTGCCGTCTATCCTTTACAAAGCAGGCTTTGATGCGCCACGAAGTTCCAGCCAACTCCCCGCAATATCCACCGAAATCGTCGCTGGTTTATAGGCGTCTTTAGGCGCGAGCATAATATTTTTCACATAGGTCTGGGGATTGCGATCATAAAGCGGGAACCAGCTCGACTGGATCTGTATCATGATCCGATGCCCCGGCAGGAAAGTATGATTCACGATCGGTAAACGCACCGGATAAACCTGCTGCACATTTGCAGGGATTGCTTCAGGATGCTCGAAACTCTTCCAGTATCGCCCACGGAGAATATTCCCGGAAACCATCAGTTGATACCCCCCCATTGCAGGTTCCTGGGCCACTTCATCAGGATAAACATCAATCAGTTTTACGACAAAGTCTCCATCTGTCCCTGTCGTAGACGCTGTAAGATGCATGAGCGGCTCGCTTGTGACGGTAAAAGGCTTCGTCAGCACGTCAGGGACAGAACATCTGGACGGGCCGCAGCGTTACGTTGATCCGCTGCCAACCACCAGCGCCACCCCGAACCGGCCTGCCCTTTTGAAATGACAGGACGAGAAACATAGGCTCAGGACCTATTAATTTATTGAACTGAGCGAGAGGTTGTGATTCACAGGCTTACCGATGGAGGGTAGGCCTG